>NZ_JBIAIU010000020.1:0-117321 GCF_042871565.1 Streptomyces sp. NPDC005775 | reverse complement strand
GTACTGCAGGGGGGACCCTGTGGGAGAGTAGGACGCCGCCGAACAATTATTGTTGGAAAGCCCCGTGCCCTTGTGGCACGGGGCTTTTCTGCGTTTACCGGGGCTTCAGCCTGTGGTGACCAGATGAGTGTCGTACGCGAGGATGACCGCCTGAACGCGATCTCTGGCCTCCGTCTTCGCGAGGATGCGCGAGACATGCGTCTTCACCGTCGATTCGGCTACGTGGAAGCGCTCGGCGATCTCCGAATTGGTCCAGCCCCGGCCGATGGACGTGAGGATCTCGCGCTCTCGGTCCGTCAGTTTCGCGATCCGTGCGTCGGGGGTGGCGGGGCCGCCGGGAATCGCCGGCAAGTGCTGTACGTACGCGTCCAGGAGACGGCGGGTCAGGCTCGGGGCGACGACCGCGTCGCCGCTGGCCACCGCGCGGATGCCGGAGAGGAGGTCCTCCGGCAGCGCGTCCTTGATCAGGAAGCCGCTGGCGCCGGCGCGCAGGCCGTCGTACGCATAGCGGTCCAGGTCGAACGTGGTGACGATGAGGACGCGGGTGCGGGAGCCGGCCCTGATGATGCGGCGGGTCGCTTCGATTCCGTCGAGCAGCGGCATGCGGATGTCCATCAGGGCGACGTCCGGCTGGTGCTGGGCGACGAGCTGCACGGCTTCATGGCCGTTGGCGGCCTCACCGACGACGGTCATGTCGTCCTGGCTCTCCAACAGCATGCGGAATCCGAAGCGTTGCATCGGCTGGTCGTCCGCGATGAGCACGGTCGTCACGAGGGGGAGTCCTCCAGAGGGAGTCGGAGCCGTACCTGCCAGCCCGCGGTGGTCGGTCGGCCCGCTTCGAGGGTGCCGTCGTACAGGGAGGCACGTTCGCGCATGCCCGTGATGCCTTGGCCGGTGCCGTCGGGTGGGCCGGCGGTGGGGTGCGGGGTGCCGTTGTCCGTGATCACGACCTCCAGCTCCGTCGGACGGTACGTCAACGTGATCTCTGCGGCCAGCGGTTCCTCGGTGCCGGCGTGCTTCAGCGTGTTTGTCAGTCCCTCCTGCATCACCCGGTACACCGTCAGTTGCCGTCCGGGGCTGGGCGGGACGGTCGGCGGGGTGCCGCGGCGGTGCAGGCGTACGGGGAGACCTGCGCTGCGTACGCCCTCCAGCAGGGCGTCGATGTCGTCGAGTGTGGGCTGCGGAGTGCGGTCCGCCCTGCCCGGGGGGTCGCGCAGGACGCCCAGCAGACGGCGGAGTTCGGCGAGGGCCTGGCGGCTGGTGGCGCCGATGGCGTCCAGGGCCTGGGCGGCCCGTTCCGGGTTCTTGGTCGCGGCGTAGGCGCCGCCGTCCGCGAGGCCCGTGATCACGGAGAGGTTGTGGCCGATGATGTCGTGCATCTCGCGGGCGATCCGGGTCCGTTCGGCGGCCGCTGCCAGCTGTGCCTGCTGGTCGCGTTCGAGTTCCAGACGGTTGGCGCGGTCGACGAGGGCCTCTGTGTACTCCTTGCGCGTACGCACCACGATGCCGACCAGGGCCGCGAGGACGAACGCGTACAGGTGAGGGACGAAGAGCCGGTCCCAGTCGCCGGGGGAGCGGCCCGAGCCGGCCGCGAGGGGGGCGAGTACGAGGGCGCCGGAGCAGACCAGGGTGCGCACCGGCCTCCTGAGCGCGATGTTGAAGACGACGATCTCCTGGAGGAGCGCGGCCTGGATCGCCGCCCCCGTCCAGCCGTTGGCCAGGGAGAACGGCGCCATGAACACCAGCACGGCCATCGGGTGGCTGCGGCGCCACAGCAGGGGGGCGGAGAACGCCACGCTCATCGTCAGGACCAGCGACTCCGACACGTTCGGGTCGACGGCGACCGTGCGCCAGCCGCCCGACGAGACGTCGAGGACGGCGAACAGGACCCAGAACGTGGTGAGCAGCCCGTTCCATACGAGGGGGCGGCGGCGGTCGAACGAGCGGACGCGCTGGAGCAGTCGCTGGATGTGGCCGGTGAGCGGGGAGGTGCCCGCCGGCCGGTGTGTGTCGTTGTCCGTCACTTGTCCATCCTCGCGTCCGGCTCTGACCGCGTCATGCGTCGCGGTGTCGCAGCAACGCGGCTGCCGCGGTGAGTGTGGCCGCTGACCACAGGACGAGGGCGAGGAGGGCCCCGCCGGGGGATGCGGCGTCGGGGAGCTGTGTCGCGGAACCCAGGACTCCGGCCGCCTGGGTGGGGAAGCAGCGGATGACCGTTTCCACGGCGTCGTACGGGAGCATGCCGAGTACCTCCGGCAGGACCATGACGCCTCCGATGAAGGCGCCGATCGCGCCCGGGACGGAGCGGAGCAGGGCGCCGAGTCCGAGGGCGATGAGGCTGAGGAGGGTGGCCCCGACCGCGTTGCCCGCCACGGCGCGGAGGACGCCGGGGTCGGTCAGGGAGGCGGCCTGGTCCGTGTCGTGGAGGAAGAGTTGCGCGACGACGAACGTGAGCAGGGAAGTCGCGAGCATGACGCCGAGGACGGTGGTGGTGAAGACGGCTGCCTTCGCCCACAGGACGGGGAGCCGGCGGGGGACGGCGATGAGCGAGGCCCGGATCATGCCGGAGGAGTACTCGCCTGCGGTGACGAGGATGCCCAGCACCACTGTGCAGAGCGTGGCGAGCGTGGTGCCGTAGAGGACGAGGATGACGGTGTCGACGTCCGAGTCGCCGCCGTCCGATGTGTAGGTGGTGCCCATGACGATGCCCACGGCGAGGATGAGGGTGGCGGCGGAGCCGAGGGTGATCCAGCTGGAGCGCAGGGTGTGGAGCTTGTGCCATTCGGAGCGCAGTACCCGGGTCGGGGTGATGCGGTAGGGGTGCGGGGTGGTGGACGTCGCGGTGGTCATGCCGGGGCTCCGGTCGGTTCGGGGGCGGGGGTCCGGTACTCGACCGATTCCTGCGTGAGGTCCATGAAAGCCTGCTCCAGGGACGCGGCGAGCGGGGTGAGTTCGTGCAGCGGGATGGCGTGGGCGGCGGCGACGCGTCCGATGTGGGCGGAGTCCGTGCCGCGGATCTCCAGTTGGTCCGGGCCGTCCGCGCGGGTGATCTCGATGCCGGGGCCGCGCAGGAGGTCGGACAGGGCGGGGGCCTGCGGGGTGACGACCTTGACCGCCCTGCCGCCCGCGGTGGCGACGAAGTCGGCGACCGTGGTGTCGACGAGGAGACGGCCGCGTCCGATGATGACGAGGTGGTCGGCGGTGAGCGCCATTTCGCTCATCAGGTGCGAGGAGACGAGGACGGTGCGGCCCTGGGTGGCGAGGGATCTGAGCAGGTTACGGATCCAGAGCACGCCGTCCGGGTCGAGGCCGTTGACCGGCTCGTCCAGGATCAGGGTGGCGGGGTCGCCGAGCATCGCCGCGGCGATGCCGAGTCGTTGGCCCATGCCGAGCGAGAAGCCCTTGACCCGCTTCCCGGCGACGGCGGTCAGGCCGGCCAGGTCGAGGACGTGGTCGACGCGGCTGCGCGGGATGCCGTGGGTGTGGGCGAGCGCCATCAGATGGTGGAAGGCGGTGCGGCCCGGGTGGACGGAACGGGCTTCCAGCAGGGCGCCGACTTCGGTGAGGGGTGCGCTGTGGGTGGCGTACGCACGTCCGCCGATCGTGGAGCGGCCGCGGGTGGGGGCGTCGAGGCCGAGGAGCATGCGCATGGTCGTGGACTTTCCGGCGCCGTTCGGGCCGAGGAAGCCGGTGACGGTGCCGGGGCGGACCGTGAAGTCGAGGTCCTGGACGACGGTGGTGTCGCCGTACTTCTTGGTGAGTTCGTATGCCCTGATCATGGGGTCGACGCTACGGAGGGGGCTGGTGCGGGGCGTCGGACCGGGGGCGGGATGTGGTGGCGGGCGTAGTACCGGGGTACGACGCTTCGGCTTTGGCCGAATCCGTTTGCACGGTCGTGGGTGGCCGGTCAGGATCGGCGTATGGACTACGTGATACGCCCGGTGCGTGCCGGGGAATGGCAGCTGGTCAGGGAACTCCGACTGGCCGCCCTGCGGGATCCGGTGGCACCGGTGGCTTTTCTGGAGACGTACGAGCAGGGCCTGGAACGGTCGGACGACTTCTGGCGGGAGCGGGCAGCCGGTGCCTCGGAGACGGGGGCCGGCGGGGTGCGGCAGTTCGTCGCGGAGGCGCCCGACGGCAGCTGGGCGGGCACGGTGACCGTGCTGATCGAGCGGCCGGAGGACGAGGTGCGGTTCGGTGAGGCGGCCGCGGTCCACCAGGCGCATGTGGTGGGGGTGTTCGTACGGCCGGAAGCGCGGGGCAGGGGGCTGGCCGAGGAGTTGTTCCGGGCCGGGACGGAATGGGCGTGGTCGTTGGGTGAGCCGTTGATCGAGCGGGTACGGCTGTATGTGCACGAGGACAATCCGCGGGCGGCGGCTCTGTACCGCCGGATCGGGTTCGTGCCGACCGGGGAGACCGTGCCGATGCCGGGTGATCCGACGGCCCGGGAGGTGGAGTACGCGGTGGCGCGTCCGTAGAGCGCCTGGTTCAGGGGGTGCCGGCGCGTACGGCGGTGGTGGCCAGGGTGGTGTAGTTCATCCCGGCTGGAGACGCAGACGAGTGCGCTGCGCGAGTCCGCGGGCACCGGAACGGTGACCGGCAACCTCACCGCCGCGATGAGCACCCTGTTCGGACAAGGTCCGTTGGCGATCATTCCGCTCATCACCTTCAGGGACGAGCTGCGTACCCGGTTGCGGCAAGTCAGGCCCGGAGGCGGCGTCGCGATCCTCGCGGAGGCCACGACCGCGATCTCCGCCCATCTGGCTGCCGAGCGTGAACGGGGCCGCATCGCGGGCGACGCCGACGTTGACTCGCTCACCCTGTCCCTGGTCGGCGGCGGGCACCTCCTGTTCACGGACCGCGAGCCTCCCGGGCCGCCTTCCGGTGCAGCCGTCGAACGGTTCGTCGCCGCGGCCATCGCCGACGCGGTGCGGCGTCGGCCGGTGCAGGTCGTTTCCCGGCCCTGGTTCAGAGGGTGGTCGGGGTCTGGAGCTGCTCGGTCCAGCGGGCGCGGGCCTGTTCGCGGGAGCGGAGCAGGGCGAGGGTCGGCAGGCCCTGGTCCTCGCCGGTGGCGAGGAGTTCCGGCAGCCGGGGCAGGGGTGCGACGGCCGCGATGTCGTCGAGGACGAGGGTCATTGGTGGGTCGAGCCGACCGCCGGATGACCGTGCGGCCATGCGGCGGCCGTGCTCGACCACGTCTGAGACGAGCGCGGTGAGCAGGGGCATCGCCCCGGGGCCCGAGCGCGGGTTCTCGATGGGTTCGCCGACCACGTAGAGGCTGCCCCCCTCGTCCGCGAAAGATGCCAGTGCCAGCGAGTCGGCGCGATTCGGTGTGCAGGCGTCCCGGATGTGGACCGAGGAGAGGGCGCCGAAGGCCCGTACCGTCAGTTCCTGTGCCATCTCCCGGCGTTCGGGGTGGGCGGTGAGCGCGGATTCCAGCAGTCCGGCGAGTCCGGAGGCCGCCTTGGGGTGCGTACGGAGCAGGCGTACCGGTTCGTGGGCGCTGCCGCCGAGGGCCCAGCGGTGGACCTGGCGGAAGGGGCGGCCGTCGATCGCGGCGGCGTGCAGCCAGCACTGGAGGAGGGTTTCCGCGGTGTCGGCCGTCGCCGCGTCGATGCGGGACTGCGGGCGTACCGGGGCGAGGAGCGCGGCAGATCGGGCGGCCGCGCGGTCGGGCTGTTCGCAGCCGGTGGTGGGGGCCCAGTGGAGCCGGGCGGGGGTGTCGCAGAGGTGGCCGGGGTCATAGACGAGGACCGGGCCGAGCTTGGCGCGGGCGTCCTTCGTCTCGGCCCAGACGCTGGGGTCGGAGGTGACGACGACCACGGGTCCGTCCGCCTCGCGGATGGCCTGGACGGCGGTGGGCCGGCGGGTGGCGGCGGAGCCGTAGACGACGAGGGGCGTCCGGGGGGAGGGCACGACGGGCGGGAGGGGAGCCACGGGGGCCAGGGGCTGGGTGGTGGGGGCGTCTGGCTGGGCCGACTGCCCGGTGGCGGTGGCGGTGGCGGTGGCGGTGGCGGTCAGGGGAGTGGGGGCGGCGACGGGGGTGGGCTCGGGTGCGGGTGCCGGGTGGGGGGACGCTGCTCGGTCCTCGTGCGCGTACTCCTGCGAGGGCTCGCTCCTCGGCTCCAGCAGCTCGGCGCGCCGGCGTGCCCGTACGCCCCGCCAGCGGGCCACCACGCCCATCACGAACACGGTCAGCACCACGAACACCATCAGTTCGCCGATGAACAGGCCCCAGAACAGGCCGTAGCCGGAGAGCTCCCCGGCCGGGGTGACCGGCCAGGCGGCGGGCAGGTCGTGCGGGGCTTCCACCAGCCGGCGCATGGCCAGGGGAGTCTCGGCGAGGGTGACGCCGTCGGGCCAGCCGCCGTGGGCGAGGAGGCCGGCCAGGCCGGTGGCCGTCCAGGCGAGCAGCGTGAGCCCGAGCAGGAAGAGCAGCAGGCCGATCAGCAGCCCGTCGGGGATGCCTCCGCTGTTCCCGTTGCCGCCGCCGCGTACGTCTCCGCGCCCCGCACCCGCCATGTCATGCCACCGTTGACTCGGACGACTCGTTCAGCCGTTGCTGGTTCTCGATCCGTGCCGCGCGTTGCTCCGCCTCCAGTTCGGCGGCCCGTACGTCCTCCGGGAGGAGGTCGGTCGAGGAGGACTCGGTCATGGCGCGGTCGGTGAAGACGAGGGGGCGTTCGGCCTCGGTGATCAGGTGTTTGACGACCTGTACGTTGCCGTTGACGTCCCAGACCGCGATGCCGGGGGTGAGGGTGGGGATGATCTCGACCGCCCATCGGGGCAGCCCGAGCACCAGCCCGGTCGCTCTCGCCTCGTCGGCCTTCTGGGCGTAGATCGTGCGCGTCGAGGCCATCTTCAGGATGGCCGCCGCTTCCCGCGCCGCGGCTCCGTCGACGACGTCGCTGAGGTGGTGGACGACGGCGACGAACGACAGCCCGAGCCGGCGGCCGAACTTCAGCAGGCGCTGGAAGAGCTGCGCGACGAACGGGGAGTTGATGATGTGCCAGGCCTCTTCCACCAGGAAGATGCGCTTCTTGCGGTCGGGCCTGATCCAGGTGTGCTCCAGCCAGACGCCGACGATCGCCATCAGGATCGGCATGGCGATGGAGTTGCGGTCGATGTGCGAGAGGTCGAAGACGATCAGTGGGGCGTCGAGGTCGATGCCCGCGGACGTCGGTCCGTCGAACATGCCGCGCAGGTCACCGTCGACGAGCCGGTCCAGGACGAGGGCCACGTCCAGGCCCCAGGCCCGTACGTCGTCTATGTCGACGTTCATCGCCTGGGCGGATTCCGGTTCCGGGTGGCGCAGCTGGTCGACGATGTCCATCAGTACCGGCTGGCGGTCGGTCGTCGTCTCGTTCACGTAGGCGTGGGCGACCTTGAGCGCGAAGCCGGAGCGCTCGTCGAGGCCGTGGCCCATGGCGACTTCGATGATGGTGCGCAGCAGGGCGAGCTGCCCGGTGCTGGTGATCGCGGGGTCGAGCGGGTTGAGGCGGATGCCGCCGTTGAGCGCCGAGGTGGGGTCGAGGCGGATGGGGGTCAGGCCCAGTTCCTGGGCGATGAGGTTCCATTCGCCGACGCCGTCCTCGCCCTGCGCGTCCAGGACGACGACCTGGCGGTCGCGGAAGCGGAGCTGGCGCAGCACGTACGTCTTCTCCAGCGCGGACTTGCCGTTGCCGGACTCGCCGAGCACCAGCCAGTGCGGGGCGGGGAGCTGTTGCCCGTACAGCTGGAAGGGGTCGTAGATGTAGCCCTTGCCGGAGTACACCTCGCGGCCGATGATCACGCCGGAGTCGCCGAGGCCGGGGGCGGCGGTGGGCAGGTAGACCGCCTGCGCCTGTCCGGTCGAGGTGCGGACGGGCAGCCGGGTCGTCTCCACCTTTCCGAAGAGGAAGGCGGTGAAGGCGTCCGACAACGCGGACAGCGGATCTCGCATGGCGTGACCGACCTCCCTTTCGTCTCTCTCGGTCGTGTGCGGTTTACGACTACGGCTTACGGCTTACGGCTTACGGTTCGCGGTTCGCCCTCGGGGCTCGCGCTCGGGATCGCGGCTAGCGGCGGATGCCGGTGGCGAACGGCAGGGTGTTCACGAACGCTCGGTGGTGCTCGCGGTCGCACCACTCCAGCTTCAGGTACGACTTGCCCGCCGAGGCCCGGATCGTCCGCTTGTCGCGGGCGAGGGACTCGGGCGAACGCGACGACACGGTGATGTACCCCACGAGGTTCACCCCGGCCGCGCCGCTCGCGAGATCTTCACCCCGCTGGTCGAGCCGGCCGTGGGCGGCGATATCGCGGGGGTCGACGGTGCGGTTCATCTTGGCCTGGCGGCTGGCCTCGGCCTCGTCGTTGGTCTTCTCGGTGAGCATCCGCTCGATGGCGATCTCGGTGGGTTCGAGGTCCATGGTGACGGCGACCGTGCGGATCACGTCGGGGGTGTGGACGAGGAGCGGTGCGAGGAAGTTGACGCCGACGGGCGTCATCGGCCACTCCTTCACCCAGGCCGTGGAGTGGCACCAGGGTGCGCGGGTGGACGACTCACGGGTCTTGGCCTGGAGGAACGTCGGCTCGACCGCGTCCAGTTCGGCCGGCCAGGCGTTGCGCTTCGTCATCGCCTGGATGTGGTCGATGGGGTGGTCGGGGTCGTACATGGAGTGGACCAGGGAGGCGAGCCGGCTCTGGCCGAGCGGCTGGCGGACCCGGATGTCGGCCTCGGCGAGGCGGGCGCAGATGTCGGTCAGCTCGCGGGCCATGACGACGGCGAGGCCGGCGTCCCGGTCGAGCTTGCGGCCGGCGTGCGGGCGGGCGGCGCGGGCCATGGCGTTGGCCTCGGCGGCGAGCTCGCGGGTGAAGTGCATGCAGGCGACGAGGTAGGCGCGGTGCTGCTCGCTGGAGGTGGAGACCATGGACTGGAGCTGCTCGTACGACTCCTGCAGCCAGCCCGGGGAGCCCTTGTCGCCGCGCTGGGCGACGTCCTTCGCGTGGGCGTCGGGGTCGGCGGGCAGGGTGCGGGCCAGCATCTGGATACGGGTCACGAAGCCGTCGCCGTTGGCGACGTGCTTGAGCAGCGTGCCGAACCGGTCGACGAGCGCTTCCTGGTCCTCGCTGTCGCGCAGCCCGACGCCGGGCCCCTCGATCTCGATGGCCGCGGTGACGGTACGCCGGTCGGCGTGCAGCAGTACGGCGATCTCGTCGGGCCCGAAGGGTGCGGCCAGCCAGTTGATCCGGCCGATGCCGGGGGGCGGCCCGATCTCGACCTCGCGCCCGTCGGCGCTGACGCCCGCCTCCATCGCGGTGGAGCGGTAGGACGTGCCGCGGCGCAGGGAACGCTTGAAGCTGCGGTTGATCTCAAACCATTTGTAGAAGGTGCGGTGCTTGTACGGGACGTAGACGATCGCGAGAGCGAGCAGCGGGAAGCCGGTGAGCAGCACGATCCGCAGGGACAGGACCGGGACGAGCAGCCCGCTCATCATGCCGAGGAACGCGCCGCCGATGATCAGGGCGATCTCGCCCGTCTCACGGTTCTTGCCGACGATCGCGTTCGGCCGGGCACGGCCGATGAGATACGTACGGCGGGGCGCGATCGGATGGGACTGCGTGCTCAACGCCCGCCACCTCCTGTGCTTTTGTTACCTGAACTGCCGGATTCGCCGCGTGGGCTGCGGCTGCCGTGCGGGGTGCCGGACGTGGGGCCCGAACCGCTGCGGGGCGGAGGTGCGGCGGAGGGGACAGATCCGCCGCCGACCCCGCTCCCGGAGTTGCGGGAGCTGTGCGCGGCGACTCCGCCGCTGACCGGGTTGGACGGCCGTCCGCCGCCGCTGTTGCCGCCACCGCTGTCCTGGCCGCCGCCGCGGCTGCTGTGGGTCTTGATCCCCTGCGAGACGAGTGCGGCGGGCGAGCTGATCATCGCGGCGGCCTGGGAGCCGTCGGTGGCCTGCTTGCGGTTGGTGCGGGCGCCCTGGATCTCGTCGCCGAAGCCGGGGACGAAGCGGTAGATCATGCCGGAGGCGAAGATCGCCAGCAGGATGATGGCCAGCCCGGAGACGACGGCCGAGAACGCGTCCGGGCCGTCGTCCGAGGACAGCGCGCCGGCCAGCCCGAGCACGATGACGATGACCGGCTTCACCATGATCACGGCGACCATGATGCCCGCCCAGCGGCGTACGTGTCCCCACATGTTCTTGTCGACGAGTCCCGCGTACACGGCGGTTCCGAGCAGGGCGCCGACGTAGAGCAGGGCGGCGCGGATCACGAGCTCCAGCCAGAGGATGCCCGCGGCGAGGATCGACACCAGCGAGACGACGATCAGCATGATCGGCCCGCCGCCGATGTCGGCGTCCTTCTTGAGCGCCTCTGCGAACGACCCGAAGAAGACGTCGGTCTGACCGCCGGAGGACGAGGAGATGACCTCGGTGACGCCGTCGGTGGCGGAGACGATCGTGTACAGGATCAGCGGCGTGAACGCGGACGCGAGCACGGTGAGCCACAGGAACCCGATGGCCTCGGAGATCGCGGTGGTGACCGGCACGCCGCGGATCGCCCGCTTGGCGACGGCGAGGAGCCACAGGACGAGCGTCAGCACGGTGGAGGCCGCGAAGACGATCGCGTACTGCTGGAGGAAGCGGGTGTTGGTGAAGTCGACGTTGGCGGTGCCCTTGACGGCCTCGCTGAGCTTGCCCACGATCCACGCCGCGGCGTCGGCGCAACCGCGTCCGAGGGAGGTGAGGGGGTCGAGGGAGGGGTCGACGCTGTTGGGGAGGTCGGACTGGGGGGCGGAGTTGTCGCCTTCGCAGTAGTTCTTGGCGGGTCCGATCAGCAGGTCACAGGCCCTGTTACTCGGACTCGGCGTCGGAGTCGGAGATGGCGTAGGCGCGGCGACGGCACGTGCGGAGAGGAGGACAGCGGCTGTCTGTACTGCAGCCAGAGCGGCGACAACGGCGCGAACGCCGAACCGAGGGCTACCTCGCATAAGTGAAGCCTCCGTACTCCTCGACAGCCTTGCTGATCTCGTCAGAGCTGGAAGCGGCCACGTCCCCAGGGACCGGGGCAGGCCCGTCTCTCTGTGTGTCGTCGACGGCCTTCCAGCCTTCGTCTGTCCACGTGAGTTCGACGGTCCAGGTCTTCCAGGAGGTACTGACGGGGTCGGTCGAACCTGGACCGGACATGCCGATCAATGCCGTGTACCAGACCGATACCTTGGCCGTGTCGCCACCGTAAAGCTCCAGCTTGGTGCCTACGGGAATGGTCCGCGAAACAAAGGTGCTGTCCTGAGGTGCAATTCCATCGGCGTCAAGGCCCAGCTTCTGGAGGAAACCCGGTGAGTATGCGGCGTCCTGGGGTGCCCTCAGCTTGTTCGCGGCGTCAGAGGTGTAGATGCTGTCCACGATTGCGTGACGGCTGTCCTTCGTAAACATTCCGACAGAGCCGAGTGCTACCGCGAAGTTGGACGCAGCGCTCTGCGCCCCCTGCTCGTCGTGCGCGAAGCCCGAGGGGATCTCACCGTTCTTCCCCGTCACCGGCTTCGTCCCCGTGGCCGCTGTCGGCGCGGCTCCTGCCTTGCTTCCGCCGCCGCCCCCCGACGTGCCGCCCTTGTCTCCGTCGCCCCCGCCCAAGTTGGCGAACGCGATGGCTGCGAGGAGCAGGACGATCACGCCCACGACCGTGACCAGCGAGCGGGAGCTGCGGGGCGGGCGGCGGGGGCCGTAGCCGTCGCCGCCCTCGCCGTCGGGGAGGCGGGTGCGGGTCTGGCGCGTGCCGCCGAGGGTGCTGTAGCCGTCGCCCGTACGCCCCGAGTCGTTGCCGTAGCCGTCGTCGTGACTCATGCCGCGCACGCCCCCTCAACCGTTGCCTGAACCGTTCCTTTGTACGACGGTAGCCGTGCTGGTTCCCGCGTGGACGCGGTGTGGTGAGTCGACATCAGGGAGACGCAACCTCTGCCGGTGGGCACGACGGACGGATGGTGAGGGGTGGGCGGGGACGCCCCTGGGCATGAGCTGACGGCTGGTTAGACGGCCATGCCGTAGACGATGGTGAACACGGTCCCCAGTGATCCGATGATGAACACACCGGTCAGGCCCGCGACGATCAGCCCCTTGCCCTGTTCCGCGCTGAACGTGTCGCGCAGGGCCGTCGCACCGATGCGCTGTTTCGCCGCGCCCCAGACCGCGATGCCGAGGCAGAGCAGGATCGCGATCGCCATCACGACCTCGATCATTACGCGGGCCTCGTTGCCCAAGGTCCCGAACGGCCCCCAGTTCGGGGCGATTCCGCCGATGATGGTGGTGATGTCGCCCTTCTCAGCTGCCAGGATCATGTAAGTCACCGCCCCTGTTGGGTAGTTCGATGCCCGTGTCGCTTGGCACGAGTCACCCTCTATCTTCGCTGATGAAACTGCTCTCGTACGACGACTTGACGGCTCTCTTTACCCGGATCTCGTACATATGACCGGTCTGGCCGCCCTGACCTGCGGATCGAATCGGTGTGTGAGCGATTTGTGTCTGGTTACTCTGTGTATCACGGAGGGTGACGCCGGGCAATGATTGCCATCGCGCCACCCTGGCCGAGACCTGCGAGGAGGCCGGAACCGCACCCGTCAGGGGTGATGCGGGGAGGTCGGGGCGGCCATGGGTCACAGGAGCGGGTGGCGGGGGACCGGTGGTCGGGGTGGGGTGCGCCAGGCCTGGGGAGGCCGGAAATCGCACCAGGAGCCGTCGAAGGGAAACGTTCCGGCCTCGGCGAGCCGGGCCACTCTGTCTCCCTCGGTCCTGATGGCCGCGGCCTCCTCGGCGGTCCAGTACGCGGGATGGCCGGTCTTCTCGGCGAAGGACTCCTCGTCCTTCCACCGCCAGGTCCGGTCCGGTGACACGTTGATGTCGAGCTCGTGGTCGGCGATGTCGATGTCGGCACCGCGGTGGACCCGACGCTCCAGATTGACGTACCAGCCGCGGAACTTCTGTCCACGGCCGAACAGCCACAGGACGGAGTGCGCGGCACCCGTCGGCTGGTGGAACAGGGCGTTGCCCATCGGCCACCGGTCGGCGATCACGGGGTAGCCCTCGGCGGGGCGCTCGTGCGGGGCGATGTCACGCAGGTGTGTGGCACCGCGCGGCAGAGCCGTGCGCCACATCGGGGTGCCCGCCTCCATCCAGACGAGCTGGCCCTCGGGCGTGCGTTCGACGAGGCGCACGGGTACGGAGGCGCTCAGGTGGCCGCCTATGAAGAAGTTCCAGTGCAGGATCTGCCCCGGTTCATCGCTGACGCGGTCGACCGCGTCGATTCTCGCGTCGTATCCCGGCTCGGCTTCCGTGCCGTTGCCGACGACGTCCCTCTTGCCCGTTTTCATGCATTTGATCATGCCCGCGTGGAGGTCCCCGGACACGTGCCCGGCCGTCCGGCGCTGTCGAGTTCGCGCGATCGCGCGATCCCGCGGTCCGTGTCCGAGCGGCGGGTGGCGCTCAGTGACCTCCCCGGTTCTCCACGCATGGCCCCATTCCCGGCTGCGGCTCGGCGTAGGCGCCGTGCACCTGAATGGTCAGCTCCTTCTCCGTCAGGTGCCCGGACACGCACACGTCTCCCGTGTGAACGCTGTAGAAGCCGTTCCCGACGTAGACGCCGTGCTCTTTCCCGCAGCCGAGATTCTTCAGCGACGCCGTGATCCGCTTCTCACTCACGTCACCCTCCTTCCGGGCCTTTTCCAGCTCGTACCGGATGAGCCCGGCCGACACCTCGCCCTTTGCCTGCTGGGCCGGGCTGAGATCGGCGGACATGCGGTAGGCGTGGTTGTCGGCGTAGTTGGGCGGTCCGTCCACGCTGCTTCCCTCCTGCGGCACGGCAGCAGAAGGCGCGGAAGACGCGGAGGGAGGCGTGCTCGGAGGGGGCTCGGCCGGCTGGGCGCACTTCGGCCGGGGGGTGAACGACGGTCGCGGGACGGCCGGCTGAGCTTGCTGCTGCCCGGCGTGTTCGGTTCCGCACGCGGTCACGGTGAGCGCGAGAAGAACGGCTGCTGCGGCGGATGGCCCGAGGTGTGTGGTGAGGGACATGACAGGAGTCTCGGGCTTGGGCCGCGCCTCGTCCAAGAAGAATTCCACCGCGTGGGCTCCGCCGGCTCGCAGCTATCCGCGCAGCCCCACGATTCCCCAGCCGCGAAGGGCAGTCCCGGACAGGACGGATCCCCAGTCCTCCAACAGGTCGGTGAAGGCTTCGAAGGTGCCCGCCCAACCATGGGCGCCGGCGGCGTGCTCGTCAAAGGCCCCTCGCAGCCCGGGGAGCAGGGGCCGCACGCGTTCCCACGTCGCAGCCAGCCCCCGAACGCTGTCCGGCGAGCGTGCGAGCAGCAGGTCATGCGCGAGGGCGGGATCATCGCTGAAGAAGCCCGGATCGGTTTGGGAGGCCTCGCCGTCCATCCCCTGCCAGACCAGTCCCAGCAGCAAGGTGTCCAACTCGGTCCGCAGAAGCGGGTCTGCATGGTCGCGTACGTCCTCCCACCGCTCCCCGGTCCAGAAGTGCGCCTTGTACGAGCCGAGGGTGCGCCGGAACTCGTAGACGGCGAAGGAGCCGCTGTGAGGCCCCCGTGGCCATGTCCACTCGCCTTCGGGCAGTGCCGGAGCGTCGTGATCCCACAACCCGGTCCCGTCGTCGTGCCATGCGTCCCGCAACCGCGAGAGCCTCTTGTCGCGCGCCGCCTCTCCCAGCCATGCCCAGTCGGCGGGCAGCACGGTGATGTCCATTCCCATGCGGTCAGCGTACGGATCAACAGCGCTGCGGCTGAGGGCCACGGGCGGCTTGCCGAGCTGCCTCGCGGACGGCTGCCGGCGCCCTCAGTCGACGGCGATGCCCCGGGCCGCCAGCACGTCGACGTCGAAGGCGGCGCCGATTCCGCAGTCCTCGACGCCGGAGATCAGCTTCAGGTTCGGCAGCAGATCGAGGTCGTCGAGCGAACCCACGTCAAAGAGGTCGTCCTCGCCGTCCCAGACCGGGGAGCACTCCTGGTACACCGAGAGCCCGCCGTCGAGGATGAGCTCCTCGACCGTCGCGAGCAGCTCCGTACTGATCTCCAGTGCCTCGAAGTATGCGCGGGCCTCGGGGAGCACGGTGTAGGTGAGGTCGTTGTCGTACGCGTAGGTCTGTGGGTCGTCGACTCCCTTCGCCTTCAGGCAGTCCGCGATGCGGAACGCCGGCGTCAGGGTCTCGTCCGTGTACATGAGCTGATCGATGACGAGCAGCTTGAGGTTGAAGTCTCGGAAGGCAGGCATGCCGGGAGCGTAGCGAGGAGGTGTGACAGTCGGCCGGGGTGGTGCCGCACCTCTACGCGTCAGGGAGGTGGCGACCCGTGGTGGAGCCGAAGCCCAGCCAGGTGTGCCGGTTGCCCGCCCAGCACCATCCGGCCTTCGGAGCGTTGCGTCGCTCCCGGCCGTCGCGGCCGGTGCCGTTGCTGATCCAGAGCGCCGGGGTGCGGGCGTCCAGGGCGCCGTTGGCCTTGCGCAGCCGGGATCCGATGGTCATGAAGCAGTGGTTGCGCTCCAGGGCGGCGGGCTGTTGCAGCACCCAGTGGATGCCCTCGGTGAGGAGCAGCGGGGTGCGGCCCTGCGCGGCGAGGGCGGGCAGCGCTTCGTCCGGGCTCCAGTTCGCCATGTGGTCGCCCCGGTCGATGTCACCGAGGACGTGGAGCGGTGCGTCGGGGACCGTGATGGTGTCGAGCGGGGTGAAGAGGTCGACATCGGGCATGTCGACGACGACGAAGCCCTGTTTGTCGTCGCGACGGAGCAGCGGGGCGAGCGCCGACGCGGGGGCCCGGTCCGGGTGGACGGTGAGCAGCCCGCCCTGTACGGCCCCGCCCGCCCCGGCCGCCTTGGCGAAGCCGCGGATCTCGGCTGCGGTCAGGCCGGCGATCTCGTGGATCCCGAGCTCGATCAGCGTCTCACCCTGTGTGGTCAGGGGCGGCAGGGCGGGGAGAACGGCGGCGGTGACGGGGGTGGGCTCGGGCACGATGCTCCTCGGGCGGCTGCTGGTGACAGGGACGGCCGGAGACGTAACGAGGCGGCGCGGCTTGAACGTTCCCCTCACTCATGTCTGGCGGACAGGGCCTCGTACCGTGCGGCGGCGGTGGTAGGCGACGGCGACCGCGCCCACGAGCGGGCCCCAGAGGATGAGCGGCTGGTACAGCAGGCCCACGACGATGTGGCCGGTGTGTGTCATGTCGGTGTGCGGGAAGGTCCACCACCACGCCATGGGTGTCCACAGCGCGGTGAGGCAGCCGGCTCCGACGAGCGCGGCCACGGTGGCGGCCAGGGGGTGGACCGTACGCCCGCCGATGCGCGGGATCCAGCGCGGCAGTACTTCGCCCCACGGGCGCACCAGGCCGGTGGTCAGGAGTGCCAGCAATTCGGTGGCCACGCTCAGGAACAGCATCCATGCCTTCGCGCCCGGGGTCTCGAAGCCCGCGAACCCGTCGGCCGTGTAGCCGGACGGGAAGCCGATGACGAGCGCGATGCGCCAGAGGCCGGTCGGCAGGACGACGAGAGCGGCGAGGTGCGCGGAGCGGACAGCCCAACGAGGGGCGGGCGAGGTGGCGACATCGGCCGGGGAGTGGGGGTGCTGTGTCGGGCGCATGACGTCAGCCTTTCGCGCCCGCACACCCGTATCGCCGTTCCCGGGGGTGAGTTCGGCACCGCCGAGAGGAGGAGAGGGCGCCTGGGCGCCTCCGCCGCCCGAGGGGGAAGCCGTCATCCTTCGTGCGCCGCTCCGGCCCCGGCGGGCCGGGCGGTCGTCAGCCGGCGGGCTCGGTGAAGTGGTCGAACTCGCCCGCCCGGACTCCCTTCGCGAAGGCCTCCCATTTGGCGCGAGTGGTCGTGACGATGTTCTCGGGGTCACTCGTCTCGCGGAGATGGACGAGGTCGTTCCCCTCACCGAACGCGATCTCGATCCACGGGCCGGGGCCGGTCTCGTCCTCGGGGGCGGCGCGGGCCCAGGTGAGGGTGGGGAGGGCCTTGTCAGCCATGGGGGTGCTGCTCCTGCTTGAGCGCGCGGAGGAGGGCGTGCAGGGCGGTGGGGGTGGTGTGGAGTATCGCGCCGGTGGGGTCGCCCGACTCCCTCACTCTTACGGTGCCGTTGCCTGCGGCCACGTGGACACACGAGTTGCCCTGGGCGCAGTAGGACGACTTCTGCCAGACGCTTGCGGTCATCTCGGATCCCTTCACAGGCTGAGCGCGATGGTGTGGATGAAGGTCCTGGACTCTTCCCGGCCGAGTGCGATGCTCTCCATTCGGTTCAGGAGGACTCGGTACTTCTCGAGCTGGGGGTCGGTGTCGAGGAACACGGGGCCGTGCGACTGGTCCAGGTTGATGGTGTCGAGTTGGCGGACCGGACCATGTGAGTAGTAGATCGACTGGCCCGAGCCCGCGAAGCTGCCCGCAGAGAACGGAATCACGTGGAGCGAGATGTGCGGGAGCTCGCTCAGCGCCAGTAGGTGCTCCAACTGCTTCCGGGCGACCACTGTGCCGCCGAACTGCATGCGAAGAGCCGCTTCGTGGATGACGACCTGCTGGGGGACGGGTTGCTCCCGGTACAGGACGGCTTGCCGTTTGATGCGGAACGAGACCCGGTGTTCTACGTCGGGTGGGGGCAACGCCGGTACGTCCTGCCGGAACACCTCGCGGGCGTGCTCGACCGTTTGGAAGAGCCCGGGGATGTGCACGGTCACCGCGGTGCGGAGATGTTGTGCGTGGTGTTCGACCTCCGCGAGGTCGAGCAAGGGCCCGGGAAGAATTTCGCGGTACTCCTCCCACCAGCCGCGGTTTCGGTCCGCCGTCATTTCGCAGAGCGCGGCGATCAGTGCCTGGTCGGTGCAGCCGTAGTGGCCGGCCAGAGCGCGTACGCGGTCGGGGCTCACGCCTACGCGGCCGGCCTCCATGTTGCTGATCTGGTTCTGCTGGACGCCCAGGATCCGGCCTGTCTCGGTGGCGGTGAGACCTGCGTGCTCGCGAAGTTTGCGCAGTTCGGCGCCGAAGCGGAGTTGGCGACCCGTTGGGTTGCTTCTCACGGGCGTGTTCGCCTCCTTGAACGGCTGGTCACCCACAAGGGTGCGAGTTTACGGATATCTCGCGATTCGGTTAACACGTTAACTGCGACTCGCTAGCTTGGTCTCAGGCCATCCGCCCGGAAGCACCCCGCTCGACGGAGCGGCCTCGTCACCGGGTACCGCAGGACCCCTCATCGACGCCTCCCCGCCCCTCGTGATCGGAGAACTCCATGCCCGCAGCCACCGTAACGCCGCCCTGGACCTACACCCTCCAACTCCCGCAGGATCCCCGGGCCCCCGGAGTCGCCCGCGCCACCCTCCGTAACGTGCTCCGCGTCCACGGCATGGCCGAACTCACCGAAACCGCCGAGCTCCTGGCGAGCGAACTCGTCACCAACGCCTACCAGCACTCCTCCGGCCCGTACTCCCTGCGCATCCGCGACGCCGGACGCAGCCGCGTCCGCCTCGGCGTCTGGGACACCGAACCCCACATCCCCGCCCCCTTCCGCTGGACCGCACAGGCCCCGGAAGAACTCACCGAACGCGGACGCGGGCTCTACCTCATCACCCTCTACGCCGAGAGCTGGGGCGCCTACCCCATGCGCGGCGGACTCCCCGGACAGGGCGGCAAACTCCTCTGGGTGGAGTGCGTCGCCAAACCGGATCACCGGGGCGGGTTCGACGAGGCCCACTGGGGTTTGGCGCGAGAGTAGATCTTGGTTGTGGCAGATCGCGTGCTGGGACGCCAACGAGTGGCTGTGACCAGCACGTTCGCTACAGGCACTGGCCTGCCTTCTCCTCCGGCCCTCGACCGGCCGGCCGCTCGCGACCCCAGGCGGCCAGCGGCTGGAGCGCGTCGTTCAGGTGCTTGCCGTCCTCGGTCAGTGAGTACTCGACGCGCGGCGGCACCTCGTCGTAGGAGACACGGTGCACGACACCGTCCGCTTCCAGCTCGCGCAGGTGAGAGGCCAGCACCTTCTCGGAGATCCCCGGAAGCAGTCGACGCAGCTCGCCGAAGCGACGGCAGGGGTGTTCGTGGAGCGCCCAGAGGATCAGCACCTTCCACCTGCCGCCGATCACCTCCATCGCGGTGTCGATCCCGCAGACGTGCCCGTCCGGTGTGCCCGGCCGGTTCAGCGTTGTCATGCCGCACCCTTCCGACGTGCTCGCTCACCCCGGGGTAACCACCCACTGCGAAGTGCGTACTTGATCACCCCCGGACTTGTGGCCAGCCTAGTCGGCATGGCACAGAACACTGTTGAGAAGACGCCCGTCACGCTGCTGGGCCTCGGCGCGATGGGTACCGCGCTGGCCCGTACCTGGCTTGCCGCCGGCCACCCGCTGACCGTCTGGAACCGCACCCCGGCCCGCGCCACGGCGCTCGCCGCTGAGGGGGCAAGGGTCGCGGACACCGCCGCTGAGGCGGTCGCGGCGAACACCCTGGTCGTCGTCTGCCTGTTGGACGACACCTCGGTCGAGGGGGTGCTGGCCGGCACCGACCTGGCCGACAGGGACCTGGTCAACCTGACCACCGGCACCCCTGCCCAGGCCCGCGCCCGCGCCGAGTGGGCCCGCGAGCGCGGCGCCCGCTACCTGGACGGCGGGATCATGGCCGTCCCTCCCATGATCGGCGTCCCGGAAGCCGGCGGCTACGTCTTCTACAGCGGCTCGCCAGAGCTGTTCGAGAGGCACAAGGAGACCCTGGGCGTCCCGGTAGGCACTACCTACGTCGGCGAGAACGCGGGCTTCGCGGCCCTGCACGATGTGGCCCTGCTCAGCGCCATGTACGGGATGTTCGCCGGGGCCGCGCACGCCTTTGCTCTGATCCGTAACGAGGACATCGACCCCGAGGCGCTCGCCCCGTTGCTCGCCGACTGGCTCGTCGCGATGGCCCCGGCGGTTCACCAGACGGCCAGCCGGCTGCGGAGCGGTGACTACACCAAGGGTGTCGTCTCCAACCTCGCTATGCAGGTGGCCGGCACGCCGACCTTCCTGAGCACCGCCGAGCAGCAGGGGGTCAGCCCGGAACTGCTCAGCCCCTACTTCGAGCTGATGCGCCGCCGCCTGGCCGAGGGCAGCGGCGAGGAGGACCTGACGGGCGTGATCGACCTGCTGGTGCACTGACCGGCCACTTGCCGCCCGAGAAGCGACCGTGCTGGTCACAGGTCTCATCGAGTAGCTGTGACCAGCGCTTTCGCGACACGCCCCAGTCTCCGGTGCGCGTTAGCTGAAGCCGTTCAGGCCCCACCAGTCGCCGTTGGTCTGCTCGCCGCGCGCCAGGGAGCCGTTGCTCAGGCCTCTGTGGGTGAGGAGCCAGCCCGGGTTGCCCCGGTAGCCGTCGATGGCGTACGTGGTGTTGGTCACGGTGGCGAGGTCGGGACGGCCGTCGCCGGTGAAGTCGCCGACGGCGATGAAGTTCGCCATGGCGTTCCAGCCGCCGGTGCCGATGAGCTTGCGCCCTCCGAGCTTGCCGGTCGACGTGGCGGGGTAGAGCCAGAGCTTGCCGGTGGATGCTTCGCGGGCGTAGAGGTCGGGTCGGCCGTCGCCGGTCACGTCGCCGACGCCTGAGAGCGCGCTCATGGCGTTCCAGCCGCCGGCGCCGATGAGCTTGCGCCCTCCGAGCTTGCCGGTGGACGTGCCCGGGTACAGGTAGAGCCTGCCCGTGGACGCCTCGCGCGCGATCAGGTCGGAGCGGCCGTCGCCCGTCAGGTCACCGAAGGCGGTGATGTTGCTCATGGCGTTCCAGCCACCCGTACCGATCAGCTTGCGTGCGCCGAGGGAGCCGGTGCCGGTGCCCGGGTAGAGCCAGAGCTTGCCGGTGGACGCCTCGCGGGCGATGAGGTCCTCGCGGCCGTCGCGGCTGAAGTCCCCGTGCCGGGTGAGGGTGTTCATGGCGTTCCAGCCGCCCGCGCCGACGAGGCGGCCGGTTCCGTTGCCCGAGGTGAACCAGAGTCGTCCCACCTTGTCGCGGACCAGCACGTCGGCTTTGCGATCGCCGTTCATGTCACCGAAGCCCAGGGCCTTGGGAGACGTCTCGGAGTACCAGTAGGGAGAGGCTGTCCATCCGCACTCGCGCTCCGTACGGACGAACTTGATCGAGCTGGTCGTCGGAGGGAAGTCCGTACTGTACGCCAGGCCGGTACCGGCGGGATCCTCGGCGAAGTAGCCGCCCCCCGCAGCGTAGTTCTTATCCTCATAGGTGCAGGCGATGAGGTTCGTGCGGTTGACGTGCGACCGGATCTTGTTGTCCCAACTGCCCAGGTTCGCGACGTTCTTCTTCGTCATGTACCGCGTCCCGGTGCCGTCCGCGCGCGACCATCCGCACCAGTAGCCCACCGTGCAGCCGTCCACGTCCTTGGCCGCGGCCGACTCCGCGCTCGCCGCGTTCAGGCCGGTACACATAAGCGTGAGGCCGGCGAGCGTCGCCAGGCCCCGCACGAGATGCTTCCGCATGTGTGGTGTCCCCCTCCCCATGGATGCGCCGATGCCCTCGGCCCTCAGCACACCGGGGCCACCAAATTGATGGTGTGGCTCCACGGCTGCTCGTCGGCGCAGGCACACACTGCCATGAAGGAATCATGGTTGACCAGGACAGCGGGGAACGGTACGCAGACATCGGCCCCACACCCTCGCGGAGGACAAGGAGAAGTGAAGTCGTCTGTCCCGGTCCTGCTCACGGGCGGCGGGGTGGTCGTGTGCGTCGGCCTGTGGACTCTTCCGGATCGCACGTGACGAATACGCGCGGTCCGCCGGAATGGTCACTGGTCGGGTTCTCGGTAAGGAGACACGCTCCAGAGGTGGAGGGGGCGGGTGGCCGCTATGGCGGCAGCTGGCGTCACGCACGAGTCGTCACCTCGCCCCCGATGAAATCGGTCGCCGCCCCCGGTCGGAGGCCGCCGAGGTTGAGGGGCCTCAGCCGATAGCGTGTCCACGGGGATGACGGTGTGGCACCCCGACGCGTCGGGAGGGAGGTCGAGGCACGTGCGTGTTGCGCGAGCGGTCCGCCCTCGGCCGATCGGGTCGGTGGGATGAGCCGCGCGTCCGAGGAGTCCAACCGCCGCATGCTGCGGGCCAGGGACGCGATGGACCGTTCCTACGCCCAGCCCCTCGACGTGCCGGCCCTTGCCCGGCTCGCCCATGTGTCGGCGGCGCACTTCTCGCGCACCTTCCGGGCCACGTTCGGTGAGACGCCGCACCGCTACCTGCAGCGGCGCCGGGTCGAGCGCGCGATGTTCCTGCTGCGGGAGACCGACCGCAGTGTCACGGACATCTGCTTCGAGGTCGGCTTCGGCAGTACGGGGACGTTCAGCCGGACGTTCCGGGAGATCGTCGGTCAGTCGCCGAGGACGTACCGGAAGGAAGCGGTGGCGGCACACGTCCCGACGTGCTTCACGATGGCGTGGACGCGGCCGACCTCCTGAGCGGTCGCGTGGTCGCGTGGTCGCGCGGTCGCGCGGTCGTCTCGCGGTGAGGCCGGGCGTCAGGACGCGTGAGATCGCCGCAGTCCCTGGATGAGAAGGGCGATCAGGCGTCGGGGGTCGTAGCGGGGGTCGTTGTCGTGCCCTATGCAGAGGTTGCCGATGCCCCGCATCAGCTCGTAGGGCTGGATGCCCTCCCGGATCTCACCGGCCTCGACCGACGCGTCGAGCAACTGGGCGCAGACGGGCAGCAGGCGGTCGAGGAAGTAGGAGTGCAGGGACGCGAAGCGGTCGCTCTCGGACTGCAGGGCGTCGGCGAGTCCGTGTTTGGTGACCAGGAAGTCGACGAAGAGGTCGATCCACTGGCGCAGCGCGTGGAGCGGTGAGTCCGCGTGGGCCAGCAGGTTCGGGCCGGCCTCTGCGCATTCTTCGATCTGGTGGCGGTAGACGGCGGTGACGAGATCCGTCCGGGTCGGGAAGTGGCGGTAGACCGTGGCCACCCCGACGCCCGCCCGGGCCGCGATCCGCCGGATCGGCGCGTCTACGCCCGAGGTGACGAACTCCTCGGCGGCGGCGGAGAGGACGGTCTGCTGGTTGCGCAGAGCGTCGGCCCGGCTGCTCCGGCGCGGCGACTGCGCCGCGGGATCCGTAGTAGCCATCGCGCACCCGCCTCCTCCCCTATTGACAAAACGGAACGCTGTTCCGGATACTAAATGGAGCGACGTTCCGTTTAGGTTAGCCGACACGGGGCGCCCCTGACCACGTGCCCTCGCCCTCGCCGGTCACAGGAGACCCGTGAGTGGCAGGGTGCCATCGAAAAGGAGCCCTCGCCGTGAGCACATCCAGTCCCGCATCCACTCCCGCGTCCACACCCTCATCCGCATCCGCAGGCACTGGCGGTACCGCTTTCGAAGCCTTGGGTGCGCCCGCCCCCGTTCTGTCCTTCAGCCCCGTCACCCTCTCCGTGCCCGGCCGCCCCGTGGACCTCCAGGTGCGCGTCTCCGCACCCGCGACGGGAACCGCACTCCCCGTCCTCCTCCTCTCGCACGGCCACGGCCCCTCGAACAACCTCTCCTCCCTCAACGGCTACGCACCGCTCGTCAACTTCTGGGCCGCACACGGATTCGTCGTCATCCAGCCCACCCACCTCACTTCCGCGACACTGAGGCACCTGGTCGCCGACGCCCCCGGGGCCCCCGACTTCTGGCGCTCCCGCGCCGAGGACATGACGCACGTCCTCGACCGGCTCGACGTGATCGAGGAGGCAGTGCCGCAGCTTGCCGGACGGATCGACCCCAGCCGGGTCGCCCTCGCCGGGCACTCGCTCGGCGGCTTCACCGCCGCCCTCCTGCTGGGCGCCGGGATCACCGACCCCGACACCGGGGACGTGGTGCGACTCGTCGAGCCACGGATCGGGGCCGGCGTACTGCTCGCCGCGCCCGGCAGGGGCGGTGAGGTCTTCAACGGGCCCATGGCAGCGCAGTGGCCGATCATCGGGGCCGTCGACTTCTCCACCATGACCGCACCGGCTCTGGTCGTCGCGGGGGACAAGGACGATTCGCGGCACTTCACGGACATGGGTCCGCAGTGGCATGCCGACCCGTACACCCTCGCCCCCGGCCCCAAGGAACTGCTCACCCTGTTCGACGCGGAGCACGGGCTCGGCGGGATCTCCGGGTACGACGTCGCCGAGACCACCGACGAGAGCCCCGCGCGCGTGGCCGCCGTCGCCCGGCTCACCGCCGCCTACCTCCGGACCCGGCTCCAGCCCAACGATCCGGCGTGGCGGATCACGTCCGAGGCGCTGACGACCGGCCCCGACGCGGTGGGACGGGTCACGTCCAAGTAGGCCCCCGGCCGGGGCACCCGATTGAGCAGTTCCGGATAAGTTTTCGCGCGGCCTCTTGCGTAGCGTGAACGACATGTTCAACGCCATCACGCACTCGCAGATGTACGTCCTCGACCAGGACGAGGCCCTCGACTTCTACGTCGGCAAGCTCGGGCTGGAGGTGGCCGCCGATGTCGACCTGGGCTTCATGCGCTGGCTGGCCGTCAGCGTCCCCGGCCATCCGGAACGGCAGATCCTCCTGGAGAAGCCGGGTGCTCCGGCGATGTCCGAGGAGACGGCGGCGCAGGTCCGCGACCTGGTGACGAAGGGGGCCATGGGCGGCTGGGTCATCCTCACCACGGATGACTGCCGTAAAACGTACGAGACGCTGCTGGCCCAGGGCGTCGAGTTCACCGAGGAGCCCACCGAGCGTCCCTACGGCACGGACTGCGGCCTCCGCGATCCGTTCGGCAACCGCCTCCGGTTCACACAGCCGAAGGCGGTCGGGTAAGCCGACGGGCCGGCGAACCGATGAGCCGGTGAGCTGCGGGAACGCCGGAGTCCCCTGACGGGCCGTGGTGGCGCGTCAGGGGACTCCGGAGGGATGGGCGGGGGTCAGGACGTCGAGTCCGCCTGCTTCATGGAGTTCACCGCTTCGGCGACCGTGCCGCTGTACAGGCCCAGCTTCGGGTCGAGGACCTTCGCGTCGGGACCGAGCGGGAAGTTGAGCTGCTCCGCGTTGGGCATGTGGTCGCCGTCTGCCAGCACGTTCAGCTCGTTGATCCAGGTCAGGGCCCCGCTCGCACCGCTCGGATTGAGGTCGATCACCGCGATGGCGGCGCTCTTCGGCTTGACCGGGTAGGCCGGGGCGCCGCCCAGGCCGCTCGGGACCAGTGGCGTGACATCGCCGCTGTGGTCGGCGGCGCTCTCGCTGCCCAGGCTGACGCGCGGGAAGTAGCTCAGCCCGCAGGCGTTCGCGCCGGTGTTGTTGACCTCGATCACGTGCTGGGTGGCCGAGCCCTCACGTGCGTACACCCGGACCGAGAGGTCCTCGCTCCGGCACGGGTGCTTGTAGGCGTAACTGTCGCTGGTGTCGCCGCCGGTGGTCGTGCCGGTCCCGGCGGTGCCGCCCTTGGAGGTGTCCTTGCCGGAAGCGATCGTCTTCGCGGAACCGCCGGTCGTCGCGGTGTCCGTGGACTTGCCGGAGCCGGCGGAGTCGGCGGGCTGCGAGGCGCCCGCCGAGGCGGAGCCCTTCGCGGAGTTGTCCGCCGGGCCGGCCGACTTCGTGCCGCTGCCGTCTCCGCCGCAGGCGGTGAGGGCCAGGGCGAGGACGGCGGTCACGGCGGCGCCGAGGGCGGCGGTGCGCTTGCGGGTGTGGATCGTACGCATGTGAGTTCCCCGAGTGTGTGGCGGTCGAGTGTGGCGGAGCTGCCGAGGTCCGGAACTCGCGGCGAACCGCTCCCCCTCCTGACCTGCTGACATGTGAAGCTTCCCGCCCGCCGCTCATGTTCCGCTAACGCCTCCCTCACGTCCTGCTGACGTCCACCGGAATGGCGGTCGAGCGGCGGTCGGCGTGGGGGCCCGCGGATACGTCGGCGGGATTGTGCCTCACGTCACGCGTGACTTTCGCGGCCTGATCACCGTTAGATGTGATGTGCCCAAGCCTGCCATTTCGGCCGAGACCGCTGCTGTGCCGCCTCCGCCCCCCGCGCCCCTGCCCTTTCTGCTGACGCCGCGACAGGGGGAGGCGGCGCGCGAGCTCCTCTCGTACGTGGCCGGCCTGCCGCTCACCACCGTCGACGCGCAACTCCTCGCCGTCGTCGTGGCGATCCGTGCCGCGCGGGCCGGGGTCGGGAACCTCACGGGCACCGACCTGCGGTCGCTCCGGCTCGACCAGCCGGAGCAGGCGGTGGGCGAACTGGGCGCCGCCGGTTGGCAGGTGCCCGACTCGCTGCTCAACGGGGATCCGGACAAGCCGGCCGGGATCATCGTGCCGGAGATGACTCCGGGGCCGGACCACGTACTCCCTCTGGGCAAGGGCACGCGGTCCAAGGTCTCGGGGTGGGCCATGCGGACGCGGCTCGCCAAGCCCGTGAAGAAGGGCTCGCCGGCCGCGCGGCTCGCCGCGCTGTTCCTGGCGGCGCACTGCACCGACGAGCTCGTCGGCGAGGCACCCGCCGAGCTGCCCATCGCCTGTTACGCGGCCGTGCCCGCCCTCCTTGAGAAGGGGTTCCTGGCCGAGGTGTCCGGGCCGACGTACCGGCTCGGCCCGGCGGTGCGGCACCTCTCCGGCCTGTTCCGTACGCCCGAGGAGGTCGCGGCCCTCGCTGCGGAGGAGGCGGAGCGCAGGGCGGCGCGGGAGGCGGCGGCCGCGGCGGAACTCGTGGAGGTCACCCCGGACCAGTGGGCACAGTGGAAGACCGGTGTGACTCCGGCGCTGCTGCGGCATGTGGAGGCCGTGGAGCAGTGCGCGTTGTGCCGGTGTTCCTTCGGGCGGGTCGCGAAGGCGTTCATGTCCTCGCCGTCACCCGTCCCGGGGCCCCGGCCGTCGGCGGGCGCCCACGACACGTGGCGGGACGCGCACCCGGACTGCGGCCGCGAGGCGGCCGAGTTCACCGTGGCATTCCGGGCGGAGCACGGTCACGGACCGTCGTACGGACAGTTGTGCAAAGGGCTGGGCTGGAAGAAACTCTCGCGCTCGTTGCGCGGCCAGGTGGTGAGCGGGATCCTCGCCGAGGGATGGCTGGCCGAGACCTCCCCCGTGCCGTGGACCCTGCGCCCGGGGAAGGCCGCCCAGGCACGGGGGATCGTGCTGCCGGGGCAGGCGGCGGCTTCCCGGAGCACGCGCTGAGGGGTCAGGAGTCCGGCGTGCCGGGGGTACCGGAGGGCTCGGGGGCGTCGGGCGTCTCGTGGGTTCCGGATGTGCCGGGGGTTTCGCTTCGCGCTGCCAGGATCAGCGTCGCGGCGATGAGGAACGCGGTGATGATGCCCGTGACGAGGACCGGGGAGGGCGCGAAAGTCGCCGCCAGTACGGCAGCTACCGCGAGCGGGTGGAGAGCGTCGGCTGCGCGGCGCAGACCACCCGCGCGGTGGTGCAGCAGCCACACGACCGTCACGAAGACGGCGACGGGGACGGTGTAGGCCGCCGCTGAGGCCCGGTCGGAAAGGTGACCGTGTCCGGTCGCGTGGGCCACGTTGACGGCGAGACCGGCGCCGACGGCCGCGGCGGACGCGAAGACCAGGTAGTGCCCGTACCCCCACAGAAGTGCCATGCGCAGCGTGGTGAGCCGGTCGTGCACGCTCGCACTCCGCGCGAAGTAGAGCCACCACAGGGCGAAGACGGTCAGGATCCCCCCGACGACCAGGGCGGCGAGGTCACCGAGCGCCGCGTGGGAGTCGAGGGCGGCACGTACGGCTCCGGTGGCGGCGGTGATGGACTCGCCCAGCACGATCAGGGTGAACAGGCCGTACCGCTCGACGATGTGGTGCGGGTGCCAGGTGGTGGTGGCCTTGCGCTCCGCCCAGGCGGGTACGGCGATCTCGGCCAGGACGAGGACGGCGAAGGTGGCGAGGCCGGTGTCCTCGGGCAGCGCCAGGCGTACGACCCAGCCAACCTGCACGACGAAGATCCCGATGGCGTAGCGCAGGCAGGTGGAGCGCCGCTCGGGGTCGGAGCGGGCGGCGCGCAGCCACTGGGTGACCATGGCCAGCCGCATCAGCACGTAGCCCCAGGTGATGACCGTGAAGTCCTCCTGCTGCAGGGCCTGTGACGCCCCGGCGGCGAGGACGAGGGCGCCGGTGATCTGGACGAGGGTGAGCAGCCGGTAGGGCACGTCGTCGGTGTCGTACGCGGAGGCGAACCAGGTGAAGTTCATCCACGCCCACCAGATCGCGAAGAAGACCATCGCGTAGCCGAGGACGCCGTGGCCGATGCGCCCCTCCGCGAGCTCGTGCTCGAAGGCGGTCGCCGCCTGCGCGACGGCCGTGACGAAGCAGAGGTCGAAGAACAGCTCCAGCATGGTCGCGGTGCGGTGCTTCTCGTCGGACAGGCGGGCGACCATCGGCCGGTGCCAGGCGGTGGGGGAGGGGCGGGGATGGCTCATGGGTGTGCATTCTTCCGGGTGTCGCGGCGGGTCCTTGCCAGTGGGCTCGGGGCGTACGGGCTTGGGCGCCCGGTCCATCGTTCGGGTGATCCCGCTCGGCGGGTGATGCGTTGGGAGGCCCGGGGAACGGGGCCGGGCCGCTGTCCGGCGCCCGGGCGCGCGGCGTGTCGTGGGTGCCGGGTTTGGCACAGTGCCGCTCCACGATCAAGGAACGGGGCGAGCGGTGAGCGGTGTGCGGCAGAGGCTGAGCGATCTGGCAGGCGGTGGGGGCGGGGGTGGCTCCGCCGGCGGGGACCTGCTGAGGCACAGCGACGGGGCGTGGCTGCGGGCCGCGGGGGGCGCGGAGGGGATGGGGATGCACCTCGGCCCGGTGCGGACGGAACTGGCTACCGCGCACGAGGGGTTGCTCGCGGGGACCGCCGACCTGAGCGCGCTGGCCGAGCTGGGTTCCGTACGCGAGTCGTGGGAGCGGCGCTTCGAGACCGCGCGCCGTGAATGCGGGGCCCTGGCCGGCAACCTTCGGGCCGTCGCCCGGGCCCAGGGTGAGACGAACGAGACCGTGAAGTCGTCCTTCGCGCCCGTGGCGAGGCGGACGATGGGGGTCGAGCGATGACTACGGGGACCTCCGGGCTGACCTGGGCCCAGTTACGGGACCTCAAGTGCGCCGAGTTGGAGGGCGCGGCGGACGGCTGGGGCAAGGCGAGCAACCGGGCCGATGCCGGCCGGGACCGGATCGAGAAGCAGCTGCTGAACGGTCTGCGGGAGACCCAGCAGGGCGCGGCGGCGGACGCGGCGGTCGGCCGGCTGCGGCAGCTGAGCCGGAACCTCCAGTACGTGTACACGGAGTGCGGCCTCGTCCGTACGACCCTGAACAGCCTCGCGCATGAGATGAAGGCCCAGCAACGGGCGTTGCGGGACGCGCTGGAGGACGCGGAGGCGCTGAGGTTCACGGTGCACCCGGACGGTTCGGTGACGTACCCGGAGGCGGGGGAGGGCCTGATCCCCGGGAAGCCGCTGGCGGGCGGTACGGCGTCGGTGGGGGCTGCGCCGGGGATCCTGCCGCCGTCGGGGCTGGTGGCCCCGAACCCCAACACGGCCAAGGCGCAGGACATCGCGGACCGGGTGGCGAAGGCCGTGCGGACGGCGGCCGAGGTCGACTGGCGGTTCGCCCGGATCCTGCGGAAGCTGAGGGCCGAGGAGGGCCTGAAGGTCCCGGACCGTACGTGGACGGACGCGGCGGGGGACGCGGCAGCGGTCCGGGACGCGGCGCGGGGGTACCTGAAGTCGGCCATCCCGCTCGATGCGAGTCCGGCTGCGCGGCGCGACTGGTGGGCGGGCCTCACGGACGAACAGCGCGAGGAGTACCTCGCGGTGTACCCGGACCAGATCGGCAACCTGGACGGCATCCCGGCCCTGGTCCGCGACACGGCGAACCGGGACAACCTGCAACTGCTGATCGGGAAGCTGGAGGGGCGGGACGGGGAGAGGGCGGAGACGCAGTTGGCGGGGTTGCGGGAGATTGATCGGCAGTTGCAGGCGGCCAGGCGACCCGGTGAGCCGCCGATGTACTTGCTAGGTATCGGAGATGAAGGAAACGGGCGGGCGATTGTTTCTTTCGGTAACCCAGATGCCGCGAGGAACGTCGCTACGTACGTTCCAGGGCTGAATACCTCCCTCGATAGGGAGTTCGCGGAAGGCGACCTTAAGCGAGCGCGAGACACGGCGATCGGTGCTCGCTACTACGATCCGTCGAGCGCTGCGATTGTGTGGCTTGGTTACGATGCGCCGCAGTCGCCGGATGGCTTGCACAGCCTTGATGTTATGCGGGATGAGCGAGCCGAGGGAGGAGGAATGGCCTTCCACCAATTTATGGGTGGTCTCTCTTCCACGAACGAGAACAGCGATGCCCATATGACCGCGATCGGACATTCTTATGGGTCTCGGACGGTCGGCGCAGCCACGCAGCATGGGGGTGGGATTCCAGGGGTCGATGACATTGTTTTGGTGGGAAGCCCCGGGGTCGGTGTAGATCGCGCAGAGGACCTCGGTGTGGGCAAGGACCACGTCTTCGTCGGCGCAGCAGAGAACGATGTTGTGACCAGGCTTCCCTCGAAACAGCAGAGCGTATTCGGCGCGGCCGGTTGGGCCGCTGCGGGGCCGCTCGGCGCGCGTCTACTGGGCGACGCCGCAGATCAAGGGGATGACGACCTGTGGTTCGGCCGAGACCCTGCGAGTAGATCCTTTGGCGCTCGGCGCTTTCAGGTTGATGAAGGTCCTCAGTTGGTCAGTTCGGAGGGCCTGTCGATTGATGCACACTCTCGATATTTTGACCCGAATAGAGACGCGGTGTCGGCTAACAATATTGCTCTTGTTACGGCGGGGCGCGCTGGGAAAATTAAGGCTGAGGAGCATCGGTGAAACGTAAGTTGGGCGGGATCGCTATCATGCTTGCCTCGTGTGTGTTAACTGCCTCATGTGTCAGTACTGGAGGAGGGGGAGGGCGTATGGATATGCAAGAGGCCGCTGAGCATGCAGACGTCATTCTTGATGCAGTATTCGCGGAGATCCATCCAGGAGTGCAATGGGCGCATGGGCCGACGACTACGGGTGTTTGTGACGTAACTCGCAGAAGGGTCGTAATGACCATTGTTTCCCCGGAGCGGCGTGGAAGTTTTCTGGGGCTAGTGGATCGCTTCTGGCGAAAGAGCGAATACAAGATTAAGGCGATCAATAACGACTTGGAGGTGCCGGCCATTTTTGCGCAAACGGAGGATGGGTTCGGGGTGAGTTTGATCGTTGGTGCTGCGGGGCAAGTCTTCTTCGAGGTTGACAGTCCATGCGTGCGAAAAGCAGAGGTGACTGACTCTGCTGTCGAGCCGAGCGGACCCAGCTACGCGGAAGCGGAAGTGCTGCCCCGCCCCAACGTCCACTCCGACTTCTGGTCCACCGGCGCATCCTGATGGCCCATCAGTGACCCCGATGACTCGTACACACCGTCGAAAACGCCCATGAACCCGTCCCTGATGGGGGATGGTTGAGGGGTGCGGAAATTCTGGTTGGCAGGTGGGATCGGTGTAGGCGTCGCCATGTGCTTCGTGGCGCTGCTCGTCGTCGGTACGTACTCCGCCGCCGCCGGCCTGGTCGGCGGCGGGGGTGGTGGGGCCGTGGCGTTGGCCAAGGGGGCCGTGCCCGCCAAGTACCAGCCGCTCGTGCAGAAGTGGGGCAACCTCTGCCCGGCCATCAACCCCGCCCTCCTCGCCGCCCAGCTCTACCAGGAGAGCGGCTGGAATCCGCGTGCGCAGAGTCCGGCCGCCGCTCAGGGCATCGCGCAGTTCATCCCGGGGACCTGGGCCTCGCACGGGGTCGACGGGGACAAGGACGGGGACCGGGACGTCTGGGATCCCTCCGATGCGATTCCGTCCGCCGCCTCGTACGACTGCGAGTTGGCCGGGTACGTGAAGAAGGTGCCCGGGGACCCGACCGACAACATGCTGGCCGCCTACAACGCGGGGGCGTACCGCGTCATCAAGTCCGGCGGGGTACCCGCCATCGCGGAGACGCAGAACTACGTCAAGATCATCCGGACACTGGAGAAGAGCTTCGCCCGGCCCGTCGGGCGGGTGCGGCCCTCTCAGCAGGCGGCGGGTGCCATCTACTTCGCGCAGAAGAAGCTCGGCACGAAATACCTGTGGGGTGGGAACGGAACCCCGGAGCAGGGAGGGCGGTTCGACTGTTCGGGGCTGACCCAGGCCGCCTACCGGACCGTCGACATCGAGCTGCCCCGTGTGGCGAACGACCAGTACAACGCCGGTCCGCATCCCTCGCGGGACGAGTTGCTCCCGGGGGACCTGGTGTTCTTCTCCGACGACCTGACCAACTCGCGCGCCATTCACCACGTCGGTCTGTACGTCGGCGGCGGCTACATGATCAACGCTCCGTACACCGGTGCCGTCATCCGGTTCGACAAGATCGACACACCCGACTACTTCGGTGCGACACGCGTCACCAAGGACGGTGCCGCGGCCCTTCCGACCGCGCAGCCCGCGGCCTGACGTGTTGGCGTCGATGGCCGGAACTCTCTGTGAAGCCTGGGCCCTGAGCTGCGACGATGAGTCACTCTTCGATAACGTCATGGTGATCATTCGGTAGAGAGTGGAACGTACGCGCGGGACGCGTCGTTCTCTGGTTGGACCGGGGACGCAGCCACTGACCGGGCGTCGACCGAGGCACGAGAGTGATCGAACCGAATACGGGGGTTCGTCATAGCGGCACACATGGGTGTGTGCCGCAGCAGCAGACAAGGCAAGGGGCCGCGGCAGATGGCTGGACTCGCACTGGATGGGTCGAACCCCGATGTCAGCCTGCTCTACGACATCAACGGGCTCGCGAAGTCCGCTCCCACCTGGTTCGACCGGGTCATGGAGTTCGTCGGTGAGTACGGAATCATGCTGGGCATGGTCCTGGTGGTCCTGTGGTGCTGGTGGAGTGTCCGCCGGCGCGGCACGGCCGAGGACTCGGTGACCGCTGTCGCCGGGCTCGTCTGGGCGCCGCTGGCGGCCGGGATCGCCCTGCTGATCAACATCCCGATCCGTGGATTCGTGGAACGGCCGCGGCCGTTCAAGGATCACCAGGGGCTGGACGTCCTGGTGGACGGGAAGAACGACTTCTCCTTCGTCAGTGATCACGCCACCATGGCGATGGCCCTCGGCGTCGGGCTCTTCATCGCGAACCGGAAGTTCGGCATCGCGGCGATCGCGCTCGCCCTGCTGGAGGGCTTCTGCCGGATCTACATGGGCGTGCACTACCCCACCGACGTCATCGGCGGGTTCGCCCTCGGCACGGCCGCCGCACTGCTCCTCGCGCCGCTCGCCATGATGCTGCTGACGCCCCTGGTGGGCGCCGTCTCACGGTCGGAACGGCTGGGCAGGCTGGTCAGGTCGCGCAGTCCGCTCGCCGCGGACGCCGGCAGCGGTGGCGAGGCGCTCGGGATTCCCGAACCCCGCCCCGGTTCGGGCGGCGGCTCGGAGGGCGAGAAGGGGCTGGCCGCCTAAGGGCTGTTCCGGCCCCGGCCCGCAACCCGCCCCGGGCCCGCCTCGCGGGTCACAGGGATTGCGGGTACGTGAAGAACCCCTCCGGGTCGTACTGCTTCTTCACCTCGCCGAGGCGGGCCGCGGCCGGACCGTAGTAGGCCTCGCGCCAGTCCGTCAGGGCCGGGTCCGCGTAGTTCTGGTACGCCGCCCCCGAGGCGTACCGGCGCAGCGCGGCGTGGGTGTCTTTCAGCCACTCTTGCTGAGCGGTGCCGGCCGTGCCCGCGCGCCACGCGCCGATGTACTGGGCGAGCATCCGCGAGCCGCGGTGGACGAACGCGGTGGCCTGCGGGTCGACCCGGTTGACCGCACCGCCCAGGGCGGTGAGGGCGACCGAGCCGCCGCCGCCCTCCTCCACGCCGAGCCGGGTGAACGCCTCGGTGCGGTCGAGCAGGGCCTGGACGCCCGCCGGGGGCAGGGAGCGGTCGTAGAAGTCGGACGCCGCCGCGTACGTCTCGCGCTGGAGGGAGCCCTGCGGATCGCGGCCCGGTGTGGTGCCGGGCAGGTGGCACTGGGCGTCGGTGATGCCCGAGCAGCCCGCGTACACGAGCATCGCCTCCTGGTAGCTGCGGCGTCGCAGCGAGACGGAGGACGCGGAGGCGCCGATGCGGTCGGCGAGGCGGTCGACGGCGTTCTGTAGATCGCCGTACGTGCCGAGGCTGAAGGCGGTGACCGACACCGTCGGGTTGCCGCCGCCCGGTCCCGCCGCGACGTGGGCGGCGGACCAGATCTCGTCCGGCTGGTCCGGGCCCCACTCCTGCCAGGCCGTCACGACGGCCCGGGCCCGCGACCACGGCCAGGACATGTACGCGGAGACGGTCTGCGGGGCGGGGCGGGTGCGGAAGCGGAGTTCGGTGACGACGCCGAAGTTGCCGTTGCCGCCGCCGCGCAGCGCCCAGAAGAGGTCGGGGTGGTGTGTGGCGTCGGTGGTGAGCGTCCTGCCGTCGGCGGTGACGATCGTCGCCCCCGTGAGGCTGTCGCACGTCAGGCCGTACGCGCGCGAGGCGACGCCGTGGCCGCCGCCCAGGGTCAGGCCGGAGATGCCGACCGTGGGGCAGGAGCCGCCGGGGACCGTCAGCCCGTGCGCGGCGAGGCCCTGGTAGACGTCGAGGAGCCGGGCGCCCGCGCCGATCGTGCCGTCCCGGTCGACGCCCTTCAGTGACGAGACGTCAACGACCAGCCGCCCGTCGCCGCTCGACCAGCCGCCGTAGGAGTGACCGCCGCTGCGGATGGCGACGGGCACGGAGCTGCGGCGGGCGAACGCCAGGCACTCCCGGATGTCGGCCTCGTGCCGGACGTAGGCGACCGCGGCCGGTTTCTGGCCGTCGTAGCGGGTGTTGTAGAGCTGACGGGCGGTCGGGTAGGCCGCGTCGTCGGGTCGTACGAGGGAACCGGCGAGGCTCCTGCCGAGGGCCGGCCAGTCCGCCGGAACGGCCGGTGAGGTCTTCGACGGTGTGGCGGAGGGCGTGGCGGCGGTTGCCGACGTGGCCGGGGTGGAGCCGGCCGCCGGGGCGCCCGGGCCCGTGTCGTCGCACGCGGCGGTGGCGGCGGTGAGAACGGCCGCGGCGCCGGCGGTCAGGACGGTGCGCCGGTTCGGCAGGGTCATCGGACCTCCGGGGTGGGGGGAGGGGGGAAGGGAGGAGGGCCGGCGGTCAGGCCACCGATGTGCGGTGCTCCTGGGCGTCCGTGCGGGCCCGGTCGCGGGACCGGCGGGCCGGTCCCGACCAGCCACAGCTGCAGCGGGCGGTGCAGAACGAGCCGCGTTCGACGGTGGTGGCTTCGTGTGCGGGCCGGGCCGGTGGAACGGCCGGCGGGCCCTCGGCGGTGTGTTGGTCGTACACGCGTCCAAGGTACTGGGCAGGGCCGTGTGGCGGTGAGGGGTGTGCGAGCGGCGTTACGAGGGGGAGGGGCTGTCGTTATGCGGAACGGGTGGGGGGCTCGGGCAGGCGGTCGGCGTTGGGGGTTGGCAGGCGATGGTGGTGCAGCAGCACAGGTCCGGAGGCGGGGCGCGCGCTGTGCGCGCCCTCGCCGTGGTGGGCGTGATGGTGGCGGCCGCCGGGTGCGCCGGTGACGGCGGGGGCGGGGGGCCCGTCGCGGCCGACGGCCGGTCGGGTCCCGGCGCCGTCGCAGCGGTGCGGCGGGCCGCCACCGTGCTGGTGGGGACGAGGACCGGGCCCGAGGCCGGGAGCGCGCAGGTCAGTACGTCGATGGAGACGGCGGCCGGTGGTACCCGGGTGACGATCAGGGGCAAGGGGGCGTACGACTTCCGTACGCAGTCCGGCCGGCTCAAGGTCGTGCTGCCGCAGGACGCGGCGGGCGTGGACGAGCACCGGCCCATCACGGAACTGCTGGCCCCCGGCGCCCTCTACATGATGAACCGGGGTGCCGGGGTGCCCGCGGACAAGTGGGTCCGGATCGACACGACGACGCTGGCGGACGGCAATCTCGTGACCGGCGGGGTCACCGACCCCCTGGCCGCGGCCGAACTCCTCGGCGGGGTGAGCGCGGTGACGTACGTGGGCGAGACCGACCTCGCCGGGGTGACCGTGCGGCACTACCGGGGGACGACCGACATCGGTCGGGCCGCGGGGCGGGCCTCGGCTCGTTCGAGGGGGGCGCTGACGGCCGCGGCGGAGGGGTTCCGTACGGACACGGTTCCGTTCGACGCGTACCTGGACGAGCAGGGCAGACTGCGCAAGGTGCGGCACCGGTTCAGCTTCGCCAACGGGGGACCGGCGAGGGAGGTGGTGTCGACGACGCTGCTTTACGGGTTCGGCGTGGCGGTCTCCGTACCGCTGCCGGACGCGCACGACATCTACACCGGAGAGATCGAACAGGGGCGCAGACAGGGAGCCGCGGACGCGCCCTAGGCATCTGGTGGGCGGCGAAATGGTCCGTCCGTGCCATGCGCGGTGTGTACCGCGGTCCCTACCCTGAGAAGTCGGCGACGGCAGTGAGAGGTGAGTGACGTGGTGACGCTCAGCCCGCGGACCGTGACGGACCATGTGGCTCTCGCCGAGATCGAGCTCTGCGGTGAACTGATGATCGCGGCGTCGGCGGCGATCGGGGAGCGCCTCAGCGTGGACCGTATCGACGAGGTGCTCGATGTGAAGGTGGTCACGGAGCGCACCACCGTCCCCCGGCAGGCGGATCACCGGGGTTGACGGGGCGGGAGCAGGGACCGGGGCGAGGGCCGGTGGTCAGGTGCGCAGCAGGCGGGCGATGGCCTTGGTGGCCTCCTCGACCTTCGCGTCGATCTCCTCGCCGCCCTTGACCGCGGCGTCGGCGACACAGTGGCGCAGGTGCTCCTCCAGCAGCTGGAGCGCGAAGGACTGGAGCGCCTTGGTGGACGCCGAGACCTGGGTGAGTATGTCGATGCAGTAGACGTCCTCGTCGACCATGCGCTGCAGACCGCGGATCTGGCCCTCGATGCGGCGCAGGCGCTTGAGGTGCTCGGCCTTCTGGTGGTGGTAGCCGTGGATCCCGCGGTCGTGGTCGGTCACGATCGCTTCGGCGGGAGCCGTGGCTTCGGCCGTGCCGGCGCCGTCCGCCGATTCCGGCGCGCGCTCCGCCTCGGTGGCCTCGGTAGTGGTCATTGCTGCCTCCCGTTTTCCCTTTACCCTGCCGTTTATATACCCCTGGTGGGTATATCTTAACGAATTCGTCCGAAACGTGACCGGGGCCCCGTGCTGATCACTGTGCCTGATGCGCGACACTGAAGAATGCCGGTTAGCCGTGGCCGGATGATGCGCCTAGCATCAGCCTGACCGAATCCAAAGCACCCCGAGGACCCCACGTGCGCTTTCGTCTGACCCCCAGGGAGACGAGCTTCTACGACATGTTCTCCGCATCCGCGGACAACATCGTCACGGGCTCGAAACTCCTCATGGAACTGCTCGGGGCGGATTCTGCCTCCCGAGTCGAGATCGCGGAGCGCATGCGGGCAGCGGAGCACGCGGGGGACGATGCCACCCACGCGATCTTCCACCAGCTGAACTCCTCATTCATCACGCCCTTCGACCGCGAGGACATCTACAACCTGGCCTCCTCGCTCGACGACATCATGGACTTCATGGAGGAGGCCGTCGACCTGGTCGTTCTGTACCAGGTCGATGAGCTCCCGAAGGGTGTCGAGCAGCAGGTCGAGGTCCTGGCACGGGCGGCGGAACTGACCGCCGCGGCCATGCCGAACCTGCGGACCATGGACAACCTCACCGAGTACTGGATCGAGGTCAACCGCCTGGAGAACCAGGCCGACCAGATCCACCGCAAGCTGCTGGCCCAGCTCTTCAACGGCAAGTACGACGCCATAGAGGTGCTGAAGCTGAAGCAGATCGTGGACGTGCTGGAAGAGGCTGCGGACGCGTTCGAGCACGTCGCGAACACGGTGGAGACCATCGCGGTCAAGGAGTCCTGACCCACGTGGACACCTTTGTACTGGTCGTGACCATCGGCGTCGCGCTCGGCTTCACGTACACGAACGGCTTCCACGACTCGGCGAACGCCATCGCCACGTCGGTCTCCACCCGGGCACTCACCCCCCGTGCGGCCCTGGCCATGGCGGCGGTGATGAACCTCGCCGGCGCGTTCCTCGGCAGCGGGGTCGCCAAGACCGTCAGCGAGGGCCTGATCGCGACGCCCACGGGCGACAAGGGGATGGGAATCCTCTTCGCCGCACTGGTCGGCGCGATCATCTGGAACCTGGTCACCTGGTACTTCGGCCTGCCGTCGTCGTCCTCCCATGCCCTGTTCGGCGGAATGGTCGGTGCGGCGCTCGCCGGCGGGACGCTGGTGCACTGGGGCGGGGTGCTCGACAAGGTCGTCATCCCGATGTTCATCTCCCCGGTGATCGGCCTGGTGGTCGGCTACCTGGTGATGGTCGCCATCATGTGGATGTTCCGGAAGTCCAACCCGCACAAGGCCAAGCGCGGTTTCCGGATCGCCCAGACGGTCTCGGCCGCCGGCATGGCGCTCGGTCACGGTCTGCAGGACGCGCAGAAGACGATGGGCATCGTGGTGATGGCCCTGGTCATCTCCGGCCACGAGACGTACAGCGACCCGATCCCGGTCTGGGTGAAGCTCGTCTGCGCGCTGATGCTGTCCCTGGGCACGTACGCCGGTGGCTGGCGCATCATGCGTACGCTCGGCCGGAAGATCATCGAGCTGGACCCGCCGCAGGGCTTCGCCGCGGAGACGACGGGGGCCTCGATCATGTTCGGTTCGGCGTTCCTGTTCCACGCGCCGATCTCGACGACGCACGTCATCACCTCGGCGATCATGGGTGTCGGCGCCACGAAGCGGGTGAACGCGGTGCGCTGGGGTGTGGCGAAGAACATCATCCTGGGGTGGTTCATCACGATGCCGGCGGCGGCGCTGGTCGCCGCGGCGAGCTACGGGGTCGTCTTCCTGCTGTTCGGCTGACCGCAGGTCTGTCCACCGTACGAACGGGTCCGCCCCGCCCTCCTCATGGAGAGCGGGGCGGACCCTTCGCCTTGTGGTGGCACCGCCATGCAGCACCCCAAGGCCGTCTGTGCGGAGGCCCCTCAGCCGAAGCGGCCGGAGATGTAGTCCTCCGTGGCCTGGACCGAGGGATTGGAGAAGATGCGCGCCGTCTCGTCGATCTCCACGAGCTTGCCGGGCATGCCGACCGCCGCGAGGTTGAAGAACGCCGTGCGGTCCGAGACCCGGGCCGCCTGCTGCATGTTGTGCGTCACGATGACGATCGTGAAGCGTTCCTTCAGCTCACCGATCAGGTCCTCGATGGCGAGGGTGGAGATCGGGTCCAGGGCGGAGCACGGCTCGTCCATCAGCAGGACGTCCGGCTCGACCGCGATGGCGCGGGCGATGCACAGGCGCTGCTGCTGGCCGCCGGAGAGGCCGGAGCCGGGCTTGTTCAGCCGGTCCTTGACCTCGTTCCAGAGGTTCGCACCCCGCAGCGACTTCTCCACGATGTCGCCCAGGGCGCTCTTGCGGTACGAGCCGTTGAGCCGCAGGCCCGCCGCGACGTTGTCGAAGATCGACATGGTCGGGAACGGGTTCGGGCGCTGGAAGACCATGCCGACCGTGCGGCGCACGGTGACCGGGTCGACGTTCGATCCGTACAGGTTCTCGTCGTCCAGCATCACCTTGCCCTCGACGCGGCCCCCGGGGGTGACCTCGTGCATCCGGTTCAGGGTGCGCAGGAAGGTGGACTTGCCGCAGCCGGACGGGCCGATGAAGGCGGTCACGGAGCGGGGCTCCACGGTCATGGAGATGTCGTCGATCGCCTTGTGGCTGCCGTAGAAGGCGGACAGGCCACTGATGTCGATGCGCTTGGCCATCTGAATCACTGCTTTCTGCTGGCCCTATCGGCCGGTCTTGGGGGCCTTCCAGCGGGCGATGCCGCGGGCCACCAGGTTGAGGATCATGACGAAGGCGATCAGGACCAGGGCCGCTGCCCAGGCGCGGTCGTAGGACGCGGCCTCGCCGATCTTGTACTGCTCGTAGATGTAGAACGGCAGTGACGACTGGGCGCCTTCGAAGGGGTTCGGGTTGATCAGCTGGCTGCCGAAGACCAGCAGGATGATCGGCGCGGTCTCGCCCGCGATGCGCGCGATGGCGAGCATGACGCCGGTGGCGATGCCGCCGATCGCGGTCGGCAGGACCACCTTCAGGATGGTGCGCCACTTCGGGATGCCGAGGGCGAGGGAGGCCTCGCGGAGCTCGTTCGGTACGAGCTTCAGCATCTCCTCGGTGGAGCGGACCACGACCGGGATCATCAGGATGGTCAGGGCCAGGGCGCCCATCAGGCCGGAGGGCTCAAGACCCGCGATCAGCATGATCGAGAGGATGAAGAGGCCGGCGACGATGGACGGGATGCCGGTCATCACGTCGACGAAGAAGGTGACGGCCCTGGCCAGCGCGCCCTTGCCGTACTCCACCAGGTAGACCGCGGTGAGCAGGCCGAGCGGGGCGGAGATCAGGGTGGCGATGCCGACCTGTTCCAGGGTGCCGATCAGGGCGTGGTAGACGCCGCCGCTGGCCTCGGCCCCGAGGACACCGGCCATCGAGTGGGTCAGGAAGTAGCCGTCCAGGCGCTCCGAGCCGCGGCTGATGGTCGTCCAGAGCAGGGAGGCCAGCGGGACGACGGCGATCAGGAAGCAGACCCAGACGAGGCTGGTGGCCAGGCGGTCCTTGGCCTGGCGCTTGTTCTCCACGATGGTGGTGGCGACGTACGAGATCGTCAGGAAGAGCAGCGCGGAGAGCAGGCCCCACTGGACGCGGCTGTGCCAGCCGGCGGCCGCGCCGATGCCGGTGCCGAGGGCGATCGAGACGACCGCGAAGCCGAGCGGGGCGAGGCGGGGCAGGGTCCGGCTGCTGAGGCTGCCCACCGGGGTGGGAGGTACGGGCGCCGGGCGTTCCTGGACGCTCGTGGATGCGTGGCTCATGCGTTGGCCCCCGAGTACTCCTTGCGGCGGGCGATGATGAGCCGCGCGGCGCCGTTGACCAGCAGGGTGAGGACGAAGAGGACGAGGCCGGAGGCGATCAGGGCGTCGCGCCCGAACGCGTCGGCCTCGCCGAACTTCGCGGCGATGTTCTGGGCGAACGTCCCGCCGCCCGGGTTGAGCACGTGCAGCGAGATGAGGAAGCTCGGCGACAGGACCGTGGCGACGGCCATCGTCTCGCCGAGCGCGCGGCCCAGACCCAGCATCGAGGCGGAGATCACGCCGGAGCGGCCGAACGGCAGCACCGAGAGGCGGATGACCTCCCAGCGGGTGGCGCCCAGTGCGAGCGCGGCCTCCTCGTTCATCCTCGGGACCTGGAGGAAGACCTCGCGGCTGACGCTGGTCACGATCGGCAGGATCATGATCGCGAGCAGGATGCCGACGGTGAAGAGCGAGCGGGCGACGCCGATCTCGGTCTTCTCGAACAGGTAGGTCCAGCCGAAGAACTGGTCGAGCCAGAGGTTCAGGCCCTCGAGGTACGGCACGAGGACGAGCGCGCCCCAGATGCCGTAGACGATGCTGGGCACCGCGGCGAGCAGGTCGATGACGTACGCGATCAGGCCGGCGAGCTTGCGGGGCGCGTAGTGCGAGATGAACAGGGCGATGCCGACAGCGATCGGAACCGCGATGACCATCGCGATGATCGAGCTGACGACGGTCCCGAAGAGCAGGACGGCGATGCCGAAGACGGGCGGGTCGCCCGCCGGGTTCCAGTCGAAGGTCGTGAAGAAGTTGCCTTCGTCCTTGGAGATGGCGATCGCGGCGCGGTAGCTGAGGAACACGGCGATCGACGCCATGAGCACGAGCAGCAGGATGCCGGAGCCGCGGGAGAGTCCCAGGAAGATCTTGTCACCGGCGCGGCCGGTGGAGCCGGCGCGGGTGCGCCTGCCCGGCGGGGCCGGTGGGATTTCGGTCTGAGTGGTGGAAACCATGGTCTTTCCGGTCTGTGTGGGGGAGTCCCTCTGGGGCTCCCCTGGCGGCGGTGCACCGGATGGGTCGGGTGGCGGGGCCGGTCCGGAGGGGTGCGCCGGACCGGGCCCGCCTGTTGCGTCGTGCGGTGTGCGTCTTCGCTGTGCGGGGTGTGCGGGTTACGAGAGGCCGGCGACCGTCTCGCGGACCTTGGCGTTGATCGCGTCGGGGATCGGGGCGTAGCCGGCCTCGGTGAGGAGCTTCTGGCCGTCCGCGGAGGCGGTGTAGGTCAGGAAGGACTTCACGGTGCCGAGGGTGTCGGCCTTGTTGCCGGTGTCGCAGACGACCTCGTACGTCACCAGGACCAGCGGGTACGCGCCCTCGGCCTTGGTGGTGTAGTCGAGGCTGAGCGCCAGGTCCTTGCCGGTGCCCTTGACCTTGGCGGCGGCGATGGCCTTGGAGGCGTTCTCCGAGGAGGCCTTGACCGGGGCGGCACCGCCGGTGTTGATGTCGACCGTGGTGATCTTCTGGGAGGCGGCGTACGAGAGCTCGAAGTAACCGATCGAGCCGTCGACCTGCTTCACCTGGGTGGCGACACCGGAGGAGCCGGACGCGGCCTGGCCACCGGGGGCCGGCCACTTCTTCTCGGCCTCGTACTTCCAGTCGCTCGGGGCCGCGGCGCCGAGGTACTTGCCGAGGTTCTGGGTGGTGCCGGAGTCCTCGGAGCGGTGGAAGGGCTGGATCGCCTTGTCCGGGAGCTTGGCGCCCGGGTTCAGCTTGGCGATGGCCTCGTCGTTCCACTTCTTGATCTTCGTGTCGAAGATCTTGGCGAGGGTGGGGGCGTCCAGCGTGAGGCTGTCGACGCCGTCGAGGTGGAAGCCGACCGCGATCGGGCCGCCGACCATCGGGAGGTTGATGCCCTGGCCGGTCTTGCAGATCTTCTTCGAGTCGGCGACCTCCTCGGGCTTCAGCGCCGAGTCGGAGCCGGCGAAGCCGACGGTGCCCTGGTTGAAGGCGACGATGCCCTCGCCGGACGAGGAGGAGTTGTAGTTGATCTCCACACCGGAGCAGGCGGCCATGTACTCCTTGACCCAGAGGTCCATGGCGTTCTTCTGGGCGCTGGACCCGGAGGCGCGCAGCTGGCCCTTGGCGCCGTCGCACTTGACGTTCGACGCGGCCTTGGTCTGACCGCCGCTCCCGCCCGTGTCGCCGCCGCTGTTGTTGTCCGAACCGCACGCCGTGAGGACCAGGGCGCCGGAGACGGCGAGGGCACCGAGCGCGGTGGCACGAAGCCGGTTCTTGCGCTGAAGCTTCACTTTCGGGTGTTCCTTCCAGGAGCCGCCGTGGTGGTTTCGGTCTACGACGGCGTGCGAGGTAATGGGTGGAGCGGAAGTCCTGTCCGGTGCGGTGTGTTCCTCGCACCGTGCACTGCCGAAATTAGGCAGAACAGGTGAAGCGGCTTGCGAGGGTGGGTGAACGGGAGGTGAACCGTGTCGGGCGGCCTGGTTCCGGTGTACGCACCCCGGCCCGTCCGGCCTTCGAGGACGGAACCGCCGCCCGGGACCGGGCCGCCTCCACACGAGCGCCCGCCCAGGGGCAGCCGGAGTCCGGCCGGGCACGCGGGAGGATCCGGCTACGCGTCCGGCAGGGTGCGCAGGGCCGCGTCCAGCAGGTCGCGGTCGCGGGGCTGCGTCAGGCGGGTGCGTGCGGCGGCCGGGCCGAGCCACAGCACGTCGTCCACCTCGCTGTTCGGCACGAAGGCGCCCGCGGTGGCCTCGGCGGACCAGTACGTGACCTCTTTCGGCCGGCCGTTCGCGACGTACCGGACCATGGGCAGCACGGCCCCCGGCACGCAGTGGTGCCCCGTCTCCTCCAGGACCTCGCGCAGGGCCGCGTCCCGCGGCGACTCGTCGCGCTTCAGCTTCCCCTTCGGGAACGACCAGTCGTCATATCGCGGCCGGTGTACGAGGCAGAGCTCCACACCTCCGCCCGGGGACGCGGGCGGGCGGCGCCACAGCACGCAGCCCGCCGCCCGCACCGTGCCGCCCACCGCCCGGGTCATGGCCGGATCGCCGCGGCCGTCGTCGCGTACGGCCAGCTCTGCCGGAAGGCGGACCGCGCCGCCTCCACCTCGTGGCGCTGGTCGGCGTGGAGCACCCCCAGGGCGTACGCCGTCGTCGGCGCGATACGGGGGGTGCGGGCGGCCGCGGAGGCCGCCGCGGCCGCCTCCGCCGCGTCCCGGTGCAGATCGAGGGCGTGCCCGGCGCCGGCCAGGACCGGATCGGGGGCGCCCCGCACCACCTCCCGGGCGTACCGGTGCAGGCGCAGCAGCAGCCGGGTCTGGTGCCAGGGCGCGTCGTGCGCCTCGTTGTACGGCTCGGCCGCCTCGTACGGCGGGAGCGCCGCGACGGCGCCGAGCAGCCGTTGTTCCGCCCGGTCGGCGGGCTCGCGCAGCAGTTCGCCGGCGGGTTCGGCCGCCTCGGCGGACAGCGGGACCTCGGAGGCGAGCAGCGCGACGGCGTCGGCCACGGCGTGGAAGCGCGAGGAGCCGAGCGCCTGGAGCGCCGCGGAGTGCGCGCGGGTCCGGGCGAGGGTCAGCTGCCGTTCCAGCAGTGCGCCGGCGCGCGCCGCGCCGACGCCGAGGACGGCGCGCTCCTTGTCGACGACGAGGGTGGTGGCGCCGGCCTCGGCACGGGCCGCCGGCAGGGGCGCCCCCGACAGCCCGTGCAGCGCTTCGAGGAGCCGGCTCAGCCGGTCCGCGTACGCGCGTTCCCGTGCGAGCGTGCCGGACAGCCAGGCCAGCTCGGTCCGCAGCTGCTCGGCCCAGAGGGGGTCGAGCGCCGCCCGGAAGGTGTGCAGGGTGCCGCTGATGCGGCGGGACGAACGGCGCAGGGCCCCGGCGGCCTGCTCGGCGGCCTGGGGTCCGGCGTCCGTGGGGGCGCTGTTCTCGCGGTGCAGACGAAGGCTGCGCAGGAAGTCCGCGGCCTGGGCCCGCAGATATGGCGCGAGCACCGCCCCCGCGGTCACGTCCGCCTGTGTCTGGTGGTCAGGGCGTCGCACGCCGGCGCCTCCGGGCGTCAATGAGCATTTCCTGTACGTGACGCAGTGGCCGGCCCTCCGCGTCCGTGGCGTGCCGGGTCCAGTTCCCGTCGGGCCCCAGGTGCCAGGAGGAGGTGGTGTCGGCCATGCCGGTCTCCAGGAGCCGGCTGAGTGCGGCCCGGTGGGCGGGGTCGGTGACCCGGACCAGGGCCTCGATGCGACGGTCGAGGTTGCGGTGCATCATGTCGGCGCTGCCGAACCAGACCTCGGGCTCGCCGCCGTTGCCGAACGAGAAGACCCGGGAGTGTTCGAGGAATCGGCCGAGGACGGAGCGCACCCGGATGTTCTCGGAGAGGCCGGTGACACCGGGGCGGATCGCGCAGATGCCGCGGACCCAGATGTCGACCGGGACACCGGCCTGCGCGGCCCGGTAGCAGGCGTCGATGATCGCTTCGTCGACCATCGAGTTGACCTTGATGCGTACGTAGGCGGGCCGGCCGGCCCGCTGGTTCGCGATCTCCTTGTTGATCCGGACGATCAGCCCGTCGCGCAGCGACTTCGGGGCGACGAGCAGGCGGCGGTAGGTCTCGCGGCGCGAGTAGCCGGAGAGCCGGTTGAAGAGGTCGGAGAGGTCCGCGCCGACCTGGGGGTCGGCGGTGAGCAGGCCGAGGTCCTCGTAGAGCCGGGCCGTCTTGGGGTGGTAGTTGCCCGTGCCGACGTGCGAGTAGCGGCGCAGGGTGTCGCCCTCCTGGCGGACGACGAGCGAGAGCTTGCAGTGCGTCTTCAGGCCGACGAGCCCGTAGACGACGTGGCAGCCCGCCTCCTCCAGCTTGCGCGCCCATTTGATGTTGGCCTGCTCGTCGAAGCGGGCCTTGATCTCGACGAGTACGAGGACCTGCTTGCCGGACTCGGCGGCGTCGATCAGGGCGTCGACTATGGGGGAGTCCCCGGAGGTCCGGTACAGCGTCTGCTTGATCGCGAGGACGTCCGGGTCGCCGGCCGCCTGTTCCAGGAAGGCCTGGACGGAGGTGGAGAAGGAGTCGTACGGGTGGTGCAGCAGCACGTCGCGTTCGCGCAGGGCGGCGAAGATGTCGGGTGCGGAGGCGGACTCGACCTCGGCGAGGTCGCGGTGCGTGCCGGCGATGAACTTGGGGTACTTCAGCTCGGGCCGGTCCAGCGACGCTATGCCGAACAGCCCGGTGAGGTCGAGCGGCCCGGGCAGCGGGTAGACCTCGGCGTCGGACACCTTCAGCTCGCGGACCAGCAGGTCCAGCACGTACGGGTCGATGGACTCCTCGACCTCCAGGCGGACCGGCGGGCCGAAGCGGCGCCGCATGAGCTCCTTCTCCAGGGCCTGGAGGAGGTTCTCCGCGTCGTCCTCCTCGACCTCCAGGTCCTCGTTCCTGGTGACCCGGAACATGTGGTGCGCGAGGACCTCCATCCCCGGGAAGAGCTCCTCCAGGTGGGCGGCGATGACGTCCTCGATGGGGACGTAGCGCTGCGGCGAGGCCTCCAGGAAGCGGGTCAGCAGCGGCGGCACCTTGACCCGGGCGAAGTGGCGGTGGCCGCTGACCGGGTTGCGTACGACGACGGCGAGGTTGAGCGAGAGGCCGGAGATGTACGGGAAGGGGTGTGCCGGGTCGACGGCCAGGGGCGTCAGCACGGGGAAGACGCGCTGACGGAAGAAGGTGAACAGGCGGGCCTGCTCCTTCTCGGTCAGCTCCGGCCAGCGGATCAGCTGGATGCCCTCGTCGGAGAGGGCGGGTGAGATGTCCTGCTGGTAGCAGGCAGCGTGCCGGGCCATGAGTTCGCGCGAGCGGGTCCAGATCAGGTCGAGGACCTCGCGGGGCTGGAGGCCGGAGGCGGACCGGGTGGCGACACCGGTCGCTATGCGGCGCTTGAGGCCGGCCACCCGGACCATGAAGAACTCGTCCAGGTTCGAGGCGAAGATGGCGAGGAAATTAGCCCGTTCGAGGAGCGGTGTCGCCGGGTCCTCGGCCAGTTCCAGAACACGTTCGTTGAACGCGAGCCAACTGCGTTCACGGTCGAGGAACCGGCCCTGCGGCAGTTCGTCCCCGTCGACATCGGGTTCGTACGCGTCGACGTCGGCATCGATGTCCGGATCGAGGTCGGCCGCGGTGGACAGGGTGTGGGAGGACGAGGGGGTGGCGACGGCGTGCGGCCGGTGTGCGGCGAGGGAGCCGACGGACGGCTGGGCGGTGGGCTGGACCGGGACCTCGGAGCTGGGCTGCTGGCTCATGAGCCCATTGTTCCGCGTGGAGTGCTCCGGGGGCGCGTCGGAGAGGGGTGAGATCGCGGAGATCGCGTGGTCGGCGCGCTCTCCGCCGGGATTTCTCCCGTTGCGGGGGGTCGGCACAGCTGGCTGCATCCTGAGAGGGTCGCAAGGCCGTCTGAATGCCCGGTAACGGCGACATGACGTGCAGGAAGCGGTGTGGCCGTGTCCGGGAGTCCGCGAGACCCCCGGACACGGCCGGTCCCTCAGGCGTGGCGGCGGCGCAGGACGCGGAAGGCGAGGGCGACGGCGGCGGCGGTGAGGACGAGGAGGATGCCGGTTCCGACCAGCTGGAGCGGCCAGAAGTGAGCTGCGGGGTGGTAGTCGACGTACGTGCCGGTGACGTGGTGGTCGGCCAGGCAGCGGTCCATGTCGGACACGGGGCCCGGGTCACAGAGGTCGCCGGGCAGCCGCTCGTCCCCTGCCATCAGGCCTCCGTCGACCCACAGGCTGTCGGCCGGCTGGCGACCCGGGGCGTTCAGCGGCGTGATGACCGTGCTGACCGTCCACAGGCTGCTGCGTACGGCGCCGAGCGTGACCGTCACAGCCCCGTAGACCAGGGCCGTGATGCCCATGGCGAGGAGCGTGCGGCGTACCAGCAGCGCGACGAGTGCGCCGAGCGCGATGGCGAGCAGGGCCGAGGCCGTGGGCAGGGTGCCCATCGCGGCATACGCGCTCGTGTCGTACCAGGCCAGGCGGTCGGTGTCGGGGGATGTCCGGCCCCAGACGCAGACGGCCGAGAGCACCGGCACCCCCACCACCGCGATCGCCGCCGGAACGGTGAGCTTGGCGAGGAGCCAGCGGGCGGGGGAGACGGACTGCGACCAGGCCAGCCGGTAGGTGCCGCTCTCCAGCTCCCGGCCGATCAGGGGCCCGGCGACGAACAGGCCGATGGCCGCGGGCAGGACCATCATGGCGACGCCCGCGTACCGCAGCACGTCCCTGAGCCACGCCTGGTGGTCGAGCATGTCCTGGAACGCTGTCTGGCAGCGTGGGGAGGTGTCCATGTAGGAACACCCGGTGTCCGCGTACGTGTCCGCCGTGCCGGAGTTCCACCACATGGACGCGGTCAGTAGGACAATCCCGGCGAGCGCGAGCGCTCCCGTGATCCACAGGACGCGGCGGTGCTGGAGGACGACGACGCGGGCGGGGCCGCGCAGGGCGAGGGAGCTCATGCCGCGTCCACCGCCTCACGGGCCCGGGACTCCGCGCTGGGAGTGAGCAGCGCGGGCGCGTCGGGAGAGCGCAGATGTGCCAGCAGCAGCTCCTCCAGGGACGGTTCGGAACTCTCCCAGGCCGCGGTGTCCACCGGGCCCTCCTTCCGGACGAGTGCGGTCAGCCGCCGGCCCGTGGTGCGGGACTCGACGACGGTGTGCGGGGCGAGGTCCCGTACCGGGCCGGTGAGCAGGGCGTGGGCGACCAGCAGGTCGTCCGTCTCGCCGCCGAGGCGGATCCGGCCGCCGTCGACGAGCAGGAGGTAGTCGCAGGCGCCCTCCAACTCGCTGAGGATGTGGGAGGACATCACGATGGTGGTGCCGTGCTCGGCGGCGTCGGCCATCAGGGCGCCCATCAGCTGGTGCCGCCCGAGCGGGTCGAGGTCGGCCATCGGCTCGTCGAGCAGCAGCAGTTCGGGGCGCTTGCCCAGCGCGAGGGCCAGGGCGAGCCGGGTGCGCTGCCCGCCGGAGAGCGTGCGGACCTTCGCGTCCGCGGGGAGCGGCGCGGTGATGCGTTCGGCGGTGCCCTGGTCCCAGGTCGCCGGGTTCAGTTCGGCGCCCGCCCACAGGGTCTCGGTGACCGTCAACTGCGGGTACAGGGGCTTGTCCTGGGCCACGAACGCCATCCGGCTCCGGGCGTCGCCGGGTGTTCCGCCCAGTACCCGTACCGTTCCCTCGGCCGGCCGCAGGAAGCCTGCCGCGATGCCCAGCAGGGTGGACTTGCCCGCACCGTTGGGGCCGACGAGGGCGCAGACGCGCCCCGCGGGCAACCGGAACGAGCAGTCACGCAGCGCCCAGCTCCCGCCCCTGCTCCGGTACTTCATGCCGAGGCCGTCGGCCTCGATCGCAGCGCCTGTCATCCGGTCTGGTCCCCCTCGAAAGTCTTGTCCAGTACGGCGGTGAAGAGCGCGCTCACGTCGTCCCTCTCCAGGCCGGCGGTACGGGCCCGACGGGCCCAGTCGGCGAGTTCGGCGCGCAGTGGGGCGTCGTCGGCCGCCGCCGCGCCGCCGAGGGCCCGGGTGACGAAGGTGCCGAGTCCGCGCCGCGCCTCGACGAGGCCCTCGCGCTCCAGCTCCCGGTAGGCCTTCAGCACGGTGTTCGGGTTGATGGCGGTGGCCTCCACGACCTCGCGTGCGGTGGGCAGCCGGTCGCCGGGCTCCAGCAGTCCCAGCCGCAAGGCCTGTTTGGTCTGCTGGACGATCTGGAGGTACGTGGCGACGCCGCTGCGCCGGTCGATGCGGAACTCGACCGCTGCGGACTGTGCCATGTTCACCCCTTTCACTAATTGAGTAGTGAAAGGGTGGCGTAAAACAGGGGCGGCGTCAAGCGACGCCGCCCCTGAGGAGACTGACGGCGGCTCAGGACTCCGTGCGGTACATCAGGTCGGTCTCGTGGGTGGTGAAGCCCATCCGCTCGTAGACGGCCACGGCCGCGGTGTTGTCCGCGTCGACGTAGAGCATCGCGGTGGGCAGGCCCTCGGAGGCGAGGTGGCGCAGCCCGATCGCGGTGAGCGCCTTGCCCAGGCCGCCCCCCTGCGCGTCGGGCCGGATGCCGACCACGTACACCTCGCCCAGCTGCTCGTCGGCGTGCACCTTCGTCCAGTGGAAGCCGATCAGCTCGGATCCGCCGTCGTCCGTTCCGCGCTCGGCGAGGAAGAACCCCTTCGGGTCGAACCAGGCCTCGGCCTTGCGGTCGTCGAGGTCGCGCTGGGTCAGCGAGCCCTGCTCGGGGTGGTGGGCGAACGCGGCGCTGTTCACGGCGAGCCAGGCGGCGTCGTCCTCGCCCGGCACGAAGGTGCGGACGGTGACGCCGGGCGGCAGCGCGGGCTCCGCGATGTTCAGCGGGCTCAACGGACGACGCAGCTGGCGCAGTTCGCGGAAGAGCGAGAGGCCGAGCACCTGCGCGAGGTGGCGTGCCGCGGACTTCCCGCCGTGCGCCCAGACCCGCAGCCGCTTGCCGGTGGCCGCGAGCAGCGCCGCCCCGAGTGCCCGTCCGTGCCCGTGCCCGCGGTGCGAGGGGTGCACGACCAGCTCGGCGGCCGGGGCCTCGACGGGGTCGGTGTCCTCCAGCTGCGCGTACCCGACCAGCGTGCCGCCGGCGGTCAACAGGAAGTGCCGCACGCCTTCCCGGTGCCCGCCCCGCAACTGCAGCCGCCCCTGCTCGGACACGGCTTGCCGGCCGTCGGACTGCGCGGCCTCGGCGAGGAGCTCGGAGACGGCGGCGGCCTGGTCGGGGGAGAGGGTGTCGAGCGTCTGGATCTCGCGTCCGGGGGCGGGGAGGGGTACGTCAGTCGTCATGGGGACGAGCGTACGGCGGGGGCGGGGGTTCTGTGTCCTGCGGCGGTCCCCGTGCTCGGGGTTCCGTCCTCAAGCGCCGGACGGGCTGGTTTTGTGCGGGTGCTCCGCGGGGTGCGGGGGCGCTTCTGCCCGGCGGGTGGGGGTGGGGTCCCTCCGGGCAGACTCCTCAAAAATGGCGTGTGCGCCCGACGACGAGCAGGTACCCGGGTCGTACGCCATTTTCTGCGGGGACTGCCCTGCACGCCCCCACCCGGTCGCTCCTGCGTCTGCACGCCGGTGGGACGATTGGTGCAGACTCACGGCGGGCGGGTTCGGGGGCGTGCAGGGGAGTCCCCGCAGGACGACGAACAGATACCCGGGTCCATCGCGTACCCGCCGAACGTTCGTCGTTTGAGGAGACGCCCCGGAGGGACCCCGGACCCCCACCCACAAACCAAGCCCGTCCGGCGATTGAGGACGGAACCCCGAGGCACAGAACCCCGTACTGGGGAAATGGGCGAATCGCCCCCTTCCGCTCGGGCGGCAACCTATTCGTAACCCCAAACATCTGTCGCGCTACGCGCGTTGACTCTAGGCTGCGGCACGCAGTCTCCAGACTTGTCACCACCCTCACACCACCCGCTGAACTCACAAGGGGTCCGATGTCAGCGACACCGCAGAAGAACCGCGCGTCCCGGCGGGTGCTCGCCGCCGCAGCCGGTCTGGCCACCGTCGGAGCACTGGTCGCCGCCATGCCGGCCGGTGCCCAGGGCCACGGCAAGGGGCACGGCCACCACACGCCGGCCCGGACCGTCGACGTGCAGCTGCTGTCCTTCAACGACCTGCACGGCAACCTGGAGCCGCCCGCCGGCTCGGCCGGCTCGGTCACCGAGAAGCAGGCCGACGGCACGACGAAGGCCGTCCCGGCCGGGGGCGTGGAGTACCTCGCCTCCTCGCTGCGTGCCGCGCGCAAGGGCCACCCGTACTCGATCACCGCGGCCGGCGGCGACATGGTCGGCGCGAGTCCGCTGCTGTCGGGCCTCTTCCACGACGAGCCGACCATCGAGGCGCTCAACAAGATCGACCTCGATGTGACGACTGTCGGCAACCACGAGTTCGACGAGGGCGCCACCGAGCTGGCCCGCCTCCAGAACGGTGGCTGCCACCCGGTCGAGGGGTGCTACGAGAAGGGCAAGAAGTTCAAGGGTGCCGACTTCCCGTACCTCGCCGCGAACGTGACGGACGAGAAGACCGGCAAGCCGATCCTCAAGCCGTACACGGTGTGGAAGAAGAACGGCGTCAAGATCGGCTTCATCGGGGTGACCCTGGAGGGCACGCCGAACATCGTGACGGCCAACGGCGTCAAGGGCCTGAAGTTCCACGACGAGATCGAGACGGTCAACAAGTACGCCAAGGAGCTGGACCGGCAGGGCGTGAAGTCCATCGTCGCGCTGATCCACGAGGGCGGCGCCCCGGCCTCGTCCTCGTACAACTACGACTGCGACAGCCCCGCCGCCGGTGACGGGATCTCCGGACCGATCACCGACATCGCCAAGGGCATCTCGCCGAAGGTCGACGCCCTGGTGACGGGCCACACCCACCAGGCGTACGTCTGCACGATCCCGGACCCGGCGGGCAACCCGCGGCTGGTCACCTCGGCCTCGTCGTTCGGCAAGCTGTACACGGACACGACGCTCACGTACGACCGCCGCACCAAGGACATCGTGCGCACCGCGGTGAAGGGCTCGGCGAAGACTTCCCCGAAGCACCCGGCGCCCGCGAACCCGGTCTCGGCGAACCACATCGTCACCCGGGACCAGGCCAAGGCCACCGACATGACGGCCCTGATCGCCCGCTGGAACACCCTCGCGGCGCCGATCGCCAACCGGCCGCAGGGGTTCATCTCGGCCGACATCAACGGCCGCGGTTCCACGGCCCCCGAGAAGCCGCTCGGCAACCTGATCGCCGACGCGCAGCTGGAGGGTCTGGCCCCGGCGGACAAGGGCGGGGCGGTCGTGGCGTTCATGAACCCGGGCGGCATCCGTGCCGACCTGGTGTACACGGCGTCGGGCAGTGAGGGCGACGGCGTCGTGACGTACGGCGAGTCGTTCACCGTGCAGCCGTTCACCAACATGATGAACGTCGTCGACCTGACCGGTGCGCAGCTGGTGGCCGCGCTCCAACAGCAGGTCAGCGGCTCGAACGAGGCCAGCCCGAAGATCCTCCAGATCTCGAAGGGCCTCACCTACACCCTGGACATGACGAAGGCCGGTGCGGACCGCGTGGTCGCCGACACGATCCGCCTGAACGGTGAGGCGATCGATCCGGCCGCGTCGTACCGGGTCGCGATGAACGAGTTCCTGGCGGGCGGCGGCGACGGCTTCGCGGCCCTCGGCGCGGGCACCAACAAGCTGGTCGGCGCCTCGGACCTGGACCTGTTCAACGCCTACCTGGCGGCGCACTCCACGGCCTCGGCGCCGCTGGCCCCGCCGGCCACGGACCGGATCACGGTCGTGCAGTAACTCCCGCACAGCGGTGAGGGGGGCGGTGGGCCGATGGGCCCCCGCCCCCCTCTTCCATGTGCCGGCCTGTGCCGATGGGTGCTCGCAAGGGTGCCCCTCGGCACCGGCGGTGCCGCCCCCGCACCGGTCCCTGTGAGAAGTGCAGATGCGACGTGCACGGTCGATCCGCATGAACGAGTCATGACAGCGGTGACTGTCGCGCCCAAGGGCCTCGTGACACCTTCGTTCATGCCGACAACGTCGCCTGGACAGGGAGTTGTGCGTGAATCCGGAGTACGCCACGTACTGCGAGGCGGACCGTGTCTTCTACGACGCGCCGCACCGCTCCGCCGCCGGTCCCGGCGCCGAGGGGGCCCTCTACGGCCCCGCCCGCGGTGCCGGCCCCGACGGATGGGAGCGTTCGCGGCGCGGCGACTGGCTCTCCTTCAGCCCGCCCGGGATACGGGTGCCGGCGCAGGGCTGGAAGATTCACGTGTCGGCCGCACTCGACAACGCGGAGTCCGTGCTGGGCCGAGTGGCCGCCTTCTGTGTGGCGCGTCGGCTGCCGTTCAAGTGCGTCCCCGGACCCGCCCTGTTGCATCTGCGCAACGCGAAGTACGCGGACCGGGCCGGCAGCGGCAAGTTCATCACGGTCTATCCGCACTCCGAGGAGCAGTTCCCCGAGGTCTGCCAGGGGCTGATGGACCTCCTCGCGGGGGAGCACGGGCCGTACATCCTCAGTGATCTGCGCTGTGGTGAGGGGCCGGTGTACGTGCGGTACGGAGCATTCGCGCCGCGCTTCTGCCCCGGGCCCGACGGTCGCCTCGTACCCGCCGTCGCCGAGCCGGGGGGCAGGCTTGTTCCCGACGCCCGGGGTCCGGCCCTGAGCATCCCCGGCTGGGTGACGCCGCCTCCCTTCCTTCTGCCGCACCTGGAGGCGCGCAGGGCCGTCGGGCTGACCGACGTGCCCTACCGGGTCGAGGGCGCGCTGCACTTCTCCAACGGCGGAGGCGTCTACGTCGGCCGGGACACCCGGACCGGCGAGCGCGTCGTGCTCAAGGAGGCGCGTCCGTACGCCGGCCTGGCGGCGGACGGGGCCGACGCGGTGGCGAGGCTGGAGCGTGAACGGGCCGCCCTGGACATGCTGGCGGGTCTGGAGTGCGTCCCGGACGTCAGGGACGTGATCGATGTCGGGGAGCACCGCTTCCTCGTCCTCCAACACGTGTCCGGCGCCACCCTCAACTCCGTCTTCGCCCGACGCTTCCCCCTGTCCCTGGAGGAGCCGGCACCGGAGGCGATCGCCGAACACGCGGCCTGGGCGCAAAAGATGTACGCCCTCGTCGAGGGTGCTGTGCGTGCCGTCCACGAACGAGGCGTCGTCATCAGCGACCTCCACATGAGCAACATCATGGTCTCCGAGGACGAGTCCCGGGTGGTGCTGCTGGACTTCGAGGCCGCATCCAGAACGCGGGATCAAGCCCGGCAGATCGTCGCCAACCCGGCGTTCGTGGCCCCCTCCGACCGGCGCGGCGCGGACATCGACCGCTACGCGCTCGCCTGCCTGCGCCTCGCCCTGTACCTACCGCTGACCACGCACTTCGCCATCGACCGGCGCAAGGCCGTACGGCTGGCCCAGGAGATCACCCGCATCTTCCCGGTGACCGATGCCGAACTGCGACCGGCCGTCGTGGAGATCCTCCGCGAGGTCGCGGACGAGGATGGCTCCGCGCGGCGGCGCACGGTCCCCGCGCAGGTGACAGGCGTACGCGTCACGCCGGACGGGCCGTCGCTGCCGGCGCCCGGGGACTGGCCGCGCAGCCGCGACTCGATGGCCCGGGCCATCATCGCGTCCTGCACCCCGGAGCGAGAGGACCGCTGCTTCCCCGGTGACATCGCCCAGTTCGCCTCACCGGCCGGCGGACAGTCCTTCGGTTACGGGGCCGCCGGGGTGCTCTACGCGCTCCACGAAACCGGTGCCCCGCCGTGCCCGCAGGCCGAACAGTGGCTGCTCGCGCGGGCCAAGGACCCCGCACCCGGCACCCCCCTCGGCTTCTACGACGGGCTGACCGGCATCGCCTGGACCCTGGACCGACTGGGCCACCGGGAGCAGGCCGCGGAGCTCGCCCGGATCGTCGTGCGGCAACCCCTGCAAGGCCTCACCGCCGACCTGCACAGCGGCTACGCGGGCATCGCGCTCGCTCTCGACGACCTCGCCCGCAACGCGACCGCGACCGACGGCATCGCCCTCTCCCGCGCCGCCGACGAGTGCACCTCGCTCGCCGTCCACGCCCTCACCGACGGTGGACCCGCCCACCGCACGGGACTGCTGTACGGCGCGGCCGGACTGGCGCTGCTGCTCCTGCGCAGGTACGGGACGACCGGCGACCGGCAACTTCTCGACCTGGCCGCCACGGCCCTGCGCCGCGACCTGGCCCGCTGCCAGGAAGGAGCCGACGGAACCCTGCTGGTGGTGGAGGGCACCCGCACGATGCCGTATCTCGGGGCGGGCAGCGCCGGCCTCGCGACGGTCATCGACGACTACCTGGCGCTTCGGCCGGACGAGGAACTGGAGAAGGCACGGGCATCCCTGATGCCCGCCTCCCGGTCCGCCTTCTACGTGCAGCCGGGCCTGTTCAGGGGAGTGGCCGGACTCATCCTCCAGCTGGCCCGGACCCGGACCGGAGACCGGACCGACCGACGGCGCGTCATCCACCGGCACGCCGAACTCCTGAGCTGCCACGCGATGCCGTACAAGGGCGAACTAGCCTTCCCCGGCGAGCAGTTGATGCGGCTCTCGATGGACCTGGCGACCGGCACGGCCGGCTGCCTCCTCGCTCTCGGCAGCGCCTTCGCGGACACCACCGCGTCGCTGCCGTTCCTGCCGCCGTTGCGGCCTGCCCCGCCGCGCTCCGCGGCCCCCGAACCGGCCCCATCCGGGGTCGTCAGTAAATGAACACGACCGTCCCCACGAAAGGACACCATCATGGCGCTTCTCGACCTTCAGACGATGGACACCCCCGCCGACGAGGCGTACGGCGACGTGGCCACGGGCAGCCAGATCAGCCTGCTCGTCTGTGAGTACAGCTCGCTGAGCGTCGTGCTCTGCACCCCGTGACGAGAGGTAGTCGGCCCGGCCGGTAAGCAAGGCACCGACCGGCGACTACGTCACAGGCCGGCCCCGGGCGGCATCTCCGCCCGGGGCCGGCCGCACGCACATCCGCAGGTGGTACGGCCCACGGAAGGGACTCAGGCGTGAACAGCAGTGCCGACCGGCCGTCGACGGGCGGCACACCGAGCGAGGGCCCGGCCGCTTCCGGAGGGCTGCCGCGCAAGCTGGCCCGCCGCCGCCCCCTCACGCTCACCACCGTCCTCCTGTGCTCCGTCGGCGCGGCCCTCGCCGCCGTCGCACTGCCGGCCGTGCTCGGCAGCGCCGTGGACAGCGTCACCGAGGACGCGGCCGTGCCCTGGCCGTCGCTCAGGCTCGCCATGGCGCTCACCGCCGCCGAAGTCCTCCTGGACGCAGCCGTCGCGCTCCTGGGCGGTAGCACGACCGCCGGGCTGGCCGCGTGGCTGCGCGGCGCCACCGTGGACCGTCTCCTGCGGGCCGAACCCCGCCGCGGAGAGGCCTTCGCACCCGGAGACCTCGCCACCCGTCTCACCGCCAACGCCGCCGACGCCGCCGCCGCACCGGTCACCCTGGCGGGCTCCGTCGCCGGCCTGCTGCTCCCCGCGGGCGGGCTGATCGGCCTCCTCCTCGTCGACCCGTGGACCGCGGCCGCGCTCCTCGTCGGTGCTCCCGCGCTCCTCGTACTCCTGCGGACCTTCGCCCGGCACACCGCCGACACCACCGCCGACTACCAGCGTGCCCAGGCCGATCTGGCCACCCGGCTCACCGAAGCCCTGGAGGGCGCCGCGACCATCAGGGCGGCACACACCGGTGCCCGTGAACACGCCAGGATCCTCGAACCGCTCACCGCCCTCGACGTCCACGGCCGCCGCACCTGGCAGGTCTTCGGGCGGGCCACCGGCCACAGCGCCGTACTCCTTCCCCTGCTCACCCTCCTCGTGCTCGCCGTGGCGGGCCTGCGGCTCGCCGCCGGAGCCATCAGCGTCGGAGACCTGGTGGCCGTGTCCCGTTACGCCGTGCTCGCCGTCGGCGTCGGATCCCTGACCGGCGCCCTGGGCGCGCTGTCGCGGAGCCACGCCGCCGCCCGCCGGATCGATCCACTCCTCGCCCTCCCCGCGATGCCGAACCGTTCGGGTGCACTGCCCTCCGGTGGGCCGGGCACGCTGGAACTGCGTGACGTGGACGTCACCCGCGACGGCAGGCACCTGCTGCGCAAGGTGAACCTCACGTTGCCGGGCGGGTCATCGACGGCGGTGGTCGGCCTGTCCGGCTCGGGCAAGTCCGTGCTCGCCGCCGTGGCCGGCCGCCTCACGGACCCCGACGCGGGCACCGTCACGCTGGACGGGACCTCCCTGGCAGCGGTCGAAGCCACGGCGCTGCGCCGGGACATCAGCTACGCCTTCGCACGGCCGGCCCTGCTGGGCACGACGGTCCAGGACACGATCGCCTTCGGCGTGAGCCGCCCCTCCGCGGAGCGGATCCGCTCCGCGGCCCGGTCCGCATCGGCGCACGGCTTCATCAGTCTGCTGCCGCTGGGCTACGAGACCCCGCTCAGTGAGGCGCCACTGTCCGGCGGCGAGCGGCAACGGCTGGGCCTCGCCCGCGCGTTCGCCCATTGCGGACGTCTTCTCGTGCTGGACGACGCGACCTCCAGCCTCGACACCGTGACCGAACGCGAGGTGCAGCGGGCCCTGGCCGACCGCGCCGGCTCCCGTACGAGAGTGATCGTCGCGCACCGGCTGTCCTCGGCCGTCGACGCCGACCGGGTCGTCTGGCTCGAGGACGGCGCGGTTCGCGCGGTGGGCCCGCACAGCGACCTGTGGGGCGACCCCTCCTACCGTGCGGTCTTCGCCGCCCAGCCGCCGGAGCAGCCACCGTGCGACGCCCCGGACGAGACCGAGCCCGCACATCCCGGCGAACCGCAGCAGTCTGCGCAGGAGGACACCCGATGACGGTGGAGCCGCCCCGGGTCACCGCGGCCGCGACCGGCCGCCCCCAGCCACCCGGGGCGGCGTCCGCGCGGTCCGGGTCCGAGCCCGGCACACCGGCCCGCCGTGCGCGGGGCGGGGCCCTCGGACGGGTCGTACGCGAAGGTGCGCGGTTCCTGCGCGCCCGCATCCCGGTCCTGCTGCGGCTGGGCGGCTGGTCGTTGCTGGAGTTCGCCCAGACCTTCCTGAGCGGTTACGGGGTGGCCCGCGCCCTCGACCAGGGATTTCTGGCCGGTCACCCGTCCACCGGACTGCTGTGGCTGGCAGTGGCGGCCCTCGCCGTCCTGCCGACCGGAATCGCGACACGGAGGGTGTTCGCCCGGCTGGCCGATCTCGTGGAACCGTTCCGTGACGGGCTGGTGCGACGCGCGGTCGCCCGTGCCCTGACCACCGCCGTGAGCGGCCCGGCGGGCACCACAGCCGGCCCCGTCTCCCAAGTCACCCATCAGAGCGAGATCGCCCGCGACAGTTGGGCCGGGCTCGTGCTGACCCTGCGCTCCTTCGTGTTCACCGCGGCCGGAGCGCTGGCCGGACTCGCGGCACTGGCCCCCGGACTGCTCCTGGTCGTCCTCCCTCCGCTCGCCCTCGGACTGGCGCTGTTCCTTGCGACACTCGCCCCGATGGCGGCAGCCCAACGCGCCTACCTGGGCGCCGACGAGGACTTCGCCGCGCATGCGGGACAGACCGCGTCCGCTCTCCGCGACATCGCGGCGGCCGGTGCGGCGGACCGTGTCGCCGCCCACACCCGGATGCTCGCCGAACAGCAGGCGGACGCGGCCCGCTCACTGGCCCGCTGGGCCGCCGTGCGTGTCCTCGCCCTCGCCGTCTGCGGCCGGGTCCCCCCGCTCCTCCTGCTGATCGCCGCGCCATGGCTCATGCACCGAGGCCTCACCGGGGGAGCGCTGGTGGGCGCACTGACGTATCTGACCCAGGCCCTGGCCCCGGCGGTGCACGCGCTCATGAGCATGCTGGGCACGGCCGGGGGCCGACTCGTGGTGGTGCTCGACCGCTTCACCGACCCCGTGAAACCGCCCGCCGAGCCCGCACCCGCACCCGCACCCGCCGTTCCGGCCTCGCGGACCCGGGCAGCGTCGGCGCCGCCGTCTCCCCGTCCCGCCACCGACGTCGTCGAACTGCGCGCCGTGAGCTTCGCCTACGGCCCGTCGGCCCAACCCGTGCTGGACCGCCTGGACCTCGTGATCAGGGCGGGGGACCGGCTCGCGGTGGTGGGGCCGAGCGGCAGCGGGAAGTCGACCCTCGCGGCTGTTCTCGCCGGGGTCGTGCCCCCCACGCGGGGCGAGGTCCGGTGGTACGGCCGCCCCACGTCTGCCGTGGACCCCAGGAGCGTGCGCACGCTCCTCCCGCAACAGGCGTACGTGTTCAGCGCGTCGCTGCGCGACAACCTGCGCTATCTGCGCCCCGACGCACCCGAGCGCGACATCACCGCCGCCGTGGCCGCACTCGGCCTGGAGCCCCTGGCCGAACGGCTCGGTGGTCTCGACACGCGGGTCGAGCCCACCCGGCTCACGCTCGGCGAACGCCAACTGGTCGCCCTGGGGCGGGCCCACGTGGCCACCGCCCCGCTGCTCGTCCTGGACGAGGCGACCAGCCACCTCGATCCGACGGTGGAGGCACGGGCGGAGACGGCGCTCGCTGCCCGTGCCGACACCCTGGTCGTCATCGCCCATCGCCTGTCGTCGGCCCGGCGCGCCGACCGGATCCTGGTGGTGGACGGTCCCCGGACCCTGCTCGGTACCTCGGCAGAACTGCTCAGGAGTTCCGCCCTCTACCGCGATCTGGCGGGCTCATGGGGCCCGGATCCGGTCTGAGGCGCTGTTCCCGCCCGCCCGACCGTGCAGAACAGTGTGTGTATGCCAGACATCGCGGGCCGGCGGCGATCGTGCCTTCCCACCTCACGGGGAAACACGCCCTAGAGCCAGCCGAGCTGACTGGAAAGCCGTATGGCGTCCTGTCGGTTGCGGGCCCCCGTCTTGCGGATGGCGGCGGCCAGATAGTTGCGTACGGTTCCGCAGGTCAGGTGGAGGGCGCCCGCTATCGTGGTCACGGACTCGCCTTCCGCGGCGAGCGAGAGCACACTCAGCTCACGCGCCGATAAGGGCACCTCCGCCGCCTGTAACAGGCCGAAGGCGAGGGATTCGTCGATGTGCCGGCCCCCGTCGGCCACTTTGTGCAGGACTTCAGCCAAGTTCTTCGGGGGCTCGTACTTGTCGATGTACCCACGAGCACCCGCGTTGAACGCTCTGCGGAGCCCGCCCGGCCGGTCCCCCCTGGCCAGGACGATCAGTGCCCCGCCGTGGTCGGTGGACTTCCGTACGGAATCCACTTCGGTCAGCACTTCGACGGAGTCCGGACAGTCGAGATCGGTCATGAACAAGTCCGGGCACGACTGTTCCACAGCGGCGCGCACGCCGCCCTTGTCCGCTGTCCGTACGCGGAGTTCGGCGTCGGTGCTGAGCAGGCTGGCCAGGGAAGTCCGCCACAGGGGAACTGCGTGTACCAACAGAAGCGTCGTCATGAGCGGGTGCCTCGGTTCTGGTGTCGGTGTGGGGGCAGTGTGCGTGAACTGTGTCCAGTTCATCGCAGGGAGCCGACGGACTGGTCATGAACTGGCTCATTCCCGCATTCCGTGGAAGCGACGGGGGCGTGCGAGAGCACGGGAGAGATGGCTGATGCGCCCGCATGTGCCCTTCGTCTGCCCTGAATGCGCCGCTGCCCCTGAGGACGGAGTGCATGTCGGAAGAAGGGCGGACTTCGGCTCGGAGCCGGACGGGTCCGCGTCGGCCGGCAGGGCGATGCCGTATCCGACGGGCGGTGCCCGCCCGCCGAGGGCGGGCCCGCACCGGCGACGCGCATGGGGTACGCGCAGGCGGAAGCCGTGCGCGGAGTGTGTGAAGGGAGCGGAAGCGGCGCGGCAGGGGCCCCCGGACGGGCTGAAGCCATGCCGCTGACGTGCTTCGGTGGAAAGGGAGCGGCGCCACAGCGGGTTCGCGGTGGAGCAGCAGCCGGTGCGCTGAGGCGTTCAGGCGTGGGGAAGCCGGTCTCGTACGGACGCGGTCGCCGCGTGCAGACTGTCCGCCGCGCCGGCGACGGCACCGCTCACCTCGCGCGCGGCGCGGCGTGCGCCGCGCCGGCCACCGGCGGCCGCGCCGCGGGTGCGGTAGGCCAGTGAGGGCTTTCCGTGGGTATCGGCCGCGGCGATCAGCAGCCCGCCGAGCAACGACATGTCCGACGCGAACCTGACGCGCCGACGTGCCCGCTCGTCCTGATCCTCCGCCCTCCACCAGGCGTGTTCCCAGAGCGCTGTGGGGACGAGGGTGGCGGCGAGAACCAGGGCGGACGACCGCGGGAAGCGCCCGGTCGCGAGCAACGCGCCCGCCCCGATCTGAACAGCGCTGTTCATACGGACGAGACGTGCCGGGTCCCGCGACAGCCCGGGAAGGCGGTCTGCGACCGGTAGGGCGAGCCAGGTGGCGTCCGGTGCCGCGGCATGGGGGGCTCGCAGGGCGCGGAGGCCGCCGGAGACGAAGGCGGAGGCGAGGAGCGGGCGTGCTGCTGTCCTGAGGATGGCCATGATGAGCGCGTGCCCCGCCTGCCGACCGCGTACGCCTGGGCACGGGGAGTACCCCGGTGCGGTGGCCGGGGTGTGCTTCTCGGCGGCGCGAAGAGGGCTGGTTCGGCGACCTGGTAGCGGTGGCCGATGTCGGGCTCCGAGAAATCCGGGTCGGGCGGGCTGCGCGGTCCCGGCGCCGCCGACTCCCGTCGCGCCGTTCCCTGAATGACGTGTACGGGACATAATCCGGAGGCTGACCCCACGCGGCCCCCGGAGGCGTTACGTATGAGCCCGTACACCACGAACCGCAGACACTTCCTGGCCGGAGCGCTGGCCGTGTCCGCCACCGCTCTCGTCGGGGCGGCGCCCGCCCGGGCCGCCACCCGGCAGGCCCTCACCGTGCAGGACTGGATGCGCGGCATCGCGGACTCCACCGCGCTCCAGCGGCTCACCGTCCCCGGCTCGCACGACTCCGGCGCCCGCTACGGCGGCCCCTGGACCGAGTGTCAGAACACCACGATCACGGAGCAGCTGAACAGCGGTCTGCGTTTTCTCGACGTACGGTGCCGGATCACCGGTGACTCGTTCGCGATCCACCACGGTGCCTCGTACCAGAACCTCATGTTCGGCGACGTGCTCGGCGCCTGTAGGGACTTCCTCGCCCAGCGACCCACGGAGACCGTGCTGATGCGGGTCAAGCAGGAGTACTCGGAGGAGAGCGACGCCGCGTTCCGCCGGATCTTCGACCTGTACCTCGACACCAAGGGCTGGCGCCCGCTGTTCCACATCGACTCCGCGCTGCCGACGCTGGGCGGGGCGCGCGGCAAGGTGGTGCTGCTCGCCGACAACGGGGGCCTGCCCGGGGTGCGGTACGCCGATCCGGGGCTCTTCGACATCCAGGACGACTACATGGCGGAGCCGTTCGCCAAGTACCCGAAGATCGAGAACCAGTTCCGCAGGGCGGCCGAGCAGCCGGGCAAGCTCTTCATGAACTACGTGAGCACCGCCGCCCTGCTGCCGCCCCGTTGGAACGCGGACCGGCTCAACCCCCAGGTCCACTCCTTCCTCGACTCCTCGCAGGCGGCCGGCTGGACCGGGCTCGGCATCGTCCCGCTGGACTTCCCGGCCACCCGGTCGGGGCTGGTGGAGTCGCTGATCCGGCACAACCCGACGGCCTGAGCCGCCGCTCCGCCGGTGCGGTGTCTCGCCGGGGGCCGGGCTGTGCGCCGATCACGTTCGCGCTGCGCGAGGTCGTTCCCGGCACCGATCTCGCATCCGTCACTCAGCCCGGCATCGGTGCCGCGATCTGGCTCCACGCCCCCGAAGTCCAGGCCATTCACGATGCCCTCGTCGCCGACGGTCGCACCATCGTCTCCGCCCCGGTCGACGGCCCCTTCGGTCGGACGTTCACCTTCGCCGACCCCGACGGCTACCAGGTCACCCCCCCCATGACCGCGCCTGATCGGCCCTACGCCACCGATCCCCGCGGCTCGCGTCCGAGCGGGGCTGTTCACAGGGTCGCCAGGAACTCCCGTACCGCCTGCGCGAACCCCTTCGGGTCCTGGAGTTGGACGAAGTGATCCGTCTCCAGCGTGACGAGCGACGTGCGCGGGCGCAGTGACGCCATCGCCGCGGCCTGCTCGGCGGGGAGTGCCTGGCTGGTGCGGCCGTTGATCACCAGTGCGGGGCAGTCGCTCGCCAGCCACTGGGCCCAGTGGTCGCCGTGCACCTGCCGCTCGGAGTCGAGCGTGTCCCGCGGGTGGAAGGGCAGCCGCCAGCCGTCGTCGTCCGGCAGGGGCCGAAGGAGGGGTGCCACCATCGGGCCCACCGGGCCGCAGGCGGCGATCAGTTCCTCCCGGGTGGGGGCGGTGTACGGGAAGCCTGCGAGAAAGGCCAGCGGGCCGGGGTCCTGGTGCGGGAGGTCCACCGGTGCGTCGGTGTTGACGAGGGCCGCGACCGAGGCCGGCCGGGTCGCGGCGAGGTGCAGCGCGTTGATCCCGCCGAGGGAGTGCCCGAGAGCGACGACCGGGCCGGTGCCGAGGTGGTCGAGCAGGGCAATCAGGTCCAGGACGTAGCCCTCGCGGCTGTAGTCGTCCGCCCGGTCGGAGTCGCCGTGGCCGCGCTGGTCGGGGGCGATGACCCGCCATTCCGGGCCGAGCTCGACGGCCAGGTCGTCGAAGGACGCGCCCTCGGAGAGGTGGCCGTGCAGGGCGAGGAGCGAACGGCCGGTGGTGGGACCGTGGTCGAGGTAGGAGAGGCGGCGGCCGCCGATGGTCAGTTCGCGGCGGAGCGCGGGTCGCTGAGTCATGACAGCGACTGTACGCGTGTGTAGATCGCCCGCGCAATACGTTTGTATAGGGCGGTTGCCCAATTAGTGGAGCCGTACCATCCCGGACATGGGAAACCGCGAGGATCTGCTGGCCGGGGCGAGGCACTGCCTGGAGGAGAAGGGCTACCTCCGCACCACCGTGCGCGACATCGCCACCGCCTCCCGCGTCTCGATGGCGGCGATCGGCTATCACTTCGGCTCCCGCGAGGCGCTGCTCAACCAGGCGCTGTTCGCGGCCATCGACGAGTGGGGTCAGGAGTTCGGTGCGGACGTCGGGGTGGGAGGGGGCTCGGCCGCCGAGCGGTACACGGAGATGTGGACGCGGGAGATCACCTCGTACCGCACCGACCGCTGGCTCTGGATCGCCTCGGTGGAGGCCTTCGTGCACGCCCAGAGCTCCCCCGACCTGCTGGCCCTCCTGGCCGCCGGTCAGCGCGAGGGCCGTCGGGGGGTCGCGGCGCAGCTGACCGGGGCGCCGGAGGCGGAGGTCGCCGAGACGGACGTGCGGGGGCTCGGCTCGGTGCAGCTCGCCCTCATGAGCGGCGTGATGATCCAGTGGCTGACCGACCCGGAGGCGGCCCCGGACGCCGCCGAGATCGCGGCGGGGCTGCGCGCCCTGGCAGGGAGGCTGGAGGGGGCGTAGGGCACCCGCCCCTACCCCCGCGGCCGCTCCGGCGGCGGCTGAGGTGCCCCCGGGAGGCGGATCACGGCTTCCGTGCCGCCGCCCGGCGCCGGGCGCAGGTCGATTTCGCCGCCGGCCTGCTGGACCGTGCGCGCCACGATCGACAGGCCGAGGCCCGAGCCGGGGAGCTGGCGGGCGGAGGGGGAGCGCCAGAAGCGTTCGAAGACGTGGGGGAGTTCATCGGCGGGGATGCCGGGGCCGTGGTCCCGTACCGTCAGTTCGCCGCGGTGCAGGTTCACGTCGATCGTGCCGCCCGGCGGGCTGAACTTCACCGCGTTGTCCAGGACGTTGACGACCGCCCGCTGCAGGGCCGCCGATTCGGCGCGTACGTACCAGGGGGCCAGCTCCGCCGTGATGGTCAGCTCCGGGCCGCGCAGTCGGGCGCGGTCCAGGGCGGTGCGGGCGATGTGGTGGAGCGCGACCACCTGGAGGGGGCCGGGGTCCGCCGCGTCCGGGCGGGCGAGTTCCTGGAGGTCGCCGATGAGTGAGGCCAGCTCCGTCATCTGCGCCTTCACCGAAGTCATCAGTGCCTTGCGGTCGTCCGGGGGGATGGCCCTGCCCGTCTCGTCGCTGCGGGCGAGGAGTTCCACGTTGGTGCGCAGCGAGGTGAGAGGGGTGCGCAGCTCGTGGCCGGCGTCCGCGATGAGCTGCGCCTGGCGGTCCCGCGACGTGGCCAGGGAAGCCGTCATCGAGTTGAAGGACCGGGACAGGCGCGCGATCTCGTCCTCGCCCTCCACCGGGATGCGGACCGTGAGGTCCTCGGTACGGGCGACGTGCTCGACGGCCTCGGTGAGCTCGTCGACGGGGCGCAGGCCGGAGCGGGCGATCCAGAGCCCGGCGGCGCCGGCGCCGAGAACGCCGATGCCGGAGACGAGGAGGAGGACCCAGGCGAGGGTGGAGAGGGGCTTGTCGATCTCGCTCAGGGGGCGGGCGATGGAGACGGCAAGATCGGTGGGCCCCTTCACCGGTGCGGTGTAGACGCGCATCCTCACACCGTCCGCGTCGGTCGCCGAATGCAGCACGCTGGAGCGTTGGTGATTGACCACCGCGAGGTCAGTCCCGCTCACCGGGAGTTCCGAGGACTCGGGGGCGAGACAGACCGTTCCCTGGGCGTCGATGAGCTGGACGGTGAGGCCGGAGTAGGGGCGGGGCGGGGCCTGGGCGGCACCCCGGCAATAGGTGTACAGGCTGGTCAGATAGCGGTCGTCGACGTTGGAACTGCGCAGCGTCGTGTCCAGCTGGCGTGCCAGCTGCGCCTTCGTCACGAACCAGCACGAGGCTGCCACCGCGGCCACCGCCACCGCCACCGCGGTCGCGACCAGCAGCGCCAGCCGGGAGCGCAGGGGCAGGGCGCGGATCCGCTGGAGCGGGCCCGTCATCCCTCGCCCCCGCCCGAGCGCAGCGCGTACCCCACACCGCGGACCGTGTGGACCAGGCGCGGTTCGCCGCCCGCCTCGGTCTTGCGGCGCAGGTACATCACGTACACGTCCAACGAGTTGGAGCTCGGCTCGAAGTCGAAGCCCCACACGGCCTTGAGGATCTGCTCACGGGTCAGTACCTGGCGCGGGTGGGCCAGGAACATCTCCAGCAGGGTGAACTCGGTACGGGTCAGCTCCACGTGGCGGGTGCCGCGCATGACCTCGCGGGTCGCCAGGTCCATGCGCAGGTCGGCGAAGGCCAGCACGTTGTCGTCGGGCACGGGGCCCGCCGCGGCCGCGTACGAACTGCGGCGCAGCAGGGCCCGGATGCGGGCGAAGAGCTCGTCCAGCTCGAAGGGCTTGACCAGGTAGTCGTCCGCGCCCGCGTCGAGCCCGGTGACGCGGTCGCCGACGGTGTCGCGGGCGGTGAGCATCAGGATGGGGGTGGTGGTGCCCGTGGCCCGGATGCGGCGGGCGGCGGTCAGCCCGTCCATCCGCGGCATCTGGATGTCGAGGACGATGAGGTCGGGGTCGTACGTCTCCGCCTTCGTGAGGGCGTCGAGGCCGTCGACGGCGACCTCGGTGCCGTACCCCTCGAAGGCGAGGCTGCGCTGCAGGGCCTCGCGCACGGCGGGCTCGTCGTCGACGATCAGGATGCGCTGCGGATCGTCTTCGGCGGGGCTCATCGCTGCTTCGTCCTCTTCTCGTTCCGTACGGGCCGGCGCGCCGCAGGTTTCTCAGCCTCGCACGGCCGTGGTGCGGCGTCGCGTGGCACGGCCGGACAGGACCTAGGAGCTGTCGCCGGCCCGCAGGGTGTCGAGGTCGGCATTGAGGGTGTTCACCGGGATGGCGAAGCCGAGGCCGACGCTGCCCGCACTGGAGCTGCCGGAGCCGCTGGCGGAGCTCGCGGAGTACATGGCGGAGTTGATGCCGATGATCTCGCCGTTCATGTTGATCAGCGCGCCGCCGGAGTTGCCCGGGTTCAGCGAGGCGTCGGTCTGGATGGCCTTGTACGTGGTGGTGGAGTCACCCGTGTCGCCGTTGAACTGCTGCCCGCCGAACTCGAACGGCCACTGCTGTCCGCCGCCCTGCCCGCCCTGACCCTGCCCCTGGCCGCTGCCGCTGCCGCTGCCGCTGTCGCCGTCCTTGGCGACCGTGACATCGCGGTCGAGCGCGGACACGATGCCGCTGGTGACCGTGCCGGTGAGGCCCTCCGGCGAGCCGATCGCGACGACCTGGTCGCCGACGGCGACCTGGGAGGAGTCGCCGAGCGTGGCCGTCTTCAGGCCGCTCGCGCCCTGGAGCTTGATCAGCGCGAGGTCCTTGTCGGGATCGGTGCCCAGGACCTCGGCGGTGTACTTCTTGCCGGTGCTCAGCGTGACCTCGATGGACGTGGCGTCGGCGATGACGTGGTTGTTGGTGACGATCTCGCCGTCCGACGTGATGACCACGCCGGAACCGGTGGACTGCCCCGCGGTCGATGTCGCGCCGATCTCGACGATCGTCGGCGCGAGGGCCGCGGCGACGCCGGAGACGGTGCCCTTGCTGCTCTGCGAGACGGTGGTGCCGGGCACGACGCTGCCGGCCGTGCCGTTGGTGCCGTTGTCGGTGAGCTGCCCGATCACGGTGGCGGTGCCGCCGCCGACGATCGAGGCGGCGATGGCCACCGCTGCGAGGAGCGCGACCGGCCGGCGGACCCGGCGACGGGAGGGAGCCGGCTCGGGCGCGGCCTGCGGCAGCCCGTGGAGGCCCCCGCCGCCGTGGCCCGCACCGCCGCCGGCGTACCCGTCGGCCGTGCCGGGGGCGGGCCACACGGTGGTGCCGGAACCCATGGCGACCGGCTGGACGGGCTGGTATGACGGCGGCGGCGGGTAGGCCGCGTCGCCGTTGCCGTACGAGGGGTACATCGGGTACTCGCCGCTCGGGCGCTGGCTCTCAGTCATGTCTACGAGAGTGTCCAGCGAACATGAGAGGAGCGTGAGTACGCCCTGAGAAGCCCGGCAGAAGCTCGTATGCCCGATATAAAGGCCGGGCCCTCAGGCGAGCACCCGGGCCGTAGGGGGCTCCCCGCAGCCGCACGAGCGCCGGACCACCAGCGCCGAGGGGAACTGCTTCAGCCGCTCCCGCCGCGAGCCCGAGACCCGCAGCGAGTCGTCCAGCACCAGGTCGACCGCGGCCCGCGCCATCGCCGGACGGTCGGAGAAGACCGTCGTCAGCGGCGGATCCGTCAGACCGGCTTCCTTCACGTCGTCAAAACCCGCCACCGCGAGCTCACCGGGCACATCGATCCGCAGCTCGCGCGCGGCCCGCAGCACCCCGATGGCCTGGTCGTCCGTCGTACAGAAGATCGCCGGGGGACGGTCGGGGCCCGCGAGGAGCCCCAGGGCCACCTGATAGGCGTCGTAACGGTTGTACGGGGCCTGGAACAGCCGGCCCTCGGTCGAGCGGCCCGACTCGTGCATCGCCCGGCGCCAGCCCTCGACGTGGTCGGCGACCGGGTCGCCGACCGCCGGGGTCGACTCCATGCCGCCGAGGCACGCCACGTACGCGTTGCCATGCTCCAGGAGGTGGCGGGTGGCGAGCTGGGCGCCGCCGACGTCGTCCGTGACGACCGCGACGTCGTCGATCGCCTCGGGCCGCTCGTGCAGCAGCACGACCCGGGCGTCCCACGCCTCTATCTCCGCCGCCGCGCGCTCGCTGGGGCCCTGGCTGACCAGGATCAGGCCGGAGACCCGCATGCCGAGGAAGGCCCGCAGATAGTGGACCTCGCGCTCGTCGCGGTAGTCCGAGTTGCCGACCAGCACCATTTTTCCGCGCTCGGCCGCGGCCTGTTCGACCGCGTGCGCCATCTCCGCGAAGAACGGCTGCCGCGCGTCCGGCACGATCATCCCTATGAGATCGGTCCGCCGCGAGGCCATCGCCTGGGCGACCCGGTCGGGCCGGTAGCCCAGCTCCTTGATCGCGGCGAGTACCCGCTCGCGCGTGGCCGGGGCGACCGGCCGGGGTCCGTTGTTGATGACGTAACTGACCACTGCGGTCGACGTCCCCGCCAGTCTCGCCACATCGTCCCGCGTCACCTTGGCCACGCGCGGCAGTCTACGCGGATGGAACTACTTCACGGCAGGCCGGACCGGGGCTTCTTCCGTGACCTCGGCTACCTTCGGCTGCTCCGAACGGGTGAGGGTTTCGGCGGTCGCCTTCGCGGCCGCCGCCTTGGCCTCCTCGGCGGCGGCACGCTCCACCTTCTCCGGTGCGACGAAGCGGTAGCCGACGTTGCGGACGGTGCCGATCAGCGACTCGTGCTCGGGCCCGAGCTTGGCGCGCAGCCGCCGTACGTGGACGTCGACCGTCCGCGTACCGCCGAAGTAGTCGTAGCCCCAGACCTCCTGGAGCAGCTGGGCCCGGGTGAAGACCCGGCCCGGGTGCTGCGCCAGGTACTTGAGCAGTTCGAATTCCTTGAAGGTCAGGTCCAGGACCCGGCCCTTGAGTTTCGCGCTGTACGTCGCCTCGTCCACCGAGAGATCACCGTTGCGGATCTCCATCGGGGAGTCGTCGGCGGTGATCTGCTGCCGGCCGGTGGCCAGCCGCAGCCGCGCCTCGACCTCGGCGGGGCCCGCCGTGTCGAGCAGGACGTCGTCGATGCCCCAGTCCGCGGTGACGGCCGCGAGGCCGCCCTCCGTCACGACGAGGATCAGCGGACAGCCCGGTCCGGTGGACCGCAGCAGCTGACAGAGCGAACGGACCTGGGGAAGATCGCGGCGTCCGTCGATGAGGATCACGTCGGCACCGGGGGTGTCGACCAGAGCGGGGCCTTCGGCGGGAGCCACCCGCACGCTGTGCAGCAGGAGGCCGAGGGCGGGGAGCACCTCCGTCGACGGTTGGAGGGCATTCGTCAGGAGCAGCAGTGAACTCATCGCCGCCCACCTGCCTGGGTCGTCGGTCGATGATCGTGCACGGTTGGCTCGCCCATTACGTCGGTCCTCCTCGTTCCCTGCGAGAGGGGCACTCCCGGGTCGGACCCGGGGGAGTATGCGGCACTGCTTCGTACGCTTATTCGTGCTTGTCCGTACGACGTTTCGTCATACGGGTCCTACGGGTGCGGCCCGCGCCCGGGACCGCTGAGCTTGTCGAAACGTCGCCGTAACAACGCTCGGAAAGCACAAAAGGACCCGGGGGCTGCATTGCCCGGATCCTCTTCCCAGCAGAATAGCCCACATGACTTCTGTGTCCGAGGGGCGATTTCGGAGTTCCTCTGTTCCCTTGATCACGCGCGGGCCGCTGCGGACCACGTTGCGGGCCGATGACGGCGTCCTGATCGAGGCGGTGTACGACCCGTGTACGGCAGGTGACGGCGCCGGCGACGAGCAGGGCCGCGCCACCACCGCGATCGTCGTCGCGCACGGGTTCACCGGTTCGGCCGACCGCCCCGCGGTGCGGCGCGCCGCAGGGGTGTTCTCGCAGCGTGCGGCGGTGGTCACGTTCTCCTTCCGGGGCCACGGGCGGTCCGGCGGACGGTCCACGGTGGGCGACCGAGAGGTGCTGGACCTGGCCGCGGCGGTGGCCTGGGCGCGGTCGCTGGGACACACGCGCGTCGTGACGGCCGGGTTCTCGATGGGCGGTTCCGTGGTGCTCCGGCACGGGGCGCTGTATACGCGTCCCGGCGCGCCGGGGGAGGCCGGGGGGCGCACAGAAGCGCACGGGGAGGCGCACGCGGACGCGGTGGTGTCCGTGAGCGCCCCGGCGCGCTGGTACTACCGCGGGACTGCCCCGATGCGCCGCCTGCACTGGATGGTCACCCGCCCCACCGGCCGGCTCGTCGGGCGGTACGGCTTCCGCACCCGGATCGCCCGCGACGACTGGAACCCCGTCCCGCTCTCCCCGGTCGAGGCCGCCGGGCTGATCGCCCCGGCCCCGCTCCTGATCGTGCACGGCGACCGGGACCCGTACTTCCCGCTGGACCACCCGCGGATGCTCGCCGACGCGGCGGGCGGGGCCGCCGAGCTCTGGCTGGAGCCCGGTATGGGCCACGCGGAGAACGCGGCGGACGAGACCTTGCTCACCCGCCTCGCCGACTGGGCGATGACGCGGTGAACCATGATGGACAGCTGACGCGAGACGAAAGGAGTGCCGCCATGCCTGCGGGAACGATCCGCTACTGGGCAGCAGCCAAGGCCGCGGCCGGAACCGCGGAGGAGCCGTACACCGCCGCGACGCTCGAAGAGGCGCTCGACGCGGTCCGCGCGCGGCACCCCGGCGAGCTGAGCCGCGTACTGCGAAGGTGTTCGTTCCTCATCGACGGTGACCCCGTCGGGACCCGGAGCCATGAGACCGTACGCCTTGCCGAGGGCGGCACGGTCGAGGTGCTCCCGCCGTTCGCAGGAGGGTGAACCGCACAACATGAGCAGCAGCGATCAGCAACAGCCGTACCAGCCGCCGCCGCCGCCGCAGCAGCAGCCGCCGCAGTATCCGTACGGGCAGGAGCCGCAGCAGCAGTACGGCGAGCCTTCGTACGGGGACGCGCCGCAGGGGGACGCGTCGTACGGCGGTCAGGCGTACCCCGGGCAGGGTTACGCCGGCCAGGGGCAGGCGGACCAGGGATACGCCGACCAGGGATACGCCGACCCCTCGTACGGGCAGCAGGCGCCCTACGGGTACGACCCGCACGCGCCCCAGCAGGCTGCCCCGTACGCCCAGGAGGGTGCGCCCGCCCCCCAGGCGCCCCAGGCGCAGGCCGGGACCGGCTGGCCGGCCGGGGACCAGGGGGTCGCCCAGACCTGGGAGGGCCAGACGTGGGACACCCAGTACCAGCCGACGATCCAGCCCGCGCAGCCCACCCACCCCGCGAACCCCGTCCAGTCCGCGCAGCCCGTCCAGCCGGTGCAGCCCGTCCAGCCGGTGCAGGCTGCCGCTGACGAGACCGCGTACCTGTCGCCGCCGCAGGGCCCGTCCGGGTCGTACCCGCTGCCCCCCGAGGCCCAGGCAGCTCCCGCCGTGCCGCCCGTGCCCGCCCCGGCCCCCGTGGCCGCCGCGCAGGGCGAGGACGGCTACAGCGCGCCGACCACCCTGGGCAACAGCCGCATCACCGACGCCCAGCGCGCCCGCGCCGAGGGCCGGTCGCCGATCATCGCGCCCGGGATGCAGCCGGCCGCGATCACCGCGGGGCTCGGGCTGCTGCTCGCGCTCGGCGCGGCCGTCGGGCAGTACGCCCTGGTCGTCCCGCTGGTGCTGCTCCAGGCGGTGACCGCGGCGGGATGGTTCCGGCTCAACGGCATGTGGCCGGCCCGGCAGGGCATCGCGCTCGCCTTCGCCGGCGGGTTCGTCGCCGATGTGGCGCTGCTCGCGGCCGGCCGGGAGAACGGCCCCGCCGCGATCCTGGGCACCCTCGGTGTCTGGGTGCTGCTCACCGTCGTGCTCCAGCTGCGCAGCCGGGCCGGTGCGGACGAGCGGATGCAAGGGCTGATGGCCACCGTCGCCTCGGCCGCGCTCGCGGTCCTCGCCGCGGGCCACCTCGCGGCCGTCCCGGACGCCGTGACGGTCGGCGGCGTCGCCGTCGCCGCCGCCGTGCTCGTCCGGGCCCTGCCGCTGCCCGGACCGGCCTCCGTCGTGGCGGCGCTCGTCGTCGCCGCGGGCGCCGGTGCGGTGGCGGGCGCCGTCACCGACCTGGGGGCCAAGGGTGCGCTGCTCGGCCTCGCCGCCGGTGGCTGTGCGCTGATCGGGCTGCGGGTGGCCAGCTATGACTACCCGTCACGCTTCGTGCACATGACCGCGGGAGTGGCGCTGCCGCTCACCGCGGCCGCTCCGGCCGTCTATCTGATCGGCCGCGCGCTCACGTAGATCCGTACGCGTCGCACGGCAGGCCGAAGCCCCCCACCGGGAACCGGTGGGGGGCTTTCGCTCGTCGGTCACCAGGGCGTGACGTGCGGCCGAAGTAGGCTCACGGGCGCCAGGGGATGCGATGGATGTGGCGCGGAGGGGACAGGCATGCGTGCACTGCGAATACTGCTGATCGTCGTGGTGGTTCTGGCCGGGGTGTTCATCGCCGTGGACCGTGCGGCGGTGTACTTCGCGGAGTCGGAGGCGGCGGACCGGGTGGTGGTCCCCGGGGCGCGGACCGGGTCCACGGACGTCTCCATCAAGGGCTTCCCGTTCCTGACCCAGGTCGCCGGATCGGAACTCGACGAGGTCGACGTGAAGGTCACCGGGATCGAGGCGACCGCCGCCGGCCGTTCGCTCCGGATCAGCAGGATGGACGCGGAGCTGCACCAGGTGCGGCTGACCGACGGCTTCTCCGGCGCCACCGCCGCCCGCGCCACCGGCACGGCCGTCATCTCGTACGAGGACCTGACGAAGGCCGCCGCTGACGGCGTCGCCGTCGAGTACGGCGGCAACGGCAAGGTGAAGGTGACGGGCGCGGTCAACATCCTCGGCCGGACGCTCTCCCGCAGCGTCCTGTCCACCGTCACCCTGGTCGACGGGCACACCGTCCGCGTGCACGCGGACAAGGTGCCGGGCGAGGGCATCCCCGGCCTCGAAGGACTCGTGCGCGAGAAGACCGACTTCGAGCGCGAGGTCGGCACCCTGCCGAACGGCCTGAAGCTGGAGAGGATCCAGCCGATCGCCGACGGCCTGGAGATCTCCGTGACGGGCACCGACGTCCGCCTCGCCGGATAGGACCGGCCGCAGCCGGGTAGAGAGCCCCCGCACGGGGCGGGCCGCCACATGCTGAGACGGCCGAGTCCGTACCGCAGATGCTCGACGTCCTCCATGCCCGCGCCGACGGGCGGCGAGAGCCTCTGCACTGTCACGTATCTCACACTGCGGACGATCGTGTCTCAATATGCGACACAACGGTGACATGTCCGACCGTACGTCCCTACGATCGGTCCCATGCAGTGCTCAATTAGCGGTCTCCCACAGCGGGGACGAGCGGATCTCACGAAGCGGCGGGCAGTGGACCTGTGCCGCGTCGCCGCCATGCTCTGTCGCACTGTCTGAGCGGGATCCGTCGATATCCCGCGTTCCCGGCCCTCCGACCGCTCGTCGGGGCCATCCCGCGTGGCACCCGTGCACGCGCCGAAGCCGCGCCGCGTCCATCCGGATCACCACGCACCATCGCGCACCACCCGCACCGTCCCGCCGCAGACTGCCCCGGAGGAGAACAGAATGAGCCGCAGTGACGTCCTGGTAGACGCCGACTGGGTCGAGGCCCACATCGACGACCCGAAGGTCGCCATCGTCGAGGTCGACGAGGACACCTCCGCGTACGAGAAGAACCACATCAAGAACGCGGTCCGGATCGACTGGACCAAGGACCTCCAGGACCCGGTCCGCCGCGACTTCATCGACCAGGCCGGCTTCGAGGAGCTGCTGTCGAAGAAGGGCATCGGCAACGACACCACGGTCGTCCTCTACGGCGGCAACAACAACTGGTTCGCGTCCTACGCGTTCTGGTACTTCAAGCTCTACGGCCACCAGGACGTCCGCCTGCTCGACGGCGGCCGCAAGAAGTGGGAGCTCGACTCCCGCGACCTGGTCGACGGCGACCAGATCCCGTCCCGCCCGGCCACCCAGTACAAGGCCCAGCCGCAGGACGAGTCGATCCGCGCCTACCGCGACGACGTCGTGAAGGCCATCGGCAGCCAGAACCTGGTCGACGTGCGCTCGCCCGACGAGTTCAGCGGCAAGCTGCTCGCCCCGGCGCACCTCCCGCAGGAGCAGTCGCAGCGCCCCGGCCACGTGCCGAGCGCCCGCAACATCCCGTGGTCGAAGAACGCCAACGACGACGGCACCTTCAAGTCGGACGACGAGCTCAAGGCCCTCTACGAGGCCGAGCAGGTCGACCTGTCGAAGGACACCATCGCCTACTGCCGCATCGGTGAGCGCTCCGCGCTCACCTGGTTCGTGCTGCACCAGCTGCTCGGCCAGGAGAACGTCAAGAACTACGACGGTTCGTGGACCGAGTACGGCTCCCTCGTGGGCGTGCCGATCGAGCTCGGCGCCAACAAGTAACTCCGCACGACCCGGACCAGCACGACCCTCGACCAGAAGGACAGAACGCCATGTGTGGAGCAAAGGCCGGCGGCCCCGACGCTTCGTCGATCAAGCCCGGTGAGACCACCATCCAGGGCAGCGTGACCCGCGACGGCGAGCCCGTCACCGGGTACGTCCGCCTGCTGGACTCGACCGGCGAGTTCACCGCCGAGGTCCCGACCTCGGCGACCGGACAGTTCCGCTTCTACGCGGCCGAGGGCACCTGGACGCTGCGCGCCCTGGTCCCGGGCGGCAGCGCCGACCGCACGGTCGTGGCCCAGACGGGCGGCCTCTCCGAGGTGGCCATCGCGGTCTAGGCACCGTCACGGCTCTGCCGATGACCGGCCGGAGGGCCGCACCCCAGGGGGTTGGACGCTTCCTGAACGGGGTGCGGCCCTTCGTGCCGTCCGGGCCGGGTCCGGACCGGCGCGGTCCAGGACCGGCCGGGTGGCCCGATCGGGCCTACGCTGGATGCATGTACCGCCGACGCCGGCGCGCCTATTTCGTGATGATGGGGGCTTGCCTCGTCCTCTTCGTCTCCGCCTGGGCCTTCGTGAGGCTCTGGTCGATGCCCGCCGCCATCGCGATGTGCGTGGTCGCGATGGTGATACCGCCCGTCGCGGCGATGGTGGCGAACCGGAAGGGGCCGGAGGACCGCTGGTGGGACGAACCCGCCCCGGGATCCCGGCCCCGGACGCCGCCCAAGTCCGACAAGGGCGGCCCCGCAGGTCGCACGGGGCCCACGGGGCCCACGGGCGACCCGGAGTCCGACGCGTGGTGGGACGAGCTCGACGGGAAGAAGCGCCGGCGCCAGTGACGGACCGGCGCGGCCCCGGCCCTGATACCGGACCCGGTCAGTAGACGAGCGCCTGGACGCCGTCCACCATGATCTCGCTGACGAACACCTGCGCGCCCGCGATCCGAACGCCCTCCAGGACGTCCTGCTCGGTGATGTCGCGGCGGGCGGCGCACTGGGTGCAGAGGGTGATCTGCCCGCCCGCCTGAATCGACTCGATCAGATCCGGCAGCGGCGCCGCGTGCGGGAGTTCGAACTCGGCGGCGCGCCCCGGCAGCGCGAACCAGGCGGACTCCCCGGTCAGCCAGAGCGAGACCTCCACGCCGCTGGCGACGGCGACCGCCGCGACGGTGAACGCCTGGGAACAGCGCTCGGCGGAGTCGGCACCTGCGGTCACCTTGATCACGAGCTTCTTCGGCATATGCGGAACTGTAATCCTCTGCCGCACAACCTCGTTGGGTGCCGACGGGTCAGGGGGTGCGCAGATATCGGAATCTGCGCCTCAGGTCTAGTGGGGGGATCCTTTTGAATCCAGCAGACCCTGATCCTGCAGAACCAGCTCCTGGGCTGACCCGCCCCCGCGGCAAGCCCCGAACCGGCGGGCCGGGGCCCCACCCATTAGGCTGGGGCCCGGCCCTGTACTGCCGCCATACCGCTCGTTCAAGGAGCTCCCGTGCTTGAGGCATTCTTCTCCGCCCTGCTGGTCCTGGTCTGCGTCGGCGTTCTCGCCTTCGCCGGACTGACCGTGAAGAAGCTGTACCAGGGCCAGCGCTAGCCACTTCCCGGCCCCGGCGCCCCTGCCTCCCGTCCTCCGCCTCACAGATCGATTGAGCCGTTCATGATCGAGATCCCGTCCGACCTCCACCCGGACCTCGTCCCGCTGGCCTTCCTGCTGGGCAAATGGGCGGGCGCGGGTGTGTCCGACTTCCCCGGTGCCGAGAAGTGCAACTTCGGCCAGGAGGTCTCCTTCAGCCACGACGGCCGTGACTTCCTGGAGTACGTCTCGCACTCCTGGGTGCTCGACGCCGAGGGCAACAAGGTCAGGCCGCTGGAGTCCGAGTCCGGCTACTGGCGGATCGACAAGGACCGCAAGGTCGAGGTCGTCATGGTCCGCGACCAGGGCGTCATCGAGATCTGGTACGGCGAGCTCGGCCGCCAGAAGCCGCAGATCGACCTGGTCACCGACGCGGTGGCCCGGACGGCGGCCTCCGGCCCGTACAACGGGGGCAAGCGGCTCTACGGCTATGTGAAGAGCGACCTGATGTGGGTGGGCGAGAAGTCCACGCCCGAGGTCGAACTGCGGCCGTACATGTCGGCGCACCTGAAGAAGGTCGTCACCCCGGAAGAGGTCGAGGCGATGGCGAAGAGCCTCGGCGACGACCTGCCGGACGACGGAATCGCCTTCTTCAAGTAGCCACGAGGCCCGTTCCACGGACACCTGGGGCCGTGGACTCGCCCGGACCTACACTGGAGCCTGTGGTGAGCACCGACTGGAAGACCGATCTTCGGCAGCGCGGCTACCGGCTGACGCCGCAGCGGCAGCTTGTCCTCGAAGCCGTGGACACGCTGGAGCACGCGACGCCCGACGACATCCTGTCCGAGGTGCGCCGTACCGCCTCCGGCGTGAACATCTCCACGGTGTACCGGACCCTGGAGCTCCTGGAGGAGCTGGATCTGGTCAGCCACGCCCATCTGGGCCACGGCGCCCCGACGTACCACCTGGCGGACCGCCACCACCACATCCACCTGGTCTGCCGGGACTGCACGAACGTCATCGAGGCCGATGTCGACGTCGTCGCCGAGTTCACCGAGAAGCTGCGCGGCGCGTTCGGCTTCGAGACGGACATGAAGCACTTCGCGATCTTCGGCCGCTGCGCCGACTGCACGGCGAAGGCGGCCGGAGCGGCCACCGGTTCGGCCGCCGGACCCCCGGCCTGATCCGAGTCGTACGCTGGTCGCATGAAGAGCCCCCTGCTGTCCCTGCCCGGCGCCGTCCCCGCCGAGGGTCGTGACGAAGGCGTCGCCGCGCACTACGGCGACCTGTTCCGAGAGCAGCGCGCCCTCGCCGACGGCTCCGGTCTCGTCGACCTCTCGCACCGCGGGGTCGTGACCGTCACCGGCAGCGACCGGCTGGCGTGGCTGCACCTCCTGCTCACCCAGCACGTCAGCGACCTGGCCCCGGGCCAGGCCACCGAGGCGCTGGTCCTCACGGCGAACGGGCACATCGAGCACGCGCTGTACCTCGTCGACGACGGTGAGAGCGTGTGGATGCACGTCGAGCCGGGCACGCAGGGCGAGCTGATCGCCTATCTGGAGTCGATGAAGTTCTTCTACCGCGTCGAGGTCGCCGACCGCACCGAGGACATCGCGGTGGTGTACCTGCCGGCCGGATCCATCGCCGAGGTCCCGGACGGTGCGACCGTGCGGGAGACGCCGTACGGCCGTGACCTGTTCCTGCCCCGCGACGGCCTGGAGGCGTACGCGGCGGCGCACGGCCCGGCCGCCGGGGTGCTGGCCTACGAGGCGCTGCGCGTCGAGGGCCACCGGCCGCGGCTCGGATTCGAGACCGACCACCGCACCATCCCGCACGAGCTGGGCTGGATCCCCGGCGCCGTCCACCTCCAGAAGGGCTGCTACCGGGGTCAGGAGACCGTGGCCCGGGTGCAGAACCTGGGCAAGCCGCCGCGGCGGCTGGTCTTCCTGCACCTGGACGGCAGCGAGGTGCTGCTGCCCGGGCACGGGACTCCGGTGCGGCTCGCCGCGGACGGGGCGGAGGGCCGGCAGCTGGGCTTCATCACCAGTTCCGCCCGCCACCACGAGCTGGGTCCGATCGCCCTGGCCCTGGTGAAGCGGAACGTGGCGGTGGACGCGGAACTGCTGGCCGGTGACACGGCGGCGGCCCAGGAGACGGTCGTCGAACCGTAGGGGCCGGCCGGCCCTCCCGCCGGCTCAGACCTCGACGACGACGGTGAACGGGCCGTGGTTCGTGAGCGAGACCCGCATGTCCGCTCCGAACCGGCCCGTCTCCACGTGTGCGCCCAGGGCCCGCAACCGCGCCACGACCTCGTCGACCAGCGGTTCGGCGATCTCGCCGGGTGCCGCGGCGTTCCAGGTGGGCCGGCGGCCCTTGCGGGCATCCCCGTAGAGAGTGAACTGTGAAATCACCAGAAGTGGTGCATTCACATCGGAGCAGGACTTCTCGCCCTCCAGGATGCGGACCGACCAGAGCTTGCGGGCGAGCTGGGCCGCCTTCTCGGCGGTGTCGCCGTGGGTCACTCCCACCAGCACACACAGACCCTCGCCGACGATTTCGCCGACGACCGCCGAACCGCCGCCCTCGCCCCCGGCGTCCGCCACCGTGACGCTCGCACCGTCCACCCTCTGTACCACTGCACGCATACAGACCAACCTAACTTGGGCTGAACGGGTACAGAGCACCTCCACGGGGCCCCTCGGAGTGGCACCATGCACGGAGGCGGTGTGCCGACGCACCGGTCGAGGGGATGGACACAAGCATGAGCATGCATGGAACCGGGCAGTCCCCGGGCGCGGTGCCGGTCGCACGCCCCGGCGTCAACAGCAAGACCGGTACGAGTGCGAGCACCATGCGCCCACCCGTGCAGCGGACCGGGCACGGCTCCGAGGACGGGGCCGCCGCGTCGGCGCCGCTGGATCTGGGTGCTCTGCGGCTGCCGGAGCTGCGTGGGCTGCGGCGGGACTCGCAGCGCGACGAGGCCGATCTCAGCTATGTGCGACGGCTCGTCCAGGGGCGGATCGACATCCTGCGGGCCGAGCTCGCGCGGCGGCGCGATCCCGAGTCCCCGGTGGTGGACCGGCTCTCGGAGATCCTCGCGGACGCCCCGTCGTCGCACCGCTCCTCCGCCCGGCACGTCACGCTGAGCACGCCGCGCAGCGACGAGTACCGGCAACTGGCGGCCGAGACGCTCGCCGAGGTCGAACTCTCCGACCTCGACGCCCGGACGGACGAAGAGCTGCACACCGCGATGGGACGCCTGGTCCGCTACGAACAGCAGGTCTCCCGGCGTCGCCACCGCCTCCAGCGCACCGCGGACGATTGCAGCGCGGAGATCGCCCGCAGGTACCGTGACGGGGAAGCACAAGTAGACGACCTGCTCGCCTGAAGCGACCCTTCCGGGGGCGGGTCCCGCCCGCCCCCGGAAGGCCACCATGACCTCCAGCGCAGCCCCGTCGTCCCCGTCCGGCATATCCGGCCCGGCTCCCGGCACCCCCGTTCTTCCCGTGCTGGCCGAGGTCGTGCGGTCCGGGTTCGTCGAGGGCCACCACCGGGGCTCCCTGGTCGTCCTGGCCGCGGACGGCAGCGTGGAGATGTCCCTGGGCGATCCGACGGCGCCGGTCTTCCCGCGCTCCTCCAACAAGCCGATGCAGGCCGCGGCGCTGCTGCGGGCCGGCCTCGACCTGTCCGGGGAGCGGCTGGCACTGGCCGCCGCGAGCCATTCGGGGGAGGGCTTCCACCTCGATCTCGTACGCAAGATGCTCACCGAGCACGGGCTGTCGCCCGACGATCTGCAGACACCGCCCGATCTGCCGCTGGACCCGGTGGAGGCGGAGACGTACCTCGCGGCGGGTCACGTCCGGGAGCGGATCACGATGAACTGCTCGGGCAAGCACACGGCGATGCTCGCGGCGTGCCTCCACAACGGCTGGGACACGGCCACCTACCTCGATCCGGCGCACCCGCTCCAGCAGTTGGTCCACCGGGTCGTCGAGGAGGCGGCGGGCGAGCCGGTCGCCGCGGTCGGGACGGACGGCTGCGGGGCGCCGCTGATGGCGCTGTCCCTGGTGGGTCTCGCGCGGGCGTTCCGTACGTTCGTCACGGCGGAGCAGGACACGGCCGAGCGCCGGGTGTCGGACGCGATGCGCGCCCACCCCGAGTACGTGGCCGGCACCCGGCGGCCCGACACCTGGCTGATGCGGGAGGTGCCGGGGACGCTGTCCAAGATGGGTGCGGAGGCGGTCCAGGCGGTGGCGCTGGCGGACGGCCGGGCGCTGGCCTTCAAGATCGACGACGGTTCGACCCGGGCGCTCGGCCCGGTGCTGGCCCGCGCGCTGGGGCTGCTCGGCATCGACGCCCCGGTGGTGTCGCGGATCGGCCGGGCGCCGCTGATGGGCGGCAGCGCGGAGGTCGGGGAGATCCGGGCGGCGTTCTGACGGGCGCCCGAAAAGGGGGAGACATCTCTGGGTTCCCCCGCCTAGCGTGAGCCGGATGAGCACCCTCGACGTCCGCCCCATCGCCGAATCCGAGCTCCATGACTGGCTGCGCGCGCTGAACACCGGCTTCCTGCGCGCGCCGACGCCGTCGGACGAGGAGGTGGCGGGGCGTATGCCGTTCCTGGACCTGTCGCGCACGCAGGGGGTGTTCGACGAGGGGCGGTGCGTGGCGACGTTCCGCTCGTTCGCGCAGGAGCTGACGGTGGTCGGCGGCGCGACGGTGCCGACGGACGCGGTCACCAACGTCACGGTGTCGCCCACCCACCGGCGCCGCGGGCTGCTGACACGGATGATGGCCACGGACCTGGCGGCGGCGAAGGAGCGCGGCGATGTGGCCGCCACGCTGATCGCCGCCGAGTACCCGATCTACGGGCGGTACGGCTTCGGCCCGGCGACCTGGACCACGGAGTGGGAGGTCGACGTCCCCCGCACGGGCCTCGACCCGCACCGCCGGGTCCCGTCGGCCGAGGACGGCGGCCGGATCGACCTGGTGGACGGCGCGGAGGTGCGCAAGCTGGGCCCGGCGCTGCACGACCGGCTGCGGGCGAGCCGGCACGGGGTGGTGAGCCGCGGCGAACGCTGGTGGGACCTCGTGACCGGTCAGGCGCTCTTCCCCAACGACACCTGGACCGAGCCGTTCTACGCCGTGTACCGCGGGGCCGACGGCAGTGTCGACGGTCTGCTCCTCTACCGGGCCGACGACCACTGGGGCGACGCGAAGCAGCCGCTGAACCGGGCGACGGTGCGCAGCCTGATCGCGGCGACCCCGGCTGCGGAGCGGGCGCTGTGGCACTTCCTCTGCTCGGTCGACTGGATCGCCACGATCCGCACCGGCCACCGCGCCCCCGACGACCTGCTCCCGCTCCACCTCCCGGACCCGCGCGCGGCCCGCGTGGTGACGCACGCGGACTTCATGTGGGTGCGCGTCCTCGATGTCGTACGCGCTCTGGAGGCCCGCACCTACGCGGCCCCCGGCTCCCTCGTCCTGGACATCCACGACACGACGGGCCTCACCGCCGGCCGCTTCCACCTGGACGCCTCACCGGACGGCGCCACGTGCACCCCGACGACGCGGTCGGCCGACCTGGCCATGGACGTGCGCGAGTTGGGGACGTTGTACCTGGGCGACGAGTCCCCCCTGCGACTCGCGGACCTGGGCCGCGTCGAGGAGCTGACCCCGGGCGCGGTGGCCCGTGCGGACGGGGTGCTGCGGGCGGGGCGGCGGGCTTGGTGCCCGGATGTGTTCTAGGGCGGGCGGGGATCTGTTCCGGGCGTGCGGGGATGTGTTCCGGGGCGTGCGCGGCCGGGTGAGCGTGCGCCGGTCTGCTCCAGGGCAGTGCGCGGGCGGGTGAGCGTGCGTCGGTCGGCGGCGGGCAGGGCGGCTTCACCGCGTCCGGACGCTGAACAGCACCCCTGACAGTGCGATCGCGATCAGCAGCAGGCCCGTGGCCCAGGTGAGCGCGATCCAGGGGGCGTCGCCGGCCGGCTGGTTCAGGAGGAGGGCGCGCAGGGACTCGATGGCCGGGGTGATCGGCTGGTGATCGGCGAAGCCGTGGAGCCAGGCGGGCATGGAGTCGACCGGGACGAATGCGCTGCTCGGGTAGGGCAGGAACGACATCAGGAAGGTGAATCCGCCCGCCGCCTCCGGGGACTTGGCGAGCAGGCCGATCGCCGCGGACAGCCAGGACAGCGCGACGACGTACGCGAGCAGGACGGCGAGGGCGGTGAGCCATCCGAGGGGGGTGGCGGTGGGGCGGAAGCCGATCAGGAGCGCGACGCCGAGGACCACCGTGGTGGAGACCAGGTTGCGGGCCGTGCTCGCGGCGACATGGCCGGCGAGGACGGTCGCGCCGCCGATGTCCAGGGTGCGGAAGCGGTCGATGATGCCGTTCTTCATGTCCTCGCTGACGGCCACCGCCGTACTCGCGGAGCCGAAACCCGCGCACAGGAGCAGGACACCGGGGACGACGTAGGTGACGTACGAGGAGTGCGGGACGCCGGTGTCGATCGCGCCGCCGAAGAAGTAGACGAAGATCAGCATCAGCAGGACGGGCAGCATCAGCGAGGTGATGAGCGCGTCGGTGTTGCGGCGGCTGATGCGCAGTGAGCGGCCGGCCATCGTGCCGGCGCGGGCGAGTGTGCCGGGGAGGGTTTCAGACATGGGCGGTCCGGACCCCCTTCGCCGCGGTCAGGGCCATGAAGACGTCGTCGAGCGTGGCGCCGCGCAGGGTGAACCGCTCCACCGCCGTCCCGGCCGGGTCGATCTCGTCGAGCAGTGCCCGCACGTGCGCCGCCGAGCCGTCCGTCGGCAGGCCGAGGGTGAGGGCCGCGGGGGCGTGGTGCACGGCCCGGTGGGTGAGCCGGAGGTAGCTCGCGCGGTCGGCCAGGACCACGTCGAGGCGGTGTCCCGCCACGCGTGACTTGAGCGCCTCCGGCGTGCCCTCGGCGACCTTGCGGCCGTGGTCCAGTACGGCGATGCGGTCGGCCAGGCGGTCGGCCTCCTCCAGGTACTGGGTGGTGAGCAGGACCGTGGCGCCGTCGGCGGCGAGTTCGCGGACCACCTGCCAGAGTTCCTGACGGCTGCGCGGATCGAGGCCGGTCGTCGGCTCGTCCAGGAAGAACACCTCCGGCTGCGGACTGCCGACGAGACCGGCGGCCAGGTCGAGCCTGCGCCGCATGCCGCCGGAGTAGGTGCGGGCGGGGCGCCGGGCCGCGTCGGCGAGGCCGAAGCGTTCGAGGAGTTCGGCGGTGCGGCGGTGGGCGTCCGCGCGGGAACGGCCGGTCAGCCTGGCCATCATGCGCAGGTTCTCCTCGCCGGTCTGGGCCTCGTCCACGGCGGCGTGCGGTCCGGTGAGGCTGATCGCGCGGCGCACTCGGCTCCGGTCGGCGACCACGTCGTGCCCGGCTATCCGGGCCGTGCCGCTGTCGGCCGTGGTGAGCGTGGCGAGGATGCGTACGACGGTCGTCTTGCCCGCGCCGTTGGGGCCGAGGAGGGCGAGGACGGTGGCGCCGTCGGCCCGCAGGTCGAGGCCGTCCAGGACGGGTGGTCCGGATCTGCCGTACGACTTGGTGAGGCCGTGGGCCTCGATCATGGCGGGTGGCGCGTGTGGCGGCATGACACTCCCCTTCTGCGTATGTAGTACGCGGAACTGTGTAAGGCTTACGCATAACTAGGATGGCGTCAAGGGAAGGTGGGTTCAGGTGACGCGAGGGAACGGTTCGCCGGGCGGTACGGGCCTGCCGGCCAGCATCGAGGCCGCCTGGGGGCTGCGGGCACGGCCGGTCAAAGGACCCCGCCCCGGTCTGACCCTGGAACGCATCGTGGACGCCGCGGTGGCGGTGGCGGCGTCCGACGGGCTCGGCGGAGTGTCCATGGGGCGGGTCGCCAAGGACCTCGGAGTCTCCACGATGTCGCTCTACCGGTACGTGGCGGCCAAGGACGAGCTCTACGTCCTCATGCAGGAGGCGGCCATGGGGCCGCCGCCCCCGCTGCCCGCCCCGGCGGAGGCGGCCGGCTGGCGGGAGGCGCTCGCGCAGTGGGCGCGCGCCCAGCGCCGGGTCTTCCACGCCAACCTGTGGATGCTCCGCATCCCCATCGCGGGACCGCCCGCGAGTCCGAACTCGGTCGCCTGGTGGGAACAGGGTCTCCAGGCCCTCGCCGGTACCGGTCTGGACGCGGGGGAGAAGATCTCCGTCATCCTTCTGGTCACTGGTTTCGTACGGAACGAGGCGCTGTTGACGGGTGATCTCGGCGCCGCGGTCGAGGCCCGCGGTGTCTCGGCCGAGGAGGTCATGGAGGGGTACGCCCGCACCCTGGACCGGCTCGTCGACCCCGTACGACACCCCGCGCTCTCGCGGCTGATGGCGATCGAGGGGATGTGGACGCCGGGCGAGCCCGACCACGAGTTCACGTTCGGTCTCGAACGGGTGCTGGACGGGATCGACGTACTGATCAGGTCCCGCGCGTAGAGGCGCGGAACGTCGTCCTCCGGAAGGGTCCGGGCGGCGTCGGACGTCAAGTCCGCTTGAGGTCGAAGGCGTTACGCTTCATGGTCATGAGCGCAGAGAAGCCCGGCCCCCGGACGGCAGCCGACGCGGCGGACGCGACAGGGCCGGCCTCCCCCCGTGCGCGGATGAGCCTGCGTGAGCGGAAGAAGCAGCTGACGTACGAGGCGGTCTCCGACGCCGCGATCGCACTGTTCCTGGAGCGCGGCTTCGACAAGGTCTCGGTGGCGGAGATCGCGGCCGCCGCGGACATCTCCAAGCCGACGCTGTTCCGCTACTTCCCCGCCAAGGAGGACCTGGCCCTCCACCGGTTCGCCGATCACGTGGACGAGTCCGCGCGGGTGGTCGCCGGCCGCGCGGAGGGCGAGTCGCCGCTGGACGCGCTGCGGCGGCACTATCTGGACGGTCTGGAGCGGCGTGACCCGGTCACGGGCCTCTGTGACGTACCGCAGGTGCTGGCGTTCCACCGGCTGCTCTACGGGACGCCGTCCCTGGTGGCCCGGCTCTACGCGTACCAGAGCCGCTCCGAGGCCGCTCTCGCCCGCGCCCTGGGCGACAGCGTGACGGACCGGCTGGCCGCCGGCCAGATCGTCGCGGTCCTGCGCATCCTGTCCCTGGAGAACTGGCAGCGGATCAGTGAGGGCCGGAGCGCGGACCAGGTGTACGGGGACGCGGTCGAGGCCGCCGAGCAGGGCTTCGCGCAACTGCGGTCGGGGCTGGGGGACGGGCGCTAGGGCCCGACCCGGCCCGGACGTCAGCGGCCCTCCTCGGCGTGCTGCACCGCCTCGGCTATCTCGCGGACCCGGTCGAGCGTGATGCCGGTGCGCTGCTCCACGGCCAGTGGGTGATCGGTGGGCTCCAGTTCGATGAGCGGGCGCCGGCCGATCGGGCGGGTGTGCGCGTTCGTCTTGAGGTTGGTCGTACGCGGGGAGTAGAGCCCCAACTCGGTGGTGAGCCAGCCGAAGTAGGGCTTCTCCGACTCCCGGCCCGGGGTCTCCCACACATCGAGCGCCCGCCCGAAGTTCTCCCGGCTCAAGGACACCCAGACGCCCCAGGAGAACGGTTCCGGACTGCCGACGACCGGTATCTCGATCAGGCCCTTGATGAAGTAGTGCTCGTGCCTGACGATGCACTGGTCCGTCGAGAGCATGCTGTCGGGGTCGCTCTCCAGGCTCGCGTCCCAGACGTCGGGCGCCATGGTCGAGTACCCCATCGGGAGTTCCGTGTGGTGTTCGCCGCAGCGGGAGCAGGTGTAGCCGGGGTCGGTAGCCATGGGCGGGATCCTAGAGCCTCCGCTTGTCGCGCACATGGCCCCGGTGGGCGGCCGCCGCCTGCGGTCACTCCGTGGCGGGGATGTCCAGCGCCGTTCCGTACAGCCGGGAGACCCGGATCCGGATCACCACGCGCCGGTCCGCCACCACCTGGGCCAGGAAGGCCGCCTCCTCGGCCGGGTCCTCGAAACCCGGGGTCAGGGACAGGAGTTCGCGGCTGACCGCGTCACCGGGTGCGGCGGCCGGGGCGGACACCTCGGCCTCGCCCTCGGCGACCGCGAACGAGAACTCGTCCGGACCGCGGACGTGCAGCGCCGCGTGCGGATCGGTGCGCAACTGGCGCGGCTTGAGGCGGTCGGCGGTGCTGGACACTCGCACCACGCGTTCCTCGGCGTCCCAGGAGTACAGGACCGTCGTCAGGTGGGGATGCCCGGTGCGCCGCACGCTCGCGAGGACTCCGAACTGCTGCTCCCCGAGGAGCCGGGACAGTTCCGGCTCGGTGAGCACGCGCGGGGCGGGGCCGGCGCCGGGGCCGGTGTCGGTGTCGGTGTGGGAGTCGGACCGGGGCTCGTTCTCGGCGGGGGTGGAGGGGTGCGTGGTCATGGGTTCGTCCTTCGGCTGCTGGATGAGGTGGGGTGTGGTCAGGCGGAGGGGGTGGCCGGGGTCGCGCGGTCCGGCCGCCTGAGCACCGCGAGTGCGACCAGGAACGCGGCGGCGAGCAGTCCGGCTCCCACGGCGAAGGCCAGGTGGTAGCCGCCGGTCAGCGCCTCGGCCCGGCTGCCGCCCGCGGCGAGCAGCGTGTCCGTACGGGAGGCGGCCAGCGTGGACAGGACGGCGACGCCCATCGCCATGCCGATCTGCTGGGTGGTGTTGAAGAGGCCGGAGGTGAGCCCGGCGTCCTCCTCGCCGGCCCCCGACATGCCGAGCGTGGTCAACGCCGGGAGGGCGAGGCCGAATCCGGCGGCCAGGAACATCACCGGGAGCAGATCGGTGGCGTAGTGCGCGTGGACGGGGAGCCGGGTGAGGAGCCCGAGCACCCCCATCAGCAGCACCAGCCCCAGCAGCAGGACGTTACGGTCGCCGAACCGTGCGCTCAGCCGGGCCGAGACCCCGAGCGACACCGCGCCGATGACCGCGGCCGCCGGCAGCATGGCGAGCCCGGTGGCGGTGGCCCCGTACCCGAGGACCCGCCGCAGGTACAGCGCGACCAGGATCTGGAACGAGAACAGCGCGGCCACCATGAGGACCTGGACCAGATTGGCGCCGGCGACACTGCGCGACCGGAGGATCCGCAGCGGCAGGAGCGGGGCGGCGGCCGTGGCCTGCCGGACGACGAACGCGGCGAGCAGGGCCAGGGCGAGGGCCCCCAGGCCGAGCGTGTGCGCCGAGAGCCATCCGTACGACTCGACCTCGACGACGGAGTAGATGCCCAGCATCACGCCCCCGGTGACCAGGAGCGCGCCGATGGCGTCCGCCCCTGCCGCGTTCCCGGAACCGCGGTCGGCGGGCAGGACGCGCACCGCGACGAGGAGCACCGCTAGGCCGATCGGCAGGTTGATGAAGAAGATCCAGTGCCAGCCGAGCGCATCGGTGAGGACCCCGCCGAGCACCTGGCCGATCGAGGCCCCCGCCGCGCCGGTAAAGCTGAACACGGCGATGGCCCGGGACCGTTCGCGGCTCTCGGTGAAGAGCGTGACGAGGATGCCGAGGCCGACCGCCGCGGCCATGGCACTGCCGACGCCCTGGAGGAAGCGGGCGGTGATGAGGAGGGCGGGGGAGCCGGCCGTCCCCGCCAGTACCGAGGCGGCGGTGAAGACCGCCGTGCCGGCCAGGAACATCCGTCGGCGGCCGAGGAGGTCACCGAGCCGGCCGCAGAGCAGCAGCAGACCACCGAACGCGATCAGGTAGGCGTTGACGACCCAGCTGAGACCGGCGGGTGTGAATCCGAGGTCGTTCTGGATGGTGGGCAGCGCCACCGTCACGATCGAGCCGTCGAGCACGGTCATCAGCAGACCGGTGGCGATCACGCCGAGGGCGAGGCGGCGTGAGCGGGAGGAGGGGGACGCGGGGGCGGGAACGGTGGGCGCGGTGGGCGCGGTGGCAGACATCGGGCTCTCCTGTCGCTGGGTTCGACAAGAGAGAAAGTAGCAGATGGTTTTGTTGCGGACTATTTATTTCGGTTCTATTTTCCGTGGATCCCGCGTCGATCCCCCCGGACCCCGCGTGGTTCCCGCGACCGGGAAGCGGAACCTGCGGAAACTACTTCTGGCTCTGACGTGCCCGGCGGACCGCTCCCGGGTTCTCGGCCGGAGTCGCCAGGTGGTCGCCGGCCAGCTGGTTCAGGGCGCGCAGGAGGGCCTCCCGGTCCGTGCGGGCGAGGCTGCTCAGCGCCTCCTCGTGCACCCGGTCGACGATCTTCTGGCTCTGTGCGGCGAGTGCGGCGCCCTCCTCGGTGACGGCGATGATCCGGGCGCGCCGGTCCCGGCTGGAGGGCCGGCGCTCGGCGAGCCCCGCGCTCTCCAGGGCGTCGACCGTGACCACCATCGTGGTCTTGTCCATGTCGCCGATCTCGGCGAGCTGGGCCTGGGTGCGCTCCTCCTCCAGGGCGTGGACCAGGACGCAGTGCATGCGTGCGGTGAGCCCGATCTCGGCGAGGGCCGCAGACATCTGGGTCCGCAGCACGTGGCTGGTGTGGTCCAGGAGGTATGAGAGGTCCGGTGCGATGCGGGTGGGCGCCATGGCGGTCATGCCTGCCAGCGTAACAATCGGTTCTGTGGCGGATCGTCCGCAAGCGGACTTCTCTCCCCGCCGCGGCCTCCGTCTAGCTTGAACGCCCCTGACCCGTGATCCGGAGGTGTCCGTCGGCGCTGTCCCTCAGCCGGTCGCGCTGGATCCGGTGGGCGAGGGCGCGTCGCACGGAGGCCGTCCCGGCCGGCGCGGCATCCGTCCGGGACGGTACGTCGAGCGCGCGGCCGATCTCGTCGTACGCGCCCCGGTGCCCGCCGGGCAGTTCCGCGGCGTGCAGCCTCAGGTCCTCCTCGACGAGTCGGCGCAGTTCGTCGACGTTCTCGGGAGTGAAGCGCTTCCTGCCCCGGGCGAGCGCGCCGACGTACCGGCTGCAGCGGGCGGTGTCGGGGTATGTCTCCGAGAGGTCCTCGGCGAGGCCCCACAGGCGCCCTTCGAGCCACGGGGTGTCGCGCTGATCGAGGGAGACGTCCATCGGGGGCGCGGGGTCGGCGTCCCGGTACTTCGTCACCTGCTTGGACACGGCGGGCTGGCTCATGTCGGTGAGCCGGGCGATGCGGTCCTGGGTCCAGCCGAAGCCGATGAAGACCTTGATCATCTCGGCGCGGAGCTTCCGCATCTCCTCGCCGGCCCGGATGACGTCGTTCATCCCGGCGAGCATCCGCTCGGCCTGCTCCTCGGTCAGCGTCGCGCTCTGGGGGGTGTTCTCTCCGGCTGCCACACCCCAGTTATATACCGGACGGCCTCTCACTCATAACCAGGTTGTATAACCTGGTTATGAGTGACAGTATCGCCGCATGCCCACCTTCAGCGCACCCGACGGAACCCGGCTCGCCTATCGCACGTACGGAGAAGGCGACCCGGTCCTCTGCGTCCCCGGGGGCCCCGCAGACTCCCGCTACCTGGGCGAGCTCGGCGGCCTGTCCGCCCACCGCCGCCTGATCGTCCCGGACCTGCGCGGCACCGGGCGCTCAGCCGTTCCCGAGGACACCGCCACGTACCGCTGCGACCGCCTGGTCGACGACATCGAGGCGCTACGGCGCCACCTCGGCCTTCCTCGTACGGACCTGCTCGGCCACTCCGCGGGGGCGAACATCGCGGTCCGGTACGCGGCCCGCCACCCGTCGCATGTCGGCCGGCTCGCCCTGATCACGCCAAGCGCCCGGGCCGTCGGCATCGACATCACCGGCGAGGAGCGCCGCGACCTCGCCCGGCTGAGGAGCGGCGAGCCGTGGTTCCCGGCGGCGTTCGCGGCACTGGAGGCGATCACCCGGGGGACAGGCACGGACTGGGCGGCCGTGGATCCGTTCTTCTACGGCCGGTGGGACGAGGCGGCCCGGAACCACCACGCGGCGAGCCGGCCGGAGAACCCGGAGGCCATCACCCACTTCGGGGCCGAGGGCGCCTTCGACCCGCCGGCCACCCGCGCGGCGCTGGCCGCATTCGAGGCGCCCGTCCTGCTGCTGGCCGGGCAGTTCGACCTGAACAGCCCGCCCCGCTCGGCGGCCGCCTTCGCCGAGCTGTTCCCCCATGCGACGCTCGTCGTGCAGGAGGGGGCGGGACACTACCCGTGGGTCGACGACGCCGCTCGGTTCGCGTGGAGTGTGGCGGCGTTCCTGGGATGAGGGGCTGGGGGTTCCGGGGAGCGATCGGCCGGCAACCGGTCAGTCCTCCGGATCCCGTTGCTCTGCCGGCGGCTTGGCCGCGAGCCCTGCCAGCATGCGGGTGAAGGCGCGGGCGGCACGCTCGTCGAGCTCCTCCAGGGGTGTTCCGGTGTCGCGGGCGTACGTATCGCGGAAGATGACGTACCCCATCTGCGCCGCGGCCGTCATCACGTGGGCGGGCTCGACCGCTGGGTGGCCGAACTGTTCGAGCGGTACGGCCTGTTGCTCCTGCCGACCGTGCCGACCACTGCGTGGCCGGCGGAGGGCCCGGACATCGCCGTGATGGCACGCGAGCGCACCGTTCCGATCCCGTACACCTCGGTCTTCAACGACGGCCACCCGGCCATCACCGTCCCGGCCGGCCTCGCCCCGGACGGGCTCCCGTGTGCGGTACAGCTGGTCGCGCCGCCCCGCCGCGACGAGCCGGCCCTGGCGGCAGCCCTGGTGGTGGAGAGCGCCCACGGCCCTCTGCGCCCGCCGGCCTTCGCGTCCGCCCAGGTCGCGGCGAGCGCGGGATGAACGTGTCTGCTGCGGCCTCACAGGAGCAGGCGGGACAGTCGGGCGGCCTGCCGTTCCGCCGTCCCGGGCGGGTTGCGCGGGTGGTCGGGGTCGTCGAAGGAGAGCAGGAACAGCCACACGAGCGCCAGCAGCCGGCGCGCTTCCAGCAGCAGGGGCCGCTCGGAGGCGTCCAGGTCGAACCGGTCCAGGAAGGCCTCCGCGTCGAGGGGCTCGTCGACCCAGGCGGCCACGTGCTCGGTGATCTCCGCCAGCTCGAAGGGGCGGTCGCTGCGGCCGGACTCCTCGAAGTCGACGATCCGTACGCGGGAGCCGTCCCAGAGGTAGTTGGCGAGGTTTCCGTCCCCCGGCCCGAAGACCGGGCGGACATCCGGCGGCCCGGCCTCCCCGATCGTCGCGCCCGCCAGCCACTCCAGCCCCTCATCCATGGCCCGGCCCACCTCGGGCCCCACCCGCGGGCGGGCTCGCGGCGCCCAGTCCCGGACCCGGCCGACCAGGTAGGACCGATGCCCCGGCCGTACGGGCACCTCGGCCAGTACGTGCGCGGGCACCGCCGCGTACACCTCGCTCACCGCCGACGCCAGGGCATCGAGCTGCCGGACCCCGAGCCGCCGGCCACGCAGCGGGCCGCCCGGCAGCCGGGACATCACCACGGTCGGCTCGTCCGCCGCGAGGTCCGCCCGGCGGGGCGCGGGGGCGAGCCCGGGCGCGTGGACGTCCAGCAGGGTGAGCGCCCGCCACTCGCGCTCGCCCTGCGCGCGGGAGCCGGGCCGGAACCTCTTCGTCACCGTCTCGGACCCGATGTCGAGGGTGTGCGTGCTCCAGGAGGCGGCCGTCATGGGGGGAGATCCTGCCAGGCGGGCCTCCTGGCGTGGGGTGCGGCCCGTGGTCGCGGGCGCCGGGGCGCAGGGGGCGGCGGTCAGGCCGGAAGGTCGACCGTCACGTACGGGGCCAGCGCCCGCAGGAAGTCCGCCGCGTCGAACATCGCACCGGCCGAAGCCACCCCCGTGGTCCGCGTGCGGCCGGTCAGGATGCGGGCGACGGCCTCCACCGCCAGGGGCGCGGTGACCGCGTAGATGTCCTGGCCGCGGGCGGTGGCGCGGCGCTCGGTGCCACCCGCGCGGACCAGGACGTCGACGACGAACGTCTGGTCCGAGCGCCCCAGCGCGTCGACCGCCTCCGGAGCCGGAGTGTCCTCGCCGGCCAGGTCGCCCGCGGCCTCGACGGACATGTGGGTGCGGACGGTCGGCACCTTCACGTGGCTGGGGACGGTCACGACATCGGCCATGGTGAACTCCTCGATCACCGCGCGCCGTCCCAGCGGTTCGGGGAAGAGCCACTCGCCCTGCGCCACCTCGTCCTCGTGGTACCGGAGCGCCCCGTCCGCGAACCGTACCCGGCGGCCCGCCCGGCGGTCGTGGGACACCTGCCCCGCCTCCCGCGTGCCCGCCGTCGGACGCCAACTGCTCAGCCCGTACGCGACATCCACCGAGTCCGCGGCCGTGGCTCCGCCCATCGCCGCGGTGACGAGCAGGTCGCCCAGCCCGCCGTAGAAGGCCATCGCGGGGACCACATGGGTGCCCGCCGCGAGGGCCGCCTCCGTGTGGTCGGCGAACATCGCGGCGTTCGCCTCGATCTCGGCCGCGACGTCGACGTACGCGATCCCCGCCCGCAGGGCCGCCTCGACGACCGGACCGCCGGTCACGGCGAACGGCCCGGCGCAGTTGATGACCGCTGCCGCGCCGATGAGGGCCCGGTCCAGCGCGTCCGCGTCGTCCACGCCGGCCGGCCTCACCTCCACATCGCCCCACTCGGCCGCCAGTGCCTCCAGCCGGGCCGCGTTCCGGCCGGAGACGACCGGGGTGAACCCGCGCCGCCGCAGCTCGGCGACGATGAACCGACCGGTGTGCCCGGTCGCCCCGTAGACCACTACCGCAGCCGCTGTACTCATGGTTCCCCGCTCTCGATGTGGTGAGGGCTCCAGTCTCGGCGCGGGCGGTGCCCGACCGTGAGGGTCCGGACCGACACCATGCGTACACTTTCGGACATGCCAACTGTCGCGCTGCTGGCCGCCGGTGACCTGCTGCACTTCGAACTCGGGGTGGCGTACGAGATCTTCGGCAACCCGCCCCGTGAGGCGACGGACGGTTGGTACGACGTCCGGCTCTGCGGCCCAGGACCGGTGCGGGTCGGCCCCTTCCACGTCGAGCCCGAGCACGGGCTGGACGGGGTGGCGGCCGCCGACACCGTGATCGTGCCGGCGTGCGCCGACATCGACGTACCACCCCCGGCGGAGCTGGTCGAGGCCGTGCGCGCGGCGCACGAGGCGGGCGCACGGGTCGCTTCGCTGTGCACCGGGGCGTTCGTCCTCGGTGCCGCGGGCCTGCTGGACGGCCGGCGGGCCACCACCCACTGGGCGCACGCCGCCGAGCTGAGCGCCCGCCATCCGCTGGCCGAGGTCGACCCGGACGTCCTGTACACCGACAACGGCAGCGTGCTGACGTCCGCGGGCAAGGCCGCCGCCGTGGACCTCTGCCTGCACCTGATCCACCTCGACCACGGCGCGGCCGTCGCGAACTCCGTCGCCCGCCGCCTCGTCATGCAGCCGCACCGGCCGGGCGGCCAGGCCCAGTTCGCGTCCACCCCGGTACGGGCGTCGGGCGACCACGCGCTCGCCCAGCTGCTCGCCTGGGTCCAGCAGCGGCTGGACCAGCCGCTGTCCGTGACCGACATGGCGCGCAGGGCGAACACGAGCCCGCGGCACCTCGGCCGACAGTTCCGGTCGGTGATCGGGCAGACGCCGATCCAGTGGCTCCTGATCCAGCGCGTACGCCGCGCCCAGGAGTTGCTGGAGGCCACCGACAACAGCATCGAGGCGGTCGCGATCGCCACCGGCATGGGGACGGCGACGACGCTCCGGCGTCAGTTCAAGAAGATCGTGGGCGTCCCGCCGGACACCTACCGACGGGCGTTCCGCAGCACGCGGCCGGCCTGAGGACCGGGGCGGGCGGCGGTTGTAGGGGCTGGGAGGACTTCGACCATGGCCGACGACGCTCCCGCTCGTCCGGACGCCACCTCTGCTCCGGCTTCCTAGCCCGCCCGGATCGCGCCCTCGATCTGGTCGAGTTGCGCACCGAGGAGCTCCTCGAAGACGGCGCGGCGGTCCGCGCCGAGGGGGCGGACGTCGCGGGCGAAGTGGGCCAGGGCCGGGAAGCGTTCGGGGTCGGCGCCGAGTACCGCCACGCGGAACAGCTCCATGCCCTGCTCGTGCTCCTCCGGGGCGACCGTGGTGGCCCCGGCCTCGGAGGCGATCAACGCGGCGATGAGGACCGCGAGGCGGTGGTAGCGCACGGGGATCTGCTCCTCGGGCAGCCCTGACGAGCGCAGCGCCTGCAGCACCTCCTCCATGACCATGCGGGAGCCGGTGCCGCTCGACGCGTAGCGGCCCCAGACCGCGGCGAGCTGAGGCTGCCGGCCGAAGGCCTCACGCAGGCGCAGGGCCAGGGCGGTGATGCGCTGCTTCCAGTCGCCGTCCGGGCGGTGGCCGTCCATCGCGGCCAGGAGGATCCGGTCGGCGACCGCGCGCAGCAGTTCCGTCTTGCTGCGGAAGTGCCGGTAGAGGCTGGAGGAATCGGTTCCGAGGGTCGCGGCCAGTTTGCGCACGCTGAACGAGTCCGCGTCGCTCGTACTCAGCAGTTCTGCCGCCGCGTCCAGGATCTCGTCGGTCGACCAACGCCTTCTGCCTGCCATTTCGCCCCTCTCGCCGGACTCCAGCCTAACGTATGCACTTGGTGTTGCACGCACCGCGTGCATAATGGGGACATGGAGTGTCGGGTGGCCCGGCACGCCCCTCGTGCCCTGTTGTCCCGGGGTCGGGCGACCCGACGCGGAGGCCGGCCCCGGGGAATGCGAAAGGACGCATGTCATGAAGGACGCACTGGACTGCGGCGCTCTGGACGCCGCCATCGACCACGTTCACCGCGCCGGGATGCCGGGGCTGTTCGCCGAGGTGCGGGACGGCGACCAGGTCTGGCGCGGCGCCGCCGGGGTGGCGGATGTCGCCACGGGCCGCCCCGTCGTCGCCGGCATGCGGCACCGCGTCGGCAGCATCACCAAGACGTTCACCGCCGCCGCGGTCCTGCAGCAGGTCGAGCGGGGCCGGATCGGTCTCGACACACCGATCGGCCGGTATCTGCCGAAGCTGGTTCCGGGGGAGCGCGGTGAAGCGATCACGGTCCGGATGCTGCTCAACCACACCAGCGGCCTCGCCGAGTACCTCCCGTACGCCTACCCGTCCCTCAAGGCGTTCCCCGTCCTCGCGGAGACCGGGCCGGAGTGTCTGGACGACCACCGGTTCACGCGGTTCGACCCCCTCGACCTGATCGGGAGGGGAGTCACCGCCCCTCCCGCCGGCACCCCGGGCGGCACCCCGGGCCTCTACTCCAACACCAACTACCTGCTCCTCGGCCGGCTCCTGGAGCAGGTGACCGGCAGCACGGCCGAGCGCTGCGTCACCCGCGACGTCATCGAGCGCGCCGGGCTCCGGGACACCGAACTCCCCACCGGACCGCACATCGACGGCCCGCACTCGCAGCTCTACGAGTCGTGGTTCGGCATGATCGACCCGCCGCGCGACTACAGCGTCTTCGACATGTCATGGGTGGGCCCGTCGGCCTCGCTGATATCGACCGTCGCGGACCTCAACCGCTTCTACGCCGCGCTGCTGGCCGGGAAGATCGTCGCCCCGTCGTCGCTGGCGCAGATGCGGCGCACCGTCCCGGTCGTCTCCCAGGAGGGAAGGGTGATCGAGTACGGCCTCGGTCTGCACCCGATGGATGCCCCGACTGATGCCCCGGTGGATGGCCCGGTGGATGGGACGGATGACCCGGCGGAAGGCCCCGGCCGGGGCACCTTCTGGGGCCATGGCGGCACGGTCTGGGGCGGCGGAGCGCTGGCCATGACCCGGGCGGACGGCAGGCGTCAGATGGCCGTCGCGGTCAACATGCAGAGGGGGAACAGGCTCGATTCCGCCGGCCGGCCGCAGCCGCACCCCGTCGACGAGGCGCTGGTGGCGTTCTACCGGGTGGCGATGTACGGATGACCACCAACCACCAGGCGCGTACACCGGAGAAGCGTGGCGCTCACTCGCAGTTGGTGTAACCGGCGTCTTCGCACTGACCGCGTCGCCAATCGTCCAGAGTCGACTGCTCACTGCCGGGCGTGAACGATCTGTGCCCCTCCGGGACCGTCGCGGACGGTGCCGGGGCGGACGGTGGCGGAGCGGACGGCGTGCGGGACGGCGTCCGACGAGGGGTGACCGATGCCGGGGCACCCGTCGGCGGCGACGCGACCGACCTGGTCGGCGTCGCGTCCCGCGTGGCCTTCGGCGTCGCCCCGGTCGACCTCTTGCCGGAAGCGGACGGTGTGGACGGTCTCTGTTTCGGCGGAACCGACGTGGTGGTGCCGCCCGGTGCGCGCTGCGGCGTCTGCCGCTCGCCGCCCGCGCCGCAGGCGGCGCCCCCGAGGGTGAGGGCGGCGACCAGGACGGAGACGGCAACGACGTTTCGCATGACCCGGCCCTCTCGCCCGCGGACGCCCGACGGCGTTCCCAGCGTCACACAGGAGGCCGGGCGACGCGCGGCCGCGGGCCGCGCACGTGATCGCGCGCCGCTCCGATCGCGGCCGTACCGCCGATGGCTGGGACGGCCGCGATCGGAGCGGCTGTGCGTCTGCCGGTCGCCGCCGTGGAGGAGGGCCGGGGCGCGCCCTCGACGGGCGGCACGCCGGCCGGCATCAGCTACCGTCTGCTGCCGTCCGGACGGCCGGGCCTCACTTCAGATGCCGGGCGAAGAACCGGTCCGCGGCGTCCCCCGCGAACTGCGGGACGCCGGTGTGCCCGCCCATGTTGGCGTGCAGGGTCTTCTCCTGGGAGCCGAAGGCGTCGAACAGGTCCAGGGCCGCCTGCCGGTCGTTCCCCTCGTCGTCCCACTGCAACAGGACGTGCAGGGGAACGGTGACCTGGCGGGCCTCCTCGAACATGACGCGCGGCACGAGACTCCCGGCGAACAGAACGGCGGCCGAGACGCGCGGGTCGACTGTCGCCAGCCTGATGCCGATGGAGATCAGTCCCCCCGAGTACCCGACCGGGCCGCCGATCCCGGGCACCGAAAGGAGGGCGTCCAGGGCCGCCTGCCATTCCGGGACCGCCTTGTCGACCAGCGGGAGGACGAGGGCGTCGACGATCTCGTCGCTGACCGGCTCTCCCGCCTGCATCACCCGGCGCAGGTCGGCGCGGGCCTGGTCGACGGCGGGCAAACGGGGCCGGTCGCCGCTTCCGGGGAGCTCGATGGTGGCCGTGGCGAAACCCTCCGCCGCAGCGTTACGGGCCCGCCCCACCAGGCGCGGGTACATCTTGCCCAGCCCGAGGGGAGGGTGGCCGAGCAGGATCAGCGGCGTCGGCGCGGACGCGGCTTCGGGCGTCCACAGGATGCCGGGGATCTCGCCGAGGGTGAACTCGCGCTCGAGGACACCGTCGTCGAGGCGTTGTTCGGAAGTGAAGTGCATGGTGGTGCCTTTCGGGAGTGCGCAGAGGGCGGCGCTCCCAGGACGACCTATCGCCCGACCATGACCCCAGAGGGGAGCACCCATGTCGATACTTCGTTCACGGGTACCACCTCCTCGTTCTTTCGCACGGCCGCCAGGAGGCTAACAGCGGTTCGACGCGGTCCGCCAACGGGTTTTCGCGAAGGCCGGGCAGGTGCCGCATGACATGGACCGATTCCCCGGCGCGACGTCCCCGCCGCGCTGGGCCGGGCGCGAGCCGTGCGGAGGTTTCGGCCTGTCCGGTGCGACGTGGGTCAGCGGCGGGGCAGCACGCCCAGGAGGGTCGCGGTCACGGCCTGCTTCAGGTAGTCCTTCAGCTCCAGGTGGAAGCGGGCCAGCTCGGGCTCGGCCCGGTAAGCAGCCTGAAGGCTGGGCGGAGGTGTGCTGTACGCCGACAACGCGCCGGCCAGCACCAGGGTTTGCAGGCAGAACAGCGTTGCGCTCTCGCCCAGCTCCGGCAGGTACTTCTGGATCAGGGCGGTCATGGTGGTCAGGCGGTCCAGGGAGGCGCGTTTGTAACGTGCCACGACCTCGACGGTGACGTTGTGTTCCAGGACGCTGCCCTGCGCGCCGAAGAGGTCGCACAGCACCGGCCGGCCGGAGAGCGAGCGGCTGAGGACGTCGGCCGTCGCTGTCGCTCGCTCGGCCATGGGCAGGTCTTCGTCGACGCGGGCGGCCAACTCGCCGGCCAGTTCCGTCAGCCACTCCTGCAGGAAGTGGTCCAGCAGCTCCAGCAGCACCGCCTCGCGGGACTCGAAGTAGCGCAGCACGTTCGGCTTCGCCAGGCCCACGCGGCGGCTGAGCTCGTTCAGGGTGACCGCCGCCACGGGCATCTCGTCGAGCATCGCCGACGCGGTGTCGAGGATCGCCCGGCGGCGGATCTCCCTCTGCTCTTCGGTTCGCGCCCGCTGGAAAGTCACGAGCGCCAGCCTAACTTAGGTACCTCCGGTACGTTGACAACGTACCGTGAGTACTTTAGCGTCGTGAGCACAAGATACCTTCGGTACGTTAGTTGATCGGGAGCCTGGCATGAATGAGAAGTGGACGACGGCGAACATTCCGGACCAGCGCGGCCGGGTGGCCGTGGTGACCGGGGCCAACACCGGACTGGGGTACGAGACCGCCAAGGCGCTCGCCGAGCGCGGGGCGTCCGTGGTGCTCGCCGTGCGCGACGTCGAGAAGGGCGAGCAGGCCGCGGCCCGCATGACCGGCGATGTGACCGTGCAGGCGCTGGACCTGACCTCGCTCGAATCCGTCCGGACCGCGGCGGCGGCGCTGCGGTCCCGGCTCGACCGGATCGACCTGCTGATCAACAACGCCGGCGTGATGTACACCCCGAAGCGGACCACCCGGGACGGCTTCGAGACGCAGTTCGGCACCAACCACCTCGGTCACTTCGCGCTCACCGGGCTGCTGCTGGACCTGATGCTGCCGGTGCCCGGCTCGCGCGTGGTGACGGTCAGCAGTACCGGCCACCGCATCCGGGCCGCGATCCACTTCGACGACCTCCAGTGGGAGCGGTCGTACGGCCGGGTCGCCGCCTACGGCCAGTCCAAGCTGGCCAACCTGATGTTCACGTACGAGCTGCAGCGCCGGCTCGCCGCGCACGGCACCACCGTCGCGGTGGCCGCGCACCCCGGTATGTCCAGCACCGAGCTGGCCCGCAATGCGCCGGCTGCCCTCCGGCTCCCGCTCACCTGGCTCGCGCCGCTGATCACCCAGACGCCGGCGATGGGCGCGCTGCCGACCCTGCGCGCCGCCGCCGACCCCGCCGTGCGCGGCGGCCAGTACTACGGTCCCGGCGGACGCAACGAGATCAAGGGCCACCCCCGACTGGTCACCTCCAGCCCGAAGTCGCACGAGGAGGCCGTCCAGCAGCGGCTGTGGACCGTCTCCGAAGACCTCACCGGGGTGCGGTTCCCCGTCGCGCGGCCCCGGCAGGACCCGTTCCCCTCCGGGTCGGCCCTCGCGATGTAGCCCGCGCCGCCTGTGGGGGCAGGGCGGCATTGTCCTGTCCCAGATAACTGTGGGCATGGCGAGGTTCTGACCTGCGGTGCCTACGGTTGAGTGGGACAGCTCGGCGGTCGGTGTCCCGCTCAACCGTAGGCAGCGTGATGGTTTCACCCGCGGAGCCAAGCCAGCAGGCGTCGTGGAGTCGGTCGCCATGTGCTGGCTGGCATGGATCGGCGGACCGATTTGGCCTCCCTGACTTGTTGGGCGAGTCGGTATTCGTCCGCCTCGCGGATGAGTTCGTGAGAGCGGACCTGGTGCAACTCGAAGTGCATGCCGCTCGCTCCTACTGCTGGAGCTCCATGACGTCGGCGACCACGCAGCTGACGTTGTCGGGGCCGCCGGAGCCATTGGCGAGGGCGACGAGTTCGCGGACCGCCTGCTCGGGCTCGCTGATGTCGGAGAGCACCCGGCGGATTTCTTCGGTCGGCACGACGGTCGACAGGCCGTCGGAGCAGAGCAGGTAGCGGTCTTCCCGCTGTGCGTCGTGCAGACGCATGTCGGGGGTGCCATCGGCTCCTTGGCCCAGGGCTCGAATCAACAGTGACCGCTGGGGGTGGGAGACGGCCTCCTCCGGGCTGATGCGTCCTTCGTCAACCATCGACTGCACCATGGTGTGATCTTGAGTGATCTGGAACAGCTCTCCGTCGCGCAGGAGGTAGACGCGGGAGTCGCCGATGTGGACGAGGGCCAGCTGTGAGCCGGTCCAAAGCATCGCGGTGAGTGTGGTGCCGGCCTCTTCGGAGGAAGGGCCGGCTCCGGAGACGCTGTGCACGGCCTGCTTGGCCTGGTCGATCGCGTCTTCGAGGACGTTGAGGAGATTGCCCGCCGGGATGCTGTCGGTTTCGAGGCGCTTGAGCGCGTCGACAGCCGCAGCGCTGGCGGGGGCTCCTCCGCTGCCGAAGCCGTCGGCGACGGCGAGCAGGCGGGACCCTGCGTAGGCGGTGTCCTGGTTGCTCTCGCGGACAAGGCCGGTGTCGGAAAGTGCGGCGTAACGGATGCCCAGGGGCTTGGCGATCGGGGACATGGCAGGGTCCTTCCATGAGAGGTGGTCGATGAGGAAGGTGGCCAAATCCCGCCGTGCGGCGGTATCGGCTTCGACCTGGGCCCAGAACGCGCGGATCTCTTCGGCTGCCGGACCTGCATCCAGCGTGCAGACCTGCTGGATGCGGGCGAGCGGCATTCCGAGCCGTCGGAGCCAGGCAACCAGCCTGGCCTGATCCAGTTGCTCCGGTGCGTAGAGGCGGTAGCCGGTCACCGGGTCGACGCGAGCGGGAGTCAGCAGGCCGAGTTCGTCGTAAAGACGCAGTGCTTTCGGCGACAGCCGGGACGCCTTCGCGAACGCCCCGATGGTCAGCAACCCCATGCTCGTTCCTCCTCATGCCAGGCACGTCGCCTGGCCCCACTGATGCTGTGGGCTCCCCCAAGGTGAAGGTCAACCATGGGCTCCGTTTGGCCCGTCTGAATGGTCTCCCACTCGGTCGGAGGCTGCGTGACCAACCGAGGACGCTGGTCCGCCGTTGGGCTCACTGGGTGGGCCCAAGAGGGCTTCGATCTGTGTTGCTGTGGCTGTGATGGTCGTGCTGAGCCATGTGCGGCTAGTGCCTCGGAGGGGCGTCTGCAGCGGGAAACGGCGGTGGAATTCGGCGAGGGCGTGTGTGGCGGCGAGGAGGTCGCCGCTGAGGATGGACCGTCTCCAGTGGGCTGATGCGAACAGGCTTATCAGGGTGATGTGTTCGGGGTATCCAGTTGCGATCCGCCAGGGGGCCGTCTTGTCCGGTTCGACTGTCGGTCCCTTGACTCGGACAAGGTCGTGGAGGAGTTCGACCCGGCGGTTGAGTCGGTAGTGGCGGTGGGCCAGGCCGCTCCAGAGCTTGCTGGTGGCTCCCTGGCAGACACCGGTGACGGTCGGACCGTAGCGTCGTCGGAGCCGCCAGTAGCGGTGCTGAGCGCGGATGACGTCAGGAGTTCGGGACAGGTCGAGCTGCTGCTCGGGAGCGAAGACGTCCTTGCCGATCCAGAGGTTGTGGCGAAGACAGACATCGTCGTGGACGGAAGCCCAGACCTGGGCGGGGAAAGTCCAGCCGGTGCGTGCGACGACGCAGTGGCGGCAGGCCCAGCGGAGAACGTGGTCGTCCGGAACGGCGGGCGGGGCCGGGTGGCGCCCTTCTGTGTAGAGGTCGGAGATCGTGCGGGCCAAGTGCTGTCGGGACTGCCCGCTGAGGATACAGAGAGCATCGGCACTGGCCAGACGAGACTCCAGCCAGCATGACGGGGCCCGCAGCCGGGCCAGGGGGACATGGTTGGCTTGGGACAACCGAGTCCAGTAGGACGATTCGCATTCGCCGGGGAACGGCGGCAGCGAGATGGGCAGAGGACGGATCAGGGCCGGGCGGAACACGTTCACCCGGTGTGGGGCAGGGACGAGGAGCGGCCGTGGCCGGAGGTCTCGCTGCTGTGATCGATGCGGATGCTCTTGATCGTGGCCCGCGTGATCCGCTCGCTCTGGTCGAGGATCGCGGAGATGGCCGCGGCCCGGATGAGGTGGGAGAGGCTTCCGATCATGCCGCCCGTGCGCTGGTGCAGGTGCTTCGCCATCGGCACCAGAGTGTTTGGCTCGTGCCGGTGGAGGGTGTTCTCCATAGAGGCGATCAGCGACCGCCACTCGGCGTTCAGGGGGAAGGGGCCGGTGCGGACGAGGACACAGCGGCCGGCGAGCTGCTTGCCGCGGATACCGGTGAACAGCCCAGACTGCTCGACGTTGATCCCGGCGTAGACAAACGTTGCGGGCAGGTGCTCGGTGAAGTACTTCAGGTGGTCGGAGAGGTCTTCACCGGCAGTGGTGGCGTGGTTGAGCAGGTGGATTTCGTCAACCAGGACCAGGTCCGTGCGGGCCTCGATGAGGACCTGACAGACGGCGCTGGTGACGTCGATGGTGTTGTGCCTCGGGCCGATCACGGGCAGGCCGAGGAACCGGGCGAACTCCATCGCGAGTTTGCGCGGAGACCCCTTGGGCGGGGCGGTGATGTAGACGACCGGGATGCGCTGGCTTCCCGGATAGCGCTGGCGGACGCGCAGTTCGTGCAGGCGGCCGAGCTGTTTGAGCGCGGTGGTCTTCCCCGTGGTCCACTCCCCGGAGACAATGAGTCCGCGGCGGGCGCCGTGCTCGCGCTGGTTGAGGAGGGTCAGCAGCCGTCCCTGGTGGGCGATGTCTTTGACCGTGGACGTGCGCACGACCTGGAGTTCGGAGTGGTAGGCGATGCGGGCCTCGTCATAGGCGTCCCGCAGCGGCGGGCTCAGGGCCTGCCACTGTTGCTCGGGCAGTAGGTCGAAGGCGGCAGGGTCCTCTTCGACGAACCGGCGCCAGCCTTCCAGACGAGTGGACGGGTCCGTTCGGTCCTCGCCGGACTCGGGCATTTCCTCGCCGTCCTGGTCCGGCGCGTTCACCACCACCTCTCGGCCTCCTTGCGAGCGTCGAAGATCTCCAGCGGGATCACGTCGGCGAGTTCGTCCTCATCCGTCTCCACCGGCTCGGCAGCGGGCTGGTCGGTTGGCTCGTCCGGCCGGGGCCAGGAAGGCTCGGCCGTGGCCCGGGTCCGGGCGGCAACCTTGCGGTCCCGGCCGCCGCTGCGCGATGTGCGGGACGGTTTCGCGGGCTTGTCCGCTGGGCCGTCGGCGGCGCGGTCCAACAGAGCGGCGGCGGCCTCGGCGATTTCTTCCTCGGTGGCCGGGTCAGTGCCGCGCTGGGCCAGGATGCGGCGGGCGTGGTCCCAGGCCAGTTCGCCCATCGGCGTCGGGGCGGTGCGAAGGTGACGCCAGATGGCGGTGATCCAGCCGCAGTCGCGGTGGTTGCGTACCCAGACGCGGGAGATGTCGTAGGGGTCGTAGTGGACCTCCCAGCTCCTCCCGTCCTGGCCGGCGCCGGACGGCTGGCGGCGGAACGGGGCCAACTCCGCACTGTCGTAGGTGCGGTGGCCAAGTCGGATGCCATAGGAGTTGATCCTCCGTCGGCAGCGAGGCAGCAGCTCGATGTACTCCTCCGGGCTGAGTGCGACCGGGACGTGCCCGGCCGCCGCGACGAGGGCGGCGTACTTCTCGTTCGGACTCAGGGCCTTGCCGGGCATCATCGGGTCACGCAGCCCATCGTGCGGCCGGTTCTGCCAGTGGACGATCCACTCCTGCAACAACTCCTGGAGCTGGTGGATCTTCCAGAGGGCCTCCGCGGCCGGATCGGTGCCCCGGTGTTCGGTGCTGCGTCCCTTGTGGCCGGGAAGGTACTGGACGAACATCGTGGCCACCGAGCCCAGCGTCGTCTCGATGTGCGGCTTGTCGGTCGGGGTGTCGGGGTGGGCGGGCTGGAAGGAGATGCCCAGCGACTGGCAGGCCGAGCGGAACGTGTCGGAGATGTAGGCCTTGCCCCGGTCGCAGACGATCGTCTCCGGCGTGATCACCGGAATCGCTGCTGCCTGGGCCAGCCGCTCGTCCAGCGCCATGAGCGAGGCGTGCGGCAGCACCGAACGGGACATCCGCAAAGCGTCAGCCCAGCCCGGACGCATCGGCTCCGGCGTCATCGCCCGCGCCAGCAACAGCGCTGCATCGACCGCCTTCGTCGACGGCCGCAGCACCGCCGCGGCCAGCGTGCGCGTCGCAAGATCCACGATGCCGGTCAGTTCGACGGTGTCCACCGTGCCGTCGTCGTGAACGACCAGCACGTCCAGCGGAGTCGAGTCGATCTCCATCACCTCGCCCGGCCGGGCCGCGGTCAGCTGGCCGAACATGCCGTCCGGCTGCTTGGCCAGCGAGCGGCGGGTGCGCGCTGAGCCCAGCGTGTGCCGACCGGAACTGACCGCTTTCAGCAGTCGGTAGAACGCCGTGCGCGACGGCAACGGCACCACCCGGGGCCCGTGTTCGGCCTCCAGCAGGCGTTCCATCCGGCGCCGCAGCACCTGTGCGGAGACAGTAGAACGGTTCGTCTGCTCGTCCACGACCTTGCGCAGGGCCTCGACCACCCGCTGGTCGGCGCGGCCCGTGCCGTCCGAGGCGGCCCTCAGTCGCGGGTCGACCAGGCCCAGCACTCCTTCGTTCTCGAAGCGGCACCGCATCCTTTGGATCAGCGCCAGCGACGTACTGTGCCCGGCCGCGGCCAGTTCGGCGGCCTTCGCCAGCTCCCGCTGCCGCAGCGACCTCACCGCCGGGTCGTACTCGGCCCGCACCGGCCCCTGCGGATCGTCCAGCGGACGGCCCGTGAGCATCTCCACCAAGTGCCGCTGCCACCACTCGGCCCGCTCCACTGCCTTGGCCGGAAGCCCCTCCAGCACCCCGGCCGCCGGCACTACTGTCCGCACTGAGGCAGGCGTGACCACCTCGAAGCCCTCCGAAGACAGCAGATGGGCCAGCATCACCACGCTCGCCGACTGTGCCTCGTCGACCAGTCGGACAGCGGTCCCCTCCAGTGCGGCCACCGTGTGCAGGCGTCCGTCGAACCGGACCAGGTCACCCGCTCGCAACAGCCGAGGACGCGAGGGCATCCTTGCCCCCTTCCCGCACCAGGCCGAGCCGGACCCGCGTGTCCGCTGACAACAGTTCAACCTCCAGATCCACGGTCAGGACCCGGCGCCAGAGCAGGTGGAACAGCACCGGCAGCACCGCGATCTGATCACCCACCCGCAGGGCCCCGGCCAGCAACCCGCCGCCGTCGGCGAACACCTCCACCAAGCGGGCGGCGACCTCCGGGCGGTGCACCCGTGGATGGCGGTAGCCGGCCAGCCACCGCACGTTCGCCATCAGCACCCCATCCGGCGACCCCGCCCGCGAGAAGTCCCAGCCCACCGAACGGCAGGCCGCCGCCGTCACGGCGAACTTCTCCGCGTCATCCGGCCCGATCCGATCGTCCGGACGCACGTCCACCACCAAGCCAGTGCCGTCGGCGCGGCGGACGAAGAAGTCCGGCGTATGCCGCGCCCGCTTCCCGTCCGGCCCGGTCCACGACAGCCGGAACGGCTGCGAAGCCATGCCCGTCACCAGTGGATCGAAGTCGAGCAGCATCAGATGGTCGCGCTCCAACCACGACTCATATCCCACATGACCGCCGCAGGTCGCCGACCAGTACCAGCCGCACCAGTTGCCCTGACCTCGGAAGGCCGGGAAGCGGCGCTCGGGCCGTACCGACTCGAACCGGACCGGCCACAGACGCCCCAAAGATCCCCGCTGGCGCACACCGGCCGCGCTGACGTACTCCAGTTCGACGTCCTCCGCCGACACCTCGTGTACATCCATCGGGGCCTCCGGTACGACGCCGACCAGCTACTTCGACCGTAGAAGCGACGTGATCGCCGTACCTACACAAGACCGGAACTCTTCAGAACTTGCCTACACATGACCGGGACCCAGCCGTACATGCCTACAGAAGAACGGGACTGCCTACACATCGCAGAGACAGGACAAGGGCGGCATGGCGGGTTCCCGATGGCCCGTCCGAGTGGTGCGGAACACTTTTGCAAGCACCTGCTTGCAAAAGTTAGCAGCGCGGGTCCAGTATCGGGGTATGGCCTCACTCAACGTCGGCAATCTCGGCGAGTACCTGCGCGAGCAGCGCCGTACCGCGCAGCTGTCGCTGCGGCAGCTCGCCGATGCCGCCGGGGTGTCCAATCCCTACCTCAGCCAGATCGAACGCGGGCTGCGCAAGCCCAGTGCCGAGGTCCTCCAGCAGGTCGCCAAGGCGCTGCGGATCTCCGCCGAGACCCTGTACGTACGGGCCGGGATTCTGGATGAGCGGGAGCGGGAGGAGCTGGAGACGCGGGCGGTGATCCTGGCCGATCCGTCGATCAACGAGCGGCAGAAGAGCGTGCTGCTGCAGATCTACGCCTCCTTCCGCAAGGAGAACGGGTTCGAGGACGAGCCCGTGGACCCCGTTGCCGAGGAGGGGCGTGCGTCCGGCTCGGATGCGCCCCTCAGTGCCGACGGCGGTGCTGCCGATACAGATACAGGTTCAAAGCCTTCAAAACCCTCACTCTGAGTCTGATGATCCGGGAGGACCACAGTCATGGCCATCACCGATGACCTGCGCAAGACCCTCACCGACCCGACCCCCCTCTACTTCGCCGCCGGCACCGCCGACCTCGCCGTGCAGCAGGCCCGGAAGGTTCCGGCGCTGATCGAGCAGCTGCGGGCCGAGGCGCCGGAGCGCATCGAGGCGGTGCGCAACACCGACCCCAAGACCGTGCAGGAGAAGGTGGCCGGCCAGGCCAAGGAGGCGCAGGCCACCCTTCAGGCCAAGGTCACCGAGGTGATCGGGGCGTTCGACACCGACCTGAAGAAGCTGGGCGAGAGCGCCCAGGACCTGGCGCTGCGCAGCGTCGGCGTGGCCGCGGAGTACGCGGTCAGGGCCCGGGAGACGTACGAGAAGGTCGCCGAGCGCGGCGAGCAGACCGTGCGGACGTGGCGTGGTGAGACCGCGGAGGAGATCGTCGAGATCGCCGTCGTCGTCGAGCCGCGCAAGGAGTCGAAGCCGGGCACGGCGAAGGCCGAGCCGAAGCCCGCCGCCAAGCCGGTGGCCGCCAAGCCCGCGCCCGCCGCCAAGCCCGCGCCCAAGACCGTCAGGGCCGAGGCCAAGCCGTCGCCCGCGCCCGCCAAGCCGTCGCCGTCGCCCGCCAAGAAGGCGCCCGTGAGCAAGCCCGCCGCCAAGAAGGCGACGCCGCCCTCCGCCAAGTAGCGCCGCGTTGCCCGGCAGGTGTGCCGGGGCAACGGGCGGGCACCTTCCACGTGCCCGGGTCGTTGTCCCGGTACCTTGGCCGCGAGCGCGCTCATCCACTCACTAGGCGGTGCACCCCATGTTGCTCGAAGGCTTCAACTCAATCCTCGGGCTGATCTTCACGGCCATGACCGTTCTCGCCGTGGTGGCCTTCGTCATGGCCGCGATCGCCCGCGAGGACGCCTACCGCGCCGCGGACAAGCAGAAGAAGTCCTTCTGGCTGATCATTCTCGGCATCGCGGTGGTTGTGAACCTCTGGGTTCCCATGCTCTTCCTGCAGATCGCCGGGCTGATCGCGTCCATCGTGTTCTTCGTGGACGTACGGCCCGCGCTCAAGGCAGTCTCGGGCGGCGGCCGCCGACGTGGCGGCTCCAGCAGCGACGGGCCGTACGGTCCCTACAACGGCGGGCGTTGAGCGCCTGCGGGTGACACCTGTCCGGGGCGGGGGCGCGGGATGCTCCGGCCCCGGTCGCCGTTGCGCGCCCGGTGGCGGGCGCCTTCGCGGACGGTGTCCAGGTCGCGGTCGAGCAGCAGGACCGCGACGTCGTCGGTCAGCTCTCCGCCGTTGAGCTCGCGGACGTGCGTGACCGCCGCCTCCAGGAGGTCCTCGCCGGCCAGGCCCTCGGCCAGCTGACGATTGATCATCGCGACCATGCCGTCCTGGCCGAGGCGCTGCGTGCCGTCGCCGACACGGCCCTCGATCAGCCCGTCCGTGTACATCATCAGGCTCCAGGAGCCGCCCAGTTCCACCTGCCGGCGCGGCCAGCGGGCGCGCGGCAGCAGGCCGAGTGCCGGTCCGCCGTCCTCGTACGGAAGCAGATGCGCGGCCCGCCCCTGGCGGGCGATCAGCGGTGCGGGGTGGCCGGCCAGGCACAGGCCCGCGCGGCGGCCGTCGGGGGCGATGTCGACGGTGCAGAGCGTCGCGAAGATCTCCTCGCTCTCCCGTTCGTGCTCCAGGACCTGCTGGAGGGTGGAGAGCAGTTCGTCGCCGCAGAGTCCTGCCAGGGTCAGGGCCCGCCAGGCGATGCGCAGTTCGACGCCGAGGGCCGCCTCGTCCGGGCCGTGGCCGCAGACGTCGCCGATCATCGCGTGCACGGTGCCGTCGGGGGTGCGGACCGTGTCGTAGAAGTCGCCGCCGAGCAGCGCCCGGCTGCGGCCGGGGCGGTAGCGGGCCGCGAAGCGCAGGTCGGAGCCGTCGAGCAGCGGGGTGGGCAGCAGGCCGCGTTCCAGGCGGGCGTTCTCCTGGGCGCGCAGCCGGGACTCGGTGAGCTGGTGCTGGGCGACGTCGGCGCGCTTGCGCTCGACGGCGTAGCGGATGGCGCGGCTGAGGAGCCTGCCGTCGAGCTCGCCGCGGAAGAGGTAGTCCTGCGCCCCCACCCGTACGGCCTCGGCGGCCAGCTCGGCGTCGTCCTCGGCCGTGAGGGCGAGTACGGCGTGGCGGGGCGCGATCCGCAGGACGTGCTCGAGGGTGGCGAGTCCGTGGGCCTCCGCGCCCCGGTCGGCGCGCGTCTCGGTGCCGGACGGCAGCGCCAGGTCGAGCAGGATGCAGTCCACGTCGTCGGTGAGGAGCCGGCCCGCCTCGGTCAGGTTGCGGGCGGCGCGGATACGGACACGGGCACCGGTTGCCGCGGAGAGCTCCGGGACGCTGAAGGTGCCCGCCGGGTCGTCCTCGATCACCAGGAGGGTGAGGTCGGTGCCGTTGCTGGTCTCCGCAGCGGGAACGGCACGCTGCTGCGGTACGGGTACGGGCATCGGTTCGGGTTTCCTTCCCTCCCCCCGAGGGCGCGGCGGAACGACGATCGACGACCCGCCAGACGGGGACGATAGCGGTACGGGACAGGGGAACGGAATGGCGCACCGCACTCGGCCCCCGGCATATGCACCGCCATAAGCCGCGTCAGGTCACGGATCCGGCGCGATGTGCCGTTCCCAGGCCTCCGGAACGGCATGACAAAGGTCACGCAACCCGTCCCGGCCCCTGTTGATCCGGCGTGGCACCGCTCACACCGGTGGCCGCGCGGCGGGGGAGCGGCCGCTAGCTGTCCGGGCGGACGACCCCGAGGATCTCCATCGATCCCGCCCCGGCGAGCGTGACATTGCGGCCCGGGCGGGGGGCGTGCACGATCGCGCCGTCGCCGACGTACATCCCGACGTGGCTGGCGTCGGCGTGGTAAATGATCAGGTCGCCGGGGCGCATGTCCTTGATCGCGATGTGGGGCAGCTGCCGCCACTGCTCCTGCGAGGTGCGAGGGATCGGTCGTCCGGCCGAGGCCCAGGCCCGGGAGGTCAGTCCCGAGCAGTCGTACGACTTGGGGCCCACGGCGCCCCACTCGTACGGCAGGCCTATCCGGTCGGTCGCGAAGGCCACCGCCTTCCTGCCGCTCGCGCTCGCCTCGCGGTTGATCTCCTTCAGCGCGCCGGACCCGAGCCAGGCGGTCTGCGACTTGTACTCCGCCTCCTGCTCCAGCTGGAGGAGGCGGGCGCGCTCCTTCTTCTCCAGCCGGGACTCCAGCTTCTTGGCGGCCGCGATCTGCTCGTTGATCTTCTTCTTGGCCTTGGCCTGCTTGACGCGATTGGCTTCGAGCTTCGTCCAGTTGGTGCTCGCGTCCTGCGTGTACGTCTTCAAGTCCTCCTGGGTCCTGTTCAGTTCCCCCAGGAGCCCCTTGGTGGCCTTGGCGCCCTGCCGGGCCCGGCTGACCCCGTCCAGGAAGAGTTGCGGGTCGCCGCTGAGCATGAGCCGGGCGCCGGGCGGCAGGCCGGCGTTGCGGTACTCCTCGCGGGCCTGCGCGCCCGCCCTGCTCTTCAGCTCGTCGATCTTCGCCTGGCCCTCGACTATGGCCTGGGCCAGCTTGACGATCTCGCCCGACTGCTTCTTGGCCTTCTCCTCGGCGAGGTTGTACGCGTCCGTGGCCGACCCGGCGGCCCGGTAGAGGCCGTCGATCTCCTGGCGCACCTCTTCGAGGCTCTTCTTCGCCGGCTGCGCAGGGGTGGGCGAGGGAGGTGCGGGTGCCGCGAAGGCCTGGACCGGTGAGGCCAGTACGGCCATCGCGCAGACCAGAGTGATCGCGGCAGCGGCACAGTGGCGTCGGTACACGAGGCTCCCCCTCCGAGCTGATCCCTGCGGATCTGATTTACCGTCAGTAACTTATGGCGCCGACGAGATCGTGCCATGCACTCCCGAAAAGCAACAGAGGCAGACACATCTCCGCAGATTCGCAGGCCCCCATGGCGCCCCCGCGCCCTCCCGGATCGGTCCTCCCCGACCTGACCCGAGACTGCCCTCCCTGTTCTGGGACGAACGGTGCCGTGCCGACGTTCCCGAAGCCGGAAGAGTTCACCTTGTTCACCGCGTGTCGGGCTCCCGCTGGAGCCGCGGCGCCGCGTGCCGGGCTACAGCTCGGGCCGCAGCGCCGCCCACTTCACCGTCACTTCACCCTGGCGCCACCGGCGTACGCCGTCCGTCAGCGGCCACTCGCCCGACAGGGCCCGCACGGCCGTGATCCAGCGCTGCCGGGCGCCCAGTGAGGCGTACGGAGCGGCCGCCGCCCAGGCCCGGTCGAAGTCGCGCAGGAACGCGTGGACGGGCTCGCCCGGCACATTGCGGTGGATCAGCGCCTTGGGCAGCCGCTCCGCGAGGTCGGAGGGGCGGCCGAGGGAGCCGAGCCGGGTCGCGAAGGTGACCGTGCGCGGGCCCTCGGGGCCCAGCGCCACCCAGACGTGGCGGCGCCCGATCTCGTCGCAGGTGCCCTCCACCAGCAGGCCGCCCGGCGCCAGCCGGTCGCACAGCCGCTGCCAGACGGCGGCGACCTCGCCCTCGTCGTACTGGCGCAGCACGTTCGCCGCCCGGATCAGGGCGGGTCGCTCGGGCAGGGGGATCTCGAAGCCGCCGTGCCGGAAGGTGAGGCCCGCGCGCTCGTACGGCCGCGCCGCCTCGACGCGCTCGGGGGAGATCTCGATGCCCACCACGCAGGTGCGCGGTTCGGCCGTGCGCAGGCGCTCCAGCAGTTCGACGGCGGTCCAGGGGGCGGCCCCGTATCCGAGGTCGACCGCCACGGGGGCTTCGGCGCGGCGCAGGGCGGGGCCGTGCGTGGCGGCGATCCAGCGGTCCATGCGGCGCAGCCGGTTCGGGTTGGTGGTCCCGCGGGTCGCGGTGCCGATCGGGCGCATGACACAGAGCGTAACGACTCGGCCGGACCGGGCGGCCGCCGAGGCGACGCGCCGCATCCCTACCGTAATGATTTGGCAAAGCGGAAATGAAAGGACGAGTTCCGCTGTTCCAGCCTTCCGAAAGGGACCGCGCGCCCCTTCTACGCCATGCCGTGAACGAAGTCGGTACCAGTGCCCTGAGTAAGGAGGACCGGACGACGTGAGCCAGTACGTCTCCCGGCTCGGCAGCAGCCGTGTCGCACCGCGTCTCAGGTTCCCCACCGGCTTCACCGGCTCCTTCCCCGGTGGCCACCGCAGGCCGCGCCGGATCGCGATGCTCTCCGTGCACACCTCCCCGCTGCACCAGCCGGGGACGGGCGACGCGGGCGGCATGAACGTGTACATCGTGGAGCTCGCCAAGCGCCTGGCCGCGATCAACATCGAGGTCGAGATCTTCACCCGCTCCACCAACGGCGCCCTGCCGCCGGCCGTCGAGATGGCGCCCGGCGTGCTGGTCCGCCACGTCGACGCGGGACCGTACGAGGGCCTGGCCAAGGAGGAGCTGCCCGCCCAGCTCTGCGCCTTCACGCACGGCGTGATGCAGGCGTGGGCCGGTCAGCGCCCCGGCTACTACGACCTGGTGCACTCCCACTACTGGCTCTCCGGCCAGGTCGGCTGGCTCGCCGCGCAGCGCTGGGGCGTGCCCCTCGTCCACGCCATGCACACCATGGCCAAGGTCAAGAACGCCGCGCTCGCCGAGGGTGACACCCCCGAGCCCGCCGCCCGCGTCATCGGCGAGACCCAGATCGTGCGCGCCTCCGACCGGCTGATCGCGAACACCGCCGAGGAGGCGGACGAACTCGTCCGCTTCTACGAGGCCGACCCCGGCGCCGTCGCCGTCGTCCACCCCGGCGTCAACCTGGACCGCTTCCGCCCCGGCGACGGGCGTGCGGCGGCCCGCGCCCGCCTCGGCCTGCCGCAGGACGCCCTGATCCCGCTCTTCGCGGGCCGCATCCAGCCGCTGAAGGCCCCGGACGTACTGCTGCGCGCCGTCGCCGCCCTGCTGGACCGGGATCCGTCGCTGCGGTCCCGGATCGTCGTGCCGGTCGTCGGCGGACCCAGCGGCAGCGGGCTCGCCAAGCCGGAGGGGCTGCAGAAGCTGGCCGCCCGCCTGGGCATCGCGGACGTCGTGCGGTTCCATCCGCCGGTGGGACAGGACCAGCTCGCCGACTGGTTCCGGGCCGCGTCCGTGCTGGTCATGCCGTCGTACAGCGAGTCGTTCGGCCTGGTCGCCATAGAGGCCCAGGCGGCCGGCACCCCGGTCGTCGCGGCGGCCGTGGGCGGTCTGCCGGTGGCGGTGCGGGACGGGGTCAGCGGCTTCCTCATCCCCGGGCACGACCCGGAGGCGTACGCGGAGGCGCTGGAGCGCTTCGCGGTCCAGCCGGAGCTCGTCGGCCGGATGGGCGACGCGGCCGCCGCGCACGCGGAGCGTTTCGGCTGGGACACGGCGGCGGCGGCGACCGCGGACGTCTACACCGCGGCCGTACAGGACCACCGCCGACGGGTGCGCTCGCACCACGGGTGAGAGCGGCGGGTGAGCACGTCCCGTCGATGAGGCCGCCGCACGTACGCCGCCGTACGTGCGCCTCTGTCGTACGGGCGTACGCTCGGTTCATGGCTGACGTACCCAACGAAACGGCGACGCCGCAGGTCACACACGTCGCACAGGTCTCCCAGGTCATCGAGGCGACGCTGAAGGATGCCGGACTCGACTGGGAGAGTCCCGCGCCCGGGAGTTACGTCGTCCAGTTGCCCGGCACCCGCAAGCTGAGCACCACGTGCTCGCTCATCGTCGGCGCGCACGCGTTGTCCCTCAACGCCTTCGTCATCCGCCACCCCGACGAGAACGACGCGGAGGTGCACCGCTGGCTGCTGGAGCGCAACCTCCGGCTCTTCGGAGTGAGTTACGCGATCGACCCGCTCGGCGACATCTACCTCGTCGGCAAACTGCCGCTCTCCGTCGTGACGCCCGAGGAGCTGGACCGGCTGCTCGGCGTGGTGCTGGAGGCCGCCGACGGCGCCTTCAACCCCCTGCTCGAACTCGGTTTCGCCAACGCGATCCGCAAGGAGTACGCGTGGCGGGTCTCGCGCGGCGAGTCCACCCGGAACCTGGAAGCGTTCACGCACCTGACCCAGCGACCCTAGGCGCCGACTCCACCTCCCCGAGCGCCGCTTCGAGCCGCGGCGCCACCTCGGTCCACGTCCACTCCAGCTGCTCCCCGGACGCCTTGCGGGGCACGGTCTCCACCAGCATGATCAGGTAGAGGTAGGCGCGGTAGAGCGCGAGCCGCAACCGCACGGAGCCGTCGAACGTGACAGGCCCGCCCGGCGCCGACTCCCCGTAACCGGCGAGGAAGTCGTCGTCCCGCTCCATGTCCCCGAACAGGGCGAGCGACACGAAGTCGGCGACCGGGTCGCCCCAGAACATCCGCTCCCCGTCGATGACCCCGCCGATCCGCCGCGCGCCCGGCTCCCCGGCGACCAGGATGTTGCCCTGCCACAGGTCGAAGTGGACCAGGGCGGGGCGCGTCACCTCGTCCAGTACGTACGAAGCGGCGTCGAGCAGGCGCCGGATGTCCGCGACCTCGCACGGCAGCCGCGCCCCGTACGTCCGCGCGTCGTCCAGCACCGCACCGGTCATCGCGGTGAACGCACCGCGCCACGTGGGGGCGAGCGGTCCGAGCGCCGCGGACGGGTAGCCGAAACCGCCCGGCCCGGGGACGGTGTGCAGCCGGCCGACGATCCGCCCGAGCTCCGCACGCAGCCGCCGGGCATCGTCGTCGGCCAGGGCGTCCGCGACCTCGTGCCAGGGCCGCCCGGGACGGTCCGTCATGACGACGTACGCACCCCCCGGGGCGGCCGGGTCGAGGCCGCTGTGCACGAGGACGGGGACGGCGGCCTCCTCGGCGAGTGCGGCCGCCGCGGTGTAGAACGTGACCTCGTTGACCAGCAGGTCGCGCTCGTAGGCGAGATGGGCCCCGCCCGGGGGCGGCGTCTTCACGACCCACCGCCGGCCGTCGGTGAGGTGGACGCGGGTGACCGCGTTGTACGTGCCTCCGGTCAACGGATCGCACGAGGCGATCAGTTCCGGCGGCACCCCCACGTGCCGGAGCACGGCGGACAGGACGGTATCGATCGGCATAGCGAACCCCCTTCGAGCGTTCACTCAGGTCGTGTTGCTGCTGTCTGTGGCAAATGCCCAGTTCAGAGGCCGCGCAGGGTGATCACGACGTCGTCACGATCATGAGCGATGGCCGCTTTGGCGGATCGCCGAACCACAGCACACTCATAGAGTTGGCGCACCCCCACGATTCTCACCGCCGCGCCGAACCCGGCGCCGGCCGCTCTCGTGCGGGCGAGACACCTTGAGACAGAAGGACGGGCCATGCGACCCACTGCCATACGCCGTACCGCCGTTGCCGCCACTGTGATGTCCCTGGCCCTGCTCACCGCGGCCTGCGGTTCGGACGCGGCGGACAAGGACAACGGCAAGGCGGGCGACTCCGCCTCCGCCGGGCCCGCGGACAAGGGTGCTGACACCTCGGCCGCGAAGGCGCTGTCCGCGGCCGAGTTGGAGAAGGCCTCGCTGGCACAGGGCGACGTCACGGGCCACAAGATCGCGAAGGCCGGTCCTGCCGACGCGATCACCGGTGACGCCGTCACCACCGACAAGCCCGCCTGCGACGTCTTCGCCGACGTCCTGATGGGCGCCAAGGCGGGCAAGCCCGCCGCGTCCACGCAGCGCAAGGTCATCAGCGAGCCCAAGAAGGGCGGCGACAAGGAGAGCGACGACCCGGCGGAGGCGTTCAAGGCGGCCTTCGACATCACGACGACGCTCACCACCCTCGCCTCTTACGACGGCAAGGGCGCCGAGGAAGCACTGACCGGTCTGCGCACCGCGGCGACCGAGTGCGCCTCCGGCTTCACCTTCACCGCGGCCGGAGAGAAGCAGAAGATCAGCAAGATCGCGGAGGTGCCGGTCAAGGGCGCCGAGGAAGCCGTCGCCTGGACGGTGACGCTCGAGGCGGAAGGTGAGAAGAGCGCGATGAAGCTCATCCAACTCCGCCAGGGCACCACGCTCGCCTCGCTGACCTCACTCAACCTGGGCGCGTCCGGCGCGGGCGGCGACTTCGACCTGCCGACCGCGGTCATCGACGCCCAGGCCGGCAAGCTCGCCTGAGCGGGGGTCAGGGCAGCGGGACGAGCCGCACCACGGTGACGGTCAGGACCGACCCGGAGACGTAATAGAGCACGATCGCCCCGGCGACCGTCGCCTCGCGGCGATCGTGCTCACTCTTGACGGCGGACGAGCCGTGCCCGTACGGGGCGCGCCCCAGCGTGCGCGCCATCTCGTCCCGGAAGGTTTCGCCGTCCCGCATCTTGGCCAGGGTGTCGTCGGCGGGCGGCGCGTAGGAGATCCGGAAGCTCAAGCGACGCTCCGCCTCTCGGCCTCGTCCCGTGCCAGCCGGTCCAGGATCCGCTCGGCCTCCGGATCGGGCACGGCCTCCAGCATCCAGTGCCGCATCACGGCCTGGATCTCGTGCACCCCGGCTTCGTTGATGGCCCGGTCGAACTCCTCGCGTCTCGCCTCGGGCAGGGCGTCGCGGATGGCCGGGATGCTGTTGGGCACCTCGACCTCGGCACCGCCGACAAAGGTCTTCAGGGGCTCACTCATGGCTGCTCTCCCCGCTCTCCCCGCATGCGCCACAGAGTACGGCGTCGGGTGAGGTGCGTCACTCAGGCCACGTCACCCCGCGACCACGCGCACACGCCGTGAGCCGTTTTCGAGAGCTCTTTCATCGGAAGTGAGTGCGGAGCGAATACCGGGGCACATGAAGCCCCGGAGGTTGATAACTATGTTGCCCATCATTCTTGTTCTCCTGCTCGCACTGCTTCTTTTCGGAGCCGGTTTCGCACTGAAGGCGCTCTGGTGGATAGCCGTCATCGTGCTGGTGGTGTGGCTGCTCGGCTTTGTCATCCGCCCGGCATCCGGCGGTGGCAAGCGAGGCCGCTGGTACCGCTGGTAGAGAAAAAGGTCGAATACATAATGGCGCGGGGTGGGGGGCCCCCCCCGGGGGGGGGGCCCCCCCCCCCCCCCCCCCGCCCCCGCCCGCCCCGGGGCCCCCCCCCCCCCCGGGGGGGGGGCCGGGGGGGGGGGGGGGGCGGGGCGGGGGGGGGGGCCCCCCCCA
>NZ_JBIAIU010000019.1:0-122052 GCF_042871565.1 Streptomyces sp. NPDC005775 | reverse complement strand
ACGTACGCGACCAACGCCGCACCCGACGACCCAACTCCCCCATGGATGACATGCTTTTGACCCTAGGGCCGCAACCGACCCACCGTCATGGGCCCTGGGTCCTATCCGTCACCGGCCCGGCCCGGTCCGGGTTCAGCCGGTCTGCGTGATCCGCACCCGTGTGCCGGGCCGCAGCCCCCACTTCGCCATCGCGCCGGCCTCCGACTCGATCACGTGCCGGGCCCGCAGCCGGGGCAGTCCGAGGCGTCCGGGCTTCATCGTGTGCACCGCCACCACGTCGAACTTCCGGTCCAGGTAGGCCACATCGATCGTGAACCGCATCCGGAAGGTGTGCACGCTCCCGCACGGGGTGATCAGCAGGGCGCCGTCGATCCCGTCCTGGCCGAGCAGCCCGCGGCTCCGGTGACCGTACGAGGCCGCGATCCGCAGCGGCACCTCGGTCTCCTCCTCCCCGTCCCGGCCGGTGATCGTCAGCGTTCCTGTTCCATTGCGCCATCGAGCCATGGCCATGACGGTAGCGCCACGTGACGGTCTCTGGGCCCGTAACGACGTGCGGTGGGCCCCAGGGCCCATGACCGGTGCCCGCGGGGCGCCTAGGGTCGGTGACGTGGACTCCATCCTGATCGGGGTCGCCGCCCTCTGGGGAGCCGCGACCGGACTGCTGGTCCCGCGCGCCGCCTACCGGTTCTCCGTCGAACCGGAGGACGCGTGGCGGGACGCCTGCCCCGCCGGCCACGCCCTCACCGGGCCGGGCCGCGGCTGGTTCGGCTCCACGCGCTGCACGACCTGTGCCGAGGTCGGCGCGGCCGTCGCCGTGCGGACGGCCGCCGGGCCGGGGCACGCCGGGCCCGAACCGGTGGACGACGCCGAGCCGGAGCGGGCCCCCGACGCGGACGACGCCGAGGGACCTGACCCCGCGCCGGACACCGCACCCGCCGCACCACGCGGGAGCGGCCCGCGTTACGCCCCGCACCTCGCCGCCCCCGTCATCACCGCCCTCGGCTGCGCAGCCCTCGCGGCGGCCACCGGTGCACGGCCCGAACTGGCCGTGTGGCTGCTGCTCGCCCCCATCGGTGTACTCCTCGCGGCCATCGACCGCCGGGTCCACCGGCTGCCCGACCAGCTGACCCTGCCGGCCGCGGCGGCCGCCGCCGTACTCCTCGGCCTCGCCGCCCTGCTGCCGGAGCACGGGGGTGCCTGGCTGTCCGCCCTGTTCGGCGGAGCGGCCCTCGGCGCCTTCTACTTCCTGCTCTTCCTCATCAACCCGAACGGCATGGGCTTCGGCGACGTCAAGCTCGCGCTCGGTCTCGGCGTGGCCCTCGGCTGGTACGGCTGGGCCGTCGTGTTCGCCGGCGGGTTCGCCGGGTTCCTGTTCGGTGCGGCGTACGGGCTCGGGCTGGTGCTGATGCGGCGCGCCGGGCGCAGGACGGGCATCCCGTTCGGCCCGTTCATGATCGCCGGTGCGCTGCTGGGAATCCTGTTCGGCGCACTGGCCGCCTGACCCTCCGCCCCTCGCGGCGCGCGGCAAATGAGTCGCGGCCGGCGACGCCCGGGTGCCACCATCCCCGTATGACCGCCACACCCGATGACGCGCGATCAGGCCCCGCAGCAGCGGGACGTGCCCGCTTCGAGGACCTGGTCGCCGAGGCCGGCGCCGTATCCGTGGACGGCTGGGACTTCTCCTGGCTGGAGGGCCGGGCCACCGAGGAACGCCCGTCCTGGGGGTACGCCCGCGCCATGGGGGAGCGCCTCGGCAGGGCGCGCGCGGCGCTGGACATCCAGACCGGAGGCGGTGAGGTACTCGCCTCCGCGCCGAAGCTTCCCCCGCTGACCGTGGCCACCGAGGGCTGGCCGGCGAACATCGCCCGCGCCACCGCCCTGCTGCATCCGCTGGGCGCGGCCGTGGTCGCGGACGAGGACGAGCCGCCGCTGCCGTTCGGCGACGCGGCCTTCGACCTGGTGGTGAGCCGCCATCCGGTGACCACGTGGTGGGAGGAGATCGCCCGGGTCCTCGCCCCCGGCGGCACGTACTTCTCGCAACAGGTGGGCCCGGCCAGTGTCTTCGAACTCGTCGAGTACTTTTTGGGCCCGCAGCCGCCGCACGTACGCGCCGGACGCGACCCCGAACAGGCGCGTGCCGCGGCCGAGGCGGCGGGCCTCGACGTCATCGGCCTGCGGACGGAGCGGCTGCGCACCGAGTTCTTCGACATCGGCGCCGTCGTCTACTTCCTGCGCAAGGTGATCTGGATGGTGCCCGGTTTCACCGTCGACGCATACCGGCCACAACTCGCCGCGCTGCACCGCCTGATCGAGACCGAGGGGCCGTTCGTCGCCCATACCACCCGCTTCCTGATCGAGGCCCGCAAACCCGGGTGAGCCCCAACCCCCTTCCCGCGCCCGAAGGATGGCACCCTGGACGCTGAGCGCACGGGGAAGGAGCAGGCCATGAGGGTCGGCAACGACGAGGAAGCGACGCACGGCCCGCGGCAGGGCAACGCCGAATGGCTCGCGGGCGCCCGGATCGTCGGCGTCCTCGGCATCTTCTACCGGCCCGAGGGACGCATGGGGGAGCCGGAGGCGGTCGCCTTCCTGCTGGCCGACGGTCAGTCGGTGCTCCTGACCTGCGCGTCCGACGGCAGTCTGCATGTCGGTGCCGGAACGTGGCCCCACCTTCCCGACTGGTGCGTACCGGCCGCCCAGTGGGAGTACGCCGCGATGGCGCGGCTTCCGCAGCCACCCGACGGCGGCTGGACGGTGCTGCGCACCGAGGAACGCAGGGACGAGCGGGGCGAGGTGGACGAGGCCGTCATCCGCTGCGAGGGCGGCCGCTTCGTGGTGACCGGTGGAGACACCGTGGGCATCCGCTTCACCCGCGGCCACCGGGGCGCGGCCGCGACGACCTGAGGGCGCGAGCCGCGCCCCGGACGCCTACGCGTGGCTCCCATCAGGTCAGGACCTGTCCTCATGGGCTCGCTTTTATGACCCTGCGTGAAGCCGATGCACGGTCGCGGCGGGCGCGGGTCCGCGCCCGCCGCGACCGGAATGTGCACATCCTGTGTACGTCCTGCGGGCGTGTCCGGCGTCAAGGCGGCGCCTGGGCGAGTCCGTGCAGGTCAGAGCCCTGCGGAGGGGTGGATTCCGTGTCCGTGACGGAGTCCCGCACATTCGGAGAGTAATTATTTCGCGCCGTGGCACGCGACAGCACTTACGAAGGGTTATGGTGGAAACCCCCCCTCGGGCCGGTCCGTAACCCCCCCCCACGGACCGGCCCGTTTTTTTGTGCCCCGGTACTGCCGGGGCCCCGCCGCACTCGCGGTCACGACGACCGGCTCCGCAGCGCACTCGCGGTCGTGAGCCCCGGCCGTGCGTCAGCGGTCGCCCCTCAGGCCCGTCCGGCCCAGATGTTGGTGCCCGCGGTGTCCACGGCGAAGGTGTCGATCTCCTTCAGCTCCTCGGCGGACAGCGCCGGACCTGCCAGTGCCGCGACGTTCTCCTCCAGCTGCCGCACGCTCGACGCGCCGATCAGAGCCGACGTCATGCGGCTGTCGCGCAGCACCCAGTTGAGCGCCAGCTGGGCGAGCGACTGGCCGCGCCGGCGCGCGATGTCGTTCAGCCCGTTCAGCCGGCGGACCACCTCGTCCGAGAGCAGGTCCGGGTCGAGGGACTTGCCCTGCGTGGCGCGCGACCCCTCCGGGATGCCCTTCAGGTACTTGCCGGTCAGCAGGCCCTGGGCGAGCGGCACGAAGGAGATGCAGCCCATGCCGGCCGTCTCCAGGGTGTCCAGCAGCCCGTCGTCCTCGGTCCAGCGGTTGATCATCGAGTAGGACGGCTGGTGGATCAGGGCCGGCACGCCCATCTCCTTCAGCAGCCGGGCCGCCTCGGCGGTCTGCTCGGAGGTGTACGACGACACCCCCACGTACAGCGCCTTGCCCTGCCGCACGGCGGAGGCCAGCGCCCCCATCGTCTCCTCCAGCGGAGTGTCCGGGTCGAAGCGGTGCGAGTAGAAGATGTCGACGTGGTCGAGCCCCATCCGCTTCAGCGAGGCGTCGAGCGACGACAGGAGGTACTTGCGCGAGCCCCACTCCCCGTACGGGCCGGGGTGCATGTCGTACCCCGCCTTGGTGGAGATGATCAGCTCGTCGCGGTACGGGGCGAAGTCCTGCGCGAAGATCTTCCCGAAGTTGAGCTCGGCGGAGCCGGGCGGCGGGCCGTAGTTGTTGGCCAGGTCGAAGTGGGTCACGCCGAGGTCGAAGGCACGGCGCAGGATGGCGCGCTGCGAGTCGAGCGCGCGGTCGTCGCCGAAGTTGTGCCAGAGGCCGAGCGAGACGGCCGGGAGCTTGAGGCCGCTGCGGCCGGCGCGGCGGTACTCCATGGAGTCGTAGCGCGCGGCGTCGGCCCGGTAGGGGGAAGAGGTATCAGTCACCTTTCCTCCCTATCACGTACGTGCGACAGGCCGGTTATCACGGACTTGTGACAGGCCGGGTTGGGCCGGTGCGCCGCCTGCGCAGTAATGTGGCGGCTTCGGGACCGCACGGCACGGCGGGGCGATCGCCCCCTTCCGGTGCGGCGATCCCCAGGTGGACGACCCCGGACCCCGGGCATAGGGGCGGGCGTGCCCGCACGGAACCGAGAGGTGGACTCAGTGAACTTGCGCGACCTGGTGTACGGGCTCTACGCGCGCCGGGTGGAGGCCCGCCTCGATCACGCACAGGTGCCCAAGCACATCGGCGTCATCCTCGACGGCAACCGGCGCTGGGCGAAGGCGTCCGGCGGCACCGCCGCGCAGGGACACCAGGCCGGCGCGGACAAGATCAAGGAGCTCCTCGGCTGGTGCAGCGAGACGGACGTCGAGGTCGTCACGCTCTGGATGCTCTCCACCGACAACTTCGACCGGCCCGAGTCCGAGCTGATCCCGCTCCTCGGCATCATCGAGAACACCGTGCGCGACCTGGTGGCGGACGGCCGCTGGCGCGTCCACCACGTCGGCACGCTCGACCTGCTGCCCGCGCACACCCAGACGGTCCTCAAGGAGGCCGAACAGGCCACCGTGGGGGTCGACGGAATACTGGTCAACGTCGCCGTCGGCTACGGCGGGCGCCAGGAGATCGCGGACGCGGTCCGCTCCCTGCTGCTCGACCACTCCGAGAAGGGCACCTCCTTCGAGGACCTGGCGGAGATCGTCTCCACCGACCTGATCTCCGAGCACCTCTACACCCGGGGGCAGCCCGACCCCGACCTCGTGATCCGCACCAGCGGCGAGCAGCGTCTTTCGGGCTTCATGCTCTGGCAGAGCGCGCACTCCGAGTACTACTTCTGCGAGGTCTTCTGGCCGGCGTTCCGCCGCGTCGACTTCCTGCGGGCCCTGCGCGACTACGCGGCCCGCCACCGCCGCTACGGCGGCTGACACCCCACGCCCTCGTGGCGTACGAGGACGGGGCCGCTCGGGTGACGCGTCGGCGCCACGGACTCGGGCCGGCCCGGCCGGCCGCTCACCCCACCTGCCTCGGACGGCATGGCTTGGCGTGTTCTAGGGCATACCCCTGACAGGTCGACGTCCGGTCATCAACCAGGCGGACGTCGTGTCCAAGTGAGCGGCATGGAGTCCGCTCGCCCGGGAGGCCCTTTGCACACGAAGGACCGTACATACAGTGCGGCCGACGCGGAGGGCCGGCGCTCGGCCCGCGCAAGGTGGCCGGAGCCCGGCCCGTCCTCTCCCTTTGGGATGCTCCGCGACGCCGTCGCACCCCAACCTCGTCCGAGGGGGTACGTCCTTCCGTGGTGACCAGCACAAAGCGCCGCATGCCCGACAGGCGCACCTATGTTCTCGACACCAGCGTCCTGCTGGCCGATCCGAACGCCATGGCCCGGTTCGACGAGCACGAAGTCGTGCTCCCGATCGTCGTGGTCACGGAACTGGAGGCCAAACGGCACCACCCGGAGCTCGGGTACTTCGCCCGGCAGGCCCTGCGCCTGCTGGACGACTTCCGGGTCCGGTACGGCCGGCTGGATGCCCCGATCCCCCTCGGGGACCTGGGCGGGACGCTGCGTGTCGAACTCAACCACTCCGATCCCGGCGTCCTTCCCGCCGGCTACCGGTTGGGGGACAACGACTCACGGATTCTCGCGGTCGCACGCAACCTCCAGGCCGAGGGGTACGACGTCACGGTCGTCTCCAAGGACCTGCCGCTGCGCATCAAGGCATCGTCGGTCGGCCTCCTCGCCGAGGAGTACCGGGCGGAACTCGCCATCACCGACTCCGGCTGGACCGGGATGTCCGAACTGTCCCTGCCCGCCGAACAGGTGGACCTGCTCTTCACCGAGGAGACGCTGTACGTCCCCGAGGCAGCCGAGCTTCCCGTGCACACCGGCCTGGTCCTCCAGTCCGAACGGGGCAAGGCGCTCGGCCGGGTGACACCCGAGGGCAACGTCCGGCTCGTCCGCGGCGAGCGGGAGGCCTTCGGCATCCACGGCCGCAGCGCCGAGCAGCGCATCGCCCTGGATCTGCTCCTGGACCAGGACGTCGGCATCGTGTCGCTCGGCGGCCGGGCCGGCACCGGCAAATCGGCGCTGGCGCTCTGCGCGGGCCTCGAAGCGGTGCTGGAGCGCGGGCAGCACAAGAAGGTGATGGTCTTCCGCCCGCTGTACGCGGTGGGCGGGCAGGAGCTCGGCTATCTCCCCGGCAGCGAGGCCGAGAAGATGAGCCCCTGGGCCCAGGCCGTCTTCGACACGCTCTCGGCCGTCTCCGGCCGCGAGGTGATCGAGGAGGTGCTGGGGCGCGGCATGCTGGAGATCCTGCCGCTCACCCACATCAGGGGCCGGTCCCTGCATGACGCCTTCGTGATCGTCGATGAGGCCCAGTCGCTCGAACGGAACGTCCTGCTGACCGTGTTGTCCCGTATCGGGGCCAATTCCCGGGTGGTGCTCACGCATGACGTGGCCCAGCGGGACAACCTCCGGGTCGGCCGGTACGACGGCGTGGTCGCCGTGGTCGAGAAGTTGAAGGGGCACCCGCTCTTCGCGCATGTGACGCTCACGCGTTCGGAGCGCTCCCGCATCGCCGCACTGGTGACCGAAATGCTGGAGGAAGGTCAGATCTGATACGGCTTGGCACCGTTGATGCCGCCCGGCGAGCGAAGGAGCTTAGCCGGGCGGCATCGTGTTGCGGCACCATTTCCGTCATTCACTTGCTCCAAACGAGGTGTGAGCTTTCACACGCAACAGAGAATTGCTTCCCGGCGTCCCGTTCCGGCAGAGTCTTGCTTCCGTCAGGCCCCGCATACGGCACACCGGCACCTCCAGAGGTGCCACGCACCACACAACTCAACAACCGCCGCCCGTATGCCGCCCGCGAGTACCACGCGGCGCTCCCCCCGGGGAGTGCCCACCGGGCCCGTGCCTCCCGTGACCCAAGCAGTAGGGAGGCCAGTGTCCAGGGGCACGATTGCGCCCGCGAGGTCACCTAAGCGGGCGATGCTGGAAGGACACCGTGTGAGCCGGATCTCGGTCCGGGGGTTCGCCGTGGCATCAGCCACAGCGGTAACCACCGTAGGCGCCGTCGTAGGCGTTGCAGCAGGCAGCACTCCCGCTGTTGATGACAACAACTTCGAGGCGACCGCAGCCGACACCACGCTGCTCGCAGACATCCCCGCGGGCCAGCAGGCCCAGGTGCAGACCGCATCGCTGACGCAGCAGGCCGACGCCCAGGCGTCCGCGGCCGACGCGTCGGCGAAGAAGTCCGCCGAGGAATCAGCCCGTGTGCAGGCCGCCAAGGACGCCAAGTCCAAGAAGGCGGCGGCCGAGGACAGGCTGGAGAAGGAGCGCAAGGAGAAGGCGGATCGCGCCGAGCGCGCCAGCCGCTCCGAGGTCCGCAGCGCCTCGGCGTTCGCGACGCAGGGCTCGTACAGCGTGGCCGAGGTCCAGGCGATGGCTCGCCAGATGATCCCCGGCGACCAGTTCCAGTGCTTCAGCAACATCGTGAACCACGAGTCGAGCTGGAACTACCGGGCGAGCAACGCGTCTTCCGGCGCCTACGGTCTCGTCCAGGCGCTGCCCGGCTCGAAGATGTCCTCCGCCGGTGCCGACTGGCAGACCAACCCGGCCACGCAGATCAAGTGGGGCCTGAGCTACATGGACGGCCGTTACGGCAGCCCGTGCGGCGCCTGGTCGTTCTGGCAGGCCAACCACTGGTACTAGAACCTTCCGAGGTTCAGGTCTCAACCTCGCGACGCCCCCCACCGTCCTACGGTGGGGGGCGTCGCGCGTGTACGGTCGGGCGGAACCGTTCCCGGGGGGAGCGGTGGGGAGAGCGGACGGGGGTAGAGGAACCGTTATGTCGAAACTGCCGGGGTGGCTCGGACAACTGGGTGCTGAACTGACCAGGCTGGGCGAGCGCCTGGACGAACGCCGGGCCGAAGCGGCGGCCGAGGACGACGTCGGACACGCGGAGCCCTCGGCGACGGCCGCCGCGCCCGCACACGCGGCCGGCGCCGACGGGGGCGTGGCCGACCATGTGCCGCCGCCGCCCGCGTACGCCCCCTCCGTCTCCGCACGGCCCGATCCGGTCGCGGCCATCCCGTGGGGGATGCGCGTCGCGGCCGAGGCGGGCTGGCGGTTGCTGGTCCTCGCCGGAACCCTCTGGGTGCTCATGCGGGTCATCAGCGCGGTGCAACTGGTGGTGCTGGCGTTCGTCGCCGCACTGCTCGTCACCGCGATGCTCCAGCCGACCGTCGCCCGGCTGAGGCGGTACGGGTTGCCGCGAGGACTGGCCACCGCCGTCACCGCGGTCCTGGGCTTCGTCATCATGGGCCTGGTCGGCTGGTTCGTGGTCTGGCAGGTCATGGACAACATCGACACCCTCTCCGACAAGGTGACGACGGGGATCGACGACCTGAAGAACTGGCTGCTGGACAGCCCGTTCCACGTGACCGACAAACAGATCAACGACATAGCGAAGAACCTCAGCGACACCGTCGGCACCAACACGGAGGCGATCACCTCCGCCGGACTGCAGGGCGTCACCGTGATGGTGGAGCTCCTCACCGGGATGCTGCTGGCGATGTTCTCCACGCTCTTCCTGCTGTACGACGGCAAGCGCATCTGGCACTGGGTGCTCAAGCTCGTCCCCGCCCAGGCCCGGCCGGGTGTCGCGGGCGCCGGCCCCCGCGCCTGGCGGACGCTGACCGCCTATGTGCGGGGCACGGTGATAGTCGCCCTGATCGACGCGATCTTCATCGGTCTCGGGATCTTCTTCCTCGATGTGCCGATGGCCGTGCCGCTGGCCGTCTTCATCTTCCTGTTCGCCTTCATCCCGCTCGTCGGGGCGGTGGTCTCCGGGGCGCTGGCGGTGGTCGTCGCGCTGGTCACCCAGGGCGTGTTCACGGCCCTGATGGTGCTGGCCGTGGTGCTCGCGGTGCAGCAGATCGAGGGCCACATCCTGCAGCCGTTCATCCTGGGCCGCGCGGTGCGCGTGCATCCGCTGGCCGTGGTGCTCTCGGTCGCCGCGGGCGGCATGATCGCCGGTATCGGAGGTGCGGTCGTCGCGGTGCCGCTGGTCGCGGTGACCAATACGGTGGTCGGCTATCTGCGGACGTACGGGCAGGAGGAGTCCCGTCGGCACTCGCCACCGCCGCACGGCGCGACCTCGCTGGACGCGGCACCCGGACCCGCGCCCGGCACACCGCCGGAGGAGTCCGACGACGGCGGCGAGGAGGAGCCGGCCGAGGAAGCGCCGAAGGCCCTCCGGTCGGAGACGTAGGAGCGGACACAGAAGAAGGGCCCCTCGGACGGTCGGTCGTCCTGGGGGCCCTTCTCGTATGAGGGGTACAGCGGGTGCTACTCGGCGAGGACGGCCTCGGCCTCGAGCGTCACACCGACCGCCTGGATCACCGAAGCGATCTTGACGGCTTCCTGAATGGTCTCACGGTCCACGCCGGCCTTGCGCAGCACCTGCTCGTGGGAGTCCAGGCACTGGCCGCAGCCGTTGATCGCGGAGACGGCGAGCGACCACAGCTCGAAGTCGACCTTCTCCACGCCCGGCTTGCCGATCACGTTCATCCGCAGGCCGGCCCGGAGGTTCCCGTACTCGGGGTCCGACAGCAGGTGCCGGGTCCGGTAGAAGACGTTGTTCATCGCCATGATGGCGGCGGCCGACTTCGCGGCGGTGTACGCCTCCGCGGAGAGGTTGGCCTTCGCCTCCGGCTCCAGCTCACGCAGCACCTTCGGCGAGCGCGAGGCGATCGCGCAGGCGAGGACGGTGCCCCAGAGCTGCTGCTGCGGGAGCTCGCTGTTGCCGATGACCGAACCGAGGTTCAGCTTCAGGTCCTTGGCGAAGTCCGGAACGGCGGCCTTCAGTTCGTCGAGTGCCATGTCGGTCAGCTCACTCGCCCGAGAGGAGCGCGACCGGGTCCAGCGTGGTCTCGCCCTTGGCCCAGTTGCACGGGCACAGCTCGTCGGTCTGGAGGGCGTCGAGGACCCGCAGGACCTCCTTGGGGTTACGGCCCACGGAACCGGCGGTCACCATCGTGAACTGGATCTCGTTGTTCTGGTCGACGATGAAGACGGCGCGCTGGGCGAAGCCGTCCTCGCCCTCGATGCCGAGGTCACGCATGAGCTCGTGCTTCGAGTCGGCCAGCATCGGGAAGGGCAGGTCGGTCAGGTCCGGGTGGTCCTTGCGCCAGGCGTGGTGCACGAACTCGGAGTCGCCGGAGAAGCCGAGGATCTGGGCGTCACGGTCGGCGAACTCGTCGTTCAGCTTGCCGAACGCGGCGATCTCCGTGGGGCACACGAAGGTGAAGTCCTTCGGCCACGCGAAGACGATCTTCCACTGACCCTCGTAGGTCTTGTGGTTGATCTGCTCGAACTCCTTGCCGCTCTCCAGCGAAACGCAGGCGGTCAGGTCGAACTCGGGGAACTTGTCACCGACAGTGAGCACGCGCTCTCCTTGCAACGGGAGGAATTCCCTTTTTGGGGGACTTCCTGAGGGTTGGACGTTGTCCACCTTGGCACAGAGTGCATTGATCGCGGAAATAGCTACACTCGGTCGTGATGATCGGAGGTGCCTATCAGTGGTGCAAAGTAATCAGGGCATCCGGCCCAAACAGCCCAGCCTCTCGCAGCTGCGCGCCTTCGCGGCCGTGGCGGAGCATCTGCACTTCCGGGACGCGGCGGCCGCAATCGGGATGAGTCAGCCGGCGCTCTCCGGGGCCGTGTCCGCACTGGAGGAGGCACTGGGTGTCCAGCTCATCGAGCGTACGACGCGCAAGGTGCTGCTCTCGCCCGCCGGGGAGCGGCTCGCGGTGCGGGCGCGGGTCGTGCTGCACGCCGTCGGCGAACTGATGGAGGAGGTGGAGGCGGTCCGCGCCCCCTTCACCGGAGTGCTGAGGCTCGGTGTGATCCCGACCGTCGCCCCGTATCTGCTGCCGACCGTGCTGCGCCTCGTCCACGACCGCTACCCGGACCTCGACCTCCAGGTGCACGAGGAGCAGACCTCCTCGCTGCTGGAGGGGCTGGCCGCGGGTCGGCTGGACCTGCTGCTGCTCGCCGTGCCGCTCGGGGTGCCGGGTGTGACGGAACTCCCGCTCTTCGACGAGGACTTCGTCCTGGTCATGGAGCGCGACCACTGGCTCGGCGGACGCCAGGACATCCCGCGCGAGGCACTGCGGGAGCTGCCGCTGCTGCTGCTCGACGAGGGGCACTGCCTGCGCGACCAGGCGCTCGACATCTGCCGTGAGGCGGGGCGTACGGAGGGCGCGCCGGTCACCACGACCGCGGCCGGGCTCTCCACGCTGGTCCAGCTGGTGGCCGGGGGGCTCGGGGTGACCCTGCTGCCGCGGACCGCGGTGACGGTCGAGACCGCGCGCAACGACGCGCTGACCACGGCGTACTTCGCGGACCCGGCCCCGGCGCGGCGGGTGGCGCTGGGGATGCGGACGGGGGCGGCCCGGCACGAGGAGTTCGAGGAGTTCGCCGCCGCGCTGCGCGGGGCGATGGCGGCGCTGCCGGTACGTGTGGCGACGGCCGGCCGGACCTGAACCACGGGTCCGGCCGGCCGTCGGGGCGCTACTCGGTGCGCAGTCCGTCAGGGCGCATCAGGCGCCACAGCACCGGCAGGGAGAGCAGGGTGACCAGCAGGACGAGACCCGCGCCCGCGCCTGCCATCGGCAGGAACAGGAACCAGCCGGACACGTCCTTGTCGATCATCCAGCACAGGGTGGCTCCGAGCGCGAGGCCGCCGGCCACCGCTACCGCGATACCGAGGGCCACCGGGATCGCGGTCTGCCACAGCACCGACCAGCCGAGGGTGACCCGGCGGGTGCCGAAGGCGACCAGGACCGACAGCAGCCTCTTGCGCTCACGCAGTTGCTCCAGCTGGGAGACCAGCATGGAAGCGGCGATCAGCAGCAGGGTGGCGGTCGCGCCGACCTGGAGGCCGGTCTGGACGCTCGCGTACTGGCGGTCGCGCACGACCGAGGTCAGGGTGGCCAGGCGCATGCCGGGGTCGATCCGTGCCGCCGTGTTGCGTACGTATTCGGCGACGTCCGGGACGTTCTCGTCGACGCGGATCTGGGAGACCGTCTCGGCTCCCGGCAAGGTCCGCGCGTCGATCGCCCCGGGGGTGACCATGATCCCCCAGTGTTCCTCGCCGCTCGGATCGGTCCGGCCCCCGACGGTCCGGGCGTCGGCCGGCAGGGTCCAGCGCAGCGGCTTGCCCCGGCCGTAGGAGTCGAACTCGATCACCTTGCCCTTGCGGGCGGTCTCGTCGACCCAGTCGGCCTGTCCCTTGTCCTTGGGGTGGACGACGAAGGTGTCGCCGTCCCGGCAGGACGTGACCCGGGCGAGTTCGCGCAGGGTCGCGCAGTCGCCGACGGTGAACGAGGTGGTGGGCTGGATCTCGTCGTCCTTGTACGTGCCCGGCTTGGTGGCGTAGGCCTCGACCGTGCCGATGACCTGGGTGACGCCCTTGGTGGCCCGGAACTCCTTGATCGTGTGGACGGCGGCGTCGCCTCTGACGATCTCGGAGTGGGCGTAGAACTGGGCGCGTGACGTGTCCTGGCCGGTGACCTTGTTGAAGTCGTCGTTCATCGCGGCGAACAGCATCTGCAGGGCCACCGCACCGGCGACCGCGACCGTGACGCCGCTGACCGCGCGCGCCGCCGTCCCACTGCTCAGCTGGAGCCGGCGGGTGGCCAGTTGCCAGGGGACCGGGCCGCCGCGCAGCCGCCCCACGCAGGCCTCGACCAGCCAGGGCAGGAGCAGGGCCAGCCCGAGCAGGACCAGCACCGCGCCCGTCACGATCGGGTACGGGTTGACGGGTCCGTACTCCTCGAACTTGCCGGTGATCCCGAAGACCGCGAGCCCGGCGACCGGCAGCAGCAGCCGCCACCAGAGGCGCCGCCCCCGGTTGCGGCTTCCGCGCACGACGCCGAGCGGCTCGATGACCACGGACCGCATGGCCACGAGGGTGACGAGCACCGCGATGAGCGGGACCGCGAGGGCGATCAGCAGGCACAGCCGGGGGTCGGGGGCCAGATCGGACGGGAAGGCGCTGGTGTCCCAGACCTCGACGTCACCGATGAACTGCCGGCCCGTCAGGAACAGGGCCAGCCCCATGAGGAGGCCGAGCACCGAACCGAAGAGCGCCTCGCCGGCCGCGATCCGGCGGGTCATCCGGATGTCGGCGCCGACCAGGCGCAGGGCGGCCAGCCGGCGGTCGCGGCGGTCGCCGCCGAAGCGCACGGCGGTGGCGATGAAGATGGCCACGGGAGCCAGCAGAACCACACAGACCATGATGGTCAGCAGGATGAGCATCGGTGGCAGCGGATCGGCCGGTCCGGGGTCACCGTATCCGGCGATCCGGTGGCCGCCCGACGCGCTGGTCAGGGTGCCGCTGCCGGCGTAGAACCACAGTTCGCCGGGCGAGCGCAGTCCTTCGTCCGAGATCGTGCTGGTCACCTTGTAGGGCAGCCGCTCCTTGAGCAGCGCGTTCTCCGGGGCGTCGAGGAGCTTCTCGAGCGCGGGAGAGGCCACCATCTCGCCGGGGGCGGGGAAGGCGGCGACGCCCGGGGGAACGATCGGGTGGTCGCCGTCCGCGCGCATCAGGTAGCCGGTGATGGAGCGGTCGTGGAACTCGGTGCTCGCCTCGATCCGCAGGACCGTGCTGTCCGACTTCTTCGCCGAGGCGTCGGGCGACTCCGAGATCTTCGTCTCGGAGCGGGCCTGGTCACGGGCGGACCGTGCGTCGAGCATGTGCGGAATGGAGGCGGCGGTGAGCAGCAGCGCCACGCCGAGTCCCACGCCGACGGCGGTGAGCAGCGTGCGGACCCAGCCCTCGCGGCCGCCGCCGGCGGCGAACCGGATGCCGAGTCCGAGGTCGCGCAGCCAGGAGGCGGCAGGTGAGGGGGGTTCGGGAGGATGCGCCGGGCCGGCCGGGATCCGCTTCTGGTCGAGCAGGGTCATACGGCGTGCTCCAGGTCACGGGCCCGGCCGTCGCGGACGGTGATGTCGCGGTCGGAGTAGGCGGCGACGCGGGCCTCGTGGGTCACGAGCACCACGGCGACGTTGGTGGAACGGGCGGCCTCGGTGAGCAGCTGCATGACGCGCTCGCCGTTGAGGGAGTCCAGGGCGCCGGTCGGCTCGTCGGCGAAGATCACCTTCGGGGACGCGGCCAGGGCGCGGGCCACGGCGACGCGCTGGCCCTGGCCTCCGGAGACCTCGCCGGGACGTTTGGCGCCGATGTCGTCGACCTCCAGGCGCTCCATCCACTGGAGGGCGATGCGCTCGGCGGCCTTGCGGCGGGTGCCGTTCAGCCGCATCGGCAGGGCGACGTTCTCCACGCAGGTCAGCTCCGGGACGAGCTGGCCGAACTGGAACACGAAGCCGAACTCGCTGCGGCGCAGGGCGCTGCGCTCGGCGTCGGACATCGTCGAGAGTTCGCGTCCGGCGTAGGTGATGCTGCCGGAGTCCGGGGTGATGATGCCGGCGAGGCAGTGCAGCAGGGTGGACTTGCCGGAGCCGGAGGGGCCCATCACGGCGACGACCTCGCCGGGGTGGACGGAGAACGAGGCGCCGTCGAGCGCGGGCGTCGACCCGTAGGTCTTGCGCAGATCGTGGGCGGAGAGCAGGGAGCCGGCGGGGATCACGGGGCCACCACCTTCGCGAGCTGGCCGAGTCGCGCGGCGGTGAGTTCCAGCCAGCGCAGATCGGCTTCGAGGTGGAACAGTGCGTGGTCGCAGATCAGCTGGTCGGCGAGATCGCCCTGGCGTTTGCGGTCGGTGAGGATGCGCATCATGCGCAGGTGTTCGGAGCGCTGGGTGTCCAGCACGTCGGCGGCGCTGCGGCCGGTGAGCATGGCCAGGACGACCTTGGTGTACAGGGTCGACTGGAGGTAGGGCTCCGGCTTCTCGGGCTGGGCGAGCCAGGTGGCGACGTCAGTGATCCCGGCGTCGGTGATGGCGTAGCGCTTGCGCTCCGGGCCGCCGTCGGTCTCCACGCCGTCGACCTCGACGAGGCCGTTCTTGAGGAGCCGGGACATCGTCGAGTAGACCTGTCCGTAGTGCAGGGGGCGGTCGTGCCCGAACTTCTCGTCGAAGGTCCGCTTGAGGTCGTAGCCGTGGCGGGGACCGGACTCCAGGAGCCCGAGCAGGGTGTGGCCGATAGACATAACCATGACTGTACACGGTGTGTATACCTGCTGTGTATACCGCTCCGGTGGGCAGCTCGCGGTGGCCGGGGCCGGGGCGTGGCCCGGCCCCGGTCACTCCGGGTCCGGCGCCTTCGGCGGGCGCCCCCGGCGCGGGATCGGTGCCGCCCCGCCGGGCAGTCGTCCCGCCTCTTTGAGCGCCCGCCGCAGCAGGAACTCGATCTGCGCGTTCGCGCTGCGCAGCTCGTCCGACGCCCAGCGCGCCAGCGCGTCGTACACGGCAGGGTCCAGCCGCAGCAGCATCTGCTTGCGCTGCTGCGGCCCGGACTGCGGCGCGCGGCGCCGCGGGGTCTCATCGGTCACTGGTAGAGCGTGCCCGTGTTGAGGACCGGCTGTGCCGCGCGGTCACCGCACAGCACCACCATGAGGTTGCTGACCATGGCGGCCTTCCGGTCCGAGTCGAGCTCGACGATGTCCTGCTCGGCGATCCGGGTCAGGGCCATCTCGACCATGCCGACCGCCCCCTCGACGATCAGCTGCCTGGCCGCGACCACCGCTCCCGCCTGCTGGCGCTGGAGCATCGCGGAGGCGATCTCGGGGGCGTACGCGAGGTGGCTGAAGCGGGACTCGATGATCTGTACGCCCGCCGCTTGGACCCGTGCCGTGAGCTCCACGGCCAGCTTCTCGGTGATCTCCTCGGCGTTGCCGCGGAGCGAGAGCCCGCCCTCCTCGTGGGCGTCGTACGGGTACTCGATCGCGATGTGCCGCACGGCCGCCTCGGTCTGGGTGGCGACGAACTCCAGGAAGTCGTCGACCTCGAAGAGCGCCTGCGCGGTGTCCTCGACCTTCCAGACGACGATCGCGGCGAGCTCGATCGGGTTGCCGTAGGCGTCGTTGACCTTCAGGACCGCGGTCTCGTGGTTGCGGACCCGGGTGGAGATCTTGCGGCTGGAGGTCAGCGGGTTGATCCAGCGCAGCCCGTCGGTGCGGATCGTGCCCACGTACCGTCCGAAGAGCTGGATCACGCGTGCCTCGCCCGGTGCGACCATCTTCACACCGCCCATGCAGAAGAACGAGGCGATGGTGAGCAGCACGCCCAGGATGCACAGCGGGATGCCGAGGCCGTTGTTCCCGTCCGATCCGATGACGCCGCCGAGGATGGCGAGGCCGATGCCGACGATCACCCCGATCACGGTCAGCAGGAGGCCGACGCCGCCGGCGATGCTGTGCGCCTTCGTCTCGCGGACCTGCGGTTCCGGCATCTCGGGCGCGTCCGGCGTGAGGTCGGTCCGCGGTTCGGCCGGGGTGCGCGGGTTGAGCGGTTCAGTCATGGAATCCCCCGTTTCACGTAGCTAGCCATGCGCTAGCAATGTGATTACACATTAGCGGTTCTCGCAACCCTGCGCACCCCTCATGAGTCGGTTCCCTTGGGAACAGGTGCTGATTGTCACGTCCGGAAAATGCTGGATCGCTCGCTTTTTGCCCTTGCCAACGGTGTTAGCTGGCAGGTCCGAGCTGATCCGGTCGAGCAGAGAACGGGAGCAACACAGCAATGGGTCGAGCGGATGCGCGACGAGCCCAGCGGCGCGCCGGGAAGAGCGGCGGCATACGCGGGCTCTTCACATGGCGGAAGATACTGGGCGCGGCCTTCACCGTCTGCCTGCTGGGCATGGGCGGCTTCGCGGTCCTCTACATGCTGGTGGACGTGCCCGAGGGCAATGCCCGGGCCAAGCTGCAGAGCAACATCTACAAGTACTCCGACGGCACCCTGCTGGCCAGGACGGGCGAGGTGAACCGCGAGATCGTGGACCTCGCGCAGGTGCCCAAGGAGGTCCAGATGACCTTCGTCGCCGCCGAGAACAAGTCCTTCTACCAGGACAAGGGCGTCGACTTCAAAGGCACCGCGCGCGGCCTGCTGAACACGCTCTCCGGCAAGGGCAAGCAGGGTGGCTCGACCATCACCCAGCAGTACGTCAAGAACTACTACCTCGACCAGGACCAGACGGTCACCCGGAAGCTCAAAGAGCTGGTCATCTCGCTGAAGGTGGACCAGAAGAAGAAGAAGGGCGAGATCCTCGCCGGGTACATCAACACCAGCTACTACGGCCGGGGCGCCTACGGCATCCAGGCGGCGGCACAGGCGTACTACGGCAAGGACGCCGAGGACCTGAACGTGGCCGAGGGCGCCTACCTCGCCGCCCTGCTCCAGGCACCCAGCCAGTACGACTGGGCGGTCGCCGGCCCGAACGGGAAGCGGCTCGTCCAGGCGCGCTGGAACTACGTGCTGAACAACATGGTCGAGGAGGGGTGGCTGGACGCCGGCAAGCGCCAGGGCCTCAAGTTCCCGGTTCCGCAGGACCCCAAGCCCCTGAACGGGGTCGCGGGACAGAAGGGGTACATCGTCGAAGCGGCCCGCAACGCGGTGCTGGCGGAGACGGGCCTCAGCGGCGACCAGTTCGACCTCGGCGGCTGGACGATCACCGTCAACATCGACAAGAAGAAGCAGCAGCAGCTGGAGAAGTCGGTCGAGACGAAGCTGATCGACGACCTGGACACGAAGAAGCGCAAGCTCGACCAGGACATCCAGGCCGGTGCCGTCTCGGTGAACCCGAAGAACGGTGCGGTGCTCGCGCTGTACGGCGGACGCGGCCAGAACGAGCACTGGACGTCGAACGCCTCCCGGGCCGACTACCAGCCCGCCTCCACGTTCAAGCCGGTCATCCTCGCCGCGGCCCTCGACCAGGAGTCGGTGACGCAGGACGATCAGGAGATCACCGCGAACACCCGCTACGACGGCACCAGCAAGCGTCCCGTCGAGGGCAGCGACATCGCCTTCGCGCCGGAGAACGAGGACGACCACGACTACGGCTCGGTCACCGTCCAGACCGCGATGAACAAGTCCATCAACTCCGTCTTCGCGCAGATGGGCGTGGACGTCGGCATGGACGAGGTCATGCAGACCGCCGGAAAGCTCGGTATGAACGTGAAGGGCCTGGATGCCGTGCCCGCGCAGACGCTCGGCTCCATGGGCGCGAGCCCGATGGCGATGGCCGGGGTCTACGCCACGCTCGACAACCACGGCAGGAAGGTCACCCCGCAGATCGTGAAGTCGGCCGTCCACCAGGGCGGGGAGCCGGTGCCGATGCCCGACGCGATCGGCGACCAGGTGATCAGCCGCCAGGCGGCGGACTCCGTGACCTCCGTGCTGACCGGAGTGGTCGACGACGGTACGGCCCATGGCTCGGTGCGCAACGCCGAAGGGCTGGCCGACCAGGACATCGCGGGCAAGACCGGTACCTCGGACGACAACAAGTCGGCCTGGTTCACCGGCTTCACCCCTGATCTCGTCACGTCCGTCGGCCTCTTCGGCGAAGCGGCCTACCCGCGCACCGACGACGACGGCAAGAAGGTGCAGAAGGGCGCGCAGGTGACCCTGAAGGGCGCCGGCGGTGGCGGCCGCGTCAACGGTGGCGGCTTCCCGGCCGAGATATGGGCGGACTTCACCGCGAAGGCCATGGGCGAACCGAGCGAGTTCGTCCTCGACACCGACATGGGCGCCGCGGTCGCGCCGCCGCCGGACACGAGCTCGCCGAGCCCGACCACGTCGCCCTCCGAGGAGGCCTCGCCCTCCGACGAACCGACCACGCAGCCGCCCACGACCGAGCCGCCGGCGACGACCGAGCCGCCGGAGACCACGCCGCCCCCCTCCCCGACCGGGGACCCGACGACCGACCCCCCCACCGACCCGGCGACCGAGCCGGGCCCGTCGGACAGCGGGCTCCCGCTGGACCCCGGGGGCAACAACCGGCCGGACAACGAGGACACCGTGCAGCGCTGACGCGTCACCGTCACGTCGTCGAACGGGCGGTGTGCGAGGGAAACCCCTCGCACACCGCCCGTTTCCGTGCTCCGGAGGCAGCGCGACCGGTGATCAGCCGCCGTTGACCTTCTTCGCCACCCGGTCGCCGAGGTCCTTGTCCACGTCGCGCCAGTACTGCGGCGCCCGTTCCAGGACCGGGCGGCTCACGCCGTCCAGCAGATGGCCGGAAATGTTCGATACCAGCCGCTCGCGCGCCGCGTCGTCGAGGCGATGGAGGTCGGCAACAAGGGAGGCGTGACCGGGGGCTCCGACCGTCCCGGTCACTGCCCCCGGGTGGGCATCTCGAACCAGACCACCTTGCCGGTCGACAGGCGCGTCGCGCCCCATCGCCGGGCCAGCCGGTTCACCAGGAACAGACCGCGGCCGCCCTCGTCCATGTCCCGTGCCCGGCGCTGCCGGGGCAGCTGAGGCGAGTCGTCGCCCACCTCGCAGCGCAGGATGTCGGTCCGCAGCAGCCGCAGGGTCACCGGCCGCTCCGCGTACCGCACGGCGTTGGTCACCACCTCGCTGACCAGCAGCTCCACCGAGTCCGCGATGTCGTCGAGACCCCACCGGCTGAGCGCGCGGCGGGCCAGCCTGCGGGCCCGGCCGGGGGCGGAGTCCTCCGGTTCCAGGAACCAGTACGCCACGTCGCTCGGCGCGATGCCGTCGAAGCGGGCGGCGAGCAGCGCGATGTCGTCGTCCCGGTCGCCCGGGCCGAGCATGTCCAGCACGTCGTCGCAGAGGGCCTCCAGCGGCGGCGAGTGGTCGGGGCCGGTCAGCCGGGCCGTGGTGGCGAGCCGCTCACGCAGCTGCTCGATGCCCGTCCAGACGTCGCGCAGCCGCGACTCGACCAGCCCGTCGGTGTAGAGGAGCAGGGTGGCGCCCGCGGGCGCGTCCAGCTCGACGGCCTCGAAGTCCACTCCGCCGACACCGATGGGGGCGCCCGGCGGCACCTTCAGCACCTCGGCCCGGCCCCCGAGGTGGAGCAGCACGGGCGGCGGGTGGCCCGCGTTGGCGATGGTGATGCGGTGCGCGACCGGGTCGTAGACCGCGTACAGGCAGGTCGCCATGCGGTCGCTGCCGAGCCGCTGGGCCTGCTCGTCGAGGTGGTGCAGGACCTCCTGCGGGGGCAGATCGAGCCCCGCCAGGGTCTGCGCCGTGGTGCGCAGCTGGCCCATGATCGCGGCGGAGGTCATGGAGTGGCCCATGACGTCGCCGACGACCAGGGCGACCCGGCTGCCGGGCAGCGGGATCGCGTCGTACCAGTCGCCGCCGACCCGGGCCGTCTCGGCGGCGGGGAGGTAGCGGGAGGCGAGCCGGACCCCGGTGGGCTGCGGGAGCGAGTCGGGCAGCATGGTGCGCTGGAGCTCGTCGGCGATGTACGCCTCGCGGCCGTACAGCACGGCCTTGTCGATGCCGAGCGCGGTGTGCGTCGCCAGCTGGGCCGCGACCAGCAGGTCGTTGGCCTCGAAGGACGGGCGCTCGGTGCCGCGCAGGAACACCGCCGCGCCGATCACCCGGCGCCGGCCGCGCAGCGGGGCGAGGATCGCCCGGTGGCCGGACGGCACGGTACGGTCCGCGCCGAGCAGCTCGGGCAGCGCGACCCGGGCCGCGGCGGAGTCGCCGAATACCGGACGCACCCCGCGCAGCACCTCGGCCAGCGCGCCGCCCGCCAGGACCTCGCACAGTTCGGAGGCGGGCGTCAGGTCGGCCTGCGGGTCGACGGAGGGCAGCCGCAGCCGCTCGCTCTCCGACAGGTGTTCGGTGTCCTCGTCGCTCAGCCGCAGCCGGTCGGAGCGGCGCAGCCGCAGGACGAACGGGTTGACGGGCCGCTCGTCGCCGACCGGCAGCGGGTCCCGGAGGTAGACGAGTATGGCGTCGGAGAACGTCGGCACACTGGCCCGGCACAGCCCCAGCACGATCTCGTCCAGGTCTATGCCGCGGGCGATCCGCCGGGTGGCGGCCCCCACGAAGCGCAGCCGGTCGCCCTCGCGACGGGCCGCGGCCTGCGGGTCGGGGCCGGCCGCGGGGCCCGCACCGGCCGGGGCCGGGCCGGGACCTTTGGCCGGGGCCGGGATCGCCGCGGTGCCGGGGGCGGACGCCGACGCGGCGTCGCGCTGCCGCGGCCGGGTGCGTTCCTGCGACCGGGCGGCGAGAGGCTGCCGGCCTTCGTGGGAGGTGGGGTGCTCCGTCACGCGTGGGGTTCCGTCCGTCCGGGCCGGTTGTATGAGGCAATCACCTCGTGGAGCGCTACTCTGCCCCGGCATGAGCGGCAATCACAACGGCTGACATCTCGTGCCCCGGAACACGGGGCCGAAACCGGATGTCCGCGCCGGATGTCGGTGACGACGTTTCCGGCGCCGGGGCGGCGGACAGCGAGCACGTCCCCACCCCCTCGTCGTGGCTCATGCGATGCGGACAACTCGTGCGGCTCGCACGACTGATGCGGTTCATGAAGTGTGCAACGTGTGTGATGACTCGATGACTTGCGGTCAGGTCGTGTGCCGCGCCCGTCGGTTGGGACGGAGCCGATCTCCTCGGGCGATCCTACGTTCGCCCCCCTCGGCTGCATCAAGGGTCTCACGACGGCATGGGGGAGGGGGTGCGGTCCCAGTCATCCGGCAACCGGTCCCAGTCGGCGGGCAGTGCGGGCACCCGCCAGTGCGGATCGGGCCGCCAGTCCTCCCAGCCGTCCCGGAACGGCGCCCCCCAGTCACGGATCACCCCGACGGCCGCCCGCCCCGCCGAGAGCACCCGCCGTGCGGTGGCCGGGGTCATCAGGCCGACCCGCTGGGCCTGGGCGAACTCGTCCTCGTCGCGCCAGAGCCAGCTGTGGTCCGGGTAGACCGAGATGTCGAGGAAGTGGTCCTCGGAGTCGATGCCGCCGGCCCAGCGGGTGCGCGGTTCCTCCAGGTTCACGTACCAGCTGCGGAACTGCCAGCCGCGCTCCCAGAACAGCCAGACGGACCACGGTTCGCCGGGCCGGGCGAGCTTCAGCACCCCGTTGCCCAGCCAGGGCGAGCGGGCGGTGGTGCGCGGGGCGGTGTACCGGGTGGCGAGCGGTTCGGCGTGCACCTCGGTGCCGTTCGCCAGCACCGGCTTCACGCACTCGGTGCCGGGGGCGACCCAGACGGCGAGCAGCTCGTCGGTGTCCTGGACGACGGTGACGGGACGGCAGATGTGCACAGGGTTGGGGGCCTGCCCGGGGCCATTGCCGCGGTAACGCCACAGGATCTGATCACCCGGCGCCCAGCGCTCGGTCTCTCCGGTACCTGTCATGGAGAGATCTTAGGGTGACCGGTCCCGCGGCGACGCACGTCACGGGTGGGTCATACGCAACACGTCCAGTGCCTCGTCGAGCTGTTCCAGGGTGAGGTCACCGCGCTCGACGTAGCCCGAGTCCAGCACCACCTCGCGGATCGTCCGCCGTTCGGCGAGCGACTTCTTGGCGACCTTCGCCGCCTCCTCGTACCCGATGTACTTGTTCAGCGGGGTGACGACGGACGGCGAGGACTCCGCGTACTCCCTGGCCCGCTCGACGTTCGCGGTGATCCCGTCGACCGTACGGTCCGCGAGCAGCCGGGAGGCGTTGGCCAGCAGCCGGACCGACTCCAGGAGGTTCTTCGCGATGACCGGGAGCATCACGTTCAGCTCGAAGTTGCCCGCGGCGCCCGCGACGGCCACCGTCGTGTCGTTCCCCGACACCTGGGCCGCCACCATCAGCACGGCCTCGGGAATGACCGGATTCACCTTGCCCGGCATGATCGAGGACCCCGGCTGGAGGTCGGGGAGGCTGATCTCGGCCAGGCCGGTGCGCGGGCCGGAGGCCATCCAGCGCAGATCGTTGGAGATCTTGGTGAGGGAGACCGCGATCGTACGGAGCTGGCCGGAGGTCTCGACGAGACCGTCCCGGGCGCCCTGCGCCTCGAAGTGGTTCCGGGCCTCGGTGAGCGGCAGCCCGGTGACGTGGGCGACCTCGGCGATGACGGCGGCGGCGAAGCCGGGCGGGGTGTTGATGCCGGTGCCGACGGCCGTGCCGCCGAGCGGGAGTTCGGCGAGGCGGGGGAGCGAGGCGCGCAGCCGCTCGATGCCGTAGCGGATCTGCGCGGCGTACCCCCCGAACTCCTGGCCCAGGGTGACCGGAGTGGCGTCCATCAGATGCGTACGTCCCGACTTCACCACGTCCGCGAACTCCTCGGACTTGAGCTCAAGCGCCACCGCCAGGTGGGCCAGCGCCGGGATCAGCTCGCGTGTCACCGCGTCGGTCGCGGCGATGTGGATGGAGGAGGGGAAGACGTCGTTGGAGGACTGCGAGGCGTTGACGTGGTCGTTGGGGTGGACGTCACGGCCGAGGCGCTCGGTGGCGAGCGTGGCCAGGACCTCGTTGGTGTTCATGTTCGACGAGGTGCCGGAACCTGTCTGGAAGACGTCGATCGGGAAGTGGTCGTCCCAGCGTCCTTCGGCGACCTCCGCGGCGGCCTCCTGGATCGCCTCGGCGATCTCGGGGTCGAGCACCTCCAGTTCGGCGTTCACCTTCGCGGCCGCGGCCTTGACGCGGGCCAGGGCCGCGATGTGGGCGCGCTCCAGACGCTGTCCGGAGATCGGGAAGTTCTCCACGGCCCGCTGGGTCTGTGCCCGCCACTTCGCGCCGACGGGCACCCGCACCTCGCCCATCGAGTCGTGCTCGACGCGGTAGTCCTCGCCTGTTCCCTGATCCATCGTCGTTCAACCTCCATAGGGCAGCCCCGAAAAAGATGAGCACTTGTCTTGTTCCATGTATTCCCAAGTTGTCTACCGACCAGTAAATACCGGGGGTAACCACAACTTCGGGAGGCGCAATGAGACGCACCGGATACCGGCTCCGATGTACGGTCGCGGCCGCCGCCGCCATGGCGGCGGCGTTGGGTGGCATGACGGTCGCCGCCGGGCCGGCAGGCGCTGCCCAGCCCGGTACCACCAGTACCGCATCCACCCCGCTGTCGCCCGAACTGGAGGCCCTGCGCGCCGCCGAGGCCACCCGGCTGTACGGCGACCCGGCCGAGCGCCCGCTCGCCGAACGCAAGACCGGGCTCATCTCCCTCGGCGACAGCGAGATCTCGGGCGAGGGCGTCGGCACGTACGAGGCAGGCACCAACGGCCCCGACAACTGGTGCCACCGCTCACCCGACTCCGCCATCCACCGCACCGGAATCCCGGCCGACGTCACGTACAACGTCTCCTGCTCCGGCGCGTACACCGGAAACATCGTCATCGGCGGCTCGAAGCAGTACGCCGACGAACTCGTGCAGAGCGACAGCCTCGCCATCAAGGCGCGCAACACCCGCATCAAGATGATCGTGCTGGTCGCGGGTGCCAACGACGACCTCCAGTTCGGTCCGGTCATGACGGACTGCGTCACACGCTGGGTCCTCCTCCAGGGTTCGTGCCGGCCGAAGTACGAGGGCGGCTGGCAGGCCCGCGTCGACGCTCTCGTACCCAAGGTCGAGAAGACCGTGCGCGACCTGCGGACGGTGATGACCGGCGCCGGTTACGCGGAGGGCGACTACAAGCTCGTCGTCATGGGCTATCCGAGCCCCATCGGCCCGGACTTCTACGACAACCCGAACTACCCCGGCAAGCTTCCCGGCGGCTGCGCAGGCTACGACTCCGACGCCGCCTGGGGCCGCAACGCAGCCGTGCCCGCCTTCGAGCGCGGCATGCGCAGGGCCGCCGCCGACACCGGCGCCGTCTACCTGGACAACTCCCGGCTCTTCCACGGCCACGAGGTGTGCAGCGAGTCCACCTGGGCCCGCGGCCTGCACATCGACCTCTCGCACTTCCCGCCGGACTCCAACTCCCTCCGGCAGTCCTTCCACCCGAACGCCGCCGGCCACGGCGCCTTCGCCTCCTGCCTCACCCAGATCTACGACTCCGGCCTGCGCGAGGCGAGCTGCGCCGACCCGGCGAGCACCGGGAAGCCCGTGCTCCGGGCAGCAGCCTGGGACGACGTCTACAAGCCCGTGCGCGGCGAGGCGACGGGGAGCTGCCTGGACGTCCCCGCCTCGGTCACCCGTAACGACACCGGCGTCACCGGCTGGGAGTGCCACGGCGGCCGCAACCAGGGCTGGTGGTACGACTCCGGCACGAAGACCCTGCGCACCGAGCTGAGCCACGACCGCTGCCTGGACGTCCCGGGCGCGAAGTACACGGCGGGCGCGGCCCTCATCCTCTACAACTGCTCCGGTGCGGCCAACCAGCAGTTCGTCCGGCAGTCGGGCACCCTGCGCCCGGCCGCCTCGACCGGGCTGTGCGCGAGCCTGGCGGGGGCCCATGACCCGCTGCGGCTCCAGCCCTGCGACGGAAGCGCGCGGCAGCGCTTCGCGTAGGCCGTCCGCTGGGGGGCGGAGCCGGCCGGCTCCGCCCCCCACCTCGGTCAGTCCTCAATCAGTCTTCGGTCAGTCCGAGGTGACGAACGCGCGCAGGATCGCCGCCAGATGCCCCGGGTCGTCAGCCCCGCACAGCTCGCGCGCCGAGTGCATCGACAGTCCGGGCACACCCACGTCGACGGTCTGTACGCCCAGCCGGGCCGCGGTGAGCGGACCGATGGAGGTGCCGCACGGCATCGCGTTGTTGGAGACGAACGGCTGCCAAGGCGCCCCCGCCCGCTCGCACGCCGACGCGAACACCGCGATCCCGGTCGAGTCGGTGGCGTAGCGCTGATTGACGTTGACCTTGACCGTGGGCCCGCCGTTGGGCAGCGGGCGGTGGTCGGGGTCGTGGCGCTCCGCGTAGTTGGGGTGGACCGCGTGCGCCATGTCCGCCGATACGCAGAACGCCCCGGCCAGCGCACGCGACCAGTCCTCCGGGCTTCCGCCGCGCGCGGTCACCGAACGGCTCAGCACGCGCTCCAGCAGCGGGCTCTGCGCGCCCGTGTCGGAACCGCTGCCGACCTCCTCGTGATCGAAGGCCGCCAGGACGGGGATGTACGCGGGCTCCTCGGCCGCCGTCGCCACGCCGGCCAGCGCCGTGACACCCGCGTGCACCGACACCAGGTTGTCCAGCCGGGAGGAGACCACGAACTCCCGCTCCGCGCCCAGGTATCCGGGCGGCTGGATGTCGTGGAGCATCAGGTCCCAGCCGAGCACCTCGTCAGGATCGGCCTCCGCCGCCGCGGCGACCCGGCGCAGCAGCGCCCCCTCCTCGGCGGCGCCGAGCGACCAGACCGGGGCCGTGTGCCGCTGCCGGTCCAGGGCGAGTCCGTCGTTGACCGTACGGTCCAGGTGGATCGCCAACTGGGGTACGCGCAGCAGCGGTTCGTCGATCTGGACGAGCCGGGAGTCGGTCCGGCCGCCCGGGCCGCGCAGGGCCAGGCGGCCCGAGATGCCCAGGTCGCGGTCGAGCCAGGTGTTGAGCGGGACCCCGCCGTAGATCTCCACCGCGATCTGCCGCCAGCCGGCGGAGCCGGTGTCGGGGGTGGGCTTGATCCGCAGGTTCGGCGAGTCGGTGTGGGTGCCGATGATCCGGAACGGTGTGTGGCAGGGCGCGCCCTCAGGGGCGTACCAGGCGATCAGGGCGCCGCCGCGGACGACGAAGCTGCCGCCCGTGGTGCCCGTCCAGTCGTCGGTGCCCCGCAGCTCGCGGTAGCCGGCCTTCTCCAGGCGTTGGGCCGCGCTCGCCACGGCGTGGTACGGGGACGGGCTGGCCCTGATGAAGGAGAGCAGGTCGTCGGCGTGGCTGCGGTGAGGGACCGGCGTCATGCGGTGTCCGCCTTTCCGGAGTGGGACGTGAGGGTGTTCGGGCGTACGGGGCCGGACGGCGGGGTATCCCGGCGCGGGGGCCTTGAGCCGGGTGCGTGGTCAGGGGCGCGGTTCTCCGGCGACGCGGACAACTCACCGCATCGGTGCGGTCGCCCGCAAGCCGCGCGGGCGGCCCCGTGCGCGAGATTGGCTGAATTCCGACCTGTGCGGGCCGGTCGGGAGCGCGGCGTCGCGCGTGGACGAGCCGGGGGCGTCCACGCCGCGCGGCACCACCATCAGCCCGAGGCCGGGCACGGCGGCCCGGGCCGAGGACATCCGCCGCCGACGACCGGCGGCAGGGCCGCCACCGTCGCCGCACGGACCACGGACGCGGCGTTGTCGACCACGGATGCGGCGGTGTACCCCGCGAGCGAGACGATGACACCTGCCGACGGGAATCCGGCCACCCTCGCCATCGAACGCCCGTCGAGGGAGAGGGAGTCCGCCGCTGAGGTACGCGACTCCCCGGCGTCCTTCCACAGGCACAGCGGGCTGACCCCGGGCCACCGGACGGCTGAGGGGCGTACCGGCCGCAGCCGGTACGCCCCTCAGCGGGTGTGAATGACCGCGCGTCAGCCGAGGCCGGGACCGCGCACCGGAATGCTGGTGAACGTCGGGGCGGGGGCGGGCTCGGTGAAGAAGTCGTTGCCCTTGTCGTCGACGACGACGAACGCCGGGAAGTCCTCGACCTCGATCCTCCAGACCGCCTCCATGCCGAGCTCCTCGTACTCGACGACCTCGACCTTCTTGATGCAGTCCTGCGCGAGGCGGGCCGCCGGGCCGCCGATCGAGCCGAGGTAGAAACCACCGTGCGCGTCGCACGCGTCGGTGACCTGCTTGGACCGGTTGCCCTTCGCCAGCATCACCTTGGAGCCGCCCGCCGCCTGGAACTGCGCGACGTAGCTGTCCATCCGGCCGGCCGTCGTCGGCCCGAAGGAACCGGAGGCGTAACCCTCGGGCGTCTTCGCAGGCCCCGCGTAGTACACCGGGTGGTCCTTCAGGTACTGCGGCATCTCCTCGCCCGCGTCCAGCCGCTCCTTGATCTTGGCGTGCGCGATGTCGCGCGCCACGACCAGCGGTCCGGTCAGCGAGAGCCGGGTCTTGACGGGGTACTTCGTCAGTTCGGCGAGGATGTCGTCCATCGGCCGGTTCAGGTCGATCCGCACGACGTCACCCGCCTCGTCCAGGTGCTCGTCCGTCGTGTCGGGCAGGAAGCGCGCCGGGTCCTTCTCCAGCTGCTCCAGGAAGACGCCCTCGGCGGTGATCTTCGCCGTCGCCTGGCGGTCGGCCGAGCAGGACACGGCGATGGCGACGGGCAGCGAGGCGCCGTGCCGGGGGAGACGGACCACGCGCACGTCGTGGCAGAAGTACTTGCCGCCGAACTGCGCCCCGATGCCGATCTTCTGCGTCAGCTCGAAGACCTTCTCCTCCAGCTCCTGGTCCCGGAAGCCGTGCCCGGTCGGGGAGCCCTCGGCGGGCAGCTCGTCCAGGTAGTGCGCCGAGGCGTACTTCGCGGTCTTGAGCGCGAACTCGGCCGACGTACCGCCCACGACGATCGCCAGGTGGTACGGCGGGCAGGCCGCCGTACCCAGCGAACGGATCTTCTCCTCGAGGAACTTCATCATGGAGGCCTCGTTGAGGACCGCCTTGGTCTCCTGGAAGAGGAACGACTTGTTGGCCGAGCCGCCGCCCTTGGCCATGAAGAGGAACTTGTACGCCCCGCCGTCGGTCGCGTACAGCTCGATCTGGGCCGGGAGGTTCGAGCCGGTGTTCTTCTCGTCCCACATGTTCAGCGGGGCCATCTGCGAGTAGCGCAGGTTGAGCTTGGTGTACGCGTCGAAGATGCCGTGCGACAGGGCCTCCTCGTCACCGCCCGCCGTCAGCACGTTCTGCCCGCGCTTGCCCATGACGATCGCCGTGCCGGTGTCCTGGCACATGGGCAGGACACCGGCGGCGGCGATGTTCGCGTTCTTCAGCAGGTCGAGCGCGACGAACTTGTCGTTGGACGACGCCTCGGGGTCGTCCACGATCCGCCGCAGCTGCGCCAGGTGCGCGGGTCGCAGATAGTGCGAGATGTCGTGCATGGCCTCGGCGGCCAGGGTGCGCAGCGCCTCCGGCTCCACCTTGAGAAACGTACGTCCGTCGGCCTCGAAGGTCGACACACCCTCGGCGGTGACCAGGCGGTACGGCGTGGTGTCCTCTCCCAGGGGGAGCAGATCGGAGTACGCAAACTCTGGCATTACGGCCATTCCTCACTCGACAGACGGCGGCTGACCTCCCTTGGGCAGCGCACCCACCAGGGTAGGACCCCGCGGGGGCGGCGGGTCTGTGAGGTAGGGCTCACCGGATCGGGGCCCCTGCTCGTCCGCGGACCCGGATCGCGCGGTACGTCCCCGCCACGCCCGTCAGCCCCTAGTCGCGATCTATCGCGTTTGGGTACGCTGGGCCGGTGGACCTCGAAAAGCACCCCCAGCAGCCCACCGCGCGGGCGGAACCCGACGTCATCCGCGCCTCCGACGCGGACCGCGACCGGATCGCGGACATCCTGCGGGAGGCGATGGCCGAGGGCAGGCTGACCGCCGACGAGCACGCCGAGCGGGTGGACTCGGTCTACCGCGCCAAGACGGTCGGCGAACTCGAGCCGCTGGTACGGGACCTGCCGACGCCGGGCGGCACCCCCAGGGCCGTCGGCGCCTCGTACGACAGCACCCCCGAGGCGCCGATGGGCCCCGGCGACAACCTGGTGGCGATCTTCAGCAGTGCCACCCGCAAGGGGCGCTGGCGGGTCGGCGGGCGCACGAACGCCTTCGCGCTGTTCGGAAGTGTGGAAATCGACCTGACCGAGGCCCTTTTCGGTCAGCGGCTCACCGTGATCAATGCGACCTCCCTCTTCGGGAGCGTGGACATCAGGGTTCCGGAGAACATCTCGCTGCGCGGTAGCGGGACGGGAATCTTCGGCAGTTTCGAGGTCGCCACGCTGGAATCGGCGGATCCCGAGGCGCCCGTGGTGGCCGTCAACGGATATTCGGTGTTCGGCAGCGTCGAGGCGAAGCCGAAGCGCGGCAAGTTCGTCGCGGATCTACAGGACAGGCTGCGTAAACACCTCGGTCACTGACGACCGCATGCGCGTCGGCGCGAACGTGCGCGGCGGTGTGCGGGGGCGGATCGGTGTGCGGCGGCGCGCATTCGGGTGCGGGGAGCGGATTCGCGCGGAAATCCGCTCGACCGCAATTGCGTTGTCCGGAACTGAGTGCCACTCAGTGCATAGGCGCGCGCACAGCGGGTAGGGAGTGCTGCATCGCCTCTTGCTCGCGAAGCCGTCGTCAGGAGTGGACCGTGCTGCAACTGCCGCATCAGCCCCTGCAGGTCGCCGCCATCCCTCCCCAGCGGACCCCCGCTCGGGAGGACCAGGCCGGCCCCTGGCATGCGGAGGCGGTGTGCCGCCGGGATGAAGCCGGGCTGTTCTTCGCCCCGTCGAAGGAGCCGACTGCTGCCCGACTGTCGCGTGAGGAGTCCGCGAAGCGGGTCTGCGCGCGCTGTCCCGTGATGATCGAATGCCGGGAACACGCCCTGGTGCAACCGGAGCCCTACGGAGTGTGGGGCGGCCTCACGGCTGCCGAACGCCGCGTGGCGCTCGCCCGCCGCAGGCGGCGCGAGGCGGAGCTCAAGGCGTCCGGCGCCACCGGCCACATCGCCGCGGCCGGCTGAAGCCGGCCCGGGACGATACCCGCCTGCGCGAAGAGGCGCCCCCACCGCACAGGGGGGCGCCTCTTCGCGTGCCCGTACCTACATCACTTCGCGCGGTCGAAGTCGATCGCGCTGTAGGCACGCAGCTTCGACAGCCGGTGGGTGGAGTCGATCTTCCGGATGGTGCCCGACTTGGAACGCATGACGATCGACTCGGTGGTCGCCGTCTCCGCCCGGTAGCGCACGCCGCGCATCAGCTCGCCGTCCGTGATGCCGGTCGCGACGAAGAACACGTTGTCGCCGCTGACCAGGTCGTCCGTGGACAGCACCCGGTCCAGGTCGTGTCCGGCGTCCAGGGCGCGCTGCCGTTCGGCGTCGTCCTTGGGCCAGAGCTTGCCCTGGATGACGCCGCCGAGGCACTTTATGGCGCAGGCCGAGATGATGCCTTCGGGCGTGCCGCCGATCCCCATGAGCAGGTCGACGCCGGTGCCCTCGCGGGCGGCCATGATGGAGCCCGCGACGTCGCCGTCGGAGATGAACTTGATCCGGGCGCCGGTCTCCCGGATCTCCTTGACGATGCCCTCGTGGCGCGGGCGGTCAAGGATGACGACGGTGACGTCCTCGGGCATGGAGTTCTTCGCCTTGGCGACCCGGCGGATGTTCACCGAGACGGGGGCGTTGATGTCGACGAAGTCGGCGGCCTCGGGGCCGGTGACCAGCTTGTCCATGTAGAAGACGGCGGACGGGTCGAACATCGCGCCCCGGTCCGCGGCGGCCAGTACGGCGATGGCGTTCGGCATGCCCTTGGCGTTCAGGGTGGTGCCGTCGATCGGGTCGACGGCGATGTCGACCTCGGGGCCGGTGCCGTCGCCGACGCGCTCGCCGTTGAACAGCATGGGGGCTTCGTCCTTCTCGCCCTCACCGATGACGACGATGCCGTTCATCGACACGGTGGAGACGAGGGTCCGCATGGCCTTCACGGCGGCGCCGTCGGCGCCGATCTTGTCCCCGCGGCCGACCCAGCGCCCGGCGGCCATGGCGGCGGCCTCGGTGACCCTTACGAGCTCCAGGGCGAGGTTGCGGTCGGGGGCCTCCGGGGAGACCTCCAGCTGGGACGGCAGATGATGCTCGGACATCGGAGCGCACCTTTCTGTACGACGACGACCGGATGAGGGTGAGGCGACTCTATCGCCAGGTCGATAAAATGAGCAGACCGGGTCACGAATGAGCGGCCACCTGTGATCCTGCCCCTCCACCCCCTGACCTGGTACCGCGACGCGGTCCCGCGCTCCGATTCCTTCGATGCGTTCCCGCGATGGCGGTTCGTTGTCACGATCCGATCCCGCGATCCGATCCCGCGATCCGATCCCGCGATCCGATCCCGCGATCCGGCCCCGCCGGGGCTGATGCGACGATGGACGCGTGGCAAGCAAGCGAGGCAAGCAGACAGTGCGGGACATGTTCCTGTCGTTGGCGGTGATCGCCGCCGTGGCGGGGGTCGTCTACATCTTCATCCCGCACGACGACAAGGCCGACCCGGTCCAAGCGGTCGACTACCGGGTCGAGCTCCTGACCGCGCGGCGCGCGGCCCCGTACCCGGTGGTCGCTCCGAGCGGTCTGGCGCAGGACTGGAAGCCCACCTCGGTCGCCTACGACCGCGAGGAGGGCGACAGCTGGCACCTGGGCTTCCTCGCCCCGGACGGCGGGTACGTCGCGGTGGAGCAGTCCACGTCCCCTGCGGAGAAGTACGTCACCGAGGTCAGCCAGAAGGCGAAGGACACCGGGCGCACGCAGCAGGTGGCCGGGGAGACCTGGCAGCGCTGGGAGGGCCCGAAGTACGACGCCCTCGTGCGTCAGGAGAAGGGCGCGACCACCGTCGTGACCGGGTCCGCCTCGACGGAGCGGCTGGCGGAGATGGCGGCGTCGCTCAAGACCTCCTGACGACGCACACATGGACATGAGGAAGGCCCCGGAGCACCTGCTCCGGGGCCTTCCTCGTTGTTCGTACGCCCCTGGGGGCGGCGGGGCTCAGACGGTCTTGACGACCTCGTCGAACGCCAGGCGCGGCAGGCGCGGGAACCAGGCGTCCTCGCCCGGCTTGCCGATGTTGACGACCATCAGCACGTTGTGGTCGCCGTCGAGGAACTCCTTCTCGATGCCCGCGGCGTCGTAGCCGGTCATCGGGCCGGCGGCCAGGCCGGCGGCGCGGACGCCGATGATGAAGTAGGCGGCCTGGAGGGCACCGTTCAGCGCGGCGGCCGACTCGCGGACCGGGCGCTCGGAGAAGAACGCGTCCTTGGCCTGCGGGAAGTGCGGCAGCAGGGCCGGGAGCTCCTCGTGGAACTCGTTGTCCGTCGCCAGGATCGCGACCAGCGGGGCGGTCGAGGTCTTCGGCTGGTTGCCCTCGGCCATGTGCGGGACCAGACGGGCGCGGGCCTCGTCCGAACGGACCAGGACGACGCGCAGCGGCGACTGGTTGAAGGCGGTCGGGCCGTACTTGACCAGGTCGTAGATCGCCTGGACCTGCTCGTCGGTCACCGGCTCGTCGGTGAAGGTGTTGGCGGTGCGGGCCTCACGGAAGAGGAGGTCCTGGGCGGCGGGGTCAAGAACGAGGGACATCTTGCGTATTACCTTCCGGACGTACACGGGGGATCAAGCAACGCCGATCACCGTACGGGAGAGGTAGGTTAACTTTCAACTAAACCGGGAGGGGAGTGACTCACTCCACAACCCGGCCGCCTGGCGCCGTTTCGCCCCGCCGGGGCCGACGGGTTCCGGACTTCGTCCGTGCCGGCGCCTTTCGCCCCGTCCGTGCCGACGGTCGCTCAGCCCGCGTCGGCGGCGGCGTCCCCGCCGCCCTCCGCCGAGGGGGCGGGCCCCGCCAGTGCCGCGTCGAGACGGGCGCGCGCACCCTCCAGCCAGTGCCGGCACACCTTCGCCAGCTCCTCGCCGCGCTCCCACAGCGCGAGGGAGTCCTCCAGCGAGGTCCCGCCCGCCTCCAGCCGGCGCACCACCTCGATCAGCTCGTCGCGTGCCTGCTCGTACCCGAGCGTGCCCGTGGCCGCAGCCGTCGTCGTCCCGTCGTCCGTCATGTGATCCACCCTATGCGTCGGCATGTCCGTCAATTCCGGCCCCGGCCGGTCTCCAGGGCCCGTCCACCGGCCCCGTGGAGCCCGTGGAGCCCGTGGCTCACTCGGCGACCCGCACCACGAACTCGCCTCCCGACACCCGGGCCCGCAGCGCGTCCCCGGCCGCGCCCGCGTCGGACGGGTCGCGGACCACGTGCCCGTCCGACCGCTGGAGCACCGCGTACCCACGCTCCAGCGTCGCCGCGGGCGACAGCGCGACCACGCGGGCCCGGGTGTGGGCGAGCTCCGAGTCCGCACGGTCCAGCAGATGCCCCAGCACCCGCCGGCCTCGCCCGATCAGCGCGTCGACCTCGGACGCGCGCTCGTCCACCATCCGTCGCGGGTGCTCCATGGAGGGCCGCCCCAGCGCATGCGCCAGGCCCCGCTCCTCCCGGTCGAGCAGCCCCCGTACCGTCCTCAGCGCCCGGTCGCGCAACTGCTGCACCCGGTCCAGCTCCTCGCCGACATCGGGCACGACCTTCTTCGCCGCGTCCGTGGGCGTGGAGGCCCGCACATCGGCGACCAGGTCGAGCAGGGGGGAGTCCGGCTCGTGCCCGATGGCCGAGACCACCGGGGTGCGGCAGGCGGCGACCGTACGGATCAGCTCCTCGTCCGAGAACGGCAGCAGGTCCTCCACGCTGCCCCCGCCGCGCGCCACGACGATCACGTCCACCTCGTCGACCGCGTCGAGCTCCTTGACCGCGCGGACCACCTGATTCACGGCGTGCACCCCCTGCACCGCGGTGTTGCGCACCTCGAAGCGGACGGCGGGCCACCGGCGGCGCGCGTTCTCCAGCACATCGCGCTCGGCCGCCGACGCGCGCCCGCAGACGAGCCCGATCAGCTGGGGCAGGAAGGGCAGCGGTTTCTTGCGGTCGAGAGCGAACAGCCCCTCCGAGGCCAGGGACTTCTTGAGCTGCTCCAGCCGGACCAGCAGCTCACCGATGCCGACCGGCCGGATCTCCGTGGCCCGCAGCGAGAGCTGGCCGCGGGGCGCGTACCACTCGGGCTTCGCGAGGACGACGACCCGCGCCCCCTCCGTCACGACGTCCGCGATCCGGTCGAAGGCCTGCCGGAAACACGTCACGCTCACCGAGATGTCGTGCGACGGGTCGCGCAGCGTCAGGAACACCACTCCGGCGCCCGGCCGCCGCGACAACTGCGTGATCTGCCCCTCGACCCAGACCGCGCCGAGCCGGTCGATCCAGCCGCCGATCAGCCGCGACACGTCACCGACGGGCAGCGGAGCTTCCGGGGAAGTTTGGAGAGCCATGCGAGCGAGCGTATCCGCAGGCACCGACAACGGGCCGGTCCCCCGTGTGCGCCCGCTCCCTCACCCCACTCGCCTCCCGCGCTGTGCCAGGAGCACCACCAGCCCCACCGCCAGCCAGCACGCGCCCACCACCTGAGCGCTCGACGTCGCCTCCACGATCACCGCGATCAGCACCCCGGCGCCCACTACCGGCATCAGGACGTGCCGCCACCAGCTGGGCGGTCCCTCCATCCTGCGCACCACGAACCAGCCGACCACCGACGCGTGGAGCAGGACGAACGCGGTCAGCGCCCCGACGTCCACCACCGACACCAGATGATCCAGACCGTCGTCCCGCCGGGCCGCCCACACCGCCGCGACCATGGTCACGACCGCGGCGATCAGGATCGCGATCCTCGGCACCCCCGAGCCCGGATCGACCTTGGACAGCAGCGCGGGCAGCCGGCGCTCCCGGGCCATCGCGAACAGCAGCCGCCCCGCCGCCGCCTGCCCGGCCAGCGCCGCGAAGGCTGCCCCGATCGCCTTGCTGACCGCCACCAGATCGTGCAGCCACGTCCCGACCGCGGAGTCCACCGTGTCGTAGAACGCCGAGCCCTGCGCCACCGGATCGGCGGCCAGCTCCGCCGAGGTCATCGGCTCCAGCAGCGCGGCCAGGTACGCCTGCGCCACGAACAGCACGCCCGCCAGCACCAGACAGAACAGCACCGCCCGAGCCACCTTCGCCGAACCGCCCGTCACCTCCTCCGCGAACGAGGCGATGGCGTCGAAGCCCAGATACGACAGCACCGCCACGGAGACCGCGCCCAGCACCGCCGTCGTGGAGAAGCCGGAATCCCCGGTGAGCGGCGTCAGCCAGCCGCGCTGGGCCCCGTCCTCTACGAGCACCACCACCGCGGACACCAGGAACACCAGCAGCACCACGATCTCCATCGCGAGCACCGCGAAGCCGACCCGGGCCGCCGCCCGTACGCCCCACAGGTTGAGGAGCGTCGTCAGGACCACCGCCAGCGCGGTCCACACCCAGCGCGAGACCTCCGGCACCAGCGAGTTCATCGCGATCCCGGAGAAGAGATAGGCGACCGCGGGGATCAGCAGGTAGTCGAGCATCGCCATCCACCCCGCGATGAACCCCGGCCCTTCGCCGAGTCCCTTGCGGGCGTACGCGAAGACGGAACCCGCCAGGGGGGCGACCCGCACCATCTGGGCGTAGCTGAAGGCGGTGAACGCCATGACGACGGTCGCGGCGACGTACACCAGCGCCACGGCGCCGTCGGACTTCGCGTCGAGGGTTCCGAAGACACCGACGGGAGCCATCGGGGCGATGAACAGCAGCCCGTAGACCACCAGGTCCCGGAACCCCAGCGTCCGCCGCAGCCTCACCTGCTCCGTGGAGCCACCGGCGCTGTCGCCCGTGCCGGTTTCCGTGCCACTGCCGGCCATGAGTCCTCCGTCGTTCGCGTCGTCGTTCGCGTGATGATCAGTCTCCCGACCCCGCGGTCCCCGCGCCTGTTCGATACGGCCTTACGGCCTCCCGTTACGATGGGACGCATGACTGCTACGACACCCCGCCGCGTCCTGCTCGCCGCTCCCCGTGGCTACTGCGCCGGCGTGGACCGTGCCGTGATCGCCGTGGAGAAGGCCCTGGAGCAGTACGGCTCCCCGGTCTACGTACGGCACGAGATCGTCCACAACAAGTACGTCGTACAGACCTTGGAGAAGAAGGGCGCGATCTTCGTCGAGGAGACCGCGGAGGTCCCCGAGGGGTCGATCGTCATGTTCTCCGCGCACGGTGTCGCACCGACCGTGCACGAGGAGGCGGCCGAGCGGAAGCTCGCCACGATCGACGCGACCTGCCCCCTGGTCACCAAGGTCCACAAGGAGGCCGTCCGCTTCGCGCAGGACGACTTCGACATCCTCCTGATCGGACACGAGGGCCACGAGGAGGTCATCGGCACCTCCGGCGAGGCCCCCGACCACATCACTCTGGTCGACGGCCCCGAGGACGTCGCCAACGTCGAGGTCCGCGACCCGTCCAGGGTCGTCTGGCTCTCCCAGACCACTCTCTCGGTCGACGAGACGATGGAGACCGTCGGCGCGCTCAAGGAGAAGTTCCCGCTCCTGATCTCGCCCCCCAGCGACGACATCTGCTACGCCACGCAGAACCGCCAGATCGCGGTGAAGCAGATGGGGGCGGACGCCGACCTGGTGATCGTCGTCGGCTCGAAGAACTCCTCGAACTCGGTCCGCCTGGTCGAGGTGGCGCTCGGTGCGGGTGCGGGTGCCTCGTATCTCGTCGACGCCGCCGACGAGATCGACGAGGCCTGGCTGGAGGGCGTCTCCACGGTCGGGGTCACCTCCGGCGCTTCCGTCCCCGAGGTGCTGGTCGACGGCGTCCTCGCCTGGCTCTCCGAGCGGGGCTTCGAGGACGTGGAGATCGTGAAGGCGGCCGAGGAGTCGATCGTGTTCTCGCTGCCCAAGGAGCTCCGCCGCGACCTGCGCGCGGAAGCGGCGGCACTGTCGGCCGAATAGCACCGCCCCTCGCCAGGGCCCTCACCCCGTCCTCACCCCGCCCCCGTCCGGTTTCCCGTTCCGGGAAGTGAGCGGGGCCCGGTAGCCGTACCGTGGATCACATGGAGATCTTCGGCGTGGACATCGGCGGATCCGGGATCAAGGGTGCTCCCGTGGATCTGGACCGCGGAGACCTGGCGCAGGAACGCCACAAAGTGCTCACCCCGCACCCGGCCACGCCCGCGGACGTGGCCGAGTGCGTGGCGGAGGTGGTCGGCCACTTCGACTGGAAGGGGCCGGTGGGCCTCACCTTCCCGGGCGTCGTCACCGACGGCCTCACCCGAACCGCCGCCAATGTCGACAAGGGCTGGATCGACCTGGACGCCCGCACCCTGCTGGGCGACAGGCTCGGCCTCCCGGTCACCGTCCTGAACGACGCGGACGCGGCCGGCATCGCCGAGATGACCTTCGGCGCGGGCCGGGGCCGCAAGGGCACGGTCATCATGCTGACCCTCGGTACGGGGATCGGCAGCGCCCTCTTCATCGACGGCAGCCTCGTGCCCAACACCGAGCTCGGCCATCTGGAGCTGAACGGCCACGAAGCGGAGAAGCACGCCTCCACCAAGGCCAAGGAGGACGGGGACCTGAGCTGGCACCACTGGGCGCACCGGGTGCAGAAGTACCTGGCCCATGTGGAGATGCTGTTCTCGCCCGAGCTGTTCATCATCGGCGGCGGAGTCAGCCGCAAGGCCGACAAGTTCCTGCCGCTCATCGAGCACGTACGGGCCGAGATGGTGCCCGCGGAGCTGCAGAACAACGCGGGCATCGTGGGCGCGGCGATGGCGGCGGCGAGCCGCTGAGACCCTGCCTGTCCGGCCGGGGAACGGCGCTGCCCTCGAAACCTGCCCTAACGCCGGGACGGGCGCCGCGGGGTCCGTCCGGCGGGCCGCGCCGCCGGTGAGGGCTGCCCGGCCGGCCGCGAGGTCTGGGCGGCCAGCAGCATCCGCCGCTGCCGGGCGCGCATCAGACGGACCTTGCGCACGGTCGCGATGACCCCGGCGACGAGCGTGCCGCCGTACAGCCAGCCCGCGTGGACGGCGAGGGCGGTGACGACGGCCATGGCCTGCCCGCCGAAGCCGCCCGTGCCACCGGAGATCGGGATGATGCCGACGGCGAAGGCGATGGGGACGCTGATGGGCGCGGTCACCAGGTCGGCGGGGCGCACCCACAGTGCGGCCAGTGCGCTGACCGGCAGGAACAGCACGCCGAACACGGCGGACGAGCCGTCGAACAGCAGCCAGTCCGCACAGCCGATGACGAACATGACGGCGGCGGCGAAGAGCCCGGCACCGATACCGGTCAGCCGGGGATTGGGCAGCCGCCGCAGGACGAGCACGGCGGGCGCCACGGGGCGGCCCCGGCCGGCCGGCGTGCTCATCACCCGATGGACGGCCGCGCCGACGCCACCGGCTCCTTTGGCCCCCTTGGGTTCCTTGGCTTCCTTGGTCCCGAGAGGGGACAGCGATGCGGGCCGGGTCTGCCTGCGCTGCGGGGGACGTGTCCTGTGCTGCTCCACCGGGACAACGTAGGTCGCCGGGCGGGTGGAAGCGGGTGTGGGACACGCGCTTTGGGTGACCTGGGCGATGAGTTCGATGCCACACGGCCCAACGGGAACCCGATGTGGGCCACCCCCCTCGCCCTGAACCGGCCCCCGGACGGGCGGGCGGCCCGTCCCCGGCCCGACCCGTGACGGGCCGCCCGCCCCCGCCCGTAAACTGGAGAATCGGCCCACCCGGGCCCGACGTCCATTCGAGCCCGTCCACCCCCTAGGGAAGTCGCCACCGTGTCGCTCACGATCGGAATCGTCGGTCTGCCGAATGTCGGCAAGTCGACCCTTTTCAACGCCCTGACCAAGAACGACGTGCTGGCGGCCAACTACCCGTTCGCCACGATCGAGCCGAACGTCGGCGTCGTCGGCGTCCCCGACGCGCGGCTGAACACGCTCGCGAAGATCTTCAACTCCCAGAAGCTGCTCCCGGCGACGGTCGACTTCGTCGACATCGCGGGCATCGTGCGCGGCGCGAGCGAGGGCGAGGGCCTGGGCAACAAGTTCCTCGCGAACATCCGCGAGTCGGACGCGATCTGCCAGGTCATCCGCGCCTTCAAGGACGAGAACGTCGTCCACGTCGACGGCAAGGTCTCGCCCAAGGACGACATCGAGACGATCAACACCGAGCTGATCCTCGCCGACCTCCAGTCCGTCGAGAAGGCCGTCCCCCGCCTGACGAAGGAGGCCCGCCTCCAGAAGGAGAAGGTGGCCGTCCTCGCCGCGGTCGAGGAGGCCCAGAAGATCCTGGAAGCCGGCGACACCCTCTTCCACGCGGGCATCACGGCCGGCACCGAGAAGGGCCGCCTGCTCCACGAGCTGCACCTCCTGACCACCAAGCCCTTCCTCTACGTCTTCAACGTGGACGAGGACGAGCTGGTCGACGAGGACTTCAAGAACGAGCAGCGCGCCCTGGTGGCCCCCGCCGAGGCCATCTTCCTGAACGCCAAGATCGAGTCCGAGCTGATCGAGCTCGACGACGACGAGGCCCTGGAACTGCTCCAGTCGATGGGCCAGGAGGAGCCCGGCCTCGCCACCCTCGGCCGCGTCGGCTTCGACACCCTCGGCCTGCAGACCTACCTCACGGCAGGCCCGAAGGAAACCCGCGCCTGGACGATCAAGAAGGGCGCCACGGCCCCCGAGGCGGCCGGTGTGATCCACACCGACTTCCAGAAGGGCTTCATCAAGGCGGAGATCATCTCCTTCGACGACCTCGTCGAAACGGGCTCGGTCGCCGAGGCCCGCGCCAAGGGCAAGGCGCGCATGGAGGGCAAGGACTACGTCATGCAGGACGGGGACGTGGTGGAGTTCCGCTTCAACGTCTGATTGAACGTGGACAAATGGCCTGACCTGCGAGAACGCAGGTCAGGCCGTTGTGCAGTCCGCAGCTGTCCGCGGAAACTGGAGCAGCTACGTGTCGTAGACCGTGGAGCGGTGTCCGATGTGTACGACCCACACCACCAGCTCCCCGTTGTCGATCGTGTAGACGACGCGGTAGTCGCCGACCCGGAGGCGGCGGCGCTCAGGCTGAGACACGAGTGCGGTGGTGTTGAAGCCGAAGGGGTCACTCTCCAGCTCTGTCAGTTTGGCCAGGATGCGAAGCGCCATGTCCCTCGGGATCTTGCGCAGCTCGGCTTGGGCCTCGGGCCGGAACACCGTGCGGTAGTCACTCACTGCGCGCCAGCGTCTCCCTCATCACGTCTTCGATCGGGACGCCAACGGCCGGACTCGCCATGCGCTCGTCGATGATGCGGTTGATCTCGCGCTCCTCCCACTCCTGGTACTTGCGTAGCACGTCGATCGAGACCACGGCGGCGACCTGCTTGCCGCGACGGGTGATGACGGTGGGCACGTCGTCGCGATCGGCCCGTTCGACGACTTCGGCCAAGTGAGCGCGTACGTCGCGGATGGACTCCATGGGTAGCGGCTGACTCATGCTTGAAGGGTACCAGGTGTGCCATGTGTACACAATGGACGCAGTGAGCGGGAGGCGGTTGCCGCAGGAGGCGGCTGACGAGACCCGCCCCCTTCGGAGCGTGCGCGTGCCGCGACGTGGTCGCCGAGCCGACGCCGGACGCGGTCGGCCTTTCGCGCGGCGATGGCCCACCAGATCGTCGAGGAGGGACAGGCGCGGACGGGAGCAGTCCGCAAGCGGTCCGCAGGGCATCCGTAAGTGTCCGTCGGGACTCAACGCATACCAACGAGGAAATGCCTGGTCAGGGTGCTGCATTCGGCTCCGCCGCAGGTCAGGATCAGCTCCCAGGCATTCCGCTTCAACGTGTAGCGGATTCGGTTACCGCAAGCCGGCTATGTCGTCGGAATGCTGGTCAGAGGGGTCGGGCTTGAGTGAGTCCGGCCCCTCTCGCGTTCCCCGCGCCGACTTGGTGCTGACCCAGAGCGAGCTTCTCCAGCCTCGCGGGCCGTCTGCACGCGCCTGCGCCGTACGCTCATCGGGGACTCACCTCGTCGACGGATGCGCGGCAGAATCCCTGAGCCGCGATCACAGCATCCTCCGGCTCGCCCACCCAGGACGCCTGTCCGACATCAATGTGTCGGGACGTGAGCTGACCGATCCGGACGCGGACCCTGCGGCGGGTGGCGCGTGAGGCTCGTCTTCGAGGACCAGGGCTGGGAGGACTGCACAGCCTGGCTCAGGAACGACCGTCGCGGCTGCGGCTAGCGCTTTATGCCCACGCCCGCCAGCAGGCTGATCTGGGCGTCCGTGATCTCCGGCTCGCCGTCGGCGGGTTCGGTGGCGCGCCAGCGGTGGCAGCAGCAGATGCCGGGGTCGACCAGGTCGAGTCCGTCGAAGAAGCGGCGGACGGCGCTGTGTGAACGGAACTGCACCGGAGACCCGGACTTCGTGTAGACCTCCGCGACCGCGTTCCAGGTGACGGGGTCGAAGTCGGGTGTGCAGTGGGTCATGGCCAGCGCGCTGCCCGCCGGGAGCGGGTCGAGCAGGCGGTCGACGATGGCGTACGGGTCGTGCGCATCGGTGATGAAGTGCATGAGCGCGTTGAGGGAGAGGGCGATGGGCTGGTCGAAGTCCAGGACCCCCGCGTCCTCCACGGCGCTCATCAGCGCGTCGGCGTCCTTGGCGTCGGCCTCGACGTAGGCCGTGCGCCCCTGGGTCGTGCTGCGCATGAGGCGTTCGGCGTACTTGAGGACGAGCGGGTCGTTGTCCGCGTACACGACACGGGCGTCGCTGGTGACGGACTGGGCGACCTGATGGAGGTTGGGCTCGGTCGGGACGCCCGTGCCGATGTCCAGCCACTGGCGGATGCCGTGCTCCTGGGCGAGGACGCGGGTGGCCCGGTGCATGAACGCCCGGTTCTCGCGCGCGGTCACGTAGATGCCGGGGTGGGCCTGGGCGGCGACGAGGGCCGCCTCCTTGTCTATCTCGAAATGGTCCTTGCCGCCGAGGAAGTAGTCGTACATCCGGGCCGAGTGCGCCTTGCTCGTGTCGAGACCTTGGCCGGCCTGCCTGGTGGTCATGTTCTTCCCTTCATGCGTGTGTCTGTCGGCCCGCAGGCCAGGGACGCGACCGGTGCCGTCGTCCCTTCCGCTCACGTCGGGTCACCCGGCGCCCAGGTGATCGGCCAGGCCCTCCTTGACCCCGCGGACGAAGGCGGCGATCTCCTCCGGCGTGTAGATCAGCGCCGGCCCGGCCGGGTCGGTGGACTGCCGTACGGCCACGCGGCCGTCGGCGAGTTGCTTCGTCTCGACGCACTGGCCGCCGTTGGGTCCGCTCCAGGGGCGCTCCCAGCCCTGTTCCCCGAGATTGCGCGCCGGCATGCCGTTGTAGACGCCCTCGTCGGTCATCGTCATGAGTACTCCTTGCGCATGCGGTTCAGGAGCGCCTTGCTGTCCTCGGACGACGTCAGCAGCGCCATGCGGGTATGTGCCTCGAGATGGGAGACGACGTCTGCGCGCTGGTCCAGGTAGACCGAGGCGGACAGGAGTTCGCTGTAGACGACGTCGGGCAGTTCGGGTTCCTCGAACCGGAAGTACGTGAACGGGGCGCACGCCCCTATGTGCGCGCCCGCGGTGAAGGGCACGATGTCGAGGCTGACGTGCGCGAGCTCGCAGACCTCCAGGAGGCGCTCGAGCTGCTCCCGCATCACCTGAGGACCGCCCACCACCCGGTGCAGTACGGCTTCCTCCATGACCACCCACAACGTGGGGGCGTCCTCGCGCTCCAGCAGGCTCTGGCGGCGCAGTCGCAGCTCCACACGGCGTGCGAGCTCCTCCTCGCTGCCGTGCGGTATCCCACCGCGCAGTACGGCGTGGGCGTAGTCGTGGGTCTGCAGGAGCCCGGTGACGTACTGGGGCTCATACGTGCGGAGGGTCTTGGCACCGGCCTCCAGGCTGACGTAGGCCGTGAACCAGCTGGGGACGGCATCGCGATAGGAGTGCCACCATCCGGGCTTGTTGGCCTGCTCGGCCAGGTCGACGAACTCGTCGACCTCCTGGCGGTCCGCGCCGAAGGTCTCCAGGAGCTTCTCCACATAGAGAGGCTTCAGCGCGACCTCGGCCTTCTCCAGCCGACGGATCGTCAAGGGCGTGACACGCAGGGCCTTTGCCGCGTCCTCCAGCGAGGCACCGGCGCCGAGCCGCATCTCCTGCAGCCGACGGCCGAGGATCATGCGCAGGACTGTCGGCGCGCTGGTGCCGGTACGGGCCTCACTCACGCCCAACCTCCTGAGAAACCGTCAACAAACCCATTCTTACAGCCCATTTGATATTGACGCCAGGGTGATAGCCGCGCTGCTGAAATTATCAGGGAGTCGGTTGCAGCGTGCATCCGATCACGCGCATAGTGGTGGGGTGAGCGGTCAAGTCACAGCAGTGACGCAGAATCCGGCCCCGACGGGACGCGCGATGCCGACGGTCTCGTCGGCACCCCGCCGACGGGCGTCTGCCCCGGAGCGCGCCTCTCACTGCTCGAGTTGCAGCCCGCATCCCCCCACCGCGCCCGCCCCCTCGGTGGGCGCTGGAAGGCGACATCCGTGACTCTGTCCACGCCCTCAGCCCCGGCTCCGACACCCGCCTTAGCCGGAACCGTGCCGCGCCGGGAGTACTGGTTCGGCCTGCCCGCCCTGCGCACCAGCGCGAGGTCCGCGCGCGACACCGTGCGCGACCGGCTGCGGGCTTGGAAGCTGCCCGGCGACACGTGCTGCGACGCGGTGCTGCTGGTGTCCGAGCTGACCACGAACGCGGTACTCCACACCGGCAGCGCTCATGTCCTGTGCGGCCTCACGCTGACCGCCGACGAGCGGCGCCTGCGCATCGAACTCCACGACGAGGACACCGCCCCGGTCCGCCCGCCCGAGCATCACCCGGGCCCCGACGAGGAGAGCGGGCGAGGGCTGCTCCTCGTCTCGCAGCTCGCGGACAGCTGGGGCTCCGCCCGCTCGACGCGGGCCGAAGGAAAGGTCGTCTGGGCAGAGTTGGCGGCCCACCCGTGACGTCGCAGGAAGTGGGCGAAGCCGGATACGGCGTCGGGACCGGCAGGGCCGGCTCGGGCGGGCCGTGCCCGGGGCCGGTCGGATGCGTGCCGGACCAGGTGCTCCGCCCGGCAGCCGCGACCGCACGGTACGGCCCCGCCGCGGCGGCCTCCTCACCCGGAGGGACCTCTGCTTCTCCTCCTCGGCCCGACCGGCGGAAGGTGACCGAGAAGGCGTCCCGGAAGGCGCCCGACAAGGCACCCATGACTGGCCGCGATGAGACCGTTTCTCCCGTCGTGCTGTACGTATGCGCCGACCGGGCCCGGGGCGTGCCCGGGGAGGCCACGCAGCGCGCGCAGACGGAAGGCCGCGCGTTCGCCCGGGAGCGCGGACTGACGATCGCCGAGGTCGTCACCGACACGTACGGCGAGCCCGACCCGGCCCGGCGCAGAGGGTGGCGGCGTGTGAGACAGCTGGCACAGACGGGCGACGTCACGGCGGTACTCGTCCGCTGGCCCAGCGCCATCGCCCCGGAGTGCGCGCGCGACCTCCGGCACCGTGAGGCCGCTTGGCTCCACGACCAGGGTGTACGCCTCCGGTACACCTGGGCGCCGTTGTCGGCGAAGGGCGGCGAGGGCCGGTAATCCCGCTCCTCGTACGGGGTGGACCCGCTCTGCGGGTCCGTTTCGCGAAGAGTCCGCACGACGGCCCGGTCCAGGGTCTCTCGTTCGGATCAGGCTGGATCAGGGGGCGGGACGCGTTCAGCGCTCCTGCGGCGGCTCCAGCCGCTCCAGCCATGTCGTCAGCAGAGGCTCCAGTGCTGCCGCCTCGTCCCCGGTCAGGGTGCCGAGGAGGCGGCGTTCGTTGCGCATGTGCTCGGCGAAGGCCCGGTCGATCAGCTCGCGGCCGGCGTGAGTGAGGGCGACCACGCGGGCACGGCCGTCGTCGGCCGCCCGGCGGCGGGTGACCAGGCCGGCGCGCTCCAGTCGGTCGATGCGCTTGGTCATCGCGCCGGTGGTGACCATGGTGTGCGCCGCCAGTTCGCCGGGGGCCCGCTCGAACGGCTCCCCGGTCCGGCGCAGCGTGGCCAGCACGTCGAACTCGCCCTCACTCAGGCCGAACCGGCGGTACACCACGCAGAGTTCCTCCGTGAGCAGTCCGGCCAGCCGGTGCAGGCGACCGATCACACCCTGGGGGCGCACATCGAGATCCGGGCGCTCGCGGGCCCACTCGGCCTGAATGCGGGCCACGTGGTCCATGGGCTGGGGAGCGGTGGAATCCGGCATGACGCCATTGTAGCTTCCGGGGAAGGTATATCGCGGTAAGGTAGCTTCCATGGAAGCTACCTTGCGGTGGGTGCTCATCACGGCGATCGCCCCGGTGGCCTGGGGGACGAACTACTACGTCACCCACGCCTACCTGCCCGCCGAAACCCCGCTGTACGGCGCCGCCCTCAGGGCCCTGCCCGCCGGACTGCTGCTCCTGGCCGTCCGGCGCGAACGGCCCCGCGGCTCCTGGTGGTGGAAGGCCGCCGTCCTCGGCGTCCTGAACATGGGCGGGTTCTTCGCCCTCGTGTACGTCGCGGCACAGCTGCTCCCGACCAGCACCGCCTCGACGATCATGGCGGCCTCGCCGGTGGCCATGATGCTGATCGCCTGGGCACTCGTCGCCGAACGGCCGGGCCTGCTGCCCCTGCTGGGCGCCGCCGCCGGTATCGGCGGGGTCTGCCTCATGCTGCTGACCGGGACCGTCTCGGCCGACATGCACGGGGTGCTGGCCTCGGTCACCGCCCTGCTGATGTCGTCGCTCGGCTACATCCTCACCAAGCGCTGGGGCGCCGGGACCGACGTCCTCGCTTCGACCTCCTGGCAGCTGATCGCCGGTGGCCTGCTCCTGCTGCCCCTCGCCGCAGCCGTGGAGGGCGCGCCGCCCGCGCTCGACGGGGCGGCCGTCCTCGGATTCGGTTACGTCACCGTCGTGGCGACCGCCCTCGCCTTCGCCGCCTGGTTCGCGGGCCTGCGCCATCTGCCCGCCGCGACCGTCGGCCTGATCGGGCTGCTCAACCCGGTGACCGGCGTGCTCCTCGGCACCGTGATCGCCGGGGAGTCCCTCACCACGCGACAGATCTGCGGGCTCGTCCTCGTGCTGGGGGGCATCCTGCTCGGCGGGCCGGCGGCGCGCCGGCGACCGGCCGAGGTCCGCCCCGCCCGTCCCGGGGCGGCCTGACCGCGACGCCCCCGCGCCCTACGGCTGCGTGACCCTCAGCTCCCGTACGCCCGTCGGCTCGGCCGCGTCCCTCGAGTGGACGGTCACCCGCACCTCCCGGGCCACCGACCCCGCCCGGTACGGCTGCCAGTCGCGGCCGTCGCGCGAGGTCTCCAGGCGGTACGAGGCGGGGGCCACGTCCGTCCACTCGGGCGCGATACCCGTCACCGGGGCCGCCCGCCCCAGGTCCACCGTGAGCGTGCCCGCCTGCCCGTCGGGGGACCAGGCCGTCGCCGTACTGCCGTCGACCGCCGCGGCCGCGTACAGGCCGGGCGTCTCGGACGTCGCCGTCGCCGGGCGGCAGCGGGCCGCGTCGGTGGTCGGGGTCAGGTCCGGGCGGCGCGTGGGGAGGGTGAGGGTGCTGGACAGGGAACGGGGGCCGGACGGGGTGTGGAGGGTGAAGGGGGCGCCCGAGGTGAGGCGGACCCGCGTCGTCCGGGGGCCGATCGCGAGGTCGTACGTACGCCCGCGGTAGTGCAGGCCCGTCAGGTTCACGCCGTCGCGCAGTTGCGGCGGGAGCATCGGGTCCAGCCGCACCCCGTCCTCCCGCAGCCGCAGGCCCGTCAGTCCGTGCGTGAACACCTGGAGGAACCCGCCCTTGCCGGTGAGGAAGTCCTCGGCCGGGAAGCCGGAGAGCGGGTCCTGCGCGCCGGCCTTCGCGCCGCGCGCCTCGCTGAACAGGGCGTACGGGCCTCGCATGAAGGGGCGCACGGCACGCTGGAGGTACGTGTACGTGGCGCAGCCCGGCTCCCCGATCGCGGCCGCGTCGATCGCGTGGACCGAGTCCGTCATCGCAGGGCCGTCCGGATCGGTGTGCGCCGCGTAGTAGTCGAGTGTCGAGGCGGCCGCGCCCGGCTCCATCGGCCATTCCAGGGGGTAGATCAGCAGGACGGTGTCGGCCTGCTTGATCGTCGAGCCGTCGTATCCCGCGTACTGGAGGTAGAGCTTGCGCTCCGCGTCGTACGGGATGCGCAGGCCGTCCGCGACCTCGGTCCACTCGGCGGGGGCCGGATGCCCGAGGAGCTGCGCCGCGCGGGTGGCGTTGCGCAGGGCGGTGGCCGCGACGGCGTTGGTGAAGACGCCGTCAGTGACGCCGTTGCTGTACTCGTCCGGGCCCGCCACCTCCTTGACCGAGTAGCTGCCGTCGTCGTTCGCGGTGGCGCGCGAGGCCCAGAAGTCCGCGATGCCCCGGAGCAGCTGCCAGCCGTGGCCCGCCAGCCAGTCGCGGTCGCCGGTGGCCAGGTAGTACTGCCAGACGGCCAGCGAGACATCGCCCTGGAGGTGGTTCTGGGTCACGCAGTGCGGCGGGTTCCAGCTCTGGCACTCGGACCAGAGGTTGCCCCTGCTCGCGCTCGTCCACGGGTAGAACAGGCCATCGAATCCGAGCTTCTCGGCGTTCGTACGGGCCTCGTCGCGGGTGCGGTAGCGGTATTCGACCACCGAGCGGGCCAGTTCGGGCCGGGTGGCCAGCAGCCCCGGGTACATCCAGGTCTCCGCGTCCCAGAACACCATGCCCGCGTAGTTGTCACTGGTCAGCCCGGCCGGGGCGATGCTGTCGCGGGAGCCGGTGCGGGTGGAGGCGAGGAGCCCGTACTGGGCCGAGCGCAGCCACTTCTGCAGGTCGGGGCTGCCCGGCACGGACACGTCGGCGGACCAGTCGCGGCGCCAGACGGCGGCGTTCTCGGCGAGGACGGCGGGCCAGCCGCGCCGTGCCGCGCGCCGGGACGCCTCGCGCGCGGTGGTGCGCGGGGCGCGCGAGGTGAGCGCGGTGTCGACCCCGACGTACTTCAGATACGTGTACGTGCGCCCGGCGCTCACCCGGGACGCGTGCCCGTTCACACCCGCCGGGCGCACCGTCTGCACGATCGCGCCCGCCGTCCCCGTGCCCCGGGTGCGGAACGTGCCGTCGTCCTCCAGCGCGATCCGGCGTGCGCCGCGCGGGTCGAGCCGCCCGGTGACCGTCGCGGTGCCGGTCCAGTGCGGGGTCATCCGCAGCCGTACGGCACCGGTGTGTACGTCGGACCGGTCGGCCAGCACCTCGTACGTCAGGTCGGTCGCGCGCCCGTCGGCCGTGGTCCAGCGCAGCGACGTCACCACCAGCCCGCAGCGCAGGAACACCGTCTGGCGGTACCGGGAGATCCGGCCGGCCGGGGTCGCGGAGCCGTACGTCTCCCCGCCGACACGCACATCGAGGTTCGTCCAGCTCGGCAGGGCGGCGACCACCTCGCGGCCCGCCGCCAGGTCCTCCTCGCGGCCGTACAGCCCGGAGACGAAGGCCCCGTCGTAGCGGGGGGTGTACAGCGGCCAGCCGGTCTTCTCCTCGCGCTCGGCGTACCCGGCACCCGCCGCCGGTACGCGGTGCCCGAGGTACCCGTTGCCGACGTACGGGTCGTAGCCGGCGGCCTCGCCGTACGTGGTGGACGTCAGGGCCCAGGCGGGGTCCGTGTCCCGGCCGCAGGCCACGGTCGCCGGGGCGGGGGGCGGATCGGCCGCGGCGGACGCGACGGGCGGCAGCGGCGCGATCAGGGCGCACGCGACGAGGGACGTGAGGAGAGACGTACGCGAAAGGCTCACCGTACGAACGTAGGGAGGCGGGCGCCGTGCGGCCGGGCACGGCGCGCGGGTGAACGGTTGACGCGCCGGCAGGCGACCGCTCGCGTCCCCTCGGACGGCGAGCTCCGGCACGCGACCGGCGCGTCCCGTCAGGCGGCGAGATCCGGCACGCGTCCGCTCGCGTCCCCTCAGGCGGCGAGCCCCGTCTTGAGGCCCGCGCCGCACAGCGGTACGACGACGCTGCGGTCCGTCCAGCCGCCCACCGCCGCCCAGCAGGCCACGCCCGTCGTCTCCACGTAGAAGCCGCGGGCGGCCAGATCCCTTTGAGCCGTGCGGATCTGATCCTCGGTCACGGTCAGGAAGGTGCCGCCCGACTCCCGCACCGCCGCCAGGATCGCCCGGGCGCGGGGCGGGCGCGGGATGGCGATGCCCTCGGCGAGGGTGGGGGAGGGGGTGTCACCGGCCGGGGGGTCGAGGAGGCCGTCCGCCCCCGCGTGGAAGGCCGCGGCCAGCGGGGAGACGGCCTCGGCCTGGACGGCGATCAGCGCGGGGCGGGTGTCGATCAGGCCCTGCGCGAGGAGTTCCGCGGTGGCCAGGGCGGCGCCGAGGAGCAGGGTGCCGTTGCCGACCGGTACGGCGATGGCGTCGGGGAGCCGGCCGCCGAGGTCCTCCCAGAGCTCGTACACGTACGTCTTCGTGCCGTGCAGGAAGTACGGGTTGAAGACGTGCGAGGCGTAGAAGGTGCCGGGGGCGTCGGCGGCGGCGCGGGCCGCCCGCGCGGTCGCCTCGCGGTCCCCGGGGACGATTTCCAGCCGTGCGCCGTGGGCCCGGATCTGCTCGGTCTTCTTGGGCGACGTGCCCTCGGGGACGTACACCGTGCAGGGCAGCGCGGCACGGGCGCAGTACGCGGCGACGGCCGTGCCGGCGTTGCCGCTGCTGTCCGCGACGACGCGCTCGGGAGCGAGGCGGCGGGCCAGCTCGGCGAGCATCACGGCGCCGCGGTCCTTGAAGGAGAGCGTCGGCATCAGGAAGTCGAGTTTGGCCGAGACCGTGCCGGTGAGCGGCACGAGCGGCGTGCGGCCCTCACCGAGCGTGGTCGCGGGGGAGGAGAGCGGCAGGACTTCCTCGTAGCGCCACAGGGAGTTGACCCGGCCGGGCAGTTCACCGGCGGACAGCGGGCCCGGGCTCTCGAAGTCCAGGTCCCACGGGCCTCGACAGACCGGGCAGCACCAGGCGAGCGAGGTGACGTCGGCACGGGTGCCGTCCTGCGGGCAGCGGTAAGTAGTGGCCATGGCGGCCAGCATGCCAGCGGGGCGGCCGCGGTGTCGCGGCCGCCCCGGGACAGTCCTCAGCGCCTCTAGCGCCGGTCGAGTCCGCGGTCGACGGCGGTCATCAGCTCGCCGTCCTCCGTGTCGCCGTCCAGCGACCAGAACATCGCGCCGCCGAGCCGGTGGTCGCGGATGTACGCGGTCTTGGTGCGCAGCACCTGCGGGTCGTCGTACGTCCACAGCGTGGTGCCGTCGAACAGCCAGGCGCTGCCGTCGCGGACGTTGCGGTGGACCTTGTACGTACCGGATTCGGCCAGCTTCTTCAGGGCCTTGTAGTCCTCGTAGCCGGCTGCCCAGGTGGCGGGGGCGGGGGCCGCCGCGGGTTGGCCGAGACCGTCGCCGCCGCCGGTCACACCGGTCCAGCCCTGGCCGTAGAACGGCATCCCCATCACGAGCTTGCGGGCCGGGGCGCCGCGCTCCCGCCAGGCGCGCACGGTCTGGTCGACGCTGAAGTCGCCCTTCGCGTACAGCGCGGACTGCTGTGCGGTGGTCTTCTCGCCGGAGACGTGGAAGTCGTAGCCCTGGAGGTTCACGAAGTCGAAGTCCCGCATGATGCGCGGGACGTCGAAGCCGGCGTCGATCTTCTCGGGGGACGTGGGCACGAACGCCGAGAGGTCGTAGTGCTTGGGCTTCGACCCGTGGTGGCCGCCCTTGCGGGAAGCGGCGCCGGACTTGGCGTACGCGTCGAGCTGGACGCGGAACTCGTGCACCAGGGCGGTGAAGTTCCGCTTGTCCTCCGGGCGGTACACGGTGTCGGAGTCACCGGCGGATCCCGGCCATTCCCAGTCGATGTCCACGCCGTCGAACAGACCCGCCGCCGCGCCCTCGCCGCCGCGCGTCCCGTCCACCGGAAGGTTGCCCTTGATGTACAGGTCGATGCACGAGGAGACGAGGGCCTTGCGGGAGGCGGCGGTGCGGGCCGCGTCCGAGAAGTGCGTGGACCAGCTCCAGCCGCCGAGCGAGATCATCACCTTGAGGCCCGGGTGCTCGGCCTTGAGCTCGCGCAACTGGTTGAAGTTGCCCGCGAGGGCCTGGTCGTCGGTGTCGGCGACGCCGTCCACCGAGCCCGCGGCGTCCAGCGGGCGGACGTAGTCGGCCCAGGCGTCGGCCTCGCCGGGAACGTTGCCCGTGAAGCACTTGCCGTCGGCGCTGACGTTGCCGAACGAGTAGTTGATGTGGGTGAGCTTGGCCGCTGTGCCGCTCGTCTCCAGGTCCTTGACCTGGAAGTCTCGTCCGTAGACGCCCCATTGGGTGAAGTAGCCGACGCGCTTGTAGTCGGGCGCGGAGCCGTGGTGGCCGCCCTTCCCGCGGTGCTCGTCGCCGTGGCCGGTGGTGGCGTCGGCGGCGGGGGCGAGGGTGGCGGCCAGCGAGAAGGCGCAGGCGGCAATGGCCAGTCCGGACAGGGTTCTTCGACGCATGAGGCCCGTTCCTGTACGTGTGCTGAGGCATGTGCGGAGGTGTGTGCGGGGAGGTGCGTGCCGTGCTGTGTGGAGAGGAAGCTATTGGTCTGGACCAAACGAGGTCAAGGGGTGCGGCACACCGGAACGGCGGAGGGTGTTGTGGCGGCCGGGACGGGATATGCGCAGGCCGACGGCGAATCATCACTTCGAGTGAAACTCTGGCCCGTGCTTGCGGTCTGGAACCGACGGTTGCGACGCTGTTGCGGTCTGTCAACCTCTTGGGGAGTGGCCTGTGACTTTCGGTGAGCAGCCGGCCTATTTGCGCGTTGCGGGCGATCTCAGAGAGAAGATCGTCAACGGTTCGCTGCCGCCGCACACGCGCCTGCCGTCGCAGGCCCGTATCCGCGAGGAGTACGGGGTCTCCGACACCGTCGCGCTGGAGGCGCGCAAGGTGCTGATGGCCGAGGGGCTGGTCGAGGGCCGCTCCGGCTCCGGCACCTATGTGCGCGAGCGCCCGGTCCCGCGCCGGATCGCCCGTTCCGGCTTCCGTTCGGAGGCCGGGGCCAGCCCGTTCAGGCAGGAGCAGACGGCGGAGGGTGCCCGGGGCACCTGGGAGTCCCGGAGCGAACAGGAGGGTGCGAGCCCGGAGATCGCCGAGCGGCTCGGGATCGAGCCGGGTGATCGCGTGATGCGTACGCGCTACGTGTTCCGGGACGGCGGTGAGCCGATGATGCTCTCCACCTCCTGGGAGACCCTCGCGGTGACGGGGCGCACGCCGGTGATGCTGCCGGAGGAGGGCCCGTTGGGCGGCTGCGGGGTGGTCGAGCGGATGGCGGCGATCGACGTCGTGGTGGACAACGTGGCCGAACAGGTCGGCGCGCGCCCGGGGCTGGCGGAGGAGCTCCTGGCGCTCGGCGGGGTGCCGGGTCATGTGGTGATGGTGATCGAGCGGACGTACTACGCGTCGGGCCGCCCGGTCGAGACCGCCGACGTGGTGGTGCCGGCCGACCGGTACCGGATCGCCTACCACCTTCCGGTCCGGTGACCCGCTGCGTGTGACGGCTTGTCATGTCCCGCTCCTCGCGCCCCTGTCGGGGCCCGGGTGAGCGGTGAGCGGGGCTGGGGGCGCATCCTTGTGGATGCGCCCCCAGTGCGTTGGTCCGCTCCTGGCCGGATCCGTATCTCTTTGTGCAATTACGCATGCGTTGAGTAAAGGTCAGGCGTAGGCTCGGGCATATGCGTACTGCGGTTTCCTGGGGATCCTTACAGACGTGCACGCCGTTCAGGGGAGGGGCGCAATGCTCGGGAGGGACACGATGAGCGACAGCGGTGCCGTGCTCCCTTGGCTGGTGATACGGCAGGACGACAACGGCAACCGCTACCGCGTGGGCAGGTACGCCACGCAGGACGAGGCGCAACGGACCGCCGACAAGCTGCAGGACCGCGGCCACAAGCAGCTCTACTGGGTCGAGCGCGTGGGGCAGACCGCCCGCCCGTAGTGCGCCCCCTCTCGGGCCCGGCCGGCCTCTCGGTGCCCGTCCGCCCTCCCGGCGCCTGTCCGGGCACCCGTGACGGGGCATTACGCTCCGCACCATGACCGAACGTGTGGTGGTGGCCGGAGCCGTCTACGACCGGGGGCGGCTGCTGGCCGCGCGCCGCAGTGCCCCGCCGGAGCTGGCCGGACGCTGGGAACTCCCGGGCGGCAAGGTGGAGCCGGGGGAGAGCGGCGAGCAGGCGCTCGTGCGTGAACTGCGCGAGGAGCTGGGCATCGAGGCGGAGCCGCTGGAGCGCGTCCCCGGCGAGTGGCCGCTCAAGCCCGGCTACGTGCTCCACGTGTGGACGGCCCGGCTGGTGTCCGGTGTGCCCGAGCCGCTTCAGGACCACGACGAGCTGCGCTGGCTCGGACCGGGCGAGAGCGGCACGGTGGACTGGCTGGAACAGGACCGGCCCGCAGTGGCCGAAGTCGTACGCCGGCAACCCGGCGGCGCACACCGCTGAGCGGAGCGCCCGGCGCGGGGCCCGTGCGCCCCCTCTCCCTGCGCACAGCCGTTCGTGCGCGCACCCCTACACCCGTACGCCCCACGTGTCGACGCAGGCGGTATTTCATCCTGAATTCCGGGTATGTGATGTTTATCCCCCTCATTCAGGACGTTCCCGTTGCTGGCCCTGGGAAGTGAACGGCGTGATCGATACCGAAGGCGACAGCGCGGAGTGGAGCTTTCCGGCGGTGCCGGGCGCCGTGCGCTCGGCACGGCACGCCGTCCACGAGGCGCTGCGCACCTGGGAGCTCGACGCGGCCGTCGGCGATGTGGCGGTCCTGCTGGTCAGCGAGCTGGTGACCAACTCCATGCAGTACACGGCAGGTCCCATCGGGGTGCGGCTGGTGCGCCCCCGCCCCGATGGTGAAGGCCCGGCGGCCCACCCCGGTCTGCTTGTGGAAGTCTCCGATCCGCTGCCGGATCCGCCCACCGAACGTACGGCTGGACCCGACGACGAGGGCGGCAGAGGACTGCAGCTCGTGGCCTGTTCGGCTCGCCGTTGGGGGACCAGGCGCGGAAAGAGCGGCAAGACGGTGTGGTTCGAGCTGGCCCTGCCTGGTTAGGAGTGAGGTGGGAAGAACGACGATCACGGCAGCTCGGCCGGATTCGGCCGATCGGAACCGGCGTCGGAATCGGCGGTCGGAATCTGGCCGAAACGGACTGAGACCGTGCTGTGATCGTGAACGCCGTGTCGGTAGGGGCCGTAGTGCTGAATACTGCGGGCAGGACCGGTCCGGTGTGTGAGCTGGAGGGGACGGTCGCGTGAGCGAAATACCTGGGACAGCGGGCGACGTCGTGTGGCAGAGCAGTCCGCCTGGCTCGATCTACGACTACATCAGGGTCGCCTCCTTCTCGATCGGCCCCGATGGCCTGATCGAGCAGTGGAGCCGCCGGGCCGCCGGCCTCTTCGGCGTTGCCGCTGCCGAGGCCGTGGGCATGGACCCGGTCGAGGCCTTCATGCCCGCCGAGCTGCGCCGAGGCGGCCACCGCCGGATCGGCGAGGTGCTCGACGGCAAGGAGTGGACGGGCCTGGTCCCGTTCCGGATGCCGGGCGAGGACGCCGTGCACGGGCTCGCCGAGATCTATGTGATGCCGAGCGAGACGGCGACGGGCGAGCGGGCCGCGGTCTGCATCGTCGTGGACGTCCGCGCACTGCGCCGCATCGAGACGGATCTCGCGGCCTCGCAGGCGATTTTCGGCCAATCCCCGTTCGGCTTCGTACTGTTCGGCACCGACCTCACCGTGGTGCGGTCCAACGAGCGCTTCGCCACCGTCTTCGGCGGCCGGGCGGACGACCACCGCGGCCGCACGGTCCACGACTACCTCGCCGGCGCGGAGGCGGACCGGCTGACGGCCACGCTCGAACGCGTCCTGGCCACCGGTGACTCCGTCACCGACCTCCAGCTCGTCGGCACCGCCCCCGGCGACACCGAGCGCCGCCACTGGTCGATGAACCTCTACCGGGTGCACAGCGGCTCGGGCCGCCCCATCGGCATCGCCGGACTGGCCACCGATGTGACCCGGCGCCACATCGCCGCCCGGGAAGCCGCCAGCGCCCGGCGCAACCTCGCCCTCCTCAACGAGGCGAGCGCCCGCATCGGCAACTCCCTCGACCTGGAGACGACCGCCCGCGAACTCCTCGACGTCGCCGTTCCCGGCTTCTGCGACCTCGCCTCCGTCGACCTCTACCAGGCCCTGCTCACCGGTGAGGAGACGCCACCGGGCAGCGGGGGCTCCCCGCGCCGGGAAGCGGTCGGCGGCTCCGCCGAACTGCGCCGCGTCGCCTTCGCCAGCGCCGTGTCGGACGCCCTGCCCGACGTCCCGGACCCCTCGCCCGACGACGGCCCCCACACGGCCGACCGCCCGCCCGCACTCGGCGCCGTGCACCGCTACTCCTTCGGCTCGCCCTGCGCCATCGCCCTGCGCACCGGCCATGTGGAGGACGTGCCCGGCGACGACCGCGGCTTCGTCCAGTCCACGCTCGCCGTGCCGCTGGTCGCCCACGACACCGTGGTCGGCCTCGTGCGGTTCTCCCGGACGAAGGGCAGCGAGCCGTTCGGTGAACGGGACCGCGCCCTCGCCACCGAACTCGCCGCCCGCGCCGCCGTCTGCATCGACAACGCCCGCCTCTACCGCCGCGAGCACGAACGCGCGCTGATACTCCAGCGCAGCCTCCTGCCCCCCGGCGACCCCGAGGCCGCCGGTCTCGACATCGCCTGCCGCTACCTGCCCGGCAACACGGCGACCGAGGTGGGAGGCGACTGGTTCGACGTGATCGAACTCCCCGGCCACCGCACCGCCCTCGTCGTCGGCGACGTCATGGGCCGCGGGCTGCGCGCCGCCGTGGCCATGGGCGAGCTGCGCACCGCGGTACGCACCCTGGCCCTCCTCGACCTGGAGCCCGCCGAAGTGCTCTCCGCACTCGACGAGGTCGCCCGGGGCCTCGGGACACCCGGCGCCGGCACCTCGGCCGATGCGGGCGGCGGCGCCCAGTGGCCCTCGCGGGCCGCCCACAAGTCACGCGAGGCGGACCTCTCCGAGGTCTACCTGGCGACCTGCGTCTACGCCGTCTACGACCCGGTCACCCGGCGCTGCACCTTCGCCAACGCCGGGCACCTCCCCCCCGTCGTCGTCGAGCCGGGCGAAGCCGCGCTGCTCCTCGACGTACCGCCCGGCATGCCGCTCGGAGTCGGCGGCGAACCCTTCGAGGAGGTCGAGGTGGAGCTCAAGGAGGGCGCCCTGCTCGCCCTCTACACCGACGGTCTCGTCGAGTCCCGGGACCATCCCCTGGACGAGGGCCTCGAAGCCCTGCGCGGAGCCCTCGTCGAACCGGCCCGGCCCCTCGAGGACGTCTGCGACCACGTACTCAGCTCGCTCGACACCCGGCACGGTGAGGACGACATCGCCCTGCTGATGGCCCGTATCCAGGGGCTGCCGGCCGACGCCGTGGGCGACTGGCGGCTGCCCCGCGAGCCCCGCTCCGTCGGCCGCGCCCGCGAACTGGCCCGCGGCCGGCTGATCGCCTGGGACCTCGACGACCTGGTGGACACCACCGAACTGCTGGTCAGTGAACTGGTCACCAACGCCCTGCGGTACGGCGAGGGCGAGATCCGGCTGCGACTGCTGCGCGACCGCACCCTCGTCTGCGAGGTGTGGGACGCGGGCCTCGTCCAGCCGCGGCGCCGGCGCGCACGCGACACCGACGAGGGCGGCCGCGGACTCCAGCTGGTCGGGCTGCTGAGCGCGGCCTGGGGATCGCGCCGGACACCGCGCGGCAAGACCGTCTGGTTCGAACTCCCGCTGCCCGACGGACGGCCGGCCGCCGAGCGCACGGTGGAGGAACTGCTCAGCATGTTCTGACCGCGGCCCCTGTCACGAAGAGGTCTTCAGCGCGGCGAGGCGGGCCTCCACCTCGGCGCTGTCGCCCAGCGAGTCCAACTGCTCGAACTGGGCGTCCAGCGACGAGGCGGCGAGTTCCTGCTTGCCCAGCGCCTTCGCCTCCTCGCGCCGCACCTTGTCCTCGAACCGGCCGATCTCGCTGGTCGGGTCCAGCACGTTGATGCTCTTGACCGAGTCCATCATCTGGTTCTGGGCCTGGGCGGACTTCGCGCGGGCGACCAGCTCGTCACGCTTGGACTTCAGCTGGGTCAGCTTCTCCTTCATCTGGTCCAGGCCGGACTTCAGCTTGTCGACCACCTCGGTCTGGGCGGCGATGGTGGGCTCCGCCGTCCTCGCCTCCTTCTCCGACTGGAGCTGGCGGCCGAGCGCGACCTTGGCCAGGTTGTCGAACTTGTCGGCCTCCGGCCCCGATCCGCCCGCCCGCAGCTCATCGGCCTTGCGGCTGGCGGCCAGCGCCTTCTCGCCCCACTCCTTGGCCGCCGCCACGTCCTCCCGGTGGTCCTGCTCCATGAGGCGCAGATTGCCGATGGTGGCGGCCACGGCCTGTTCGGCCTCCGAGATGTTGGCCGTGTAGTCGCGGATCAGCTGGTCCAGCATCTTCTGCGGATCCTCGGCCTGGTCGAGCAGCGCGTTGATGTTGGCCTTCGCCAGCTGGGTGACGCGTCCGAGGATGGTCTGCTTGGTCATGGCACCTCTCCTGTGTCTCCGGTCGTGCTGCTCTGCGGGGGATGTGTACGGGTACGGGCTCGGTACGGGGCGGGGAGGACGGGCCTGTTCAGAAGCGGCCGCCACCGCCGCGCCGGCCGCGCGTCCCCCCGCCGCCGAAGCTGCCGGGCCCGCCGCCCCCGAAGCCGCCCCCGCCGCCGAACCCACCCCCGAAGCCGCCGCCCCCGAACCCGCCTCCGTAACCGCCGCGTCGGCCGCCACCGCCCAGGAGCCCGCCGAGCAGGATGCCGCCGAGGACCGCGCCGCCCGTGCCCCCGCCCGCCCCACTGCCCGGCATCCCGCCACCGCCCCCGTACGCGCGCACGTCCTGTTCCGCGAGGCCGCGCGCCTCACCGGCCAGCGCGTCCGCGCGCTGCGCCTCGGCCAGCGCCGCCTGCGGATCGCCCGACCCGGCCAGCTCACCGGCGCGCTCCAGCCGCCGCTGGGCCTCCGCCAGCCGGGTCCGGGCCTGGCTGCCGACCGCACCCCGGTGGGTGGTGACGTAGTCGGCGGCGGCACCGATCGCCGACCGCGCGGTGAGCATCGACCGGTCGAGCAGGGAGCGGGCCCTGCGGTTTCCCTGCTCCTGCTCGCGCGCACCGGCCAGCGCCTCGTCCAGCACCGCGTCGGCCTCCTCCACCCGGCGCAGGGCGTCGATCGGGTCGTACGCACCCGCTTCCAGTTCCTCCCGCACATCACGGACCACGGCCCGCGCGCGGGCGATCCGGCCGCGGAGGTCGGCGGTGGACACGCCCTCCGTCGTCCCCTCCAGCAGCCCGCCCGCGTCCGCCAGGTCGGTCTCCGTCTCGGTGAGCGCGGCCGGCAGCCCGGCCGCGGCCTCCTCCAGTTCCCGCGCGCGCCGGTCGACCGCTTCGACGAGCGTGGTCGCCTGGCCGACCGCACCCTCGGTGGCCCGTACGTACACCGCCGCCTTGGCGTGGTCGCCGCCGTCCACCGCCTGCCGGGCCTGGTTGAGCGACGACGTCGCGAACACGAGCCGGTCCTTGGCCTGCTCGATGTCGGCCGCGACGGGGGCCGACGCCGAGTCCACGTAACGGCCCCGCAGAGTGGCGAGCGTGGCCTGCGCGGCGGAGACCCGGCCGGTGAGCGAACGGAACGCCTTCTCGGCGGCCGCCAGCGCCTGCGGGGCGTCGCGCTCCAGTTCCCGCAGCCGGTCGAAGTCCTCGGAGACCTCGTCCAGCCGGGCGTTCGCGTCCGCGCAACGGCTGATGATCTCGTCCAGCATCCGACGGCGCGTGGCGTCGTCCTCCGGGAAGGCGTCGTCGAGCTGCTGGCGCAGGCGGAACGCGGCCGTCAGCTCCCCCTTCGCGAAGGTGACGGCTTCGGTGAAGGGGGCGGCGGCCGCCTCGCCGAACTGGGCGGTGGCGAAACCGAGTTCCTCCTCGCTGGTGCGGACCGCGTCGTCCGTGTCGACGAGCGTCTCCTTGGCCCGTGCGTCGAGGTCCGGCAGCGGAGTGGGCGGCTGCCCCGGCTCCCCCTGCCCGGCTCCGGCCGGTCCCCAGCCGGTCGCGCCCGGTGTCGTACGGGTGGTGGCGCGCCGCCTGCGCCGGGTGAACGCGTACGCGGCGACCGCTGCGACCCCGCCGACGAGGACGATCGGCAGCACCAGGTCCCCGGCACTCGTCCCGCCGGAGCTCCCCGCGCCCGGGTCGGCCGGCCCCGGCGTGATCGCCGGGGCGGGCACGGGCGCACCGGCCAGTACGGCGGAGTAGCCGCGGGCGGCCCCGATCGCGGCGCCCGCCCAGTCGTTCTCCTTGAGCGCCGGCTCGATGGCGGTGCTCGCCACGTCCTGGAGCTGTGCGTCGGTGAGACGGGAGTCCTGGTCGACGGAGTACGCGTACTGCCGGTCGTGGGTGGCCACGGCCAGCAGCACGTCGTCGCGGCCGAGCCCGTTGCGGTTCGCCGTCTCGTCGGCCCAGTCCTGCGCGGAGCGGCCGGAGAAGTCGCGGACGTAGGCCACGAAGAGCTGGATGCGGCGCTGGTCGTAGAGCTGGTCGAGCGCGGTGACCACCTGGCCCTCGCGGTCCCCGAGCGCGCCCACCCGGTCGGTGATCTGTCCGTCGCGCGACAGCGTGATGGGCCCCTCGGCGTGAGCGGTGGGCGCGGGGCTGAGGGCCAGCCAGCACACCGTCAACAGCACGGCGAGCAGGGCCCGGCCCGGTATGAGGAGCCGGGTTCGGCTCGTGGGCGGCATCACGTCTGCGAGGCTATGGCTGCCCCGGGGGGCCCGCGACCCGGCGAGGGGACCGCACCGCGAGTCACGGCGGATCCACCTCCCCGTCGTACAGGCGCATCCGCCACCAGGCCCGGCTCCGCCACGGATGTGCGGCGGCGTGCGGGCAGGGGAGCGTGCGACGCAGCAGCCTGCGGTCCAGTCGGGTGACGAGCCGGGCCAGCTCGGCCCGGGGCCGGCCCGGCAGCAGGACGAGCACCTCGGCCAGAACGTCCCGTACGTGCGTCACGTCGTCGAGCGCGCAGCCGCGGCAGGAGCACTGGGCGAGGCTCGGATACAGGGTGCGCCCCGGGCGGGCGAGGAAGCGCCGGTAGCGGTAGAGGGCGACCTGGGTGGCGCCCGGGTGGACTTCGTACAGGTCGGACTCGTACTCCACACGCCGGATGGCGGCGCTGGTGGCGAGCGAGAGCGAGCTGATCCTTCCCGGTTCGCACAGCCATACGGGCGTACGGTTCGGGGCGGCGCGCAGCGCGCCGGGCCGCTTACGCGGCATGTGCCTTTCGGCAGGGCGATGTCATGCCGGCCATCCTGCCACGGCTCACGGGCGAGCAGGGGGCAGACGACCCGCGGAATGAACAGAGCCGGTGGCAACGGTCGTACGGGAGCCGGCGGAGGTCAGGTTCCGCCGGCTCGCGCACGGGCGGGAGTCGTCAGGAACTCCCGGTCGGGGGTGCCGGTCAGCCGGCGTCGCGCGGCAGTGTGCGGGTGCGGCCCATCTCGCCCAGCCAGACGGCGGACGGCTTCGGCAGCCGCTCGAACGTCTCCGGGTTCCAGCCGATGAGGCCGAAGGCGGGCGCGTAGGAGCCCCACTCGTAGTTGTCGAGCGCGCTCCAGGCCAGGTAGCCCTGGATGTTGAGGCCGTCCTCCAGCGCGGAGGCGACCTCGTTCAGCGCACCGGTGTAGTAGTCGACGCGGCGGCTGTCGACGTCCGTGGCGATGCCGTTCTCGGTGACGATCAGCGGCATGCCGGGGCCGACGATGTCGGCGGTGTGGCGCAGCGCGTAGCCGACGGCGGAGGGGTAGTACTCCCACTGCGTGAGGGTGCGCTCGACGTCGTCCGCCGTCGGGATCGGGCCGTCGGTGCCGATCATGGTCCGGGTGTAGGACTGCACGCCGATCCAGTCGTCTCCGCGGGCGGCCTCGATGAAGACGTCCTCGCGGGGGTGGCGGTAGGCCGCGGTGACCTCTTCGGCGCCGGGGAGTGCCTGGTAGACCTGGTTGGCGACGGTCCATCCGACCTGGATGCCGGCGTTGATCGCCTTGACCTCCTTGACGGCCGCGTGGTGGGCGGCGATCACGGCCACGGTGGTCTCGTCGTCCGGGGTCGGCAGGCCGGCGGGCGGGAAGCCGATGTCGCCGCGCTTGGCCTGGCCCGCCATGACGGCGATCATGTTCGGCTCGTTGATGGTGCAGACGTGGCTGACGCCTTCGGCGATGACCGGTGCGCAGGCCGCGACGTAACGGGCGAACAGCTCGGTCGCGCCCTCGGAGGTGAAGCCGCCGCGGGCCTCGAACCACTGGGGGACGGTGAAGTGGTGCAGGGTGACCATGGGGCGCAGGCCGCGCTCGATGGCGCCCTCGACCATCCGGCGGTAGTGGGCGAGCTCGGCCCGGGAGAAGCGTCCCTCGACGGGCTCGATGCGGGCCCACTCGATGGAGAACCGGTAGTCGGTGAAGCCCAGTCCGGCCAGCACGTCCATGTCCTCGTGCCAGCGGTGGTAGCTGTCGCAGGCGTCCAGGCTGGGCTCCTGGATGTGGGTGCCCGCGGTGTGCTCCTTGACCCACCAGTCGCTGTTGGTGTTGTTGCCCTCGATCTGGTGGGCGGCCGTGGAGGCGCCCCACAGGAAGCCTTCGGGGAACGGGACCTGGGTGTGCGTCATCGCAAACTGTCTTTCTGGTGCGTGTGAGGGGGTGGCCGACGGGGCGGCCTCGTGCGTGGGGGTGCGGCGCCCGGGGCGGGTTACTTCATGCCCGCCGTGGCGATGCCCTGGGTGAAGTGGCGCTGGAGCGCGATGAACACGACCAGGACCGGCAGCACGATCAGGAAGGACCCGGCCATCAGCATGCCGTTGGAGCCGCCCGCCTTGTTGGGGTCGGTGGCGAACGTCGCCAGGGCGACCGGGAGGGTGTACTTGTCGGGGTCGTTGGTCGCGATGAGCGGCCAGACGAAGTTGTTCCAGGACCCCAGGAACGTGAAGATCGACAGCGTCGCCAGGGCGGGCTTCACCAGCGGCATCACGATCCGCCAGAAGATGTACCACTCGCCGGCGCCGTCCATCCGGGCCGCCTCCAGCAGCTCGTCCGGGATCGACTGCATGAACTGGCGCATCAGGAAGACCCCGAAGGCGCCCGCCGCGAACGGCAGCACCAGACCGGCGTACGAGTCGATCAGGCCCATCCTGCTCATCAGGACGAACAGCGGCAGCAGCATCAGGTTGCCGGGCACCATGAGGGCGCCGAGGACCAGCCCGAAGATCTTGTTGCGGCCAGCGAAGTTCAGCTTGGCCAGGGCGTACCCGAGCATCGAGCAGAACACCAGGTTCGAGACGGTGACCAGCACCGCGACGATCACCGAGTTCATGAAGTACAGCGGCAGGTCGAGCTTGTCGAGCAGGTCCCGGAAGTTGTCCAGCGTCCATTCGGCCGGGATCCAGACGGGCGGGCTCGCGGTCAGCTCGCTCGACGTCTTGAACGCGGACAGGGCCATCCACAGGAACGGTGCCGACATGATCAGCAGACCGAGCGACAGCAGGACGTAGACGAGGACCCGCTTCAGGGACCGCGGCCGCTTCGCCCTGCCCGGCCGCTTCCCCCCGCCCGGCCGTCCGGCGTCCCCGGGCTTCTTCGACGGCGCCGTCGGGACGGCGCCCGGTGCACTGGTGGCGCTCATTTCGTGTTGTCCTTCAGCAGTCGGAGCTGCAGCACCGTGATGCCCATGATCACTACGAAGAGGACATACGCCATGGCGCTCGCATAGCCCATGTGGAAGAAGTTGAAGCCCTCGCGGTACATGTTCAGCGAGACGGTGAGCGTCGAGTCCGAGGGACCGCCCTGCGTCATCACGAACGGCTCCTCGAAGACGTTGAGGTAGCCGATGGTGGTGATCACCGTGGCGTAGAGCAGCGTGGGCCGCAGCAGCGGGACGGTGATGCCCTTGAACTCCTGCCAGACGTTCGCGCCGTCCAGCCGCGCCGCCTCCCGCACCTCGGTGGGGATGGCCTGGAGACCGGCGATGAACAGCACCATGACCGTGCCGACGTTGCGCCAGACCGCCATCGCGATCATCGAGGGCATGGCGAGCTTCTCGGAGCCGAGGAAGTCCGGCGCGGTGAGACCCACTTCGGAGAAGAGGCCCGCGACGAGACCGTCGCTCGGATCGAGTACGAAGCGCCAGACGACGGCGACCGCGACGATGGTGGTGACGACCGGGGCGTAGAAGCCGACGCGGAAGAAGGTCCGGGCCCGGTCGATGCCGTTGTTCAGCAGGACGGCGACGACCAGTCCGAGGAGGATCGTCAGCGGCACGCCGATGACCACGAAGTACGCCGTGTTGAAGAGCGACTTGAGGAACTTCTCGTCGCTGAACAGCTTGGTGTAGTTCTCGAACCCGATGAAGTTCGCGTCCAGCGGGTGCGTCACGTTGCGCAGCCCGAAGTCCGTGAAGCTCATCACCAGCGTGGCGATGATCGGGACGGCCATGAAGACGAGGAAGAGGACGAGGAAGGGAGTGGAGAACAGCCAGCCGGCCATGTTCTGCACGCCCATCGAGGGCTTCCTGCGACTTCGCGAACCCTTCGGCCCGGCGGCCGGGGACGCGGTGGTCCCCGGCACGGCCCGCACCTTGGCCGGCTGCGCGGCCTTTCCGGTCGTGGTGCTCATGGCTCCTACTTCACGAGGCCTTCGATCTCGGACTGCGCGGTCTTCAGCGCGTCCTCGGCGGACGCCTTGCCCTGGGTCACCTTCGCGATGGCCTGGTCGACCTTGTCGGTGACCTCGGTCCAGTTGGGCAGCGAGGGGGAGGACTTGGCGGTGTCCATCTGCTTCTTGAAGATCTGCAGATCGGCGTCGTCGGCGAGGTCACCGGAGGTCCAGGCGGCGGTGTTGGCCGGCAGGTCCTTGGTGCGCTCGTACCAGTCGGCCTGGCCCTTGGTGTCGGTCAGGTACTTGATGAACTCGGTGGCCGCCGCCTTGTGTCCGCTGTCCTTGGAGATCACCAGGGAGGAGCCGCCCGCCATGGAGACGGAGGACTTGTCGGCGGGCACGTTCGCCACCGCCCACTTGCCCTTGAGCTGCGGCTGTCCCTCGTTCAGCAGGGTGACGTGCCAGGGGCCGCCGAAGAACATCGGGACGCGGCCGTTGCCGAAGTCCTTCACGACGTCGTAGCCGGGCTGCACGGACTTGTTGGAGAGGCCCTTGTCGAAGTACGAGCCGTACTCCTTGAGCGCCTTGACGGCCTCGGGGCTGTCGATGACGACGTCGCCCTTGTCGTTGACGATCTCGCCGCCGGCCGAGTACAGGAAGGAGTAGAAGTTCTGCACCGTGTCCAGGCCGCTGGGCTGGATGGACAGGCCCCACTTGGTGTCCGCCTTCTTCTGGTAGGCGGTGGCGAGGTCGCGCATCTCCTTCCAGTCGGTCGGAGCCTTGGTGACGCCGGCCTTCTCGGCCAGGTCGGTGCGGTAGTAGAGGACGCGGGTGTCGACGTACCACGGCACGCCGTACGCCTGGCCGTCCACCTCGCCCTGCTGCCAGCCGGCCGGGAAGAAGTCCTTCTCCTGGAAGGTCTTGGTGTCGACCGGCTCCAGGACGCCGAGCTCGGAGAACTCGCCCATGTAGCTGCCGCCCATCTGCGCCACGTCCGGCATGGTGCCGGCGGCGGCCGCGGAGACGAGCTTCTGGTGGGCGACGTCCCAGCCGACCGGGGTCACCTTGACGGTGATGTTGGGGTGGGCCTTCTCGTACACCGCGGCCACGTCCGCGAGCTTCTCGCCCTCGGCCCCCATGGCCCAGACGGTGAGCGTCTGCTTGCTGTCCGCGGCGACGTCCTCGCCACCGGAGCCGCCGCACGCGGTGAGGCCGAGGGAGAGCACGACAGCGATTCCGATGCCGGTGGAGGCGGTTCTGGCGGTGCGGGGCATGGAGGGCTCCTCCTTGAGCAATCCGAATGTATGCGCTGCCTGTAAGCGCATACATCACTCTGCGGCAGGGGTTCGGGAATCCGCAAGAGGGTGCTTGGTCACACTCGTGCAACGCCGTGGACATCTGAATGTTCGACTTCGAACGGTAAGCGTGGCGTTTGCGGAAAAGGTGAGGGTGTGACCCATTCCGCACCATTGCTTCCCAGGTCGGAACGGGTCCGTCCCGCGAAATCAGCGGCGATAGTGTCGTGGTCATGGCTTCGTACGTGCACGACTTCCCCTTCGACCCGGCCCACGGGCGCAGCCTCGACGAGCTGAAGGCCGTGCCCGTGCCGCCCGCCCCCGACGACTTCGCGGACTTCTGGCGGGCGCGGTACGACGCGGCCCGCGCGGTGGCGACGGACCCGGAGGTCGGGCCGGTCGAGGACGAGCGCGACGGCGTACGCGTCCACGGCGTCACGTACACCTCGGTGGGCGGGGTGCGCCTGGGCGGCTGGCTGGCCGTGCCGGCGGAAGGGGCGCCGGTGCGCCACGGGTTCGTCATCGGGCACGGGTACGGGGGGCGCCAGGAGCCGGGGCCCGACATACCGCTGCCGCTGCCGTCCTCGGCCGCGATCCTGCCGTGCGTACGGGGGATGGGGGCGCGCGGTCTCGTACCGGGCATCCCCGACGTCTCCGCGGAGCACGTGCTGCACGGCATCGAGTCCCGCGACACCTATGTCATCGGCGACTGCGTGGCCGACCTGTGGTGCGCGGCGTCCGCGCTCGGGGAGCTGGTGCCGGAGCTCGCGGGGGCCGGGCGGCTGGGCTACCTCGGGGAGAGCTTCGGCGGCGGGCTGGGCGCGCTGGCCCTGCCGTGGGACGAGCGGTTCGCGGCGGCGCAGCTGACGGTCCCCACGTTCGGCAACCACCCGCTGCGGCTCACGCTGCCGTGTGCGGGCAGCGGGGAGTCCGTGCGCGGGTACCACCGCGCGCACCCCGAGGTCGTGGAGGTGCTGCGGTACTTCGACGCGGCGACGGCCGCCGGGCTCATCGAGCTGCCGACGCTGGTGGCGGCCGCGCTGTTCGACCCGTCCGTGCCGCCGCCCGGCCAGTTCGCCGTGTACAACGCGCTGGCGGGGGAGCGGGAACTGCTGGTGCTGCCGGCGGGGCACTTCGCGTACGAGGGACTGGAGCAGGACGTGGCCGGGCTGGTGGCGGCGCGGCGCGCGTTCTTCGGCAAGCGGCCCGCCTGAGGGCCGTCCTCCTCGTCCGGTCAGCCGCAGCCGCAGCTGGCCCGGCGGATCACGGAGACCGGGAGGGTGAGCGACACCGGTTCGCGGCCGGTGTTGTTCAGGCGCTGGACCAGCAGTTCGACCGCCTGCTCGCCCAGCCTGCGGATCGGCTGGCGCACCGTCGTCAGCGGCGGCTGGACGATCCGGCCGAGCGGAATCCCGTCGAAGCCGGTCACCGCCATGTCCAGCGGCACCCGCACCCCGCGCCGGGCCAGGGCGCGCAGGGCGCCCACCGCCATCTGGTCGTTGGCGAAGAGCATCGCCTCGGGCCGCTCCCCGGCCCGGTCCAGCAGGCTCTCGGCCGCCAGCGCGCCCTCGGCCTGCTTCATCATCGTCGTCCGCAGGGCCGGTTCGTCCGGCACCGGGAGGCCGGCGTCCCGGCACGCCTCCTGGAAGCCGCGGAACCGCGCCTCGGCGTCCGGTGAATCGGTGTCGCCCCCGACGAAGGCGAGCCGGCGCAGGCCGTGGTCCTCGATGAGGTGGCGGGTCAGCTCGCGTTCACCGTCGGCGTTGGCGACGACGATGTGGTCGAGGTGGTCGATCTCGCGGGGTCCGGCGAGCATCACGACCGGCAGCCGGCGCGATATCACTTCGAGGTCCTCGGTCGGCACGGTCTGCGCCAGGACGGCGAAACCGTCGACCCGCCCCGCGACCTTCGCGACGAGGCTCTCCGGGCCGCCCTCCAGCGACGCCGCGATCAGCAGCGCGTACCCGTGCCGCCGTGCCGCGCGCTCCATCCCGCGGATGATCTGGTCGGAGTAGAGCATCACCGCGTCGTCGGCGTCGCTGTCCGCCTCGGCGTCGGCCTCGGCGTCCGGGTCGGCGTAGTCCGGGAAGCACAGGCCGAGCACGCCGGTGGTGCGGCTGGCCAGTCCGCGCGCGTTGCCGCTCGGTACGTAGCCGAGCTCGCGGGCCGCGTCGAGGACCCGTTCGCGGGTCTGGGCGCGCACGGATTCCGGGGTGCGGTAGACCCGCGAAACCGTGGCGATGGAGACGCCGGACCGCTCCGCGACGTCGTACACCGTTGGGGCGCTCACTCGACCGACCGTCCGCTTCTTCTTCCGTACCGACGTGTATCGGCACAACCATGACGTACACGTTTTGAAAGCGCATTCACCCTAGATCGCGGGCCGGGCGCGGGCAAGGCCATCCGGTATTCGACAGGCAACCTTGCAAGATGTCTTGTACATCTTTTACGGTGGACGCATGACGCAACCGTCCGCGACCACGCCCGCCGATCCGACCGCCCAGGAGGTGGCGGACCAGCTCGCCTCCGTCGTCGGCAGGCTGCTGCGGCGGCTGCGCTCCTCGTCGTCGGAGAGCCTGCTGACTCCGACCCAGCGCTCCGTGCTCGCCCGGCTGGCGGACGGGGGCCCTGCCACCACGGCCGATCTGGCCCGCGTCGAGTTCGTGCGCCCGCAGTCCATGCGGCTGACGCTGGGCGCGCTGGAGGAGCAGGGGTTCGTCGAGCGGGCGCCGGATCCGGTCGACGGCCGCAAGTCGGTCATGTCGGTCACGAACCCCGGCCGTGCGACCCTCGCCCGGGTCAGGGCCGCCAAGCGCGACTGGCTCGCCGAGGCCGTCGCCGCCGAGCTGGACGGGCCGCAGCGGCGCACCGTCGCCGAAGCCGCCACCCTCATCGAGCGCCTGGTCGGTTCATGACCGGTCGCGACGTGCTCCGCCCGGCTGCCGCGACCCGGCAGACGGCGCCCGCCCCCGGGTTCAGCACCCGGCTCACCGCGCCCCTGCTGCTCGGCTCGCTGCTCAACCCGCTGAACACCACCATGATCTCCACCGCGCTGGTGGCGATCGGACATCACTTCGGCATCGGCGCCGCCGACACCGCCTGGCTGATCTCGGTCCTCTACCTCGCCAGCGCCGTCGCCCAGCCGGTCCTGGGCAAGCTCGCCGACGTCCTCGGCCCCCGCCGCGTCTTCCTCGCCGGTCTCGTCGTCGTCATCGCGTCCGGCGTCGTCGGGACGGTGGCGCCGGACTTCGGGTGGCTGATCGTGTCCCGGCTGCTGCTCGGCATCGGGACGTCGGCCGCCTACCCGGCCGCCATGGCGGTGCTGCGCGACGAGTCGGCCCGGATCGGCCGGGCCGTCCCGCGACCGGTGCTGGCCCGGCTCTCCTTCGCCGCGCTCGGCAGCGCGGCCGTCGGCCCCACGCTCGGCGGGCTGCTGGTCATGGTCGTCGGCTGGCGGGGCATCTTCGCCGTCAACGTCCCCGTGGCCCTGGTCGCCTTCGGGGCCGCGCTGCTCTGGATCCCCGCCGACCCGCCGCGCGGACGGGGAGCCGACGGCAGCAGGCCCCGGCTCGGCCTGGACCCGCTCGGCATCGGCCTCTTCGCCACCGCGCTGACCGTGCTGGCCGTCTTCCTCCTCGACCTCGCCCACCCGATGTGGTGGCTGCTCGCGCCGCTCGCCGTGCTGACCGCCGCTCTGGCGCGGTGGCAGCTGCGCCGCCCCGATCCCTTCATCGACCTGCGGATGCTGGCGGCGAACGCCGCGCTCTCGCGCACGTACCTCCGGCACGGCGTCAGCTACCTGCTGATCTACGTCGTGATGTACGGGTACACCCAGTGGCTGGAGGAGGCCCGGGGCTACTCGTCCGGGCACACCGGACTGCTCATGCTGCCGATGTCCGTCGCCGCACTGGTCTGTTCGCTGCTCGGCGCCCGCACGAAGGGCATCCGCGGGCCGCTCGTCCTGGCCTGCGTGCTGCTCACCGCCGGGTCCGGACTGCTGTTCCTCCTCGACGGGGACACCCCGGTCGCCGTCCTGCTGCTGGCCGGGGCCTGCTTCGGCGTCCCGCAGGGGCTGATCGGCACGAGCAACCAGGCGGCCGTCCAGGCCTACGCCCCACCCGAGTCCATCGGCTCCGCCGCAGGTCTCCAGCGCACCGCCCAGTACATAGGGGCCATCACCGCGTCCAGCCTCATCGCGCTCGCCTACGGGCAGTCGGCCGGTGACCACGGCCTCCACCTGATGGCCTGCGTGGCCGCCGTACTGGGCGTCCTGCTCATCGTCCTCACCGTCACCGACCGCGCCCTGCGCGGCCGTACCTGATCCCCCCTCCGAGAACCACCCAGGCAAGGAGCACCACCATGAGCGCCACCACCCTCGACGCGCAGACCGCGCTGATCGTCGTCGACCTCCAGAAGGGCATCGTCGGTCTGCCGACCGCCCACCCCGCCACCGAGGTCGTCGCCCGCGCCGCGACCCTCGCCGACGCCTTCCGGGCCAAGGGCCTCCCGGTCGTCCTGGTCCGCGTCACGGGCGGCGCGCCCGGCCGCACGGAGGGCCCCGCCCGGTCGGGGCAGCCGGCCGCCGACTGGGCCGAGATCGTCCCCGAACTCGGCCCGGCCGAGGGCGACCTCGTCGTCACCAAGCAGCAGTGGGGCGCCTTCTACGGCACCGACCTCGACCTCCAGCTGCGCCGCCGCGGCATCACGCAGGTCGTGGTGGCCGGGATCGCGACCAGCATCGGCGTCGAGTCCACCGCCCGCTCGGCCCACGAGCACGGCTACCACGTCACCGTCGCCACGGACGCGGTCACCGACATGAGCGCCGAGGCCCACGACAACAGCGTCGAGCGGATCTTCCCCCGCCTCGGCGAGACGGACACCACGGACGCGATCGTCAAGCTGCTCGGCTGACCGCCGGCCGCCTCACGTCGCGTCCCGCCGCCGGATCTTGTTACCCAGCCACACCAGCGGGTCGTACTTACGGTCCACGGCCCGTTCCTTCAGCGGGATCAGGGCGTTGTCGGTGATCTTGATGTGTTCGGGGCACACCTCCGTACAGCACTTCGTGATGTTGCAGAGCCCGAGCCCGTGCTCCTCCTGCGCCGTCGCCTTCCGGTCGAGACCGGACTCGGCGGCGGCGTCCAGGGGGTGCATGTCCAGCTCGGCGACCCGCATGAGGAAGCGCGGTCCGGCGAAGGCGGACTTGTTCTCCTCGTGGTCGCGTACGACATGGCAGGTGTCCTGGCACAGGAAGCACTCGATGCACTTGCGGAACTCCTGCGAGCGGTCCACGTCGACCTGCTGCATCCGGTACTCGCCCGCCTCCACGCCCTTGGGAGGGACGAAGGCCGGGATCTCCCGCGCCTTGGTGTAGTTGAACGACACATCCGTCACCAGGTCGCGCACCACCGGGAAGGCCCGCAGCGGGGTCACCGTGATCGTGTCCTCGCGGCCGAAGACCGACATCCGCGTCATGCACAGCAGCCGCGGCCGTCCGTTGATCTCCGCGCTGCACGAACCGCACTTGCCCGCCTTGCAGTTCCACCGCACCGCCAGATCGCCCGCCTGGGTGGCCTGGATGCGGTGGATGATGTCGAGAACGACCTCGCCGTCGTTGACCTCGACCTCGAAGTCCTCCAGACCGCCGCCGTCGCCGTCCCCGCGCCACACCCTGAACCGTGCGTCATAGCTGCTCACTCGTAGAGCTCCTCATCGGCGAGGTACTTGACCAGCTCCTCCTTCTCGAAGAGGGAGAGCAGATCCGGACGGATGGGTTCGGTCGCCTTGCGTACGAGATCGATCCGGCCGCTCGCCGCGTGCTGCTCGTCCACCGGCCGGCACAGCAGGTTGACCGGGCGCCAGGACCGCTCCATCGTCGGGCAGTCCTCGCGGGTGTGGCCGCCGCGGCTCTCGGTGCGCTCCAGAGCAGCCCGTGCGATGCACTCGCTGACCAGCAGCATGTTCCGCAGGTCCAGGGAGAGGTGCCAGCCGGGGTTGAACTGCCGGTGCCCCTCGACCCCGGCGCGCCGGGCCCGCTCGCGCAGCCCGGCCAGCTTCCGCAGGGCCTGTTCCATCTCGGGGGCCCGCCGGATGATGCCGACGAGGTCGTTCATCGTCTGCTGGAGCTCCTGGTGCAAGGTGTACGGGTTCTCCGCCGGCGTGCCATCGGCGAGGTCCTCCGCGCTGAACGGCCGCAGGGCCTCCGCGGCTGCCGCGTCGATCTGGGCCTCCTCCACGACGGGCGGGGAACCGGTCGACGCGGCGTACTGGGCGGCGTGCAGTCCGGCCCGCCGGCCGAAGACCAGCAGGTCGGAGAGGGAGTTACCGCCGAGCCGGTTCGAGCCGTGCATGCCGCCCGCGACCTCGCCCGCCGCGTACAGGCCGGGGACGTCCAGGGCGGCGGCGGTGTCGGAGTCGACGGCTATGCCACCCATCACGTAGTGGCAGGTCGGGCCCACCTCCATCGCCTCGGCGGTGATGTCGACGTCCGCCAGCTCCTTGAACTGGTGGTACATCGACGGCAGCCGGCGCCGGATCCGCTCCGCGTCCATCCGGGTCGACACATCCAGGAACACCCCGCCGTGCGGCGACCCGCGCCCTGCCTTCACCTCGGAGTTGATGGCCCGGGCGACCTCGTCGCGCGGCAGCAGCTCGGGCGGCCGGCGGTTGTGGTCCGGGTCCTCGTACCAGCGGTCGCCCTCCTCCTCCGACTGCGCGTACTTCTCCTTGAACACGTCGGGGACGTAGTCGAACATGAACCGCTTGCCCTCGGAGTTGCGCAGCACCCCGCCGTCACCGCGCACCGACTCGGTGACGAGGATGCCCTTGACCGAGGGCGGCCAGACCATGCCGGTCGGGTGGAACTGCACGAACTCCATGTTCAGCAGCGGCGCGCCCGCCAGCAGGGCCAGCGCGTGGCCGTCGCCGGTGTACTCCCAGGAGTTCGACGTCACCTTGAAGGACTTGCCGATGCCGCCGGTGGCGAGGACGACCGCGGGCGCCTCCAGCACGAAGAAGCGCCCGGTCTCGCGCTCGTAGCAGAAGGTGCCCGAGACACGCTCCCCGTCCTTGAGGACGCGGGTCACCGTGCACTCCTGGAAGACCTTCAGCCGCGCCTCGTGGTCACCGAACTCGCGCTCGTCCTCCTGCTGGAGGGAGACGATCTTCTGCTGGAGGGTGCGGATCAGCTCCAGGCCGGTCCGGTCGCCCACGTGCGCCAGGCGCGGATACTCGTGGCCGCCGAAGTTGCGCTGGGAGATCTTGCCCTCGGGGGTGCGGTCGAAGAGGGCGCCCCAGGTCTCCAGCTCCCAGACCCGGTCGGGCGCCTCCTTGGCGTGGAGCTCCGCCATCCGCCACTGGTTGAGGAACTTCCCGCCGCGCATGGTGTCGCGGAAGTGCACCTGCCAGTTGTCCCCGGAGTTCACATTGCCCATGGAGGCGGCGATCCCGCCCTCCGCCATGACCGTGTGCGCCTTGCCGAAGAGTGATTTGCAGATGACGGCCGTACGGGCCCCGCGCTCGCGGGCCTCGATCGCGGCGCGCAGCCCGGCGCCCCCGGCACCGACCACGACGACGTCCCACTGCTGCCGTTCGAGCTCAGTCATTCAGAAAAACCTCGGATCGTCGAAGGCGCCGGAGGCGACCAGGTACACATAGAAGTCGCACGCCGCCACGCTGATCAGCGAGGCCCAGGCGAGCAGCATGTGACGGGCGTTGAGCCGCCCCACCCAGCCCCACAGCCGGTAGCGGACGGGGTGCTCGGAGAAGTGCCGCAGCCGGCCGCCGATGATGTGCCGGCAGGAGTGGCAGGACAGGGTGTACGCCCAGATCAGGGCGATGTTGATCACGAAGATCAGCGAGCCCAGGCCCATGTGGCCCCAGGCGTAGTGCTCGTCGCGGAAGGTGAGCACGGTGTCGTACGTGAGGATGCCGGCGACCGGCACCGCGGCGTAGAAGAAGTACCGGTGGATGTTCTGCAGGAGCAGCGGGAAGCGGGTCTCGCCGCTGTACGCCCGGTGCGGCTCGGCGACCGCGCAGGCCGGGGGCGAGGCCCAGAAGCCCCGGTAGTAGGCCTTGCGGTAGTAGTAGCAGGTCATCCGGAAGCCGAGCGGGAAGATCAGGATGAGCAGGGCGGGGGACAGGCCCCACCAGCTGCCGAAGATCTCCCAGTTCGGGCCGCCGCGCATCGGGGCGCAGTTGTCCGCCAGACAGGGTGAGTAGAACGGTGAGACATAGGGCGCGGCGTAGTAGTCCGCGTTCGCGAACGCCCGCCACGTCGAGTAGACGATGAAGGCGAGCAGCCCGCCCGCCGTCACCGCGGGCGCCAGCCACCAGCGGTCGGTCCGCAGATGGCGCGCGGCGATGGCGGCCCGCGTGGGGTGGTGCACCCCTCGCGCCCGGGCTGCCGGACCGCGAGGCGTGTCGCCGGGGCCCGTTCCTGAATCCGTTCCTGTTTCCGTACCGGTGGCCAAGGAACTCTCCTAGGAGGTGTCAGGCGTCCCCTCTACGGGGCGTGCCTGCCGGGGACGCCCAGACCCTCGTCGTCCGAGTCCGTCCACAGGGAGGCGTCGTAGGGCGCCTCGGTGATCGTGATGACGCCGGCGACGGGCGCGGCGCGGTCGGCCGGGTCGAGCGGGTCCGGGGCGGTGTCCGCCGCGCGCAACTGCGCGAGGCTCCGCTCCAGCCGTCCGACGGTGCGGACCAGGTCGTCGAGACAGTGCTGAACAGCCGTCAACTCATCGTGCAGTGACATGACTTGATCTCACTTCCGCAGTCGCGGGCGGCCATGCTCATGCGCATGCGAGTGTCGCGCGTCACATCCCCCGTTGGGAAGAGAGCGGGCCGCCCCGTCTTGCGGAGGGCGGGCGTACGGCGTCCGGGAGCGCCCGGTTCCGGCCGGTTGTGGCACTCCGCCGCACGGGTGAGCTTTGGTGCCGCTGCGCCGTGTCTGCGCGGTCTCCCGCGCGTGGGCGCTTTCAGTGGACGGGCGGAACCAGTGTGATCAACTGCAAATGCCACCAAAAACGCAGAATCCGGCTCATTCGGGTAACGGTGGGCCGGGCCGTCCCCGGAGGTATCAGCCCATGTCCCACGTCGGCGTCCCGCGCGGGACATCCCGAAAGCGCCGCTCGCTCGCCCTGCTCACCACGGGGGTGCTCACCCTCCCGGTACTGGCCGGCTGCACCTCGGACAGCGACGAGGCCGCCACCCGGGCCGCCGTCACTCCGCAGGACATCGCGCCGGCGGCCCGCGCCCAGGTGGCGGAGGGCGGCACGGTCAACTGGGCCATCGACGCCATGCCGGCCACCCTCAACGCGTTCCAGGCCGACGCCGACAACGCCACCACCCGGATCACCGGAGCCCTGCTGCCGACCCTGTTCCCCCTGGACGCCAAGGGCCGGCCGCGGCTGAACCCGGACTACCTGGAGTCCGCGAAGGTCGTCGACACCGAACCCCGGCAGGTCGTGCTCTACCGGCTGAACCAGCAGGCGGTCTGGAGCGACGGCCGGGAGATCGGCGCACCGGACTTCGTCGCCCAGTGGCGCGCGCTGAGCGGCAGGGACTCCGCCTTCTGGACCGCCCGCAACGCCGGGTACGAACGCATCGAGAAGATCGAGCGCGGCGCCGACGACCTGGAGGTCAAGGTCACGTTCGCCAAGCCGTACGCGGACTGGCGCTCCCTCTTCTCCCCGCTGTACCCGAAGCAGGTGACGGGCTCCCCGGACGCCTTCAACGACGGGGCGCGGAGCACGCTCAAGGCGACTGCCGGGCCGTTCCGGCTGCGCGCGGTGGACAAGGAGACGGGGTCCGTCACGCTGGCCCGCAATCCGCGCTGGTGGGGCAGCCCCGCCAAGCTCGACTCGCTGGTCTTCAAGGCGGTCGAGCCGCAGGACCGGGCGAAGGCGCTGACCGGGGGGAAGGTGGACGTCGCCGACATCGACGCGGCGACCGCGAACCGCATCGTCCAGGCCGCCCGGGAGACCGGTGGCAACGGCGCACCGCCCGCCCACGGCCCCGGCTCCGAGGTCACCCCGGCCCAGGCGCTGCGGTCCTGGGCCATGGCGCACGGCTCCGACGAGGAGGTGGCCGAAGAGGCGCGGGAGGCCAGGGACGAGAAGGCCAGGGCCGCGCAGGCGTACGCGGCCGAGCAGAACGACCTGCGCGGCTACGCGGTCCGCAAGTCCCTGGAGCCCGCCTACACCCAGCTCGCGCTGAACGGCGAGAGCGGGCCGCTCGCCGACGACCGCGTACGCCGGGCGGTGGCCCGCGCCCTGGACCGCCAGGAACTCGCCGACGCCGTGCTGAGGCCGCTCGGCCTGCCCGCCGAGCCGCTCGGCAGCCATGTGGCGCTCGCCGGCCAGCCCGCGTACAAGGACGGCAGCGACGCGCTCGGCAGCCAGGACACCAAGGAGGCGCAGGCGCTGCTGGCCGACGCGGGCTGGACGCGTGAGGGTGCCCTCAAGAAGACGGACGGGACCAAGGCCGGCAGCGAGGGCGAGAAGCAGAAGGACGCCGACAAGGCCGACAAGGCGGAGAAGGCGGGCGGGACGGAGAAGAAGGCCGAGGAGGAGTCGGCCGAGGAGAAGAAGGCCGACAGCGCGAAGGGCGACGGCAATACCGACGACGCTGCCCGCCGCGAGCCCTCCGCGGACGACGGCCTCTACATCGTCGGCGACGACGACAAGCCAGGCGAGGCCGAGGGTGCGGCCACCCACGTCATCGCGCCCGCCCCCGCCGCCGCCGTACAGAGCGCGGCCCTGCTGCGCCAGGCCGGTCGGCTGGGCGGGACGGGCACCTCCGAGGACGCTCCCGCCCGGATCGCGGCCCAGGACCGCGGGCCCGGCGGCGCGGTCGGCGCCTACGCCCCGGCCGGAACCGCGGCCCCCGCCCAGGCCCCGGGCTCGGCCCGCGGCCCCCTGGGCAAGGACGGCAAGCCGCTGACGCTGCGGTTCGTCCTGCCGTCCGGACCCGGATCCGAGTCCCTGCGCGGCGTCGGCGACAGGATCGCGGCGATGCTGGACACGATCGGGATCCGTACGGTGATCACCAAGGTCTCCGACGACAGCTACTTCCGGGACCACGTCGCCTCCGGTGACTACGACCTGGCGCTGTACTCCTGGCCCGCCACCGCCTACCCGGCCACGGACGACCGTCCGATCTTCGCCAAGCCGGTGCCCGCCACCGACGGATCACTGCTCGTCGAGCAGAACTACACCCGCGTCGGTACGGACCACATCGACCAGCTCTTCGACGAGGCGGTCTCGGAGCTCGACGAGAAGGCGGCCGGGGACCTGATGAAGCAGGCGGACGCCCGGATCTGGGCCGCCGCAGGATCGATTCCGCTCTACCAGCGCCCGCAGCTGGTCGCCGCCGACAGGAAGCTCGTGAACGTCGGCGCCTTCGGCTTCGGGGTGCCGCACTACCAGGACATCGGTTTCAAGAAGCCGCAGTCCGCCGGAGCCCCGGCCATGCGGAACAAGAAGTAGCAGGTCAGCGCGGGTCCGAAAGCTCAGAACTGGCTCAATTCCCTTGCCCGCCGGACTGCCGGCGGGCAAGGCTGTGCGCACCTGTTGACCCGGGTGACCGCTCCGCCGCCCGCCCGAAGAGGCCCCAACCTCGAAGGCCGGGCCGTGGAGATCCCGCTCCCGGCCCCCCGCCACGGAGCTGCGGCTTCGGAGCCCCACCTCCGGAGTTGTTCCGGCCCCGCGTTCGCGTCATCCGCCCGGGGGATCGTGTTCATGACCACCGGTGAATTCCGGCGGAAGACCTGATCACGGCGGCGGAAACACCAAGCGGACGCGGGTCCACCGCTTCGCCCCGGGTGAGCGATTCTCCCCGCCCCGGGGCCGGTGAGACTTGCCCGGGAAGCCGCAGGCGCGCCCGCCCCGTACCATGGGACTAGCCGTGGCGTGTCTGCCCGGCGGGCGTACGAGGACTCAAGACCGACTAAGACGCCTGAATCCCCGATCCGAGAGAAGCGCAAGCCACCCATGCCCACGCGCCACGACATCCGTAACGTAGCCATCGTCGCCCACGTCGACCACGGCAAGACCACGCTGGTCGACGGCATGCTTCGGCAGGCCGGCGCCTTCGCGGCGCACGCCGCCGAGAACCTCGACGAACGCATGATGGACTCGAACGACCTGGAGCGTGAGAAGGGCATCACGATCCTGGCCAAGAACACGGCCGTGAAGTACCACCCCAAGGATGGCGGCGACGTCATCACGATCAACATCATCGACACCCCCGGCCACGCCGACTTCGGCGGTGAGGTCGAGCGAGGCCTGTCGATGGTGGACGCGGTCGTGCTGCTGGTCGACGCCTCCGAGGGCCCGCTGCCGCAGACCCGGTTCGTGCTCCGCAAGGCCCTGACGGCCAAGCTGCCGGTCATCCTCTGCATCAACAAGACGGACCGGCCGGACTCCCGGATCGCCGAGGTCATCGACGAGACGTACGACCTCTTCCTGGACCTGGACGCCGACGAGGACCAGATCGAGTTCCCGATCGTCTACGCCTGCGCCCGTGACGGCGTCGCCTCGCTGACCAAGCCCGAGGACGGCACCGTCCCGCCGGACAGCGACAGCCTGGAGCCGTTCTTCAGCACCATCCTCTCCGCGGTCCCGGCCCCGGAGTACGACGAGGACGCCCCCCTCCAGGCGCACGTCACCAACCTGGACGCCGACAACTTCCTCGGCCGTATCGCGCTGTGCCGCGTCGAGCAGGGCGAGCTGCGCAAGGGCCAGACGGTCACCTGGATCAAGCGTGACGGTACGCAGTCCAACGTCCGCATCACCGAGCTGCTGATGACCGAGGCGCTCACCCGCAAGCCGGCCGAGAAGGCGGGCCCGGGCGACATCTGCGCGATCGCCGGTATCCCGGACATCATGATCGGCGAGACCCTGGCCGACACCGAGAACCCGATCGCGCTGCCGCTGATCACGGTCGACGAGCCCGCCATCTCGATGACCATCGGTGCGAACACCTCGCCGCTCGTCGGCAAGGGCGGCAAGGGCCACAAGGTCACCGCCCGTCAGATCAAGGACCGTCTGGACCGCGAGCTGGTCGGTAACGTCTCGCTCCGCGTGCTGGACACCGAGCGCCCCGACGCCTGGGAGGTCCAGGGCCGCGGTGAGCTCGCGCTGGCCATCCTCATCGAGACCATGCGCCGTGAGGGCTTCGAGCTCACGGTCGGCAAGCCGCAGGTGGTCACCAAGCAGGTCGACGGCAAGACCCACGAGCCGATCGAGCGCATGACGATCGACTCGCCGGAGGAGCACCTCGGCGCCATCACGCAGCTCATGGCGACCCGTAAGGGCCGCATGGAGACGATGACGAACCACGGTTCGGGCTGGGTCCGCATGGAGTGGATCGTCCCCTCCCGCGGCCTCATCGGCTTCCGTACGGAGTTCCTCACGCAGACCCGCGGTACGGGCATCGCGCACTCCCTGTTCGAGGGCCACGAGCCGTGGTTCGGCGACCTGCGCACCCGTCACAACGGTTCGCTGGTGGCGGACCGCGCGGGCGTCGTGACGCCGTTCGCGATGGTCAACCTCCAGGAGCGGGGTGTCATCTTCACGGAGGCCACCACCGAGGTCTACGAGGGCATGATCATCGGTGAGAACTCGCGCGCCGACGACATGGACGTGAACATCACCAAGGAGAAGAAGCTCACCAACATGCGTGCGGCTTCCGCGGACACCACGGAGAACGTGGTGCCCGCCCGCAAGCTCTCGCTGGAGCAGTCCCTGGAGTTCTGCCGCGACGACGAGTGCATCGAGGTCACTCCGGAGACCGTGCGTATCCGCAAGGTCGTCCTGGACCAGAAGGAGCGCGGCCGCTCCGCCTCGCGCGCCAAGCGGTGATCGCATGAGGAGGGCCCGGTTCCGCGCTGCCGCGGAACCGGGCCCTCCTCATGTCACCGGTCCCGAAGGATCCGCCGGCCCGGAATCCGGAACGCGCGACTGAGGGAAATATCACGAAGAGGAGGCCGCATTCGGTCTGCGGCCTGTTGCCCGAATTCGACACCCATTGGTCCCGCCCCCCCGGACCGGAATCGAATAGCACCCGATCGTTACGCACGGTGTTATGACGATTGCGGAATGCGATGACCCGGAGCCGATCGGTGCGGGGTTCACGGAATCAGCTGACGGGCCATCTGTTCAGGCGCCCCGCTGACCTGCTTGCATGGGTCGGCGGGGCGTTCCGCGTGCGGTGTGCCGGTACGGGAGGCACTGCAGGAAGAACGCGGAAAAGAAAAGCCGTTTTCGAGGGCCGGACGTCCGACTATCGGGCGCCACGCTCCGGAACGTGTGTGAACGGTCCGTTTCGGGCGTGTCTGTCTGGTATCGCTTTGTCCGTATTTCGGGTCTACGCGCAGAGTCGATGTTGTCAAAATGAGACCCTTTAGGTGTGGTTTACAGCCCAGTCGTACTTAATAGTTGGCTCCATTGAGCTCGGGTCAATGGGTCACGCACTGTGGGGAGTGCCGACTCACGAGCACACTCAGGGCACTGAAACGATCACCGTCAGGGGTGTCGGTGTATCAAGCCAGTGCCCTTCTTGTAGTCAAAAGTGGACTCATGAGGAGGAAACCCATGCGTGGTGCCAAGAGCGCCAAGTGGGTCGCGGGAGCGGCCATCATCGCCCTGGCTGCGACCGCCTGCGGTGGCGGCGACAGCGACGCCGACAAGGGCAAGGACAGCCCCAAGGGTGCTGTCAATGCTGACGGCATCTTCTCCGTCGAGGTCGGTGAGCCGCAGAACCCGCTGCAGCCGGCCAACACGATGGAGTCGAACGGCAGCATCGTCACCGACGCGATCTACTCGCAGCTGGTCGACTACGACCCGTCCGGCAAGCTCGAGATGATCAACGCGGAGTCTGTCGACGCCAAGGACAGCAAGCTCTGGACGGTCAAGCTCAAGAAGGACTGGAAGTTCCACGACGGCACGCCCGTCACGGCCGAGTCCTACATCAAGGCCTGGAACTGGGCCGCCAACATCAAGAACAACCAGACCAACGCGTCCTGGTTCAGCGACATCAAGGGCTTCGCGGACGTCCACCCCGAGGACGCCAAGGCCAAGCCGAAGTCGGACGTCATGTCCGGTCTGAAGAAGGTGGACGACTACACGTTCACCATCGAGCTCAACGCCCCGCTCCCGTACTTCTCGTACAAGCTCGGCTACACGGTCTTCTCCCCGCTGGCCGAGTCCTTCTACGCGGACCCGAAGGCCGCCGGCGAGAAGCCGGTCGGCAACGGCGCGTACAAGTTCGTCAGCTGGGACCACAAGAAGCAGATCAAGGTCGTCCGCAACGACGACTACAAGGGTCTCGACAAGGCGAAGAACGGCGGTGTGGTCTTCAAGAACTACACCACCCTCGAGACCGCCTACGAGGACCTGAAGTCCGGCAACGTCGACGTGCTGCGCCAGATCGGCCCGAAGGACCTCCCGGTCTACCGGTCCGACCTCGGTGACCGCGCCGTGGACAAGGCGTACTCCGCCATCCAGACGATCGCCGTCGCGTTCTACACCGACCAGTTCAAGGGCATCGACCCCAAGGTCATCCAGGGTCTGTCCATGGGCATCGACCGCGCCACGATCACGAAGACCGTGCTCCAGGGCACGCGTGAGCCGGCCACCGGTTGGGTCGCGCAGGGTGTCCTCGGCTTCCAGAAGGACGCCGCGGGCGACGTCACCAAGTACGACCCGGCCAAGGCCAAGGCCCTCATCAAGGAGGGTGGCGGCGTTCCGGGCAACAAGATCTCGATCCAGTTCAACGCCGACGGCGGCCACAAGGAATGGGTCGAGGCGGTCTGCAACAGCATCACGCAGTCGACCGGTGTCAAGTGCGCCACCGACTCGAAGGCCGACTTCCAGGCCGACACGAACGCGCGTGACGACAAGCAGGTCAAGTCCCTGTACCGCTCCGGCTGGGTGCTCGACTACCCGGTGAACGCGAACTTCATCTCGGACCTGTTCCGGACCGGCGCCGCGGGTAACCAGGGTGACTTCACCAACAAGGCCCTGGACGCGGAGATCAAGAAGGCCGACTCCGCGGCCTCCCTCGACGAGTCCGTCGCGGCGTACCAGAAGATCGAGAAGGAGCTGGTGAACTACATGCCCTCCATCCCGCTCTGGTACTACAAGGTCAACGCCGGTTACTCGGAGAAGGTCCAGAACGTGGACTACGCCCAGGACGGCGACCCGATCCTGACCCAGATCGAAGTCAAGAAGTAACCACACCGACGTAGTCCGCGCGCAGGCGCGGGACCGGCACTGAAAGACGGTCCGCGCCTGCCCGCACGCAGTGGCCGGGGGGCCCTTCCACGCAACCGACGAACCCACAGGGGGAGTCGGTGCGGGGGAGGGCCCGTCGGCTGCCGCCTGCCTATTACATGGAGGCATGATGGGGCGCTATGTCGCACGACGACTGCTCCAGATGATCCCGGTCTTCCTCGGGACAACGCTGCTGATCTTCCTGATGGTCTACACGCTGCCCGGCGACCCCGTGCGTGGCCTGTTCGGGGACAAGGGGGCCGACCCGGCCACGCTGGAAGCGATGCGACACAAGCTCGGACTGGACCAGCCCATTCTGGTGCAGTACTGGGACTACATGAAGGGCATGATCCTTCATCAGGACTTCGGCGACCAGATAGCCAGCGGACGTCCCGTCACCGATGTTCTCGGTGACGCGTTCCCGGTCACCCTGCGGCTGGCCGGCATGGCGTTCGTGATCGAGATCATCCTGGGTATCACCCTCGGCATGATCGCTGGTCTGCGCGCGGGTCGCCTGGCCGACAACGCGGTCCTCATCGTGACGCTGCTGATCATCTCGATCCCCGTCTTCGTGCTCGCGCACATCGTGAAGTCCGTGTTCGCGGACCAGCTGGGGCTGATCTCTCCGAACGTCTCGAACGAGGCGACCTGGAGCGAACTGCTGACACCCGCCATCGTCCTGGGGTCGCTGTCACTGGCCTACGTGGCACGACTGACCCGTACGACGATGGCGGAGAACCTGCGGTCGGACTACATGCGGACCGCCATAGCCAAGGGACTGCCCAAGCGGCGGATCATCGGCGTGCACCTGATGCGCAACTCGATGATCCCCGTCATCACGTTCCTCGGCACCGACCTGGGAGCCCTGATGGGCGGCGCGGTGGTCACCGAGTCGGTCTTCAACGTCAAGGGCATCGGCGGAACCATCGTCGAGTCGATCACCCGGCGTGAAGGCACCACACTGGTGGGCCTGGTCACCATTCTCGTGCTGGTCTACCTCTTCATGGCACTGCTCGTCGACCTGCTGTACGCGGTCCTGGACCCGAGGATCCGTTATGCCTGACGTGACCAAGACCGCACCCGCGCCCGTGGACTCCAAGGGACCCGTGACGGATCCGACCGCGCTCGTGAAGGCCGAGAAGGCGCGCAGCCTGTGGGGCGACGCCTGGGCCGACCTGCGGCGCAACCCGTACTTCCTGGTGTCCTCCGTCCTCATCGTGATTCTCCTCGCGATAGCCGTGTTCCCGGGCCTGTTCACCAGTGCCTCGGCCACCCATGCGGACCTGGCGCACCACTTCCTGACCAAGCCGGAACTGGGCAAGATCGGTTCGGAGGGCTGGCTCGGATACGACGGCCAGGGCCGCAGCGTCTACGCCCGCGTCATCTACGGCACCCGGGCCTCGATCACCGTCGGTGTGTGTGTCACCGCACTGGTGACGCTGTTCGGCGGACTCATCGGCATGCTGTCCGGCTTCTTCGGTGGCTGGGTGGACTCGATCCTCTCGGGCTTCACCAACATCTTCCTCGGCCTCCCCTTCCTGCTCGGCGCCATGGTCGTGCTTCAGGCGTTCTCCGAGCGCAAGGTCTGGGTGGTCGTCCTCGCCCTGGCGTTCCTCGGTTGGACCCAGATCGCCCGTGTCATGCGCGGCGCGGTGATGACCGTCAAGCAGGCCGACTACGTACAGGCGGCCCGGGCGCTCGGCGCGAGCACCAGCCGGATCATGTTCCGGCACATCCTGCCGAACGTGATGGCTCCGGTGATCGTCGTTGCCACCATCTCGCTCGGTGTCTACATCTCGGCGGAGGCGACGCTGTCGTACCTCGGTCTGGGTCTCGCCGACCCGACCATCTCCTGGGGCATCGACATCTCGACCGGCTCGAGCCAGATCCGGGTGGCCCAGCACATCCTGATCTACCCGTCGATCATGCTCAGCATCACCGTTCTGGCGTTCATCATGCTCGGCGAAGCCGTCCGCAACGCCCTCGATCCGAAGTCGCGATAGGAGGGCGAACGTGGCCACCATCAACAAGACCGCCGAAGTCCCGTCCCCCCGCTCGGGAGACGACTATGTCGGCCCCCTGCTCGATGTCCGTGACCTGCACGTGGAGTTCCACACCCGCGACGGTGTGGCCAAGGCGGTCAACGGTGTCAACTACAGCGTGAACGCCGGCGAGACCCTCGCCGTTCTCGGTGAGTCCGGTTCCGGCAAGTCCGTGACGGCGCAGGCCATCATGGGCATCCTCGACATGCCGCCGGGCAAGATCCCGCAGGGCGAGATCCTGTTCCGCGGCCAGGACATGCTCAAGATGTCCTACGAGGAGCGCCGGAAGATCCGCGGCCAGAAGATCGCCATGATCTTCCAGGACGCGCTGTCCTCGCTGAACCCGGTGCTCACCGTCGGCTACCAGCTCGGCGAGATGTTCCGGGTCCACCAGGGCCTGTCCAAGAAGGAAGCCCGCGCCAAGTCCATCGAGCTGATGGACCAGGTGAAGATCCCGGCCGCCGCGGCCCGGATCGCGGACTACCCGCACCAGTTCTCCGGCGGTATGCGCCAGCGCATCATGATCGCCATGGCGCTGGCCCTGGAGCCGGACCTGATCATCGCGGACGAGCCGACCACCGCGCTCGACGTGACCGTCCAGGCCCAGGTCATGGACCTGCTCGCGGAGCTTCAGCGCGAGTACAACATGGGCCTGATCCTGATCACGCACGACCTCGGCGTCGTCGCGGACGTCGCCGACAAGATCGCCGTCATGTACGCGGGCCGGATCGTCGAGACCGCTCCGGTTCACGAGATCTACAAGCGCCCGGCGCACCCCTACACCAAGGGCCTGCTGGCGTCGATCCCGCGCCTGGACCAGAAGGGCCAGGAGCTCTTCGCGATCAAGGGGTTGCCGCCCAACCTGCTCCACGTTCCGTCGGGTTGTGCTTTCAACCCGCGCTGCACGATGGCGCAGGACATCTGCCGTACGGATATCCCGGCTCTCTCGCCGGTGACCGAGCAGGACGGCGCCGAGTTGGACGGCCGCCGTAGCGCCTGCCACTTCTGGAAGGAGACGCTCCATGGCTGACATCAAGAAGGAGCCCGTGGACGCCACCCCGAACGTCTCCGACGTGGAGACGGTCGACGCGGCCACCGAGGCGGAGGCCGTAGCCGCCATCGACGCCCCCGTGTCGCAGGGCGAGCCCATCCTCCAGGTCCGCAACCTGGTCAAGCACTTCCCGCTGACCCAGGGCATCCTGTTCAAGAAGCAGGTCGGCGCGGTCAAGGCCGTGGACGGGATCTCGTTCGACCTCTTCGCGGGGGAGACGCTCGGCATCGTGGGCGAGTCAGGCTGTGGCAAGTCCACCGTCGCCAAGCTCCTGATGACGCTGGAGCGGGCCACCGCCGGCGAGGTTTTCTACAAGGGCCAGGACATCACCAAGCTGTCCGGCCGCGCGCTGAAGGCCGTACGCCGCAACATCCAGATGGTGTTCCAGGACCCGTACACCTCGCTGAACCCGCGCATGACGGTCGGCGACATCATCGGCGAGCCCTACGACATCCACCCCGAGGTGGCCCCGAAGGGTGACCGGCGGCGCAAGGTCCAGGAGCTCCTGGACGTCGTGGGCCTCAACCCGGAGTACATCAACCGGTACCCGCACCAGTTCTCCGGCGGCCAGCGCCAGCGCATCGGCATCGCCCGCGGCCTCGCGCTCAACCCCGAGATCATCATCTGCGACGAGCCGGTCTCCGCGCTCGACGTGTCGGTGCAGGCCCAGGTCATCAACCTGATGGGGAAGCTGCAGGAGGAGTTCAACCTCTCCTACCTCTTCATCGCGCACGACCTCTCGATCGTCCGGCACATCTCCAACCGGGTCGGCGTCATGTACCTCGGCAAGATGGCCGAGATCGGTACGGACACGCAGATCTACGACCACCCGACGCACCCCTACACCCAGGCGCTGCTGTCGGCGGTCCCCGTCCCGGACCCGGAGGCCCGCGAGGGCCGCGAGCGGATCATCCTCTCCGGCGACGTCCCGTCCCCGGCCAACCCGCCGTCGGGCTGCCGCTTCCGCACCCGTTGCTGGAAGGCCGAGGCCAAGTGCGCCGAGGAGATGCCGCTGCTGGCGATCCCCGAGCGCTTCAAGACCTCGAAGACGCCGGCCGCGCACGAGTCGGCGTGCCACTTCGCGGAGGAGAAGGACGTGGTGCACGCGGCCTGACGCCGCCCGCACCGTCCACTGCGGACCACACCGGACCCCTCGGGAGCCCTAACGGGAACCCGGGGGGTCCGATGCTGTGTGGGCACCGGCCGCGATGGAAGGCCGGGGAGCCGTCACGCGGTGATCACGGCTGCGGCTTCGTCCTGCCTCTCGGCGAGGGGCCGTGGCCGGTCAGCGATCCGCGGTGAAGACTTCCTCGGCGGTGGTGGCGGTGGCGGCGCCTCGGACCCAGCGACTGAGCAGGTGGGAGTCGGTGCAGTCGGTGATCCTCTGGCGGAGCTCGTCGGTGAGAGCGATGCCGCGCGCTTCGAGGATCAGCAGGAGGCTTTCCGCCTGCCCCTTGGTCTGGGCCTCGGCTCGGCCTTGGGCTCGGCCTTGGGCTCGGCCTTCGTCTCGGATTTCTTCGGACATGAAGGACTTGTAGAAAGAGGTATCCACGGCCACCAGGTTCCTCCACTGTTGTGCGGCCGGGCGGTTGCCCAGGCCTTGTGCGGTGAGTTCGACGATGGGCTCGGCGACGTCGTCCGGTGCTTCCCGGAGTGCGGCGGAGAGCGTTTTCAGTATGGCACCGACGTCCGGATTGTCGGCGTGGGTGATGGCGGCGAGGGTGGCGAGTGCGAGGTCCTTGCGGGCTTCGGCGACGTTGGTGATGACGGGCATGTTGTGGGGGCCGGCGACGAGTGGGCTGAGGGTGAGCGTCTGCCAACGTCGGAAGCCGATGGTGATGGGGGCGGCGGCCCATTGGGCGGTGGCGTGGTCCTGGCAGACGACCAGGAGCAGGACGGGCAGGCCGCCGTACCGGTTGTGGAGATAGCTGACGTAGTACGGCCAGCTGGTGGTTTTGCGGGGGTCCTTCTTGCCCTGGGCTTCGATGGCGAGGAGGAAGGGGCCGTCGTTCTGGGTGTCGATGCGCAGGAGGGTGTCGACGCGGCGTTCGACGGGGCTGTTCTCGGTGAGGTCGGTGGGCAGGACGGTGGCCGAGGTGGGCGATGGGATGTCGACGCCGAGGACTTCGGAGACGCGGGAGAAGAGGCCTGGGTACTCCTGGAAGATGCGGTGCATTGCTTCGTGGGGTGAGCTGACCATGCGGGTCCGTTCGGGGTGAGGGTGGCCGTCAGGCGGCTGTGTGCAGGTCTGAGTGCGCTTCGGTGCGGCAGTCGCGGCAGTGTCCGGGGTGGGTGGCGCGGTAGGCGCGGTCGCAGGTGTCGCAGTTCTGGAGTGGGATGACGATGGTCTTGCGGCGGGGTGGGGGTGTGAGGTCTGCGGTGCCGGGGAGTGGGGGTGGCAGCAGGGTGGTGATGCGGTTGCGGACGAACTTCGCCGGGTGTTTGACCGGGTCGGGGAGTTGGTTGGTGAGGGCGTGGCGGATGGTGTCGGGGTGGGCGTCGCGCTCCAGCCAGGCGGCGACTCCGGGGGTGAGTTCCTCGATGTCCTGGGGGCGGAGGGTGAGTTGGGGTGCGTGGCGGCGGAGGTCGGTGAGGACGGCTGCGGCGGTTCGGAGTAGTTCTTCGGTCGGTGCGTGGGGCTGGGGGAGCGACGCGGGCGGGGTCCTGGGTGCGGTGGGTGGTGGTACGCGGACGGGTGCGGGGAGCGGTGGTGCGGGTTCGGCGACCGGGGGAGGGGGTGGAGCTGGAGCGGGCGTCGGCTCGGGCTTGGTGGGTGCTTGTGGCCGGGGCCGCTGTGGTGGCGTGACGGCGGCCGGGGGTGCGTCGGCTCCTGGGTGGTTGTACGAGGTCGTGCGGGTGGCGATGCGGCCGTTGGGGAGGCGTAGGCGGCTGCGGTGGAGGTAGCCGGTGGCTTCGAGTTCGCGGAGTGCGGCGGCGATGCGGGTCTCGCTCTCCGGGAAGCGGGCGGCTAGGGCCTTGATGCCGATGTTCGCCCCGGCGGGCAGCGACTGGATGTGTGCGGCGAGCCCGATCGCGAGGAGGGAGAGCTTGCGGTGCTGGGCGAGGTGGTTGCCGATGACCGTGAAGCCCGTGGTGTGGCGGGCGTTGACGTGGAGGACGCCGGATGTCGGCGTGACGTCGGGCCGAGTGCCGGGGGTACCGGGCTGGGCGCGCGGGGGCGCGATAACCTGCTGCGTATCCATCGGGAAGCTCTCTTCTTCCTCGTGGTCAGGCCTCGGGCGGGATTACCAGTCCCGGCCGGGGCCGTCTCATGTTCTGTGGTTGTCGCGGCGAGCATATGCCAGCCAACCCGTCCCAAATCCAGCCCAGTTGCCATTGTTCACTCGCGCGAGTGATGCAGGTCAGGACGGGGGCCGGGTGGGGTTTGGTGGGGTTATTTCCCTGAGTTCTTTAAAAGCCTTTAGAGCTCCTAACAGAAGTCTCGGACGATGTGACTGTCGGCTTGGATGCTCGTTGGACTGTTCGTGGGGAAGAGAGAGTCACGTCCGTGGGTGGTCTCGGACGAACTGTGGTCGCTCATCGAGCCGTTACTACCTGGACCGGGGCCGAAGTTGGTCGCCGGGCGGCCGAGAGTGCCTGATCGGCAGGCGTTGTGCGGGATCTTGTTCGTGCTGCATACGGGGATCCAGTGGGAGTATCTGCCGCAGGAGCTGGGCTTCGGTTCGGGCATGACGTGCTGGCGACGGCTTGCCGCATGGAACGAGGCCGGCGTCTGGGACCGGCTGCACCTGGTGCTGCTGGCCAGGCTCCGTGCCGCGGGGAAGCTCGACTGGTCGCGGGCGGTGATCGACTCCTCCCATGTCCGGGCCGCTCGGCGCGGCCCAAAAGCGGTCCCAGCCCGGTCGACCGTGCACGACCGGGCAGCAAGCACCACATCCTTGTCGAGGGGCAGGGCATCCCACCCGCGGTGTCCCTGACCGGTGGAAACCGCAATGACGTCACCCAGCTCTTGCCCCTCCTGGCGAAGATTCCGTCGGTGCCGGGTCTCGTGGGAAGACCGCGTCGGCGGCCCGACATCCTGCTTGGCGATCGTGGCTACGACCACGACAAGTACCGGCGCCTGGTCTGGGCGCAGGGCATCAGGCCGGTGATCGCCCGCCGAGGAGTTGCGCACGGATCCGGCCTCGGCGTTCACCGCTGGGTTGTCGAGCGCACGATCGCCTGGTTCCACGGATTCCGACGACTCCGCGTCCGCTGGGAGAGAAGAGACGACATCCACGAAGCATTCCTCGGCCTCGCTACCTGCCTAATCACCCACCGCCACGTCCAACGCCTTTGTTAGGACCTCTTAGACGTCGTGGGCGGCCACGTCGCGGTTGAGCGGGTCGCGGCTCACCGGGTCGCGGGTACCCGCGACCCGGTGGATTCGGGCCGGTACGAGGTCGAGTTCTGCCCACACGGTCTTGCGGGGGACCGGGCCCTCGACGACGCCCCATCGGTCGGCCAGGGCCTCGACGATGAGGAGGCCGCGCCCGCTTTCCGCGAGCGGGCCGGGGGTGGCCGGGCTGGGCAGGCGGTCGCCCCGGGTGTCGGTCAGTTCGATCCGCAGCAGTAGAGCCTCCCCGCTGACGGTGAGGCTCAGGCGGAAGTCCCGGCCCGGTACCCGGCCGTGCTCGACGGCGTTGGCGGCCAGTTCGGCGACGATGTGCGCGGCCGATTCCGTGGGGAGTCCCCAGTCGCCCAGATGCGCCGTGGTGAGGAGGCGGGCGAGTCTGGCGCCTCGGCGGGTGGGGGAGAGCAGAACCGTGAACTGCCGGGCAGGAGCGGGAGGTTCGCTTCGGGTGATTTCTCGGTTCACAGCACTCACCGTGGCCGTGACTGCTTAGCGTGACCAGTGACTTGGCGCTTACGTACGGTCATTGTCCCGAGCTTGTCCAGTGCTGTCCTGGCTGTCCGGGGTGACATGCGGGGGACGTACACGGTTGAGCAAGGAGGCATGCACGTCGGAAGTGGGGCATGGATGAGCGTGGACGAAGCCGGTGCGGAGCGGGTGGACAGCGGGGCGGACGAACCGGGCTGGGACGTCGACCCCGACGACGAGTCGGGGGTGGCGGTGGTCGCGGCGGTGGGCCGCCAGATCAAGGCGTGGCGGGAGGCGGCCGGGATGCGGGCCGGCGAGTTCGGGGCCGCGATCGGGTACGGGGAGGACCTGGTCTACAAGGTGGAGGGCGGGCGGCGGATTCCCCGGCCGGAGTTCCTGGACAGGGTGGACGAGGTGTGCGGCGCGGGTGGCAAGGTCTCCGCGATGAAGCAGGATCTGGCCGAGGTCCGGTACCCGAAGAAGATCCGGGAGCTGGCGAAGTTGGAGGCGCAGGCAGTCGAGTTGTCCTCGTACGGCAACCACAACATCCACGGCCTCCTGCAGACCGAGGCGTACATGGGCGCGCTGCTGGCTACACGTCGGCCCGCATATTCGCAGGCGGAGCATCAGCGGATGGTGGATGCGCGCATGGCTCGACGGTCCGTCTTCGAACGCGATCCCGCTCCGGAGTTCAGCTTCGTTCAAGAGGAAGTAACGCTGCGCCGCCCCATCGGGGGCGCAAGGGTCATGCGGCAGCAGCTCGAACGCCTCCTGGAGATCGGGGGGTTGCGGAACGTCGATATCCAGGTGATGCCGACGTGCCGTGGGGATCATCCGGGCTCGGGTGGCCGGATCCAGGTGCTGAAGTTCGGCGATGGTTCGGCTGTGGGGCGTACGGACAACGAGTTCGCCGGCCGTCCCGTATCCGACCCGAGGCAGCTCCGAATCCTCGAACTGAGGTATGGCATCATCCGGGCTCAGGCTCTCTCGCCAGGAGAGTCGCTGGCCTTCATCGAGCAAGTGCTGGGAGAGACATGATCCGCAAGATCATTGCCGAGGAAGCATCCGGCCCGGAGTGGTTCAAGAGCAGCTACAGCGACAGCAGCGATGGCAATGACTGCGTCGAAGTCGCGGCTGCCCCCGACGCGGTGCACGTCCGCGACTCCAAGAACACGGACGGCCCCCGGCTCGCCTTCGCGTCCGGTGCGTGGGCGGACTTCACGTCCTACGCGTCGAAGGGCTGAACCCGCCCTGATCCGATGGCCTTCTGCCAGGGAAGCCAAGAAACAGAAGGCGCCCGGAACCGATAGGTTCCGGGCGCCTTCCCCGTATACCCGAAAACCGGGCTCGCAGGTGGCTCGGGTCAATGGGCCGACGTGCTCGGTTCTCTGGGCCGGGGAGGCCCCGCGCCACGAGGGACCGATCGGGTCCATCGTCCGCGGGGCCGCCCCGGGGCCGAGGAGAGGGGTGTCAGCCTCGGGCCTTCGGGTCTTTGGCGGTCTCCTCGGCGGACTTCGTCACGTCGGCCTTGCGGGCCTGCGGGACGGAGGACACGGACTGGGAGTCCTCGGGGTAGTGGCAGGCCGTCAGATGGCCGTCCCGGCTGCCTTCCACCCGGATCAGCGGCGGCGCCTCGCTCGCGCACTTGTCCGTCGCCTTCCAGCAACGGGTGCGGAAGCGGCAGCCGGAGGGCGGGTTGAGCGGGGAGGGGACGTCGCCGGTGAGCAGGATGCGCTCCCGGGGCGGGACCTGGTCCGCGGTGGGCTCGGGCACGGCGGACAGCAGCGCCCGTGTGTAGGGGTGGCGGGGGTTCCCGTACAGGTCCTCGCGGTCGGCGATCTCGACGATCTTGCCGAGGTACATGACGGCGACGCGCTGCGAGAAGTGGCGCACGATCGCGAGGTCGTGAGCGATGAAGAGGAACGCGATGCCGAGTTCCTGCTGGAGCTTCTGGAGCAGGTTGACGACCTGGGCCTGGATCGACACGTCCAGTGCGGACACCGGCTCGTCGGCCACGATCAGCTTCGGCTCCAGAGCCAGTGCGCGGGCCACCCCGATGCGCTGCCGCTGGCCGCCGGAGAACTCGTGCGGGAAGCGGTTGTAGTGCTCGGGGTTGAGGCCGACGGTCTCCAGGAGTTCGCGGACCCGGGACTCGAAGCCCTCGGCCGGCTTGATGCCGTTGATCTCCATCGGGGCGGAGATGATCTTGCCGACCGTCTGACGCGGGTTCAGCGACGCGTACGGGTCCTGGAAGATCATCTGGATGTCGGACCGGATCGGCGCGAGCTGCCGGCGACCGGCGTGCGTGATGTCCTGGCCCTGGTAGCTGATGGTGCCGCCGGTGGGCTCCAGCAGCCGGGTGATCAGCCGGCCCGTCGTGGACTTGCCGCAGCCGGACTCGCCGACCAGGCCCAGGCTCTCGCCCGCGGCGATCTGGAGGTCGAGACCGTCCACGGCCTGGACCGCGCCGACCTTCCGTTTGAAGGGGAACCCGCCCATCACCGGGAAGTGCTTGGTCAGGCCTTTGACGTCAAGGAGGGGGCTCGTGTTGCTCATGATCGTGGGATCCCGTCTCTTGTACGTCAGTGCGACTGGCTCGTGGCGTATTCGGCGAAGAAGTCGCGGCGTTGGTCCGCCGTGAGGTGGCAGGCCGCGGTGTGCCCGCCGGCGCCTTCCAGTACCGGCCGCTTGCCGGAGCAGAGGCCGCTCTCCGTCCGTTCCGTGAAACCGCACCGCGGGTGGAAGCTGCATCCGGACGGCGGGTTGAGGAGCGACGGGGGCGCTCCCGGGATCGGCGAGAGAGGTACGTCGACCGGTCCGTCCAGCGTAGGCATGGACCCCAGCAGACCCCAGGTGTACGGGTGCTGCGGCGTGCGCAGCACCTCCTTCTTGGTGCCGCGCTCCACGCACCGGCCGCCGTACATCACCAGCACGTCGTCGGCGATGTCGGCGATGACCCCGAGGTCGTGGGTGATGAAGATGATCGCCGTGCCGAACTCCTGCTGGAGTTCCTTGAGGAGGTCCATGATCTGGGCCTGCACCGTGACGTCGAGCGCGGTCGTCGGCTCGTCCGCGATCAGCAGCTCGGGGTCGCAGACCAGCGCCATCGCGATCATCGCGCGCTGGCGCATACCGCCGGAGAACTGGTGGGGGTAGTCGTCGACACGCATGTCCGGCTGGGGGATACCGACCCGCCTCAGCATCTCGACGGCCCGCGCGCGGGCGTCCTTCTTCGAGGCGCCGGTGTGCTTGCGGTACGTCTCGCTGATCTGCCTGCCGATGGTGTGGTACGGCGACAGCGAGGCCAGGGCGTCCTGGAAGATCATCGACATCGTGTTGCCGCGCAGCTGTTCCAGCTGCCGCTCGGTCGCGGTGAGCAGGTCCTTGCCGTCGAGCAGGATCTCGCCGTCGATGGCGGTGTGGGCACGGTCGTGCAGGCCCAGGATCGTCAGGTTCGTGACGGACTTGCCCGAGCCCGACTCGCCCACGATGCCGAGCGTCTTGCCCCTGGCCAGGTCGAAGGAGAGACCGTCGACGGCCTTGACGACGCCGTCTTCGGTGGAGAAGTGGACCTTCAGGTCCTTGACGGACAGGAAGGGCTGCTGATCGGTGCTCGTCACGGGGACGCTCCTGAGGGGGTGATGCCGGGTGGTAGCTGTCGAGGGCGGGGCGCCCGGGGTCAGGCGAGCCGGATCCGCGGGTCGATGAAGGCGTAGACGGCGTCGACGATGATGTTCATGAACACGATCGCGCCGGCCGCCAGGACGGTGACACCCAGCACCATCGGCAGGTCGCTCTTGATGGTGGAGTCCACCGCGAGGCGGCCGATGCCCTGCATGCTGAAGGTCGTCTCGGTGATGATCGCGCCGCCGATCAGCACACCCAGGTCGATGCCGAAGACGGTGACGATCGGTCCCATCGCGCCGCGCCAGGCGAAGCGGAAGAACACGTTCGCGCGAGAAAGTCCCTTGGCGCGGGCCGTGCGCACGTAGTCCTCGCTGAGCTCCTCGACGAGTTGGGAGCGTGTCATACGGGTGTAGTTGGCGGTGAAGATGATCGCCAGGACGAACCACGGCAGAAGGAGCCCGGAGAACCACGCGGCCGGGTCCTCGGTGAGCGGGGTGTACGACGGCTGCGCGAACAGGCCGAGCTTCGAGACCAGGAAGAACATCGCGATGTAGCCGACGAAGTAGATCTGCAGCGAGGAGCCGAACAGCGAGGCGGAACTGGCGAACTTGTCCAGGAACTTGCCCTGCTTGACGGCGGCCAGCATGCCCGCGCCGATGCCGAGGATCAGGAAGACGACGGCCGCACCGAAGGCGAGCGAGAGGGTCGTCGGCAGGCGGTCCATGATCGTGCCGAGGACGGGCTCGCGGTTGGCGAAGGAGTAGCCGAGGCAGGGCGCGCTGCAGTAGCCGTAGCTGGCATAGTCACGCCCCGCGAAAACGCCCACCAGCCAGTGCCAGTACTGCACCGGGACCGGCGAGTCGATGCCCAGATTCTGTCGCACCTGCGCGAGGGCTTCCGGTGTGCAGTTCTTGCCGCACGACATCATCGCCGGGTCACGCGGGACGGCGTAGAAGAGGGCGAAGGTGATGGCACTGACGATCAGCAGGATGACCAGTGCGCCGAGGATTCGGCGGAAGAGAAAGCGGGGCATGGAGGCGTGACTTTCCGGACGGGGCGCCGTCGCCGGGGCGTGATGGGGAGAGAGCCGGAGAGGGAGGCCGGGCGAGCGGCCGCCCCCGGCGGTCCCACCGCCGGGCCCGCGTCGGCCACCTCCGAGAGGCGGCCGACGCGGGCCCGGCAACGGGAGCCGGGTGGTACGGCCTACTTCATGGCGTACATCTTGCAGAGCGCGACGCAGGTGTTGGCGCTGTCGTAGACGACGTTGCCGACCTTGGACCCGTACATCCAGTTGCGGAGCGGGTGGTAGTCCGGGACCGTCGCGGCCAGCTCCATGATCTGCCGGTCGATGGCGCCCCAGGCCTTGTTGGCCGCTTCGGTGTCCGCGATCGCGGAGGCGGCGTTGATGGCCTTGTCGACGCTCGGGTCCTTCAGCTGGGCGTAGTTGCTGCGGCCGTCGCCGATGTTCTCGCCGCTCCAGCACGGGTAGAAGACGGAGTAGCCGTTCGGCCAGTCCGGGCTCCAGCCGGCGGCGAACATGTCGAAGTCGTTGTCGATCTTGCCGATCTGGGTGTAGAAGGTCGACTTGTCGATCTGCTTGTTGACGACCTTGAAGCCGGCCTTCTCCAGGGCGTTCTTGACCGCGACGGCCTGCTTCAGCGCGTTGTCCGAGGTCTGCCAGGCAATGACCAGCTTCTGGCCTTCCTTGCCGGCCTCCTTCAGCAGGGCCTTGGCCTTCTCCGGGTCACCGCCGGGCTTCGTGGTCGCGCCGTACAGGTCGAACTTCTGGTAGCCCGGGGTCACCGGGGAGAAGATCGTGGTGGCGATCTCGGTGCTCGAGGCACCGCCGCGGATGGTCTGCAGCTGCTGGTGCGGCCAGGCCCAGTTGATGGCCTGACGGACCTTGACGTCCGTGATGCGGGTCGTGTTGATCGGCCAGTAGTAGGTCGCCGTGTCGACCGCGTTGAGGACGCGCTTCTTGTACTGCGGGTTGGTGAGGACCTGGGCGATACGCTCCGCGGCGACCTCGTTGAAGATCGTCATCGCGTACTGGTCCTTGCCCGAGTCCGCGATGAAGCGGTCCGTGGCGGCCAGCGGCTGGAACCCGAACTGGAAGACGTACTTGTCCGGGTAGTTGTTGCGGATCGAGTCGGTCGCCGGGTCCCAGTGCTCGTTGCGCACGTAGGTCAGCGACTTGCCGATGCTGCGGCTCTCGATCTTGTACGGGCCGCTGCAGAAGGGGCGCTTGTCGTACTTCTCCTTGGTGTCGTGCTTCTTGTTCACCAGGGCGTAACCACGCATGGCGAGCGTGTAGTTGAAGTCCGCGCGCGGCTCGTTCAGACGGAAGGTGATCGTCTTGCCCTCGACCTCGAGGGACTCCAGCTTCTTGCCCTCGTAGGGGCCCTTGTACTTGTCGCCGCCGACCAGGAACTGCTGGACGTAGCGGGGGCCCTCGGTGACGAAGGCGGCGAAGCCGCGCTCGAAGGTGTGGCGGAGGTCCTCCGCGGAGATCTCCGAGCCGTCCTCCCACTTCACGCCGTCCTTGAGCGTGAACGACCAGGTCTTGCCGCCGTCCTTCATGGTGCCGGCGTCGGTGGCGAGGTCGCCGACGAGTGTGGCGCCGCCCTTGTTGTCGATCTTGTAGCCGGTGAGGCCCCGCAGGATCGGGACGGTGATCGCGGCCTCGGTGGAGACGTAGATCTGCGCCGGGTCCATGTGGTCCATGTCGAACTGGTCGAGCGAGTAGAGCGTCCCGCCCTTGACCGCTCCCGTGACCTCCGCGGCCGGCCCGGTCGAGTCGGCCTTGGTGCCGACCGGGATCTCCTGGGTCTTGGAGCCGCTGACCTTGGGAGCCGTGTTCTTCTTCGAGCTTCCGCCGTCGTTGCTGCCGCCGCACGCCGTCAGGACTGACGACGAGGCCGCCACCACGCCGGTGGCGATCAGAAAGTTTCTACGGGAGAAAGACATGGGTGATCCTGCCTCATAGGGACGATCGGAACGGATGGTGCCGGCCGTGCGTGCTGCACTGAACGGGCCGGTTGGAGCCGGGGAACTACCGCTTGGACTTGGGGTCGAGCGCGTCGCGCACCGAATCGCCGAGCAGGTTGAAGGCGAGGACGAAGATCACCATCGACAGGCCCGGGAAGAGCATGAAGGTGAGGTCCTCGGTGTAGAACTGCGCCCCGCGCTGGATCATGACGCCCCAGTCCGGGGTCGGGTCGATGATGCCGACGCCGAGGAAGGCCAGGCCCGCCTCCGCGGTCACGAACGCGGGAAGCATCAGCGTGGACTGGATGATGATGGGTGTCCACAGGTTGGGCAGCAGCTCCTTGAACACGATGCGCCTCGGTGACGCGCCCGTGACCTTGGCCGCCTCGACGAACTCCCTTTCGCGCAGGCCGAGTACCTGGCCGCGCAGCAGACGGGCGATGGAGGCCCAGCCGAAGGCGGAGAGAACCAGGATCAGCGAGATGGCGCGCAGGCTGGTGGGGATGTTCTCGTCGGGGGCGACGAACAGCCCGTAGACGACCGGCATGAAGGCGATGAAGAACAGCGTGGAGGGGAACGACAGCAGGATGTCGATGATCCGTCCGACGAAGTAGTCGGTCCTTCCGCCCAGGTAGCCCGCCGTGATGCCCACGATCACGCCGACGAGGGTGGTCAGCAGGGTGGCGGCGAGGGCGATGCTCAGTGAGGTGCGGATGCCGTAGAGCAGGAAGGTGAAGACGTCACGTCCCAGCTGCGGCTCGATGCCGAACCAGAACTCCGAGCTCATCCCGCCGTTGGGCCCTGACGGGTACGCGAAGGGGTCGAGGAGCTCCGGCCGGTCGCTGGCGTAGGTCGTGTACGGGTCCTTGCCGTACAGCTTCGCGATCAGAGGTGCCGCCAGCGCGATCACGAAGAAGAACACGACGATCCAGGCGGACACCACGCCGGTCTTGTCGCGCTTGAAACGGATCCAGGCAAGACGGCCCGGACTCCTGGATGTGGCTCCCTTGTCGGCGCTGTCGGGCAGCCGGGACTCCCCGGTCACGTCGGTGGGCGTCATGTCCACCGACAGACTGGGGGCCGGGGATGGCAAGGTCATCGTGCTCCTGTCCCCGTACGGAACGGCGTCCTCCGGGTGGGAGGAGTGTGAAGAAGAGGTTGGGATGGACCCAATCAATCGAGTTGACACCGGTCAATCGGCTGTGGAAGTCCATACGGGGTCTTTAGGTCCTTGACCTGAACTTGACACATCCAAGGTGAAACAGGAGTGGACGGGCGTTGCACAGGAAGGGTGTTCCGGGTGATCTCGGGCGGTCGTGTCCGATCAGACACGTGTCCTTTTCGTTATCCGGATCTCTCGGACACGCGTTCTTCCCTTCGGGTGGCGGGCTGACACATTCGGCCGTAGTGCGGGTGCAGTGATCCGCTTATGAGGCGATATTTGACCTCACGTAAGACGGAGCACTACGAGGAGGCACTCCATGCGCGGAGCCACACAGGTGAAGTGGGCCGCATGTGCGGTCGCCGTCGCTCTCGCGGCGACGGCCTGCGGCGGAGGGGACAGCGGCGGTGGTGGCGGTGGTGCCGATGGGATCGTGAGCTCTTCCTGGGGTGACCCGCAGAACCCGCTGGAGCCCGCCAACACCAACGAGGTGCAGGGCGGCAAGGTCCTCGACATGATCTTCCGGGGGCTGAAGAAGTACGACCCGAAGACCGGCGAGGCGACGAACATGCTCGCCGAGAAGATCGAGTCCAAGGACAACCAGAACTTCACCATCACGGTGAAGGACGGCTGGACCTTCAGCAACGGCGAGAAGATCACCGCCAAGTCGTTCGTGGACGCGTGGAACTACGGCGCCCTGTTGAAGAACAACCAGAAGAACGCCTATTTCTTCGGTTACATCGATGGATACGACAAGGTCCACCCCGAGACCGGCTCGGCGAGCGCCACCACGCTCTCCGGGCTCAAGCTCGTGAACGACAAGACCTTCACCGTCAAGCTGACACAGAAGTTCTCCCTGTGGCCCGACACCCTCGGCTACCCCGCCTTCGCTCCGCTGCCCAAGGCCTTCTTCACCGACCACGCCGCGTGGGTCTCCAAGCCGGTCGGCAACGGCCCCTACACGATCGACAAGTACACCAAGGGCTCGTCCATGAACCTGCGCAAGTGGGCCGACTACCCCGGTGACGACAAGGCGCAGAACGGCGGGATCGACCTCAAGGTCTACACCGACAACAACACCGCCTACACCGACCTGACGGCCGGCAACCTCGACCTCGTCGACGACGTGCCCGCCTCACAGCTCAAGAACGTCAAGGCGGACCTCGGCGACCGCTACATCAACACCCCGGCCGGCATCATCCAGACCCTCGCGTTCCCGTTCTACGACAAGCAGTGGAACACCCCCGGGGCCATCAAGGTCCGTCAGGGCCTCTCCATGGCGATCAACCGCGACCAGATCACCAACCAGATCTTCCAGAAGACCCGCACCCCCGCCTCGGACTGGACCTCCCCGGTCCTCGGCGACGAGGGCGGCTTCAAGAAGGGGCTGTGCGGCAAGGAGTGCACGTACAACGCGGCCGAGGCCAAGAAGATGATCGAGGACGGCGGCGGTATCCCCACCGGCCAGCTCAAGATCTCGTACAACGCGGACACCGGTTCCCACAAGGAGTGGGTCGACGCCGTCTGCAACAGCATCAACAAGGTCATGGGCAACAACAAGGCGTGCGTGGGCGCCCCGGTCGGCACCTTCGCCGACTTCCGCAGCAAGGTCTCCCAGCAGAAGCTGCACGGGGCCTGGCGCGCGGGCTGGCAGATGGACTACCCGCTGATCCAGAACTTCCTGCAGCCCGTCTACTACACCAACGCCTCGTCCAACGACGGCAAGTGGAACAACAAGCAGTTCGACGGCCTCGTCAACAAGGCCAACGCCGAGTCGGACAAGGCCAAGGCCGTCTCCACCTTCCAGGACGCCGAGAAGGTCATGGTCCAGCAGATGCCGGTCATCCCGCTCTGGTACCAGAACGGCAGCGCCGGCTACTCGGAGAACGTCACCAACGTCTCGCTGAACCAGTTCAGCGTCCCGGTGTACGAGCAGATCAAGGTCAAGTGATCTGAGAGGCGCCGGGTGACCTGCGGCCGCCGGGTGACCCGCGACCGGTCACCCGGCTTCCCCGTCCCCGGCCCCCGATGACACCTCAGCCACCCCGCGACCCCCGGAGCCCTTCATGGGACGTTATGTGATCCGGCGGCTGCTGCAGATGATCCCGGTCTTCTTCGGCACCACGCTGTTGATCTTCCTCATGGTGAACGTGATGGGTGACCCCATCGCGGGCCTCTGCGGCGACCGCCAGTGCGACCCGGCGACCGCCGCCCAACTCCGTTCCGAATTCGGCCTCGACAAGCCGGTCTGGCAGCAATACCTGACCTACATGGGCAACGTCTTCACCGGCGACTTCGGCACCGCGTTCAACGGGCAGAAGGTCACCGAGCTGATGGCCACGGCCTTCCCCATCACGATCCGCCTCACCGTCATCGCGATCGTCTTCGAGATCGTCATCGGCATCAGCCTCGGCGTCGTCACCGGCCTGCGCCGCGGCCGGCCCATCGACACGATCGTGCTGATCCTGACCCTGGTCGTCATCTCCATCCCGACCTTCGTCACCGGTCTGCTCCTCCAACTCCTGCTCGGCGTGGAGTGGGGCGTCATCAAACCCTCCGTCTCCAGCGAGGCCCCGCTCAATGAACTGCTCATCCCCGGGCTCGTGGTCGCCTCCGTCTCGCTGGCCTACGTCACCCGGCTCACCCGTACCTCCATCGCCGAGAACGCCCGCGCCGACTACGTGCGCACCGCGGTCGCCAAGGGCCTCCCCAGGCGCCGCGTGATCATCCGCCACCTGCTGCGCAACTCGCTGATCCCCGTCGTCACCTTCATCGGTACGGACGTGGGCGCCCTGATGGGCGGCGCGATCGTCACGGAGCGGATCTTCAACATCCACGGCGTCGGCTACCAGCTCTACCAGGGCATCCTGCGCCAGAACTCGCAGACCGTCGTCGGGTTCGTCACCGTCCTGGTCCTCGTCTTCCTGGCGGCGAACCTGATCGTCGACCTGCTGTACGCCGTACTCGACCCGAGGATCCGCTATGCCTGAGCAGACACCGGACGAGGCGATCTCGTCGGCCGGAGCCGGCGGGACGATGGACCTCGCACTCGACGAGGGCGACAGCCTGGAGAAAACGCCCGGCGGACCCGACGGGACGGGCCCCGGCACCAAACCGCAGAGCCTGTGGTCCGACGCCTGGCGCGACCTGCGCCGCAACCCCGTCTTCATCATCTCGGCGCTGATCATCCTGTTCCTGGTGATCATCTCGATCTGGCCGCAGCTCATCGCCTCCGGCGACCCGCTCGACTGCAACCTGGACAAGGCGCAGGAGGGCTCCCAGTCAGGCCACCCCTTCGGGTACGACGGCCAGGGCTGCGACGTCTACACCCGGGTCGTGTACGGCGCCCGGAACTCCGTGACCGTCGGCATCTGCTCGACCATCGGCGTCTCCCTGATCGGCAGCGTCCTGGGCGGCCTGGCCGGCTTCTTCGGCGGCTGGTGGGACGCGATCCTCTCCCGCCTCACCGACGTCTTCTTCGGCATCCCCGTCGTCCTCGGCGGACTCGTCTTCCTCTCCGTGGTGACCAGCTCCACCGTCTGGCCGGTCATCGGCTTCATCGTCCTGCTGGGCTGGCCGCAGATCGGGCGCATCGCCCGCGGCTCCGTCATCACCGCCAAGCACAACGACTACGTACAGGCGGCCCGGGCGCTCGGCGCCTCCAACGGGCGGATGATGCTGCGCCACATCGCACCGAACGCCATCGCCCCCGTCATCGTCGTGGCGACCATCGCGCTCGGCACGTACATCTCCCTGGAGGCGACCCTGTCGTTCCTCGGCGTCGGCCTGAAGCCACCGGCCGTGTCCTGGGGCATCGACATCTCCGCCGCGTCGCAGTACATCCGCAACGCCCCGCACATGCTCCTCTGGCCCGCCGGCGCGCTGGCGGTCACCGTGCTCGCGTTCATCATGCTCGGCGACGCGGTGCGCGACGCCCTCGACCCCAAGCTGCGCTGAGGAGTCCGCTGCCATGTTGCTCGAAGTGCGCGATCTGCACGTGGAGTTCCACACCCGGGACGGGGTCGCCAGGGCCGTCAACGGGGTCAACTACTCGGTGGCCGAGGGCGAGACGCTCGCCGTGCTCGGCGAGTCCGGCTCCGGCAAGTCGGTCACCGCACAGGCGATCATGGGCATCCTCGACATGCCGCCCGGAAAGATCAGCGGCGGCGAGATCCTCTTCAAGGACCGCGACCTGCTGAAGATGAAGAAGGAGGAGCGCAGGAAGATCCGCGGCCAGGAGATGGCCATGATCTTCCAGGACGCGCTCTCCTCCCTCAACCCCGTGCTGACCGTGGGGGAGCAGCTCGGCGAGATGTTCGTCGTGCACCGCGGACTGTCCCGCAAGGACGCGAAGACCAAGGCAGTCGAGCTCATGGACCGGGTCCGCATCCCGGCCGCGAAGGAGCGGGTCGGGAACTACCCGCACCAGTTCTCCGGCGGCATGCGCCAGCGCATCATGATCGCCATGGCGCTGGCCCTGGAGCCCTCGCTGATCATCGCGGACGAGCCCACCACCGCCCTCGACGTCACCGTCCAGGCCCAGGTGATGGACCTGCTCGCGGAACTCCAGCGCGAGCTGAACATGGGTCTGATCCTCATCACCCACGACCTCGGCGTCGTCGCCGACGTCGCCGACAAGATCGCCGTGATGTACGCGGGCCGCATCGTGGAGACCTCACCGGTCCACGACATCTACAAGGCGCCCGCGCACCCGTACACCAAGGGCCTGCTCCGCTCCATCCCGCGCCTGGACCAGAAGGGCCAGGAGCTGTACGCGATCAAGGGCCTGCCGCCCAACCTGCTGCACATCCCGCCCGGCTGCGCCTTCAACCCGCGCTGCCCCAAGGCCCAGGACGTCTGCCGCACCGACGTGCCGCCGCTGTACGACGTGGCCGAGCACCGTCAGAGCGCCTGCCACTTCTGGAAGGAGACGCTCGATGAGCGCTGACCACTCGGGGCGCAGGGGAGCGCGCGAAGAGGGCGAGATGGCGCGCACCCTCCTGTCCAAGTCGCGGCAGCAGAGCGCGTACGCGGGCGGCGAGCCGATCCTGGAGGTACGCGACCTCGTCAAGCACTACCCGCTGACCCAGGGCATCCTGATCAAGAAGCAGGTGGGAGCCGTCAAGGCGGTCGACGGGGTGTCCTTCGACCTGGCGGCCGGCGAGACGCTCGGCGTCGTGGGGGAGTCCGGCTGCGGCAAGTCGACGGTCGCCCGGCTGCTCGTGCACCTGGAACAGCCGACGGCCGGTGCGATCCGGTACAAGGGCGAGGACGTCACCAAGCTGTCCGGCCGCGCGCTGAAGGCCGTACGCCGCAACATCCAGATGGTGTTCCAGGACCCGTACACCTCGCTGAACCCGCGGATGACGGTCGGCGACATCATCGGGGAACCGTACGAGATCCACCCCGAGGTCGCCCCGAAGGGTGACCGGCGGCGCAAGGTGCAGGACCTGCTGGACGTCGTCGGCCTCAACCCGGAGTACATCAACCGCTATCCGCACCAGTTCTCCGGCGGTCAGCGCCAGCGCATCGGCATCGCCCGCGGCCTCGCGCTCAACCCCGAGATCATCGTCGCCGACGAACCCGTGTCCGCCCTCGACGTCTCCGTCCAGGCCCAGGTCGTCAACCTGCTGGACCGGCTCCAGGCGGAGTTCGGCCTCAGCTACGTGTTCATCGCCCACGACCTCTCCATCGTCCGGCACATCTCCGACCGGGTCGGCGTGATGTACCTCGGCCGGTTCGTGGAGATCGGCACGGACGAGGAGATCTACGAACACCCCACGCACCCGTACACCCAGGCGCTGCTCTCCGCCGTGCCGGTGCCGGACCCGATGGCGCGCGAGTACCGCGAGCGGATCATCCTGCACGGCGACGTGCCCTCGCCCGCCAAGCCGCCCTCCGGCTGCCGCTTCCGCACCCGCTGCTGGAAGGCGCAGGAGCGGTGCGAGCTGGAGGTGCCGCTGCTGGCGGTCCCGGCGGCCTTCCGGCTGACGGATACCCCGGCCAGGCACGACTCGGCCTGTCACTTCGCGGAGGAGAAGCGGGTGGTGCCGCCGGAGGGGACGCTGGAGCAGGTGGGTGTGGCCGGTGAGGCCGGCGGCGCTGACGGCGGTGTGGCCGGTGAGGCCGGCGGCGCTGACGGCGGTGTGGCCGACGAGGGGGTCGGACCGGACGTGGAGACGGGGGGCCGGGAGGCGCGGAGCGGCGACGACGGTCCTCCTCCGGAGGCCGGCAACGGCGACGACGGCGGCCCGCCGCCCTCCGGCAGCAGCAGGGTGAGCTGAACCGCCGGTCCGTTAACGCGTGAGCAACTCCGCTGTCTCACGTCCGATATACGGACCCGTCAGCATGGACGACGTACGGCCGTGCGGGTGCCGTGGACCGGCCGGAAGGAGTGGAACTCCTTCCGGCCGGTCGCCCGACGGGGCAGCGCCGACGGCCCTCTTGCCGGGAGGCCGGGCGCGGGGGAGTATCGCTGAGGTGATACTCACCCGTGGAGCAAGAGTGACCGGCGCCGCTCTCTGCGCGGTGCTCGCCGTGATCGTCGCGAGCTGGCTCGTACGGGACATCAGGGCAGTGGACGCCGACCAGTTGTGGCGCTACTGGGCCGGCTTCGGCGACGCGCGCCCGCAGGCGATGCCCGCCACCTCGCCCCTGGACGTCGTCCTCCTCGCGGTGTACGTCGTCGCCACCGTCGCCGCACTCCGCTCCTCGGTCGCCGCCACCGTGCTCGTCGCCACCGGAGTGATCACCCTTGCCGTACGGCTGCCGGGACTCTGGGCCATCGGCAGCCGCGGGATGGAGTCGGCGTTCTCCGACGACCTGCGCTCACGGGCGCTGATCTGCGCCTTCGTCGCCCTCGCCGCGGGCATCGCGCTCCTCATCACCGCCGGGGCCGGCCGCCGCCCGCCGGTCGGTTCCTACGAACCGCTGCCCACCCGGCCCGGCCCGGGCGCCTCGGTCGCCGCGTTCCTGATGCTGGGCGCGGCCGGGGCGGTGCTGATCGCCTGGGAGATCCGGCAGATGGTGAAGTACCCCGAGATCTATCCCGAGTGGTATGTGGGTGGCGACCGCATCCCGCACGGGGTGATCGACCCGCCGCCCGGCTGGGACACCGCGGCGCTGGCGCTCCTCTGTCTGGTCGCGGGAGTGAGCGCCCTCTTCCACGCCGTGCACGCGCGGCCGTTCGGCCTGGTGGCCGCCGCGCTGCTGCTGCCCGAGGGGGCGCTGGGCGTGGCCCGGGCCGTGCACCACGACCTCCTCGACGACTTCGGTTCACTGCCGACGGAGGCCCAGCTCACGCTCCTGAGCTGGATGTTCGAGCTGATCGCCGCGCTGGTTGTACTGCTGGCGCTGGCGCCCCGGGGCTTCGCCGACGTCCCCGGCCCGTACGGACCGGGGCAGGGCCCCGGGTACGGCCCCGAGTTCGGGCCGCCCGGCTACGCCCCCGCCCCTCACCCGGGCCACCAGCCGCCGGCCCCGGGATACGGGTACCCGCAGGGTGGCGGCTTCGGGCCTCCTCCGCCGCCGTCGCAGCCGCCGCCGGGCTGGTAGTCCTACGAGTCCTGCATGCCGAGTGACCGCTTCAGGAAGTCCACCTGGAGCAGCAGGAGGTTCTCCGCCACCTTCTCCTGCGGGGTCATGTGAGTCACCCCGCTCAGCGGCAGCACCTCGTGCGGCCGGCCCGCCGCGAGCAGCGCCGACGACAGCCGCAGGGTGTGAGCGACCACCACGTTGTCGTCCGCCAGACCGTGGATGATCATCATCGGGCGGACCTGCTCGGCGGCGTGCGAGAGCCCTTCGTCGGTGAGCAGCGAGTTGTACGCGTACACCTCGGGCTGAGTCGCCGGGTCGCCGAGGTAGCGCTCCGTGTAATGGGTGTCGTAGAGCCGCTGGTCGGTCACCGGGGCACCCACGACCGCCGCGTGGAAGACGTCGGGCCGCCGCAGGACCGCCATGCCGGCCAGGAAACCGCCGTACGACCAGCCCCGGATGCCCACCCGGCCCAGGTCCAGCGGGAACCGCTCGGCGAGCGCGTGCAGCGCCTCGACCTGGTCGTCGAGGGTCAGGGCGAGGTCGTGCTTGACGGCCTTCTCCCAGCCGGGCGAGCGGCCGGGAGTCCCGCGGCCGTCCGCGACGATCACGGCGAAACCCTGGTCGGCGAACCACTGCGAGGTGAGGTGGGGATTGTGGGCGGCGAGGACCCGGCGGCCGTGCGGCCCGCCGTACGGATCCATCAGGACCGGAAGCGGACCATCCGATTCCTTGTAACCGGTGGGGAGCATCACGGCGCACGGAATCCGCCGTGCGCCCCCTTCGGTGAGCTGAGGCCGGGCGGACAGGACCGGCTGCTCCGCGTGACTGCCGACGGTGGCGATCTCCTTCCCGTCCCGGAACACCCGTGCCGTCGCTCCGGGTACGTCGAGCGCCGTGGAGACCATGACGGTCACCCCGCCGGACCGGACCGCCGCGTGCACGCCCACGCCCTCCGAGACCCGTTCGACGCCCAGCTCGTTGACCCGGTACACATGGCTCTCGCCCGTCTCCGGCTCGGCCGCACGCTCACCCGCCGACGCCGTCACGAGGAGATCGGACTCCCCGATGTCCAGCACCGCCTGGATCTGCAACTGGGCCCCGGTCAGCAGTCGGTCGCCGACCGCGAGGACCCGCGCCCCGCCCTCGTCCGCGATCCGCACCAGTCGCCCGTCCGGCGCCCACGCGGGCACCCCGGGGAACAGCTCCAGCCACACCGGGTCCTCGTCCGCGTGCACCGTCCGCGTCGCCCCGGTCTCCGGGTCCACCGCCAGGTACAGCTGACTCTGCTGGTCACGGGCCTGCACCAGCAGCAGCGGCGCCCCGCCGGACGACCAGTGCACCCGCGCCAGATACGGGAACCGGGCCCGGTCCCACACCACTTCGGTACGTTCCCCGGCCAGCCCCACGACGAACAGCCGCACCTCGGCGTTGGGCGTACCGGCCGCCGGATACGCGATCTCGGCGGGCTTGCGGTCCGGGTGCGCGGGGTCGGCGATCCACCACCGCCGCACCGGGCTGTCGTCGACCCGGGCCACCAGCAGCCGGTCCGAGTCCGGTGACCACCAGAATCCGCGCGAGCGCTGCATCTCCTCGGCCGCGATGAACTCCGCGAGGCCGTAGGAGACCTGCGCGTCCTCCGGCTCCACGAGCGCCCTGTCCCCCTCGCCCTCGGCGCCCACGACGCGCAGCGCGCCCTTGGACACGTATGCGATGTGTAGCCCGTCGGGGGAGGGGCGCGGGTCGATCACCGGGCCGGGCACGGGCAGCGCACGCGCCGTTCCGGCCCGCAGCTCGGCGACGTACACCTTCCCCGAGAGGGCGAACGCCGCCAACTCGGCCCTCGCGTCCACCGCGTAGCCCACGATCCCCGACGACCCCTCGCGGCTCCGCTCGCGGCGCGCCCGCTCCTGGGCCGAGAGCCGCTCCGCCGAACCGCCCAGGAGCACCGCCGGATCGGCCACGACCCGCTCGCGCGGGGCCTTGCCGTCGCTCAGGTCCAGCACCCAGAGCCGGCCCGAGCGGTCGGTGCCCGAACCCGAGCGCAGGAAGACCACCCGTTCACCGTCGGGTGAAACCGTGAACGCGCGCGGTGCACCGAGGGTGAAGCGCATCGTCCGGGCCAACTGCAGCGGGAAGGTGATCTCTGGCGAAGTCATATGCCGAACCTATCGGCCGCCCCCGCCGTCCGTGCGCCCCTCGTGCTGCTGTGCCCCGATCAATGCGTTGCCACGGATAGTTATGATCCGTAGCGCTCGGTGGGTATGAACCTGCTGGCTCCATGCGTGCTGCCCGTCCCGACCGTACAGATGGAGGTGAACCGTCGTGGCGCTCTCGATTTCGGCGGTGGTGCTGCTGGCGATCATCGTCTTCCTGCTGATCCGGAAATCCGGACTGAAGGGGGGACATGCGGTCGTCTGCGCGCTGCTCGGTTTCTATCTCGCCAGCTCGTCCATCGCGCCCACCATCTCCGAGCTGACCACGAACGTGGCCGGCATGATCGGGGGCATCAAGTTCTGACGCCGGTGGTCGTGCGCTGCCGTTCGGCCTCGCCGGTGTGGCCGCCGTCGGTCCGGGGGGCCGTCGGCTCGTAGGGTGGTCCCCATGACGGACCTTCCCGCCCGGCGTCTGCTCCTGGTGCACGCGCACCCCGACGACGAGTCGATCAACAACGGCGCCACCATGGCCAGGTACGCGGCCGACGGCGCCCTGGTCACGCTGGTGACCTGCACGCTCGGAGAGGAGGGCGAGATCATCCCGCCCTCGCTCGCCCATCTCGCCGCGGACCGGGAGGACTCCCTCGGCCCCCACCGTCGTGGTGAACTCGCGGCGGCGATGAAGGAGCTGGGGGTCGCCGACCACCGCCTCCTCGGCGGCGCCGGCCGGTACCGCGACTCCGGAATGATGGGCGCCGAGCAGAACGGGCGCCCCGGCGCCTTCTGGTCCGCCGACGTCGACGAGGCCGCCGGACACCTCGTGGAGGTGATCCGCGAGGTGCGCCCGCAGGTGCTGGTGACGTACGACCCCGAGGGGGGCTACGGGCACCCCGACCACATCCAGGCGCACCGGGTCGCGACGCGCGCCGCCGAACTGGCCGCCGACCCCGCGTACCGCCCCGCCTCCGGCGCCGCGCACACCATCGCCAAGACCTACTGGAACCGGGTGCCCCGCTCGGTCGCCGAGGAGGGCTTCGCCCGGCTGCGGGCCACCGCCCCCGACGCGTTCGGGGGCGTCGCCGAGATCGGCGACGTACCGGGTGTGGTGGACGACGCCCTGATCACCACCGAGATCGACGGCGTCGGATGCGGCGAGGCGAAAGTCGCGGCGATGCGGGCGCACGCCACGCAGATCGCGGTCGACGGCCCCTTCTTCGCGCTGTCGAACGACCTCGGTCAACCCGTCCTCACCACCGAGTACTACGAGTTGGTGAGCGGCCCCGCCGACGGAGGGGGCACCCGCGAGCAGGATCTCTTCGCGGGCCTGACGGAGGCGGACCGGTGAGCGGGAACAGGCCCCGGGCGGCGCGGACCAACGCCCCTCCGAGGGACATTCCGGCCACCGGCCTGGCCGCCCCCCTCAACCCGCGCCGGATCGCCGCCCTGCTGGGCCTGGCGGTTCTCGGCGCCCTCGTCGGGATCGCCGGAACACTCGTCCAATCCGCCTGGTTCCCCGGCGGATTGCTGCTGGCCCTGCTCGCGTCCGCAGGTCTCTTCTACGGCGGTCGGTGCCTCATGGGCACACAGCCCGGGGCCGTGGCGCCTGCCGCGGGGTGGCTGATTTCGGTCATTGTTCTGCTGGGTGGTAGACCCGAAGGGGACTACGTCTTCGGGGACGAACTGGGCCTGGCCCTCTTCATGCTGGGCGGCATGGCCATCGCTGTGATCTGTGCCACCATGTCGCGGACGCCTCAACTGGGTGCCGAAAGCGGCCGACCTGGCAAGTAATGTGCCACGTCCGATCCCGTAATGCTCTCGCTCCGTCCGGGGGGTGGGTAGTCGTTTCCCCCGGTCGCGGGGTGTCTGTCGGCCGCGGCCAGTAAGGTGGTTCGCGCGCCTAGTCGGGTGCTGAAGATCTTGGCCGGGTTCGAGATGCCTGGCACGCACAACTGTGGCGTTTGCTGAACGCCCTAATAGCTCCGCTGTGAGGACGCTCCGGCGCCTTGCGGCTGCACGCGCCAGGCGCCGCTCCCTGATCCGGCCAAGATCTTCAGTACCCTCCTAGCCGCCCCCTGGCCTGCGGCACGGGGGAAGTACGGGCGGCGGAGCCAATCGGGAGAACCTGCTTTGAGTCGTGAAACTGACAGTTCGTCCTCCGGACCCCAGGGTCGCGGAGGAGCCGCGTACCCCTCGGGTACGCCGCCGTACGGATCCCGCCAGTATCCGTCGCTGCATCCTGCACAGGACGCCCCGGAGGAGTCCCCGGAGCCTGCGGATCCGCCTCAGCCCGACGAGCCGAGGACCGAGACGACGCTGACGACGCGTATCCGGATCAACATCCCGGGTTCGCGCCCCATCCCCCCGGTTGTCATGCGTACGCCCATGAGCGACGTCAACGGCGCCGGCGGTGAGCGCACCGGCTCCACCCCGCGCCCGGGCGCCTCGGCCCCGGGCGGCGCGCAGGCGGCGCCGGGCGTGCCGGGGCCCGAGACCGGCGAGACGCCGGTCGTGGCGGAGCCGGCTGCCGAGAAGCCGGCCAGGGAGAAGAGCGGCAGCGACTGGTTCGCACCGCGCAAGTCCCCGGCCGCCGCTCCGGCGGGAGCGAGCGCCTCGGCCGGCACCCCGCCCAGCGACGGGACGGACGGGGCCGGGTTCCGCGCCGATGGTGCGGGTGATTCTGGTGGTGCGGGTGGCCCCGGTGGTGCCAGCGGTTCCGGTGGTTCCGGCTTCGCGGCCGGTGGCCCCGGCTCCGGGGGCCGGCCGGACGGTCCGGGTTCCGGTCCTTCGGGTGGCCCTCGCCCCGATCTGCCCTACTTCTCCGACGGACCGCAGCGCGCGGGTGACCCGGGCGCGCCCGGGTCCGACGGTTTCGGCGGTGGGCCGGGGTCCGATGGTTTCGGCGGTGGGCCTGGATCTGACGGTTTCGGTGGTGGGCCTGGATCTGACGGTTTCGGTGGTGGCGACGGTGCCGGCGGTTTCGGTGGTGGCGACGGTGCCGGCGGGCCCCGCTCCACGCCGCACCTCGGTGTCCGTGCGCCCGGACCGTCCGGCCCCACCACGGGGCCGGCCACCGGCACCTCGGCCCTCACCCCGGACCTCGACGGCCGGGCACCCTTCGGCCCGGGACCGGGCGGACCGGCGGGCCCCGGCGGTGCGCAGGGCCCCGGCACCCCCGGAGGCGTCCCGCCGCGGATGTCGGACGACACCGCGGTGCTCACCCCGCAGTTCGGGCCCGGCCCCGGCGGCCCCTCCGGCCCCGGCGGCCCCTCCGGCCCCGGCGGCAACGTCTCGGGGGACACGCTCACCAGCGGCATCCCCGTCGTACCTCCGGAGCACCGCTCGTCGGGGGCGCCGTCGCCGTTCGCCGACTCCGGTCCCCGTGCGGGAGACAGCCCGATGGGCACCGGACCGGCCGGGCCGGGCGGGGTCGCCGATCGGGCGCCCAAGCCCGCCGCCCGTAACGCCCCGGAACCCGCGGCGCCGAGCGCCCCGGCGAAGAAGGGCCGCTCCAAGCTCGTCATGCTCTGCGTGGCCGCCGTCTGTCTCCTCGGGGTCGCCTACGGCGCCGGGCTGCTGATGAACCACTCGGACGTCCCCAAGGGCACGACCGTCCTCGGCGTCGACATCGGCGGCGGGACGAGGGACGACGCCGTCGAGAAGCTGGACGCCGCGTTCGGCAAGCGGTCCACGGCCCCGCTCCAGCTGACCGTGGACGGCAGGAAGACGCAGCTCGCCCCGGACAAGGCCGGGCTCTCCCTGGACGGCCAGGCGACCGTGCGCGCCGCGGCGGGCAGCGACTACAACCCGGTCTCCGTCATCGGCTCCCTCTTCGGCAGCGAGCGCACGGTCGATCCGGTGATCCCGGTCGACGAGGAGAAGCTCGGCGTCGCGCTGAAGGACCTGTCCGGCGCCTCGGGCTCGGCCACCGACGGCACGATCAAGTTCGTGCCCGGCAAGGCCGTCCCCGTCCCGGGCAAGGCGGGCAAGGTGCTCGACGTCAACCAGTCGATGCGCTCGGTGCGTGACGCGTACCGCGCCCAGGTCGAGACGGGCAAGGCGAACGTCGTCCAGCTGCCCGTCACCGCCGGCGAACCCACCATCAGCCAGGCCGAGATCGACCGGGCGATGAAGGAGTTCGCGGAGCCCGCGATGTCCGGCCTGATCGTCATCAAGGCCGGTTCGAAGCAGATCCCGTTCGGCCCCGCCAAGTCGCTGCCGAAGATCCTTTCGATGGTGCCGGTCGACGGCAAGCTCGTCGACCACTACGACAAGAAGGCCATCGAGGAACTCTGCGGAGGCGTCTTCGACGGGATCATGGTCACCAAGGGCGACGGTACGAAGCACCAGGTCGGCCCGGACGACGTGGCCTTCGCGATGAGGGGCGCGCTGCTCGGCAAGACGGAAGCCGAGCGGACCGTCACGATCGATCTCGGCGGCAACGGCTGACCCGGCCCGCCCCGCGCTCCACCGCCCCCGGCCGGACCTCCGGCCGGGGGCGGTGGTGCGTACCGGCCATCACACCGGCGCCGCCGTCATCCGTACGGCATGACATCTGTCATCCCGGATCCACGACCCGTGACCCTGCCGGGCGCACCCTCCGCTGAGCCAGGCTGGACGCATGACAACGACAGCCTCCGAAGTCACCGCGGCGAAGACCGCCGTGGTCAGCTTCGACCGGGTCACCAAGGCCTACGGAGACGTACGCGCCGTCGACGGGCTCACCCTCGACCTCCACCCCGGCGAGACCGTGGCGCTCCTCGGCCCCAACGGCGCCGGCAAGTCCTCCACCCTGGACCTCCTCCTCGGCCTGCGCACCGCCGACTCCGGGACGGTCCGCCTCTTCGGTACGACCCCTCAGGCGGCCATCGCCGCCGGCCGTGTCGGCGCGATGCTGCAGTCCGGCGGCCTCATGGAGGACGTCACCGTCGGCGAGCTGGTCGGGCTCGTCTGCACCCTGCACCCCAGGCCCTACCCGGTGAGCGAGGTGCTGGCCCGCGCCGGCATCGCACCGATCGCCGACCGCATGGTCAACAAGCTCTCCGGCGGCCAGGAACAGCGTGTGCGGTTCGCGCTCGCCACCGCCGGGGCCAACGACCTGATCGTGCTCGACGAGCCGACCACCGGCATGGACGTCACCGCCCGCCAGGCGTTCTGGGCCACCATGCGCGAGCAGGCCGACCAGGGGCGTACCGTCCTGTTCGCCACCCACTACCTCGAAGAGGCCGACGCGATCGCCGACCGCGTCCTGGTCCTGCACAAGGGCCGGATCCTCGCCGACGGCACCGCCGCCGAGATCAAGGCGAGAGCCGGGGCCCGCCGTATCTCCTTCGAGCTGGAGGGCGCGATCGACGAAGAGGCCCTGCGCGCGCTGCCGTTCCTCTCCACGCTGGACATCGCCGGCCGCCGCGTCCGTATCCAGTCGCACAACGCCGACGCCACCGTGCACGCCGTCTACGGACTGGGTCTCTTCCCGCGCGAACTCGAAGTCGCGGGACTCGGCCTGGAGCAGGCCTTCGTCGCCATCACCGAGGCCGAGGAGGCCAGGACCTCATGCTGAATCTCTCTTCGTGGGCGCTCGTCAGACTCGAAGTGACCCGCACCCTGCGCAACAAGAAGTTCATGTTCTTCTCGATCATCTACCCGTCGGTGATCTACCTGCTGATCTCCGGCACCCAGAACACCACCGACAAGGTGCCGGGCACCGACCTCACCCTGCAGTCCTTCTTCATGGTGTCCATGGCCTCCTTCGGCGCCCTGACCGCCGTGCTGATGGGCAACAGCGAACGCATCGCCAAGGAGCGCGAGAAGGGCTGGGTCCGCCAGCTGCGGCTGACCGCCCTGCCCAGCCGCGGCTACGTCCTGGCGAAGATCGCCAGCGCCGCCATGGTCACCCTGCCCTGCATCGTGGTCGTCTTCCTCGTCGCGGCCTCCGCCAAGCACGTACGGTTCGACCTGTGGCAGTGGTTCGCCCTCACCGGCGTCATCTGGGCCGGTTCGCTGGTCTTCGCCGCGCTCGGGGTTGCCATCGGCTACCTCGCCAGCGGTGACGCGGTCCGCCCGATCACCATGATCATCTATTTCGTCCTCTCGATCCTCGGCGGCCTGTGGATGCCGAGCGCGACCTTCCCGCAGTGGATCCAGAACATTTCCGAGTGGCTGCCCACCCACGCGTACGCTGCACTCGGCCAGGCCGTCGAGTTGGGCGGCGCGCCACACGGCAAGGACGTCGCCATCCTCTGTGTCTACTTCCTGATCTTCGCGGGCGGCGCCGCCTGGCTCTACCGGAAGGACACCCTGAAGGCATGAACGAGGACGAGGACGAGGACGAGGGCGGGGACGGTACGACGGCGTGAGTGAGGGCGGGGGGACGGCATGCGAGGACGAGGGCGGGGGGACGGCATGAACGAGGACGAGGCGCCCATGGGTTCCGGGAGCTCACACACCGGCGCACGGCTCGTCGGGACCAAGCTCCTGTGGATCGGTATCTGGCTCGCCTTCATGAGCGCACCGGTCAAGGATCTCGCCGACGGCCATCACACTCCGTGGGCGACCGCGCTCGGAACCCTCGGTCTCCTCGTCTTCGTCGGTAGCTACCTCGTCCTGCTCTTCCGCCACACCTCGAAGGCGCTGGACCCCTTTCGGGTCCGATCCGCCCTCGCGTTCCTCTGGGCCCTCGCCGTCCTGCTCTCCCTGACGTTCGGCACGCCGTGGCTGGTCCTCTTCGTGTACGTGTCCGTCTCCGTCGGCGCCACCCTGCCGATGCGGACCGCCCGTTGGCTGATTCCCGCCGTCACCGCCGTCCTGGTGGGCATCGGCCTGACCGGCGACCACCCCCGCGAGATCATCACGGCCCTGGTCTTCCCCGCACTCCTCGGCGGCTTCGCGATGTCCGGCGTACGGCAGATGATCCGCACCACGATCCAGCTCCGCGAAGCCCGCGCCACCGTCGCCCAGCTCGCCGCCAACGAGGAACGGCTGCGCCTGGCCCGTGACCTGCACGACCTCCTCGGCCACTCCCTCTCCCTGATCACCCTCAAGAGCGAACTGGCCGGACGGATGCTCCCCGACCACCCGGAACAGGCTGCCGCCCAGGTCGCCGACATCGAACAGGTCAGCCGCCAGGCCCTCGTGGACGTACGCAGCGCCGTCACCGGCTACCGACGGCCGACCCTCCCCGGCGAACTGGCCGGGGCCAGAACCGCTCTCGCCGCCGCCGGAATCACCGCCGACATCCCGGCCGAGACCCCCGAGGACCTCCCGGAGAAGGCGGAGGAGGTGCTCGCCTGGGCGCTGCGTGAAGCCGTCACGAACGTCGTACGCCACAGCGGCGCCGATCGCTGCACGGTCACCCTCGCCCCCCGGCAGACCCTCGACGGACGTGTCCTCGAACTGACCGTCGCCGACAACGGCCGCGGCGCCACCGGCACGACGCGGGGCAACGGCCTCACGGGGATGACCGAGCGCCTCGCCTCGGTCGACGGGACTCTCATCACCCGGGCCACCGATCCCCGTTCGGGCAAAGGCTTCACCACGGTCCTCAGCGTTCCGCTCGAATCCGGCCTAGGATCCGGGGAATGAGCATGATCAGACTTCTCCTCGCCGAGGACCAGTCCATGGTGCGCGAGGCCCTTGCGGCGCTCCTCGGCCTGGAACCCGACATCGAGGTGGTCGCCCAGGTCGCCCGCGGCGACGAGGTGTTGGCCGCGGCCAGGGAGCACGGCATCGACGTGGCCCTGCTCGACATCGAGATGCCCGGCATGACAGGTATCGAGGCGGCCGCCGAACTGCGCCGCGACCTCCCCGGTGTCAAGGTCGTCGTCGTCACCACCTTCGGCCGTCCCGGCTATCTGCGCCGCGCGATGGAGTCGGGCGCGGACGCCTTCCTGGTGAAGGACGCACCCGCGTCCCAACTCGCCGAAGCCGTCCGCAAGGTGCTCGCCGGGGAACGCGTCATCGACCCCACTCTCGCTGCCGCCGCCCTCGCCGACGGCGCCAGCCCCCTGACCGCGCGGGAGCGCGATGTCCTGCGCACCGCCGCGGACGGCTCGACCAACGCGGAGATCGCCGCCGCGCTGCACCTGTCCCAGGGCACGGTCCGCAACTACCTCTCCATGGCGATCCAGAAGATGGCGTCGCGCAACCGCGCGGAGGCAGTCCGGATGGCACGGGAGAAGGGCTGGTTGTAGGGCCCGGGTATGCACGGGCCCGTGCGCGCTGCGCTGCTGGGTGGTGGGCCGTTGGGTGGTGGACCGTTCGTGGGGGGCCTGCGCGCGGTGGGCCGTTGGGTGGTGGACCGTTCGTGGGGGGCCTGCGCGCGGTGGGCCGCTGGGTGGTGGACCGTTCGTGGTGGGTACCAGTGTGGTGCGGCCGTGTGCGGTGGCCCGTTCGGGTGGCCCTCTCCTCACCGGGCCGCCGTCACCAGCCCCGCCTCGTACGCGATGATGACGAGCTGCACCCGGTCCCGGGCACCGAGCTTGGCGAGCAGTCGGGTCAGATAGGTCTTGGCCGTGGCGACACTGATGAACAGCCGCTCGGCGATCTCCGCATTGGACAGCCCACTGCCGACCAGCACCAGGACCTCGCGCTCCCGGTCGGTGATCGCCGTGAGGGGCCTGGAGGGTGACGCGGTTGCCGGACGGCCCGCGAACTCCTTGATCAACCGCCGGGTCACGCCCGGCGCGAGCAGCGCGTCACCAGCCGCCACCACCCTGACCCCAGCCAGAATCTCCTCCAACGCCATGTCCTTGACCAGGAAGCCGGCCGCACCGGCGCGCAGGGCGCCGTACACGTAGTCGTCGTCATCGAAGGTGGTCAGGACGACCACATGGGCGGTGGCCGGGCCCGCCGCGATCCGCTCGGTGGCCTCGATGCCGTTCAGTCCCGGCATTCGGATGTCCATCACGACCACATCGGGGGTGAGCTCGGTGGCCAGCCGGACCGCCTCCTCGCCCGTCCCCGCCTCGCCGACGACGTCGATGTCGCTGGTTTCGGCCATGACCATGCGCAACGCGGCGCGCACCAGCGGCTGGTCGTCGGCGAGCACGACGCGGATCGGCTCCGCGGCTCCGGGCGTCCCGTCGCTCATGCCGTGCTCCCCGCGGCCGCCGCCGCCGCGGCAGGCACCGGCAGCCGGGCCGTCACCCGAAAGCCGCCCTCCGGGTGCGGTGCCGCTTCGAACTGCCCGTGCAGCAGCGCGACACGCTCCCGCATGCCGACGAGGCCGAACCCCCGTTCCGTGGTGCTGCCCGCTCCCCGGCCGCGGTCGACGACCTCGATGGCGAGCTCCTCGGAGCCGTACGCGATGGACACCCGGCAGGCATCGGTCGAGGCATGCCGGACCACGTTGGTCACCGACTCCTGGACGATGCGGAACGCCGACAGGTCGATGTCCGGTGGCAGCGGACGCCGGTCGCCTTCCCAGCGCACCTCCACCCGGACCCCGGCCGCGGTCGTCGCCCGCGCCAGCCGCTCCACGTCGGCGAGGCCCTCCGCCGGCCGCAACGGCGCCCTCTCCGACGCGGCGCGTCCATCCCCGGAGTCGGTCTCCCGCAGAGCGCCGAGTATCCGGCGCAGCCCCGACAACGTCTCGCGGCCCGCGGCCTCCACCGCGCTCATCGCCTCGCGCGCGGCGTCCGGCCGGGTGTGCACGACTCGGGCCGCCGCACCTGCCTGGAGGGCGATGATGCCCACGCTGTGCGCGACCATGTCGTGCATCTCGCGGGCGATCCGCAACCGCTCCTGGACCACTGCCTGTTCGGCTGACCGTGCGGCCATACGCTCATTGTGCAGGCGCGACTCGTACGCCGAGCCCCCCACAAGCCAGGCGACGACGGCGGTCAGTGCGACGACCAGCTCAGCGGACGTGCCGACGACCCACCCGGCCAGCAACCGCATGGTCAAGAAGCCGGCAAGGGTGCCGAGCGCCATCAGAAGGGCGGCGAGACCGGTCCGGCGGGACCGGGTGGCGGCTATGAAGTACAGCGCCACATCGGCGGCCAGGAACTGGGCAAGCGGAATCTCACCCACGCTCAACGACATGGTGGCGAGCGCGGCGGCACCGAGCACCAGGGCCAGGCCCTTCAGGGGACGCCGCTCCAGCACCACACATCCGGCCGCGGCCAAGGCTGCGGCGAGCAGTTGGGTGAGCAGCCCGTCCCACCGGTAGAACAAGACCCCGGGCCGGACGGACGGCTCGTACTCGCCGGGCAGCCGCACCCGCACGAGGAAGGTGAGCAGCACGCCCGCATACCAGCCCGCCCCAACCCACCAGCCCGGCGGGATGAGTTTGAGTCGGGGCAGCGAGGGCGTTGGGGACATGTGCTGATCGTAGCCAGCGCCTCGCGGACAGGCATCGGACCACGGTTGTACACCCTGGGTCGACACCGCCCCCCGCCAGATGTCACCGCTGGTCCGAAGACACACGCGGGGCGCGGACAGGACAGTGGTGGAGTGATCGAATTCAACGGACTGACCAAGCGATACGGCGCCGCCACCGTCGTCAAGGACCTCACATTCACCGTACGGCCGGGCGAGGTCACCGGCTTCCTGGGCCCCAACGGGGCAGGTAAGACCACTACTTTGCGCATGCTGTTGGGCCTGATCGAGCCCACCGCCGGAACGGCCACCCTGCACGGCCGGCCGTTCAGCGACCACCCACGCGGACTGCGGCACGTCGGCGCCCTCCTCGACGCGGGCGACGTCCACGGCGGCCGCACCGCCCGCGCCCACCTCGCGATGCTGGCCCGCAGCAACAGCATCCCGCGCGCCCGGGTCGACGAGCTGCTCCAGGACGTGGGCCTCGCGGGAGCGGCCCGCCGCCGCATCGGCGGCTTCTCCCTCGGGATGCGCCAGCGCCTCGGCATAGCCACCGCGCTGCTCGGCGACCCGCCGGTGCTGCTCTTCGACGAACCGCTCAACGGCCTCGACCCGGAAGGTGTGCTGTGGGTGCGCGGGCTGTTCCGCCGGCTCGCCGCCGAAGGCCGCACGGTGTTCGTCTCCAGCCACCTGATGACGGAGATGGAACACACCGCCGACCGGCTCGTCGTCATCGGCCGCGGAGAGCTCATCGCCGCCGAGAGCCTGACCGCGTTCGCCTCCCGGAGCACCCGCCTGAGCGTGACCGTAGGAACCCCCGACCCTGCCGGCCTGACCCCGCTGCTCACCGCCGAGGGCGCCGAGGTGGTCCGGGACGGCGATCGGCTCACAGTCACCGGGCTCACCGCCGCCCGCATCGGTGAGCTCGCCCTGCGCCACCACGTCCTGCTCCACGAACTCACGACGCTCGGCGCCTCGTTGGAGGAGGCGTTCATGGAACTCACCGCAGACAGCGTGGAATACCTCGCAGGAGACCCCCGATGACCACGGCACCGGTCACGACCGCGCCCCCCGCCCGCGTGACGAACGACGAACCCCGTGCCCGCTTCGGTGACCTGCTGGCCGCCGAGTGGCTCAAGATGTGGTCGCTGCGCTCCACTTCCTGGATGTACGCGATCACCGCGCTGGCCGTCATCGCGTTCAACGCCGGCACGGCCTACGACCACTACAAGTACTGGTACGCGTACGACGAGCACGGCCGCGCGTCCTTCATCGCCAACGGCTCGCCGCTCATGGACGCCTTCACCGGGAACGCCGCCATGGTGCTGGTGCTGGCCGTCGCCGCGATCGGTGCCGTATCCATAACCGGCGAGTACGGCACGGGTCTGATCCGCACCACGTTCACCGCCGTCCCGGCACGCCGCTCGGTGATGGCTGCCAAGGCCCTCGTCCTCACTGCCGTCACCGCGGTCTTCGGCGCACTCGTCGCCGGGGCATCGTTCGCGTCGACGCAGGCGATCCTCGCCGGCAGGGACGCCTCCGTCTCCCTCTCCCACCCTGGCGCGGTGCGTGTCATCGTGGCCTCCGCACTGCTCGCGCCGGTGGCCGCGCTCGCGGGCCTGGCGATCGGCGCGGTGATTCGCCACACCGGAGGCTCCGTCATCGGATGCGTGGTGGTGCTGCTCCTGCTCCCGATGGTCCTCAGCGACCGGCGCCATCTGACGGCGGTGCTCCAGCACACGTTGCCCTTCAGTGCGTGGGAGCGGCTGTCGGCGTCGGATCTCCATGCGTCGATCCTCTATCCGTGGACGGTCGCCGGAGCCTGGACCGTCTACGTCGCCTGGGCGCTGCTGGCCGGCACGGTCGCGGTGGTCGCGGTGCACCGCCGCGACCAGTGACCTGGCTGCTCCGCAACTCCGGACGAGCCTCCGGAGCCGAAAGCGCCTCCGGTTCCGGACGCGCCTCTGGAGCCGAAGGCGCTTCCCCGGCGGGCAGCGGGGCAGCGGGGCAGCCGGCCGGGCAGTCAGACCGTCAGGCATTCAGGCGTCCGTGACGCGTTCAGGCGGCCGTCACGCGGGCGGGGCATCGAAGTAGTGCCCCTTGTCGAGGTCCTCGATCAGCCCCGGGTGCGTCGGCTGCCACCCGAACGCGGTGCGGGTCAGCGCGCTGGAGGCCGGCCCGTCCACCCCCACGAGGCCGCCCAGCCAGGCGAAGTGCGCGTCCGCGTCCTTGGCGGACACGGAGGCGACGGGGAGACCGAGGCGACGCCCGACGGCGTCGGCGACGTCACGGAGCGGGACCCCTTCCTCGTCGACCGCGTGCAGGGTTGATCCCGCCGGGGCGGACTCGAGCGCGAGGCGGACGAGGTGGGCGGCGTCGGCGCGGTGCACGGCCGGCCAGCGGTTGGCCCCGTCGCCGATGTAGCCGGAGACGCCCTTGTCGCGGGCGATCCCGACCAGGGCTGCCATGAAGCCGTGATCCCCTTCGCCGTGCACCGTCGGGGGGAAACGCACGACGGAGGAGCGGACATCGCGTGAGGCGAGGCCGACGGTCAGCAGAGCCGTGGCCAGGCGCTCCCGCGCGGCGTTGAAGGGCACCGGCCAGTCGGGGGTCTGCCCGTCCTCCTCGGTGGCGACCCGGCCCGGGGCGAGCCCGAGCGTTCCGGAGGCGATGACGAACGGCTTGCCTGAACCCGCGAGCGCCTCGCCGAAGGTCTCGACGGCCCGGCGGTCCGCGGCGGCGGCGTCCTGGAAGCCCCCCGAGAAGGCGATGTCGTGCTTGAACGCGAGGTGGACCACGCCGTCCGCGTCGGCAGCCGCGTCACGCAGGGTGCCGAGGTCGTCCAGCTCCCCGCGTCGCACATCGGCGCCCGCGGCGGTGAGCGCCTCGGCCGAGGCGTCCGAACGGGCGAGCCCGACGACCTGGTGGCCCGCGTCGAGGAGCTCGGGAACGACGGCGGAGCCGATCCAGCCGGACGCGCCGGTCATGAATACACGCATGGAAATCCTCCAGAGTGGGTCGGCCGTTCGGGCGTGCCCGCCACAAACGGCCGACCCGGAAAGTCAAGGTCAGCGACCGGCATCGTTCAATGTCAGCAACTGACATCACCCTACTCCTGATGTCTGTCACTGTCATCACATAGAATCGGCGGCATGAGTCGATGGGAGCCGAACGCGCGGGGCCGGCTGGAGCAGGCCGCAATGGAGCTGTACGGCGAGCGCGGCTACGAGCAGACGACCGTGACCGAGATCGCCGCGCGGGCGGGGCTCACGGAGCGGACGTTCTTCCGGCACTACGCCGACAAGCGGGAGGTCCTGTTCGCGGGCTCAGCCTCGCTCCAGGGGCTCCTCGTGGACACGCTCACCGGGGCTCCCGCGACCGCGTCGCCGATCGACGCCGTGGCCACGGCGCTCGACGCCGCCGCAGCAGTGTTCGACGAGCGTCGCGAGCAGTCCCGGCGGCGCCAGAAGGTCATCTCGGCCAACGCGGAGCTGAGGGAGCGCGAGCTGATCAAGCTCGCCTCACTCGCCGCGGCGCTCGCCGAGTCCCTGCGGGCGCGCGGCGTCGCGGAACCGGCCGCGAGCCTGGCGGCCGAGGCGGGGATCGCCGTCTTCAAGGTCGCGTTCGAACGCTGGATCGCCGGCACCGACGACCGGGCCATGGGCGCGTACATCCACGAGTCCCTCGATGAACTCAAGGCCGTGACGGCGGGCGGCCGGGCCTGACACCAGTGCGCCCCGTCGTGGAGTGACGGGGCGCACTGAGTTCAACGGAACGCTGCGGATTGAACGGGCCGGTGTGGACCGAGGAGCGGGGTTCGTAGGCTGCGGGGCCGGCCCTTAGGGGAACGACACCACCTGGGACGGAATGGTGTCCGTCCCCGAAGTCGGTGAGCCGGTGTTGTTGATGACGTGTTCGTACTGGCCCTGGCCGCCGAGGGAGACGACGAGCAGGTCGTGGAACTTCACTCCGGGTTTCACGGGGGCCTGGAAGCCGTGGTCCTGGCGGATGGTCGGGTCGACGTTGAAGTAGCAGTAGCTGCCGAGTCCCCAGCCTTCGTG
>NZ_JBIAIU010000018.1:62093-180186 GCF_042871565.1 Streptomyces sp. NPDC005775 | reverse complement strand
TCCGGCCCGCACCGCGGGCACGATCGTCAAGGACGAGGGCGAGGGCGGCAAGCAGCTGGCCGAGTTCCTGGCCGGCCAGAAGTTCATCTGATCCCGCTCGCTCTGTCGTTCGTTGTTCCTTCGTTCAATCGCAGGAGATTGAAGTCCCATGGCTGAAGTTCTCGTCTTTGTCGATCACGTGGACGGTACGGTCCGCAAGCCCACGCTGGAACTGCTGACGCTCGCGCGCCGGGTCGGTGAGCCGGTCGCGGTGGCGCTGGGTGCCGGTGCCGCGGGTACGGCCGGTGTGCTGGCCGAGCACGGTGCGGTGAAGGTGCTGGTGTCCGAGGCGTCCGAGTACGCGGACTACCTGGTGGTGCCGAAGGTGGATGCGCTGCAGGCGGCGTATGACGCGGTGTCGCCGGTGGCGGTGCTGGTGCCGTCGTCCGCGGAGGGCAAGGAGATCGCGGCCCGCCTCGCGGTGCGGATCGGGTCGGGGATCATCACCGACGCGGTGGATCTGGAGGCCGGTGAGCAGGGTGTGGTGGCGACGCAGTCGGCGTTCGCGGCGTCGTTCACGACGAAGTCCCGTATCTCGCGCGGCACGCCGGTGATCACGGTGAAGCCGAACTCGGCGCCGGTGGAGCCGGTGACGGGCGCGGGTGCGGTGGAGGAGCTGGCGGTGGAGTTCTCCGCGTCGGCCTCGGGTACGAAGGTGCTGTCGCGGACGCCGCGTGAGTCGACGGGTCGTCCGGAGCTGACGGAGGCCGCGATCGTCGTGTCCGGCGGCCGTGGCGTCAACGGCGGGGAGAACTTCGCGATCATCGAGGGCCTCGCCGACTCGCTCGGTGCCGCCGTCGGTGCCTCGCGTGCGGCGGTCGACGCCGGCTGGTACCCGCACACCAACCAGGTCGGCCAGACCGGCAAGTCCGTCTCGCCGCAGCTGTACATCGCCTCCGGCATCTCGGGTGCGATCCAGCACCGGGCGGGCATGCAGACCTCGAAGACGATCGTCGCGATCAACAAGGACGCCGAGGCCCCGATCTTCGACCTCGTCGACTACGGCGTCGTCGGCGACCTCTTCAACGTCGTCCCGCAGCTCACCGACGAGGTCACCACCCGCAAGGGCTGACCCGTCCGTCCATCAGGGCGAACGACGCTGCGGGGCCGCACGGTGGGTTTCACCGTGCGGCCCCGCACCCGTCGTGTCGGGCGATCGGCCGGCGTCGGCCGACCGGCCCGGCGACGATCGATCAGGCCAGCAGCTCCTCGATGAGGTCCGCGGCCCGCGGGGTGCCGCCCTCGGCCCGCGCCTCGGCCCGTAGCCTCGCCGAGCGGCCGGCCACCTCGGGGTCGGCGACGAGTTCGGTCAGTGCCGTGCGCAGCACCTCGGCGGTGGCGTCCGCGGTGTCGACGCGGCGGCCCACCCCCAGGTCCACGAGCCGGTCGGCGTTCATGAACTGGTCGGCGCCCTGCGGGACGGCGATCATCGGAACCCCCGTGTACAGCCCTTCGGAGCTGCCGCCCATCCCGGCATGGGTGACGAAGGCGTCGGCCTGTTCCAGGATCGCGAACTGCGGTACCCAGGAGTGCACTTCAACGTTTCCCGGGATGGCGCCGAGCTCGGCCCGGTCGGTGTGCCTGCCGACCTGGAGCACGACGTGCCAGCCGGGCAGGTCGCCGTACGCGGCCAGGCACTGGCGGTAGAACTCGGGCCGGTTGGTGTACGCCGAGCCCAGCGAGACCAGCAGCACGCGCTCCGCGTCCGCGGGGCGGGTCCAGGTCTGCTCGGCGGCGCGCCCGCCGAAGCAGGGGCCGACGAACGTCACGGTGTCCGTGTCGACGGCCTCGCCGTGCGGCTGCATCGCCGCGGGAATGAGGGCGAGGGTGTGCGCGGGACGCCCGGAGAAGACGTCCATGTCGGTGGTGGAGGCGCCGCAGTCGGCGAGCCACTGGGTGAAACGCGCCCGGTACGCGTCGGCGCCGGGCATCGCCCACAGATGCGCCGCCACGTCCTGGTCGTAGCCCTCCCAGGCCACGAGGGTCGGGGACAGCTGCATCAGCGGGCGCTTCTGCGACTCGGCCAGCGCGCGCCCGGCGTACGCCCCGATGTCGTACAGGTACAGATCCGCGGGGTCGTCGTCGTAGAAGGCCCGCAGCTGCGGGAGGGCCTGGACGGCGTCGTCGAGGAAGAGGCCCATCGCGCCGATGGCGTCGTCGGGCCAGTTGTTGTCGGCGACCGGCAGGACGGAGCCGTACGGGACGAACTCCGCGCCGGTGGCCTCGATCCGCTCGGCCACCGCCGGGTCGTTGGCGTACGTCACCCGGTGGCCGCGGGCCACCAGTTCACGGATGACCTCGAGACTCGGCAGGACATGGCTGACGGCCGGGATGCCGACCATGGCGATGTGGGCACGGCGACGTGACATGGAAGATCACTCGATTCAGGTCTGCGGCGAAGGGGACAAGGCGAACCCGTGCGTCCGCCGCTCCGACCCGATTCCGGGTCGTGGGCGCGCACTGGGCATGCCGGACGGAGGCGGGGCACTGCCCCGTCCCGCGTCAGCCGTAGAGCTGCTGGAAGAACATGCGAAAGACCCTACCCGGTGCCCGGGCCCGCCGCGCGTGCTTTTCGGCGGGCCCGGGCGCGGGAGGCCTCACTCGGACGGGGCGGCCTCACTCCGACGGGGGCGGTGTCACTCCGGCGGGGCGGCGGCTTCGAGCGCGTCGACGGTGCCCGACATGATCGTGCGCACGTGGGCGGTGATGTGTTCCGCCGGCCAGTCCCACCAAGCCACGGCGAGCAGCCGGGCGACGTCCCGGTCGTCGTAGCGGGTGCGCAGGAGGCGGGCGGGGTTGCCGCCGACGATCCCGTAGTCGGGCACGTCCTTGGTGACCACGGAACCGGTGCCGATGATCGCCCCGTTCCCGATCCGCACCCCGGGCAGCACGGTGGCGCCGTGACCGAACCAGACGTCATGGCCGACGACGGTGTCGCCCCGGCCGGGCAGCCCGGTCAGCAGGTCGAAGTGGTCCGCCCACGATCCGCCCATCGTGGGGAACGGGAAGGTGGAGGGGCCGTCCATGCGGTGGTTGGCCCCGTTCATGATGAACCGCACCCCGGTGCCCAGGGCGCAGAACCGGCCGATGACCAGCTTCTCCGGACCGTAGTGGTGGAGGACGTTGCGCGTCTCGAACGCGGTGGCGTCGTCCGGGTCGTCGTAGTACGAGTACTCCCCCACCTCGATCAGCGGGGACTGCACCAGGGGCCTGAGCTGCACCACGCGCGGCTGGTCGGGCATCGGGTGGAGCACGGTCGGATCGGCCGGTACGGGCATGGCGCGCGATTCCTTCACGGTGGCGGGCAGGACCGGCTCCATGATCGCGCGACCGCTCCCGCCACGACACCGGTTTTGCCCTGTCGGACGACGAACCGGGCGACTGCCGGGCGGACCGGGGATCCGCCCGGCAGTCGGTACCGAGTGCCGGGACGTCAGGACGTCAGGGCTGCAGCGGCATCGTCCAGCAGTTGGACGATGTGCTCCTGCCCGAGAGGCGGTCGGTCATCCAGGAGATCGCGTCGCCCTGGTCGGTGATCAGCGGGACCAGATGGTTGGTCAGGAGCTTGTCCCCGAGGTTCGGCAGCACGATCGCGTCATAGGTGACGTCGGCGCCCTTGCGGCACCAGTCCACGGCCAGTTGGCGCGCCTGCGCGTGGGGCACGATGTCGTCCTGCACACCGGTGGCCAGGCGCACCGGTCCGGTGGGCTTCAGCGTTCCGATGCGCTGCCTGTCGAGGGCGGCCTGTGCCTTGGGCTCGGCGGCGATGACGTCGCCGAGGGACTTGCCGCTGGTGGTCCACTTGGTGCTCTTGGTGAAGCCGTAGCCGAAGATCGCGTCGCCGACGCACATGGTCGAGGCGTCCTTCAGCGCGGCGCGGCCGGCGTCGTTGACGTTGGCCTCGACGACGTCCCTCAGATCGGCGTCGGCCTGGGCGAATCCGTTGATCGACCAGGCCAGCGCGCCGGCGAGCGCGCTGCCGTCGATGCCCTTCATCGTCGCGGTCAGGTTGGCGGGCGGCGCACCGGCATAGGTACCGGCGAGCTTGACGTCGGGTGCGTAGGAGGGCTGGAGTTCGGCCGCGGACGCGCTGGCGCCGCCGCCCTGGCTGTAGCCGTACAGACCGGTGCGCGAGTCGGGCGTGATCGAGGTGCCGGGCAGTTGGTGCGCGGCGCGGGCCGCGTCCAGCAGGGCGTGGCCCTGGTCGAGCCGGTTGACGTAGGTGTGGAGCCGGTCCGTCGTGCCGAGGCCGACGTAGTCGGTGACCACGACGGCGACGCCGGCGGAGAGCAGACGGTAGATCGCCAGCGTCTCGTAGCCGACCGAAACGGTCTCGGGGCTGAGGGTCAGCGGGTGCTGGAGGGTCATGGAGGGCGCGCACTGGTCGCCCTGGCCGACGGTTCCGGAGGCCAGCGCCACCAGGGGACGTGTGCCCGGTCCCTTCCAGGCGGCGGACGGTTCTATGTAGGCGCCGGTGACCGCGACGCCCTGTCCGCCCGAGTCGGTGGAGCGATACATCAGCCGGGTGGCCGTGCCCGGCATCGGCCGGCCGTCGAGGCCCGGCAGGCTCAGCCCGAGCGGCAGCGGCTCGTGGCGGATCACCGTGCCGTTTGCGGCGGGCAGTTCGGACGGCGGGTTGTAGAAGGCGGGGATGGTGACCCCTCGGGACACCACGGGCTGGGCCCCGTCGTTGGCGGACGCGGGTGCGGCGTACGCGGCCACGCAGGCCGCCGCGGTCACGGCGACGGCCACCGCGCGCATGCCACCGGCGCGTGGCCCACGGACTGGGGGAACCATGGGGGACGTCGTGGGGGAGATGGAAGGCGAACGGGTGTTCCTGCGGCTCACAGCTCACTCCTCGCTCTGCTCGGAATGCGGGTGAACGCAAGCTAGCAGCGGCACTTACCGAAGGTAACCCGTCGGTAAGTTACGCTGTGGTAACTGTCGAATCGGCCCCTCTGGACCACCCCCGCTCGGCACCTTCACCCCGTAGCGCCGGTGCAGGGAAGCGGAGAGCGGCCCTCGGTCGGCGGCGTGCGACCCCTCCCCCAAGCGTTGACAGTGCCGTCTCCCCGTGCGAGCGTCGAAGCGCTTCGACGATCGTGGCGGTACGGCGGGCAGCCGTTCCTGTCACCCGGCCACACCTTGGGACGGACATGGCGCTCTTCGACAACCCCGTGATTCCCGGCTTCAGTCCGGACCCGAGCATCTGCCGGGCGGGCGACGACTACTACGTGGCGACGTCCAGCTTCGAGTACGTGCCCGGGGTGCCCCTGTGGCACAGCCGCGACCTGGTGAACTGGCGGTTGATCGGCCACGCGCTGGACCGGCCCGGTCAGTTGGAACTGCCGGAGACCGTTCCGGCCTCGTGCGGCGTGTACGCGCCCACGCTGCGCCACCACGACGGCCGCTTCTGGATGATCACGACCGTGGTCACCGACGCCGGCACCGTCCTGGTGACCGCGAAGGACCCCGCCGGGCCCTGGTCCGACCCGGTGCCGGTCGGCGTACCCGGCATCGACCCCGATCTGGCCTGGGACGAGGACGGCGCCTGCTGGTGCGTGTACTCGGACGACGGCATCCGCGCGGTGCGCATCGATCCGGAGACAGGCGAAGTGCTGGACGAGCCGGTGGCGTTGTGGTCCGGCACCGGTCTGCAGTACCCCGAAGGACCGCACCTGTACCGGATCGGCGACTGGTGGTACCTGCTGCTGTCGGAGGGCGGCACCGAACGCGGTCACGCGATGTCGGTGGCCAGGGCCCGCAGCCTGCCCGGTCCGTTCGAACCTCACCCGGACAACCCCGTGCTCTCGCACCGCAGCACGAGCCACCCGGTGCAGAACGTCGGCCACGGCGACCTCGTACAGGCGCATGACGAGACCTGGTGGATGGTGCTGCTGGGTACCCGGCCCCGCGGCGACACCCCGAAGTACCACGGCCTGGGCCGGGAGACCTTCTTGGCGCCTGTCCGCTGGGAGGACGAGTGGCCACTGCCGGGGCCGGTGGACCTGCGGGCCGAGGCTCCCGCACTGTCGCCGCACCCGTGGCCCGACGAGGCGGACCGGGACGACTTCGACTCCCCCGCGCTCGCGCCGTGCTGGGTGTCACTGAGGCGGCACGATCCGGCCGCCGTCCGCCTGGACGAGCGCCCGGGCCACCTGGTGCTCCACGCCCGCGCGGACAGCCTCGACCTGCCCGGCGCGCTCTTCGTGGGGCGGCGGCAGCAGGACCCCGACTGCAGCGCCCGTACGCGCGTCGAGGTCGCCCCGGGCGGGCTGGGCGGGCTCGTGGTGCGGCTCGACGAAGCGCACCACTACCGGGTCGAGACGGACGGCGCCGGTACGGTCCACGTCGTCGCCAGGATCGGCCCGCTGTGCCACAGCGTGGCCGAACACACGGTGCCGCCGGGCCCGTTGACCCTGCGGATCGACGTCACCACCGCGGTGACCCTGCCGCCCTCCGTCACGGACCCGGGGGCGACGGCTCCGCCCGGCCTGCGGGTCGGCGGGCCCGACACCCTGCATCTGGGGTACGAGACGGCCGAGGGCGTCTTCGAGGTCCTGGCCGCACTCGACGGCCGCTACCTCACCACGGAGGTCGCCGGGGGCTTCACCGGCCGGGTGATCGGCATGTACGCGACCCGGGGCAGTGCGGCCTTCGACTGGTTCGGCCTGAGCCCGGCGTGACCGCGGGGGCGGGGGCGGAGCGCGTGCCGGGCGTGACCGCCGGAGCGGAAGCGGAACGCGCGCCGGGACACCGCTCGCGTTCCACTCCGCCCGTACCGCGCGGCGCTCAGTTCGGATGCACCGGCCGGACGGCCGTCGGATCGCAGTGGGCCGCGCACGCCGGCAGGTAGACCTCGTTGCCGACCAACATCAAGCACCCTGGCGGGCGGTGTGAGAACAAGCCGGCGCCCCTTGGGGGGCCCGGTTGCACCAACCCGCGCCGCAGAGAGGAGGATGCGGAGCGGGAGGGGATTTGAATGAGTTCAAAAATGGAGCATCCGGTGCAGGCGCGGGCACGGGTGCGGGACAGGTTCGGTGCGGTGCTGGCCACGTCCGTGTCCGTGCTGTTCGTCGAGGCCGCGATCGGGGCGATCGCTCTTGTCGTGTGGGGCCAGACCCAGGAGAGTCCGCGCCTGGCGCCCAACTCACTGGGGACCATCTTCCTGATCCTGCTGGCGCCCGTCATGGCTGCCGTCGGAGCTGTCGTCGGCACCCTGTTGTCGGTCGGCGTGGTGATGCCGCTCCTGACCGCGGCCGGGTGGCTCGGCCGCGGGCTCTCGGGGCGCGAGGCATGGTGGTGGGTTCCGGTGGTGACAGCCACCGGAGCCGCTCCGCCCGTCCTGACCGGGACGGTGCTCGCCGGGTCCGGTCCGCTGGCAGGCCTCGGCGGCTGGCTCATGGTGACAGCGGTGCTCGTTCCCCCGGCGCTGGTCGCCCGAAGGCTGCTGTCGGCGGACCGTCGACGGCTCACCGGCGCTGCCATGTTCTGGCGGGTGGTGATGTACGGGACGCTCGCCGTCATCGCCGCCTGCACGCTCGCCGTCAGCGCGCTCGCCGCGGGGATCGGGTACGAGCCTCCGCGGCTGAGCGCGGACCGGATCGCCGGGACGTGGTCCGACGGGAGGGGCGGCACGCTCCGCCTCACGACAGACGGCGCGGCCGCGGCCACCCGCGTCAACACGTTCGAGTCCGACGGCTCGTTCGAGTACGTGGCACACCCGTGCACCGGCACCGGGAGGTGGGAGTACGCCTCCGGTTCCGGGCCGTGGTCCCAGGTCGTGAACGTATCCATCGGCGCGTGCGCGATGGACGCCTGGGAGGTGTTCGGCACGCCCGAACATCCGAAGCTCTACGTGTTCATCGGCGATCCCGACTCCGTGGACCTCTACATCCTGCGACGCCAGCACCAAGATGTGTCCGCACCCATCGACTCCGCCCCGTAGAGCCAGGAACGGACCGAGGAGAGGTCGCCTGGGGCGCGGGCCTTCTCGCGAGGTCGCGGGCCGGGGCGTTCGGGACCCTTGTCGGAAAACTATGAATGATGGTTCACTTCTTTCATGGCCTACCGCAAGACCCCAGCCGAAATGCAGCGCCTCGAGTCGGCCCGTGAGCATCTGGTCGCCCGGGCGACCGACGTCGTCGCCGAAGTGGGCTGGTCAGGGGCGTCCGTGACCGCGGTCGCCGGCGCCGCGGGCATCGCGGCGGGCTCGGTGTACCAGCACTTCGCGTCGAAGTCCGCCCTCGCGGTCGAGGTCTTCCGACGGGCGGCGGGGCACGAGGTGGAGGTCCTCGAATCCGTGCTGAACGGCGCCGGTTCCCCGGTCGAGCGGCTCGCCGACGGCGTCCGGGTCTTCGCCCGCCGCGCCCTCGAAAGCCGCGGCCTGGCCCACGCCCTGCTCGCCGCTCCGGCCGATGCCGCGGTCGGTGCGGAACGGCTCGTCTTCCGTCGCCGCTACCGCGCGGTGTTCGCCGAAGTGATCCGCGAGGGCATGGCCGAGGGACTGCTGCCGCCCCAGAACGGGGAGGTCACCGCCGCGGCGCTCACCGGCGCGGTCGGTGAGGTCCTCGTGGCGCCGCTGGGCGCAGGCACTGCGGAGGAGGACGACGACGACCAGGACATCGTCGCCGAACTGACCGCCATGGCACTGCGCTGCGCGGGCGCCGCCCCTCTCCCCCGCATCTGAACCGTCACACGTCCCTGCCCCAGGAGGGCTTCATGTCCGACACCGCCGCAGCACTCCACAGCCGTCCGACCGCCACCACCCACGAGGTGACGAACCAGCCGCCGCCGCTGTCCGGCCACGACGTCGCCGACGACCCGGTGCTGGTGGAGGGCGTGCGCCGCGAGGGTGCCCAGTGGTACCTGGACGATCTGCACCGGCTGGGCCGCCGCGCCGGCAGCGAGGAGGTACAGCGCTGGGCGGACGAGGCCAACCGCCACGAGCCGAGGCTGCGCACCCATGACCGCTACGGCCACCGCATCGACGAGGTCGAGTTCCACCCCTCGTACCACTCCCTCATGGACGTGGCGATCAGCGAGGGGCTCGGCGGCGCCGCCTGGGCCGACGAGCGGCCCGGTGCGCACGTGGCCCGCGCGGCGGGCTTCATGGTGTGGAGCAGTACGGAAGCGGGCCACGGCTGCCCCGTATCGATGACGTACGCGGCGGTCCCCGCCCTGCGTCACGCCCCGGACCTCGCCAGGACGTACGAGCCCCTGCTGACCAGCCGCGTGTACGAGTCCGGGCTGCGCACACCGGCCGAGAAGCCCGGTCTGCTCGCGGGGATGGGCATGACGGAGAAGCAGGGCGGCACCGATGTGCGCGCCAACACGACCGCCGCCACGCGACAGACGGACGGCACCTGGCGGTTGCGCGGCCACAAGTGGTTCACGAGCGCCCCGATGAACGACCTCTTCCTCGTACTCGCCCAGGCCCCGGCCGGGCTGTCCTGCTTCCTGGTCCCCCGGGTCCTGCCGGACGGCAGCCGCAACACGTTCCGCATCCAGCGCCTCAAGGACAAGCTCGGCAACCGCTCCAACGCCAGCAGCGAGCCCGAGTTCGACGACACCGTGGCCTGGCTCGTCGGGGACGAGGGCCGGGGCGTGCGCACGATCATCAACATGGTCACCATGACCCGCCTGGACTGCGTGCTCGGTTCCGCCGCCGGCACCCGCGCGGCGCTCGCCCAGGCAGCCCACCACGTACGCCACCGGGCCGTGTTCGGTGCCAAGCTGATCGACCAGCCACTGATGCGCAACGTCATCGGCGACCTGGCGCTGGAGTCCGAGGCCGCGACCACGCTGGCGCTGCGCCTGGCCGGCGCGGCGGACCGTGCGCAGCAGGGCGACACCCAGGAGCGCGCCTTCCTGCGGCTGGCCACCGCCGTCGGCAAGTACTGGGTGTGCAAGCGCCAGCCCGCCGCCGTCGCCGAGGCCCTCGAATGCCTGGGCGGCAACGGGTACGACGAGGAGTCCGGCATGCCCCGCCTCTACCGCGACGCTCCGCTCAACGGCATCTGGGAGGGATCGGGCAACGTCAACGCCCTGGACATGCTGCGCGCCCTGTCCCGTGAGCCGGAGTCGCTCCAGGCCCTGAGCGCGGAGATCGAGGCCGCTGCCGGAGCCGACCGTCGTCTGGACGACGCCTGGCGGAAGCTCCGGGGTGAGCTCGCCCTCACCGAGGACGCGCCCCTTCGCGCCCGTCGCGTCATCGAACGCGCGGCACTCGTCCTCCAGGGCTCCCTGCTCGTACGCCACGCCCCGGCCGCCGTCGCCGACGCCTTCTGCGCGTCGCGACTGGCCGGGGACCGGGGCCTGGCCTTCGGAACCCTGTCGGCCGGGACGGACTTCGCTGGGCTGCTGGCCCGACTGCCTGTCTGACCGGCCTTCCGCGGCCGGCTTCCCGTCACGGGCCGGCCGCGCACGCCCGTTTCCCTTACGTTCCCGTGACGTGCCGGGTCGTCGGCGCCCGGTTCGCCCCGGCCCGGCCTACCGTGGGCGCCATGCGAGTACTGGTCACCGGCGGCGCCGGGTTCATCGGTTCGGAGATCGTGCGGACCCTCGTGTCGGCCGGGCACGAGGCGGTGGTGCTTGACGCCCTGCTCCCTTCGGCGCACGGCGACGGCGCCGTGCCGCCCGACACCGGCAGCGGGTTCGTCGTGGCGGACGTGCGCGACCGCGAGGCCGTGGACCGTGCGCTGCGCGGCGTTGACGCGGTCTGTCACCAGGCGGCGATGGTCGGCCTCGGCAAGGACTTCGCGGACGCGCCGGACTACGTGGGGTGCAACGACCTCGGAACGGCCGTGCTGCTCGCGGCGATGGCCCGCGCGGGGGTACGGAATCTGGTCCTCGCGGGGTCGATGGTGGTCTACGGGGAGGGGCGGTACGACTGCCGGCTCCACGGCCGGGTCCGGCCCGGGCCCCGCGCGGAAGCCGATCTGGCCGAGGGCCGGTTCGAGCCCCGCTGCCCTTCCTGCGGCACGGAACTGGTCCCCGGGCTCGTCGGCGAGGACGCGCCGGTGGACCCGCGCAATGTGTACGCGACGACCAAGCTCACCCAGGAGCACCTCGCCTCCTCGTGGGCGCGGGCGACGGGCGGGCGCGCGGTGTCGCTGCGCTACCACAACGTGTACGGGCCGGGCATGCCGCGCGACACCCCGTACGCCGGTGTCGCCTCCTTCTTCCGCTCGGCCCTGGCCCGGGGCGAGGCGCCCCGCGTGTTCGAGGACGGCGGCCAGCGCAGGGACTTCGTCCATGTGCGGGACGTGGCCGCCGCGAACGCCGTCGCGCTGGAAGCGGTCGCGGGGCTCGGGCCCGGCAGTTTCGCCGCGTACAACACCGGGAGCGGGCAGCCGCACACCATCGGCGAGATGGCCGCCGCCCTGGCATCGGCCCACGGGGGCCCGGCCCCGGTGGTCACCGGTGAGTACCGGCTCGGGGACGTACGCCATGTCACGGCGGACTCGCGGCGGCTGCGCGACGAACTGGGGTGGAAGCCGGAGGTGGGCTTCGCCGAGGGGATGGCGGGGTTCGCGGCGGCGCCGCTGCGGGAGGGAGCCTCGGTATGAGGCTCACGCCACCGGCAGCGTCACCTCGAAGCAGCAGCCGCCGCTGACGTTGCGGACGTCCGCCCGGCCGGCGTGCGCCTCGACGATCCCGCGCACGATGGCGAGCCCGAGGCCCGCGCCGGCCGGTGGCGTACGGGCGTGGGTACCGCGCCAGCCGGTGTCGAAGACCCTGGGCAGGTCCTCCTCCGGGATGCCGCCGCAGCCGTCGGTCACCGAGAGCACCACCCCGCCGCCCGTGCGGTGGGCGGCCACCGCGACGGTGCCGTCGGCGGGGGTGCGGCGGATGGCGTTGATCAGGAGGTTGCCCAAAACACGGCTCATCTCCTTGCCGTCGACCTCGATGGGCACCGCCTCGATCCGGTCGCCCACCAGCCGTACACCGTGCTCCCGCGCCAGCGGGTCGGCCCCGGCGAGCGCGTCGCCCACCAGGTCGTAGACGGAGATCCGGGTGGGGGTGAGGGTGAGCGAACCGGCGTGGATGCGGGAAAGCTCGAAGAGGTCGCCGACCATGTCGTTCATCCGCTCCACCTCGGTGCGTATCTGCCGCAGATAGCGCCGCGAGTCGACGGCCATGCCGTCCTCCAGCGCCTCGGACATGGCACGCAGTCCGGCGAGCGGGGTGCGCAGGTCGTGCGAGATCCAGGCGACGAGCTCCCGCCGCGAGGTCTCCAGGGCGCGCTCCCGCTCGCGCGAACTGTCGAGCTTGGCGCTGGTGGCGGCCAGTTCGCGGGTGAGCGCGGCGAGTTCGGCCGTGGCCGGGGCCTCGGGGGCGGCGAAGGTGCCGCCGTCGCCGAAGGAACGGGCGGCGAGCGTCAGATCGCGGCTCCGCGCAGCCACCCAGCGGCCCAGGAGCATCGCGGTGGCGAGCGAGACGACGGCGGCCATGGCCACCACGATGGTGACCACGGTGAGGTCGTGCGGCGACAGGAACATCTCCCAGGCGACGGCCAGCGTGCCGGCGAGCATCGCGGTGACGGCCACGGCGGCGACGACGGTCAGCGAGACGACGAGCGATCGGTGCCGGGAGAGCCGCAGCACGAGTGCGCCGAGCAGTCCCGCGGCTGCGGCGCCCAGGAAGGCGAAGAGCGCGATGAGGAGGATGTCGGTCATGCCGGCGCTCCGGAGCCGGAGCCGGTAGCAGGCGTGGAATCGGTGCAAGGCGTGGAAGCGGTGGAAGGCGTGGAAACGGCGGGGGCGGCGGCCCGGTCCCCAGGCAGGTCCAGTCGGTAGCCGACGCCCCAGACCGTACGGATCAGCTCCGGGCGGGCCGGATCGGCCTCGACCTTCCCGCGCAGCCGGCGGACGTGGACGGTCACGGTCGACAGGTCCCCGAAGTCCCATCCCCAGACCCCGCTCATCAGCTCCTCGCGGGTGAAGGCCCGGCCCGGGTGTCGCAGGAGGAAGGCGAGCAGGTCGAACTCCCGCAGGGTGAGGGCGAGCGCCCGGCCGTCGAACGTCGCGCGCCGGGCCGCGGGGTCCAGGACCAGGCCCGCGCCTTCGAGCAGTTCGGGGCGGCCGGGAGGTGTCGCGGCCGCCCGGGCGCGGCGCAGCACGGAGTCGACGCGCAGGACGAGTTCGCGGGGGCTGAACGGCTTGGTGACGTAGTCGTCCGCCCCCGTCTCCAGGCCGAGGATGCGGTCGTCCTCGTCGCCGCGCGCGGTGAGCATGATGACCGGCACGGGTCCGTGCGCCCGCATGCGGCGGCAGACCTCGAAGCCGTCCATGCCCGGCAGCATCAGGTCCAGGACGGCGAGGTCCGGACGGCGGGCGGCGTACTGGTCGAGCGCGGCCGGGCCGTTCGACGCCCGCGCCACCTCGTATCCGGCCCCGGTCAGGTACCCGGCGACCACCTCCGCCACCGTGGGGTCGTCGTCCACGACGAGCACATGGCCGCGCGGGGAGGCGCCGCGAGCCGGCGCACCCGGCGGAGGCAAGGCTCCGGGCTCCGGGCGGGGTGCCGGCGCCCCGTCGGCGGGGCGGCGCGGTGAGGGGTCCGGGGTCGGCTGCATGCCCCCCACCTTGGCACCCGCCGCGGCCAAGCGCGGACACCCCTGCGCCGCCGACCGCCGACGTCCACATTCCGTAAGATTCCGGAACCCGAATTGTCGCTTTTCGCTCCGTAGGGTGAGCCGGGTGACTGCTCCCTCGGATACCTCCGGCCTCTGCGCCGATATCGTCCTGCCCTGTCTTAACGAAGCCGGCGCACTGCCCGGGGTGCTGGCCGCGGTCCCGCGTGGCTGGCGGGCGATCGTCGTGGACAACGGTTCCACCGACGGTTCGGCCGCACTGGCCGCTTCCCTCGGCGCCTCGGTGGTGCGTGAGCCGCAGCGGGGCTTCGGCGCGGCCTGCCAGGCCGGGCTGCTCGCCGCCGAGGCCGAGTTCGTCTGCTTCTGCGACTGCGACGGCTCGCTGGACCCCGGTCTGCTCCCCGGACTCGTCGCCCGGGTCGCCGCCGGGGAGAGCGACCTGCTGCTCGGCCGCCGTCGCCCCCAGGGGCGCGGCGCCTGGCCCCTGCACGCACGGGCGGGCAACGCGGCGCTTGCGCGGATGCTGCGCCGGCGCACGGGGCTGCGTCTGAGCGACCTCGGACCGATGCGGGCCGCGCGCCGGGCCGATCTGCTGGCACTCGGCCTCACCGACCGCCGCAGCGGCTACCCGCTGCAGATGGTCGTGCGCGCCGCCGACGCGGGACTGCGCGTCACCGAGACGGACGTCCCGTACCTCCCGCGGACGGGGAAGTCGAAGGTCACCGGCACCTGGCGGGGCACCTGGCACGCGGTGCGCGACATGCGCGCCGTGCTGGCGGAGCCACCGGTCCGGATGGGGGCCACGCGATGAACCGACCCCGGTCCGACACGGCCCGTCTCGCCCCGGCCGGGGCGACGACCCTGCTCGTCATCGCGAAGGAGCCGCTGCCCGGCCGGGTCAAGACCCGGCTCACTCCGCCGTTCTCCCCCGCCGAGGCCGCGCGACTCGCCGAGGCGGCACTGGCCGACACGCTGCGTACCGTGCGGGCGCTGCCCGCCGCGCGGCGCGCGGTCGTCCTGGACGGGCGGCCGGGGCCGTGGCTGCCGCCCGGCGTCGAGGTGGTGGCGCAGGGCCCGGGACGTCTCGACGAACGGCTGGCCGCCGCGTTCGCCGCCTGCACCGGGCCGACCCTGCTGATCGGAATGGACACCCCGCAGATCACCGCCTCCGATCTGGCTCCCGCCCTCTCCCCCCACGCCTGGGACGACTGCGACGCCTGGTTCGGCCCCGCCGAGGACGGCGGGTTCTGGGCGCTGGGCCTGGCCGAACCCGACCCCGGGCTCCTGCGCGGCGTGCCGATGTCGGTGCCCGAGACCGGTGCGGTACAGCGGCGCCGGCTGGTCGACGCCGGACTGGCCGTCCGCGATCTCCCCCGGCTGCGGGACGTGGACACCGCGGCCGACGCCACGCACGTGGCCGCACTCGCGCCGCACGGACGGTTCGCCGCCGAACTCGCCCGGCTGACCGGGGCGGTGGTCCGATGAGCCGTACGGGCCAGGACCGTGACGTGATGAGCGCCCCCCATCCGGACGTCGCCTCGTGGGGCACCGATCCCTACGCCAACGCGCTGCGCAACGGACACGGCCCGCTCTTCCTCCGCCGTACGGACGGCTGGCTGCTGCCGCTGGACGTGGAGCGGTGGTGTGCCGGCGCGGACGCCGCGGACCTGTCGGCGCTGCGCCGTTGCGAGGGGTCCGTCCTGGACATCGGCTGCGGGCCCGGGAGGCTGGTCGCCGCGCTGGCGGCCCGGGGCCACCGCGCGCTCGGCATCGACGTCAGCGAGGCCGCGGTCGAGCGCACCCTGCGGCTCGGCGGTTCGGCACTGCGCCGCTCCGTTTTCGAACCCCTCCCGGCCGAGGGGCGCTGGGGCACCGTCCTGCTCCTCGACGGCAACGTCGGGATCGGCGGTGACCCGTCCCACCTGCTGCGGCGCACGGCGGACCTGCTGGCCCCGGGCGGGCTCCTCATCGCCGAGACCGCACCGCACGACATCGACGAGCGGGTCCGGGTGCTGCTGGACGACGGGGGCGCCTCCACCGCCGGGCCGCCGGCCGCCCCGTTCCCGTGGGCCCGGCTCGGCACGTCCGCACTGCTGGGATACGCCCGCCACCACGACCTGCACCGCGTCGATCAGTGGGACGCGGACGGCCGCTCCTTCGTCTCCCTGCGACGCTGCCGGACCGTCCGGACCACCAGCCAGGCCGCCGACACCGAGAACAGCGCGGCCGTGATCAGCAGCCAGTTCCCCAGGAACACATCGGCCGACAGCCCGCTGGCCGGCTCGTAGCGCTCCGTCTGCCGGGTGATCAGCGGGAACCACACGAGCAGCAGCAGTCCGGAGAGGAAGACCGGCACCCGGACGAAGTTCACCAGGTCCGGGCGCCGGCCGGCCGGCAGGCGCAGCAGCCGGTCCGCGCCGGCGCAGAGCGGAACCAGCACCAGGTCGTGCACGAGGGCGGCGCCGACGAACCACATGATGACGCCCCAGGTGTCCCCCGCCAGCAGCCGTACGCCCGCATAGCCGGCCAGGGCGAAGGAGGCTGCCATCAGCAGGAGGTGCAGCGGCCCCTCCCCGTACCAACGCCGTACGACGGCGCGCGGGTCCACACGGTTCACAGCTCTCCAAAGGTCAGCCGGGACACCCATTTGGTGTTGAGTACGCCGGGGGCTGCCGGGACGATGATCCGTGCCGGATATCCGTGATCGGGGGTCAGGTCCTCGCCGTTGACCTGGAGGGCCAGCAGGGAGCGCGCGTCGCGCACCTGGTTGTCGCGCAGGGCGACCCGGCGGAACGGCCCGCTGCGCTGAACGGACTCCACGAGCACGCCCGGCACCCCGTCCGGGTAGCCGGCGAGCGCGGCCAGGTCCTTCAGCCGTACCCCGCGCCACCACTGGTCCGAGGTGGACCAGCCCTCCACGCACGCGATCGGGAGCGCCGCGCTGTGCTGGTCCATCGCGAGGAGCTGGTCGCGGGTGAACCGGAGGTCTCCGGCCGGCCCGCTGACGGTGAGCCACCAGCCCTCCCCCGTGTCGGCGGCGGTGACGCCGACGGCGGCGGCCGTCTTGTTGATCTGGAAGCCATTCGGCCCTGAGCCCGGCTCGGCCGCGCCGTGCGGAGTGAGCACGGCGAGCCGCCGCAGCGGTCCGTCGAAGCTCCGCCCGGCCGAGGTGATCAGCAGGACCAGTGAGCCGGCACCGACCATGGCAAGCGCACCGCGGCGGGACAGCGTCGGCGGCGAGGGGGCCGGGGAATCCAGCCGGTCCCCCTGAACGGCCCCGCTCAGTCCTCCCGACCGCAGCACCCGTACGGCCTGCGGCACCCGGAGCCCCGCATGGGCGAGAAACGCGGCGAAGAACACCCACGCCCCGTAGAAGTGCAGGGGGTAGAAGGAGCCGGGGAACAGGTACTCCAGCTGGATGTTGAGCAGCCCCGTGACGAACTCGAACAACGCCCCGCCCACCAGCAGGAGCAGCGAGATCCGCTCCAGGGCGTGCCCGACGGATCGGGCCGGCGGCAGCGCGAAGAGCCGGGGGACCACGGACCAGAGCTTGGCCAGCAGGACCGGCACGAGCACGATCCCGAGGGTGACGTGGAGCCCCTGCGTCAGCCGGTACAGCCAGTGCGGCCCGGTCGGCCAGTCGAAGAGGTAGAAGCCCAGCAGCCCCTTGTCCGGAGTCTTGTCGTTGACCGGGTTCAGGTCCGGGTTGTACGCGGCGTACGACAACAGACCGGTCACGAACAGCACGGTGATCCCGACGAGCAGGACGAGGCCGAGCACCGCGGTGAACCGCATGCCGCGCACCGGGCTGCGCCAGAACCCGGGCGCGGAGGGGAGGCGTCCGAGAATCGTCGGCGCACGTCCGCCGAGCAGACGGGAAAGGAACGCGGGTGGGGTCGGACTCTGCCGACGGCTGTCGCCCATGCGCCGACGCTATGCCGGGGGTGGAGGTGTCGCGTGGTTGCGACTCCTGACGAAACGATGACGTCACCCCCTGGAGGCACGGTGCGGGGCGCCCCTCCCTCCCCCGCCCCCACCCGAATCTGACGGTTCGGTGACGCGCCCGCCCGCCACGCCCCCACCCCGTGGTGTCGTGCGTACGGTGCGTGCGTGAAGACCGTGGACCGCACCGAACAAGTCATCGAACCGCCTCCCACGCAACGCTCCGGGCACCGCCGGGACCTGGCAGCCGCGGGTGCGGGGGTCGTACTCGTCGCCGCAGCCGTGTTCGTCGGCCGGGCCTTCGACGACTACGGCCGCGTCCTCGTGGTCCACTGGCCGCCCCTGCTCGCGACCTGGAACCCGCATGTCGGGCCCGGCACCTGGCTCGCGCCCACCGTCGCCGCGGCCGTCATCGCCTACGGCCCCGTCCTCGCCGACCGGTGGCCCTGGCGCTCACTGCTCCTCAGCGGCTACGCCACCGCGCTCGCCTGGGTCTTCTCGCTCGCGCTGATCGACGGCTGGGAGCGGGGCATCGCCGAACGCATCACGACGAAACACGAGTACCTGCGGGTCATCGGCCGCTTCGACGACATCGGTGCCGCCCTGCGCGGCTTCAACGAACACATCCTGATCGGCCCGCCGGGCAACTGGCCCGCCCATGTCGCCGGGCACCCGCCGGGCGCCACGCTCACCTTCGTCCTGCTGGACCGCGTCGGGCTCGGCGGCGGCGCCTGGGCCGGGGTCTGGTGCATCGTGACGGGCGCCTCGGCGGCGGTGGCCCTCCTGGTCGCCCTGCGCGCCCTGACCGACGAGCACACCGCACGCCGCGCCGCCCCGTTCGTCGTCCTCGCCCCGGTCGCGATCTGGGCCGGCACCTCCGCCGACGGCTACTTCACCGCGGTGGCCGCGTGGTCCGTCGCGCTGCTGGCCCTGGCCGCCACCCGCACGGTCCGCAGCCCCGCGGCCGCCGCCCTGGGCGCCGGGCTCCTCTACGGACTGACCTGCTACCTCAGTTACGGTCTGACACTCATCGCGGTCCCGCTCCTTACCGTCCTCCTGCTCACCCGCACCGCCCGGCCGCTCCCCCTCTTCGCACTGGGGGCTCTGGTGGTGCCGGTGGCCTTCACCCTGGCGGGCTTCAACTGGTGGGAGGCGTACCACCTGCTCGTCGAGCGCTACTACCAGGGAGCCGGTGGGGTCCGCCCGTACTCCTACTGGGTCTGGGCCAATCTCGCCTGCACCGCGATCGCCGTCGGACCGGCGACGCTCGCGGGCCTGCGCCGGAGTACGGCGGGTGCTCCCGGCGCGGTACGCGCGCTGCGCACCGGGACGACCACTGCGCCGCAGCGGCTGGTCCTGCTCGCCTCGGCGGCGCTCCTGGCGCTGCTGGCGGCCGACCTGTCCGGGATGAGCAAGGCCGAGACGGAACGGATCTGGCAGCCGTTCATGCTCTGGCTGCTCCCCGCGGCGGCCCTCCTGCCCGCCCGTGGCCGGCGCGGCTGGCTGGCCGCGCAGGCGATCGTGGCCCTGGCGGTCAACCACCTGCTGTGGACCGGCTGGTGACCGGACTGCGATAGCCGCTGAGGCGCGCGGCCCCGCCCCGGAGCCGCGTGCTCGCCCCCGACAGGGCCACCGCAGGTGTGCGCGCTTCACTCGGCGGAGTGGAGTCCGCAGCCCGCAAAGAGCATTTCGGCCGCGCCACGCTCAGGTCTCGGGCGGGGCTGCCGAACGATGAGCGCATGTCACTGAACAGTGTGCGCTCGCTGGCCCGCCGCGTGGTTCCCACCCTGCTGGTCGCCCAGGTCGTTCTCTTCCCCCTTCAGCCCGCCTCCGCCGCCGCACACACGGCCCATCCGTGCCGGTCGCTCGCCGGCTGCGGTTCGGTCGTCGTCGCCCCCGTGTCCCAGGCCGCCCCGGACCACGGTGACTGCACCAGTCCGGAACCGGTCGTGTGTCAGATCCGCAGGGAGACGCCGACGGAGCGCGAGGTCGCCCGCGACCAGCGGATGCGCTATCACCAACTCCTCGAGGACATGGAGCGCGAGGAGTGTGCCATGCGCGAGGAAGGGCGCTCGGAGGAGGACATCGCCCGTGCTCTGGTCCGGATGCGCAACGACGCCAAGGACGTCGTCCGTGCCGGCATGACTCCGGAACAGGTCGCGGAACTGGAGGCGCGCAATCAGAAGAAGTACGGCAACCCGCTCGGCCCGACGGCTGACCAGCTCTACATGAAGTACGGCTCCTGGGAAAAGGTCGCCGAAGCCGCCACCCGTTCCAGCGCGGCCGTGGACCGCGAACTCGGTCTTGAGTTCCGCCACTGCCCCTGCGAAGTGCTCCAGGCAGCCTGATCAGCCGTCAGTCCGGGCCGTCTGTCCGCGCGGACGGGCGGCCCGGACTGGGCCGCGTCGGCGGGAGGTACGAGCCCCGACCCCGCCGCGCGGCTGTGCGCAGCGCCGCGACGACCGCCGTGAGCGGGGGGTTTCGCGGTCCCGGTGTCACGTGTCGCGGCGAACAGCCGCCCGAGGATCGTCGCTCGACGCCCTGCGGATCCCCGACGAGTCGCGGCGCCGCTCCGTTGGACGCGAAGCACGGACGACACCGCATCCAGCGCTTCGAAAGTTTCGAACTCGTCCGCCAAGCGGGATGGATCACCTCGCACCAACTCGGCCGTACGTCGCACTGAAATCCCTCTATCCAGGCAATTGGCCTGCAAAGAAAGCCACTCCAACACCCCCTCATCAAGACCGAAGCTTTCGAAATAAATGCCGAAACTATTGACAGCCGTCGGAGCCGGACCAAAGATCCGTGGTCAGGCCCGACCACCACCACCGTCCACCGCCGCGTGAGCCCAACCAGGCGGCCAGGCACTTGTGTTGGCGGATTTACGTGAGGGCCCGTCCGGCACCACTCGTACGTCACAGTCCCTGGAGGACACCGACATGAGCGCACCCGTGCCTACGCCGCGCAGACGCAGACCCGCCCGCTGCATGACCCTGCTCAGAAGCTCCTGGGTCATCGCCCTGGCCGCGGTCGGCGTGTTGCTGCTGCCCAACGCCGCCAGCGCCGACACCGTCATCAACTCGAACCAGACCGGCACCAACAACGGTTACTACTACTCGCACTGGAGCGACGGAGGCGGTTCGGTGTCGATGACACTGGGCTCCGGCGGCAACTACGGCTACCAGTGGAGCAACGTCGGTAACTTCGTCGGCGGCAAGGGCTGGAGCACCGGCGGACGCAAGTCCGTGAACTACTCGGGCAGTTTCAACCCGTCCGGCAACGCCTACCTCGCGCTCTACGGCTGGACCACCAATCCTCTGGTCGAGTACTACGTCGTCGAGAACTTCGGCACCTACCGCCCCACCGGCACCTTCAAGGGCACGGTCACCAGCGACGGCGGCACCTATGACATCTACGAGACGACCCGGGTGAACCAGCCCTCGATCGAGGGCACGAAGACCTTCAAGCAGTACTGGAGCGTCCGCCAGGCAAAGCGGACGGGCGGCACCATCACCACGGGCAACCACTTCGACGCCTGGGCGAGCCACGGCATGAGCATGGGCTCCTTCAACTACATGATCATGGCGACCGAGGGCTACCAGAGCAGCGGGAGCTCGAACATCACCGTCAGTGAAGGCGGTTCGGGCGGCGGCACGGGCGGCGGTACGGGCGGCGGCGGCTCCGGCGGCTGCACCGCGACCCTCTCCGCAGGCGACAAGTGGAGCGACCGCTACAACCTGAACGTCTCGGTCTCGGGCTCCAGCAACTGGACCGTCACCATGAAGGTCCCGTCACCCGAGAAGGTCCTGTCCACCTGGAACGTGAGTACCAGTTACCCGGACAGCCAGACCCTCGTGGCCAAGTCCAACGGCAGCGGAAACAACTGGGGAGCGACCATCCAGACCAACGGCACCTGGACCTGGCCCACGGTCAGCTGCAGCGCCGGCTGACCCCGCCCCACCGGGTCCGCGAGGACCCTCACCTTCCCAGCAGGCCGGCCATGCTCCTCGGCGTGGCCGGCTCCCGCCACCAGGAGGACCCCCATGCATCTCCTTCACCGCCGCCGCCCGGCCGCTCTGGCCGCCGGACTCCTTCTCACCGCGACGGCCTCCCTGGGCCTGACCGCCACCACCGCCGCCCCCGCGCAGGCCGCCACCTGCAACGGCTACGTGGGCCTCACGTTCGACGACGGCCCGTCCAACGACCACACCCCCGCCCTGCTCAACGCCCTCAAGCAGAACGGCCTGCGGGCCACCATGTTCAACGAGGGCCAGTTCGCCGCCTCTGCCCCGAGCCAGGTGCAGGCGCAGATCAACGCCGGCATGTGGGTCGGCAACCACAGCTACACACACCCGCACCTCATCCAGAAGAGCCAGGCCGAGATCGACTCGGAGATCTCCCGGACCCAGCAGGCCATCGCCAACGCCGGCGGAGGCACCCCGAAGCTGTTCCGGCCGCCGTACGGCGAGACCAACTCCACGCTCAAGGCGGTCGAGGCCAAGTACGGTCTGACGGAGGTGATCTGGGACGTCGACTCGCAGGACTGGAACGGCGCGAGCACCGACGCGATCGTGCAGGCCGTGGGACGGCTCACCAGCGGACAGGTCATCCTGATGCACGAGTGGCCGGCCAACACGCTCGCCGCGATCCCGCGGATCGCTCAGTCGCTCGCGTCCCGCGGCCTGTGCTCGGGCATGATCTCGCCGCAGACCGGGCGGGCCGTCGCGCCCGACGGCAGCGCGGGCGGCGGGACCGGTGGAGGCGGAGGCACCGGCGGCTGCACCGCGACGCTGTCCGCGGGGCAGCAGTGGGGCGACCGCTACAACCTCAGCGTCGCCGTCACCGGTTCCAGCAGCTGGACCGTCACCATGAACATCCCCTCCCCCCAGAAGGTCCTCTCGACCTGGAACATCAGCGCCGCCTACCCCAGCGCCCAGGTCCTCACCGCGAAGCCCAACGGCAGCGGAAACACCTGGGGGGTGACACTCCAGACCAACGGTTCGTGGACCTGGCCGACGGTGTCGTGCACCACGGGCTGACCACTTGAAGGGCACGGCACCGTTCGCCGGCACGGTTCTGCGGGCGAGGGGCGTGGGGCAGGGCGATTCGCCACCTGCTCCCACGCCCCGGTCGGGCTGCTTGCGCTCGGGCTCCCGTACGAAAACCGCGGCAGCCTCCCCGGTGCCTCGCGGGGCAGCCCTCAGCTCCGGCCGCTCCCCAGCCGGGCGGCGAACCGCGCGAACCAGGCCAGCATGTCGGGGTGGGTCACAGCGCCTTCCGCACTGACATCGCTGACGCGGGCGCCCTGGAGGATGCGTTTGACGGGGACCTCGAGCTTCTTGCCCGTCAGAGTGCGGGGCACGGCCTCGACGGGGACGACGGCGTCCGGGACGTGCCGGGGCGAGAGGCTCTGCCTGATCGCGCCGACGATCTCCTCGCGCAGTGCGTCGTCGAACGGCTCCCCCTCCTCGGGCACGACGAAGAGCGGCATGTAGTAGCGGCCGTCGGGAAGCTCGGCGCCGATGACGAGGCTGTCGGCGATGCGTGGCAGCCCCTCGACGACGGCGTAGAGATCGGCCGAGCCCATCCGTACGCCCATGCGGTTGAGCGTGGAGTCGGAACGTCCTGCCACCGCGACGGACAGGTCGGCATCGACGGTGACCCAGTCGCCGTGCCGCCATACGCCCGGATAGACGTCGAAATAGCTGCGCGTGTAGCGCTCCCGCCCGGGGTCGTCGACGAAGTACAGAGGCATCGACGGCAGCGGTGCTGTGACCACCAGCTCGCCCTGCTCCCCCACGCACGGCCTGCCCTCGGCGTCCCACGAGGCGAGGGCGACCCCCAGAGCCGGGCCGGAGAGCCGGCCCGTGCGCACCGGCAGCAGTGGGGAGCCGCCGGCCAGCACCGAGCAGATGTCGGTGCCGCCGCAGATCGACTGGAGCCGGGCATCGGGGCCGAGCCGGTCGCGGGCCCAGTCCCAGGTGCTGTCGGGCATCGCCGAACCGGTCTGCAGGATGGACCGCACCGCGGTGAGGTCCCTCTCGGCAGCCGGGGTGGCGCCGTCCTTCTCCGCAGCCATCAGGTAGGCGGCGCCGACACCGACGGTCGTGGCGCCGGTGCGTTCGGCGATCCGCCAGACCCCATTGACGTCGGGATGGGTGGGGCTGCCGTCGTACAGGACGAGCGTGCTCCCGTGCAGCAGGCCCGCGACCATGAGGTTCCACACCATCCAGCTGGTGGAGGTGTGGAAGAAGTAGCGGTCGTCCGCGCGCAGGTCGACGCCGAGCCCGAGCGCTTTGAGCAGTTCGACGACGATGCCGCCGTGACCGTGCACGATGCCCTTCGGTACGCCGGTGGTGCCCGACGACCACAGGATCCACAGCGGGTGGTCGAACGGGACGTCGGCGAAGACCGGCCGGGCCCGGCGGTCGGCGAGTTCGGTCCAGTCGTGCCGGGTCACGTCCGGCCGAGGCAACTGGTCCGGGGCGGCCCCGGACGCGTACAGGCGGTCGACGGAGACGAGGTGGCGGACCGTGGGCAGGCCGTCCATGATCTCCGCGATGTGCGGGCGCCGGTCGTGCTCCTTGCCCGCGTAGCGGTAGCCGTCCGCGGCCACCAGAACCGTCGGGCGCGCCTGGCGGAGCCGGGCGAGGACGCTCGGCGTGCCGAAATCGGGCGAGCAGACGGTCCAGGTGGCGCCGACGGCGGCCGTGGCGAGGAGGGCGACCACGGCCTGGGGGATGTTCGGCAGGTACCCGGCGACGCAGTCCCCGGGGCCCACTCCCATCTCGCGCAGGGAGGCGGCGACGCCGGCCACCTCCTCGTTGAGCCGGTCCCACGAGGTCTCCACCGGGTCGCCGGTCTCGGACACGGCGATGAGTGCGGGACGTGCGTCGGTGGTGTGGGCGAGGCACTGCCGCGCGAAGTTAAGACGCGCCCCGGTGAACCACGTCGCGCCCGGCATCGTCGCGTCGGCGAGCACCTCGTCGTGGTCGCTGACGTGGTGCAGGCCGTAGTAGCCCCACACGGCCGACCAGAAGCCCGGCAGGTCCTCGGTGCTCCACCGCCAGAGTTCCGGATAGCCGGCGAACGACAGGCCGCGCTCCGTCTCCAGCCACCGCAGGAAGTCCGCGATGTTGCTGGTCGGCGCGCTCATGCCGGGACCTCGGGATCCGGGGTCGCGCGACAGCCGAAGGCGTCGAGGAACTCCCGCGCCCGTGGCCAGTCCCCGTAGCCGGACGCGGGATTGAGGTGTCCGACGGCGCCGACGTCGACCAGGCGGCTGCCCCAGGCCCGGGCCAGTTCGGCGACCCGATCGAAGCGGGCCAGGGGATCGTTCGTGCTCGCCGCCACGACGCTGGGGAACGGCAGCGGGGCCCTGGGGACCGGCAGCCAGCCGTGCTCGCTCAGGGTTCCGGGTCCGGGATGGCCTTCGGGCAGCGGAGTGTCGAAGTCCGGCGGCGTCGCGAGCAGCGCGCCCCGCACCGGGCGGTGGTGGCGGGCCGCCCAGTGGACGGTGGTGAGCACTCCGGCGCTGTGCGCGACGAGTACCACCGGCCCGGCGATGCGGGACAGTACGCCGTCGAGGGTGGCGACCTGCGCGTCGCGGCTGAACCTGGCCTCCGTCAGGGGTGGCACGGTCACGGCCCCGGGGAGCCGGGCGGCGAGTGCCGTCTGCCAGTGGTCGGGGACGTGGTCGCGCAGGCCGGGCACGAGCACGACCGTGGGCGCGGGGACGGGGTTCATGTCGGAAGCTCCGTTTTCGTGAGGGGCGCGGCCTCGGCCGGGACCGGGACGAGACCCTTGGCGTAGTGACGTCCGCCGAGGGCGAAGGCCAGGCCCGCCACGACCGAGACGAGCGGGATCACCCGGAGCGCCGCGTCCAGACCCATGCGGTCGGCGAGCATGCCGGTCACCGCGGGGCCGGGTGCGAGGCCCAGCAGACTGTTGGCGAGGGTGAGCGTGGCCAGGGCGGTGGCCGCGACGGCGGCGGGGGTCAGGCTCATCACCATGGCGGCCGCGGGTCCGGCGGTGGCGTTGCACAGCAGTGTTCCCGCGCCGATGAGGACGAGTTGCGCGGCGCCGGGCGGTAGTTGGAACCCTCCTGCCAGCAGGACCACTGACCCGGTGCTGCAGATGACGGCGACGGACCACTTGAGGTGCGGGTTCCTGCGGCCGAGCCGGTCGCAGACCATGCCGCCGCCGACCATGCCGATCCCGGTGATGAGCGCGAAGACGCCGGCGGCGAGCCCGGCCTTGTCGGGTGGCATTCCGTAGTAGCGGTCCAGGTAGCTGGGCATCCAGGCCAGCAGCGCCATCGCGAGAAACATCTGGAGGCCGCTGCCCACGTAGGCACACAGCACGGAGACGGAGGAGAACAGCCGCGGCAACAGCTTCCGCACCGAGACCCCCGTGCCCGGCTCGGCTGCGGGCTCGGCCTCGGCGCCGGCGCCGGCGCCGGCGCGGGACAGTCTGCGCTCGGTCACGACGACGCCGTAGACCGCGGCAAGGGCCAGCCCGAACAGCCCCATGACGCCGAACGTCCACCGCCAGCCGAGGTGTTGGGCGATGACACCGCCGATCGACACGCCGAGTACGGATCCGAACGCACCGCCCGCGATGAACGCGCCGGAGAGCGTGGCCCGCATGGCCACCGGAAACACGCTCAGCACCACCGCGATGCCGACGCTCCCGTACGCCGCCTCCCCGACCCCGACCAGGAAGCGGCCCAGGAACATCTCGCCGTAGCTCGCGGAGACCGCGCAGCCCAGGGTCGCAAGGCTCCACACCACCGCCGACAGGACCAGGCACCTGACCCGGCCCCAGCGGTCGGCGAGCAGCGACAGGGGGAAGGTCAGCAGGCCGACCATCAGGGCGACGACGCCGCTCAGGGAGCCCAGAGCGGTGTCGGAGAGCGCCCATTCTGCCTTCAGCAACGGGAACACCGCGTTCAGGACCTGCCGCGACATGTAGTCGGACAGCAGCAGTCCGAAGCTGAGGGCGAACACCAGCCACGCGTAGCCGCGCGTCATGGGTTCAGCTGGTCCGGTCACCGGCGATCCCCGCTCGTTCCATTTTGCGGACGGCCGGCCAGTAGTCCTGGACGGCGTAGTGCTGGGTGGAGCGGTTGTCCCAGATGGCGACGCTGTTCGGGGTCCAGCGCCAGCGGACCTGGTACTCGGGCACCGCGGCCTGGCTGATCAGGTAGTTGAGGAGGAGGTTCGCGCCGGGGGCGTGGTCCTGGCCGAACCGCACGTTCTGCGGGGTGTGGTGGTTGACGAAGTGCGTGGTGAAGGCGTTGACGAAGAGGATCTTCTCGCCGGTCTCCGGGTGGGTGCGGACCACCGGGTGCTCGGGGTCCGGGTAGCGCGCTTTGAGTTGGTGGCGCTGTTCCATCGGCATGACGGCACCGAAGCTCGCCTCGATGCTGTGCCGGGCGCGCAGGTCCGCGATCTGGTCGCGGATGTGTTCGGGGAGCCTGCGGTAGGCCTCGGCCATGTCGACCCAGATCGTGTCGCCGCCCACCTCGGGTGTCTCGACGCAGCGCAGCACGGCGCCCATGGGAGGGCACTCGCGCCAGGTCGCGTCGCAGTGCAGGGCGTTCTCGTAGTGCTCGGGCTTGCTGTCGAGGTCCTTGTAGATACGGACGAGGCCCGGGTGGTCGGGATCGCTGCCGAGGACCGGGTGGTCCTCCAGCGGACCGAGGCGTGAGGCGAAGGCGACGTGCTCGGCGCGGGTCAGGTCCTGGTCGCGCAGGAACAGCACCTTGTGACGGAGCAGGAGTTGTTTGATCTCGGCGAAGAGGGCGTCATCGCGGGCGGCCTCACCGAGCTGGACGCCGTGCAGTTCGGCTCCGAGGGTGCAGGTCAGCGGTTCGGCGTGGATGCGGGTGCGGGCGGAGGTCTGCGTCATGTGCGCTCTCCCGGTGCGGCTCTGGGGAATCGGGGAACTCGGGGGAATCGGGAACTCGGAGGAATCAAGGAACGAGGACGGACGAGCCCATGGTGCGGCCCGCTTCCAGTGCGCGGTGCGCGGCCACGGCGTCGTCGAGTGCGTAGCGCTGGTTGATACGGATCCGGATCCGGCCGGCGGCGACATGGCCGAACACCTCACCGGCCAGCGCGTCCCGCTCCGAAGGATCGGCGATGTAGTCGGCCAGCGCCGGGCGGGTCACGAACAGGGAGCCGTGAAGGGCGAGCTTCATCGCGTCGAGGGGCGGCACGCCGGACGCCGTGCCGAAGCACACCAGGAGGCCGCGGCGGCGCAGCGAGGCCATGGAACCCGCGACGGTGTCCTTGCCGATGCTGTCGAGGACGAGCGGGACGCCGACCCCGTCGGTCAGCTCCCGCACGCGTGCGGCGACGTCCTCACGGCGGTACAGGATCGTGTGGTCGCAGCCGTGGGCGCGGGCGACTGCGGCCTTCTCCTCGGTGGAGACCGTGCCGATCACGGTGAGGCCGAGCAGCTTCGCCCACTGGCTGACGATGAGGCCGACGCCTCCCGCGGCGGCGTGCAGCAGAATCGTGTCGCCGGGGTTCAGCGGATGGATCCGGCGCAGCAGGTACGCGGCGGTGAGTCCGCGCATCGTCATCGCGGCGGCGGTCTCGCAGTCGATGCCGTCGGGCAGCCGGATCAACGGGGCTGCGGGCATGATGCGTTCGGTGCTGTACGCGCCGAGCGGGCTGCCGGTGTACGTGACGCGGTCGCCCTCGGCCACGCGGGTGACGCCCGCGCCGACCGCTTCGACGACACCGGCGCCCTCGACACCGAGACCGGCCGGCAGCGGGGCCGGGTACAGGCCGGTACGGAAGTAGGTGTCGGCGAAGTTGAGACCGACGGCCTCGTGCCGGACGCGCACCTCACCGGGGCCCGGGTCGCCGACGGTGACGTGTTCCCGGCGCAGGACGTCCGGGCCGCCGGTTTCGTGGAAGCGGATGGCGTGTGCCACGGGGTGCTCTCTTCGTTCGGTGGCGGTCAGCGAGTGCTTTCTGTGTTCGGCGGTGGTCAGCGGGCGGTGTCGCGGAGCATGAAGCCGCGCTGACCGGGACGCCGGTTGGGCACCATGCCGAGTCGGGCCAGTGTCCGGTCGGTGTCCTCGTAGTACTCACCGAGGTGGTAGATCTTCTTGGCCTCCGCGCCGCTCGCGACGTCGCGGCCGAGGCTGTCGGCGATCTCGACCATCTGCTCGACCTGGCGCACGGAGCTCATGGGCTCGCCCTTGCGGGCCCACAGGTTGTCCTCGTTGCCCACGCGGACGTGCACCCCCAGGGCGATGGCCACGGCGTTCATCGGGGCGACGGCGCGCATCGAGGACTCGATGGTGAGGACGGCACCGTCGGGCACGCGGCGGACGAACTCGATCAGGTCGGCGGGGTGACGTCCGGAGAAGCCGCCGCCGATCGCCACGTAGTTGAGCACCAGCGGGCCGGTGTACACGCCGCTGCGGATCAGTCGCTCGACGGTCTCCAGCTGCGCCAGGGTGGCCAGTTGGAAGTGCGGCTGGATGCCGTTGGCGCGCAGCCGCTCGAGGTGTTCGAGGTAGAAGTCGGGACCGGCCTCGACGACCATGTCCCGGTAGGCCTTGTAGAAGTCGGGCTTGGCGATGGAGGTGCCGGCCAGGTCGTCGTCCGACATGATCTCGACGATGTTCATCTGGCTGGTGTTGATGGCGATCGTCACCTGGTCGGGACGCGGGTCGAGTTCGGCCAGCAGGTGACGGGTGTCGTAGCTCAGCCACTTCGCCTCGGCGCCCTCGTCCTCGGGGGCGAACGAGATGGATCCTCCGATCTGCAGGACCATGTCCGGGACGGCCTCGCGCAGCCGTCCGACCAGCTCGTTGAACATGGACATGCGCTTGGAGCCGTGGCCGTCCAGTTCCCGTACGTGGATGTGGAGCACGGTGGCGCCGGCGTTGTAGCAGTCGACGGCCGCCTGCACGTGCTCGTCCATCGTGAGGGGCAGGTCGTCGGCGTCACCGGGGAGCCACTCCGGGCCGTAGGGAGCGGCCTGGATGACCAGCTTCTCCTGGTTCTCGGGCAGCAAGGAGTCATCGAGGAAGTGCATGGGGTCATCTCCTGATACGCGGATGCGGATGCGGGCTGATGCGCCGGTCGGACGCTCACAGCGCCGTGCGCACCAACTTCGTTGCACCACAGGAGAGTTGAGGTAGAGGCCCTCTGGGCTCCTGTGGTACGGCCACGTTAGGAGCGAGCTGCCTGCCGCGCTTTACCCGAGGTGACAGGAGACTTGTCAGTTGGGGACAGGGCCGTCGAGCGCCTTGCGGGTGCGCCACTCGCGGGCGCTGGTGCCGAACTGTTCGCGGAACCATCGGGAGAAGGCACTGGGAGCCGCGAAGCCGAGCAGGCCGGAGATCTCCGTCAGGGAACGGCGCGGGTTGGCCACCAGCTGTTCGGCGAGCTGTGCACGCGTGGCGTTGACGAGCCCGGAGAAGGTCTCGCCGGACGCGGCCAGATGCCGGTGGACCGTCCTGCGGTCGACGCCGAGACTGCTCGCGACCTGTTCCATGGAGCAGCGCCCGGTCGGCAGCAGCACCTCGATCAGCTCGCGCACCCGGTCCAGCTCGGTGGCGTCCGCCGTCACGGCGAGGGACTCGAAGTACTGGCGGGCATATCCGCGCAGCAGAGGGTCCGCCATCTTGTTCGGGGTGGCGAGCTCGTTGGCGTAGAGAACGATTCCGTTGAGTTCCCGGTTGAATTCCACCACGGGTCCGAAGTAGCGCCGGTGCGCGGCCGGGTCGCGGGGGACGCCGTGGGTGAAACACACGGACACCGGCTGCCAGCGGGGGCCGAGGAATGCCCGCAGGAACCCGATGTAGGTACCCGTGGCCAGCTCGACGGCCTGCCGGGCCTCGCGCACTTCGCCGAGTTCCAGACTCAGCTTGATGGTGGCGAACCCGTTGGCCTCGGTCAGCCGGCTGCGGAGCAGCTCGTTGTAGGTGCGCTCGTGGCGCACGAGGAGTGCGAGGGCGCTGCGCACATCGGGCTCCTCGCGCAGGACGAGGCTGATGGGACCGAGGTTCGAGAAGCGTCGGCGCTCCGCGAGGAGCAGGCCGAACTCCTCGCGACGGGCGGCCGAGGCGGAGAGTTCGAGGAGCTCGGTGACGGCGACGCCGGAGATCCACCGGTCCTGGACGGCGAGACCTACCGGGTCCAGGCCCACGCGCTTCATCAGCGCACGCGGATCGAGACCGAGGGACTGGCTGAGCTCTACGTAGCTGCTCAGCGCTGCGTTGCGGACCAGTGGTTTCATCGGCACTCCTGGGCTCTGTCCCCAACAGATAAGTCATCTGACCCACCAGGTCAAGCGCCGGCACACTCCGTGACCTAGCGTGGCACCGCCCCCGCGTTTCGCGACGGCCCTGCGTCCGGCCCCCGCAGCGTGGTGCGGGGTTACGTGGCGCCGCCGGCTCCCCCGGCGTGGCCGCGCCTGGGTCGCACCGCTCGGTGTGACCCCCTCCGCACCGCCCGCACCCGCCTCACCCCCCGACGACAAGGAAGCCGCATGACCGACCTGTTCGCACTCCTGGCCCGATCCGTCCGGTCCCACGCTGACAGGACGGCGGTGCGCCAGGGCGAGGACTCCCTCACGTACGCCCAACTCGACGACCTGACAGCCAGGTTCGCCGCACTCCTGCGGACCAAGGGCCTGCGAACGGGCGATCGCGTGGCGGTCGCCCTGCCCAACGTCGTCCAGTTCCCCGTGGTGTACTTCGGCATCCTGCGCGCCGGCGGCACGGTGGTGCCGGTCAATCCACTGCTGAAGTCGGGCGAGATGGTGTTCGTGCTCCGCGACTGCGGTGCCCGCCTCGTCGTGTCCTCCCCCTCCTGCGCCGAGGAGGCCGTTCCGGCGGCATCGCGGACCGGAGCGGAGTGTCTGGTCGCGGAGCCGGCAGCGTTCGCCACCCTACTGCGCTCGGTCGAGCCGATGGCCGGAGCGGCCGGAACTTCCGACGAGGACACCGCGGTGATCCTGTACACGTCCGGCACCACCGGGGTCCCGAAGGGCGCGGAGCTGACGCACCGCAACCTGGTGAGCAACGCCCTGACGGTGGCGCGGACGCTGCTGCGTCTGGGTTCGGACGACGTCCTCTTCGGCGGTCTGCCGCTGTTCCACGCGTTCGGGCAGACCTGCGCCATGAACGCCTCGATCGCGTCGGGTTCCTGCCTGTCGCTGCTGCCGCGCTTCCACCCGGCCGAGGCGCTGGAAACGCTCAGCCGGGACGGGGTGACGGTCTTCCTGGGGGTGCCCACGATGTACGGGGCCCTGCTCCGGAACGGTATGGATCGGCCCCTGCCCCGGCTGCGCCTCGCCGTCTCGGGCGGCTCCTCCCTGCCCGTCGAGCTGCTGCACGCCGCGGAGCGGGAGCTGGGCGTCACCGTGCTGGAGGGCTACGGCCTCTCCGAGACGTCCCCGGTGGCCTGCTTCAATCCGCCGGACCGCCCCCGCAAGCCGGGATCCATCGGGCTTCCCGTCCGCGGCGTCGAACTCCGGCTCGTCGCAGCCGTCGGCGGCGTGGCCGGCTCCGGCGAGATCGGCGAGCTGGCGATGCGGGGCGAGAACGTCATGAAGGGGTACTGGAACCGTCCGGACGCCACCGCCCAGGCTTCCCGGGACGGGTGGTTCCACACCGGGGATCTCGCCCGCGTGGACGAGGACGGCTACTACTTCGTCGTCGACCGCAAGAAGGACCTCGTCATACGCGGCGGCTACAACGTCTATCCGCGCGAGATCGAGGAGGTGCTGTACCGGCACCCGGACGTCGAGGAGGCGGCAGTGGTCGGTGTACCCGATCCGGATCTCGGTGAGGAGGTCGCCGCGGCGGTGGTCCTGCGCACGGGCGCCCTGACGACGACGGTCGAACTGCGCGACTACGTGAGACAGCGGGTGGCGGCGTACAAGTACCCCCGGATCGTCACCCTGGTCGATGCCCTGCCCAAGGGCGCGACCGGCAAGATCCTCAAGCGGGAGATCCGGATCGTTCCGCCGACCCGCTCGGGCACCTGACCGGCAGGGCTCACGACGTGGTGCATGAGACGTCCCCGGGGCCGGGGGGTGTCATCCCTGGCGCGGCCCACCGGCTTCCTGGGAGAACCGCCCCGCGCGTCCGCGCGCCGCGACCGAGCTGACGGATCTCCGCCATGCGGCCTACCCGCCAACACAAGACGGTGTCGGCCGCGTTGCTGTCGGGGGACATTCGTCGCAGCACCCGGACCACCCATTCACCGGGTGCGCGGAGGAGAGACATCCATGACCAGAGCATCCGCGAGACGGCGGGCCCGGCTACTCGCAGCCGGGCTGTCCCTCTCACTGCTGCCGGCCGGACAGGCCGTCGCAGCCGGGGCGATGGGTACGACGGCAGGCACCGATCGTGCCGCGTCGTCCGTGCACGCACCCACCACCGCGCGAACCGTCACCCTGATCACCGGGGACCGGGTGACGGTGACCGACCTCGGCGCAGGCCGGAAGTCGGTCGCCGTGGAGCGCCCCGCGGGCGCGACCGGAGCGGTGCGCAGTGAGATATCCGGCGGCCGGATCACCGTCGTGCCCGACGAGGCCCGGCCCTACCTGCGGGCGGGCGTCCTCGACGCCGAACTCTTCGACGTCACCGCTCTGATCGAGCAGGGCCTGGGCGACCCGTCCTCCGACGGCCTGCCGCTCATCGTGACGTACACGAAGAACGCCCGGAGCGCGCCGCCCCGCGGGGCCCGCCAGGTCCGCGTCCTGCCGAGCGTGGGCGGTGCGGCCCTGGAGGCGTCGGAGTCCGGGGAGTTCTGGCGCACGGTCGCGCCGGACGTCGGCTCCGCAGCCCTGAGAACCACCCCGGCACCCGCTCAACTGGCGGGCGGGGTCGGGAAGATCTGGCTTGACGCCCGCGTCGACACCGCGATGGAGGCCAGCAACGCCCAGATCGGCACCCCCGCGGCCTGGGAGGCCGGGCTGACCGGCAAGGGTGTCAAGGTCGCCGTCCTCGACACGGGCGTGGACCTGACCCATCCCGATCTCAAGGGCCGGGTGAGCGAGACCAGGAGCTTCATCGACGGCCAGGAGGTCGCCGACCGGAACGGCCATGGCACCCACGTCTCGTCCACCGTGGGTGGCAGTGGTGCGGCCTCCGACGGCAAGGAGCGGGGTGTCGCGCCCGACGCCACCCTCGCCGTCGGCAAGGTCCTCAGCGACCAGGGCTCCGGATCCGAGTCGCAGATCATCGCCGGCATGGAGTGGGCCGCCAAGGACGTCCACGCCAAGATCGTCTCCATGAGTCTCGGCTCGTCCCAGGGCAGCGACGGCACCGACCCGATGGCCCAGGCGGTGAACACCCTCTCCCAGGACACGGGCGCTCTGTTCGTCGTCGCGGCAGGCAACGCGGGCGCCCCCGGCACCATCGGCTCCCCGGGCGCCGCCGACTCCGCGCTGACGATCGGCGCGGTCGACTCCGCCGACCGGCGTGCGTCCTTCTCCAGCCAGGGCCCCCGCCAGGGCGACAACGCCCTGAAACCCGACCTGTCCGCGCCGGGCGTGGACATCGTCGCGGCGCGCTCGCAGCTCGTGAGCGGCAGCGGCCCCTACACCGTGATGAGCGGGACGTCCATGGCGACCCCGCACGTCGCGGGCGTGGCTGCGCTGCTCTCCGAGAAGCACCCCGACTGGGACGGACAGCAGCTCAAGGACGGGCTGATGAGCACGTCCGAGCAGATCAACGGCACGTCGTACGAGGTGGGTGCGGGCCGTGTCGACGTCCCGTCCGCCATCGACGCGCGGATCACCGCGACCGGCAGCGCCGACCTCGGCTTCGTCGGCTGGCCGTACGGGGAGAACAAGCCGGTCGCCAAGACGCTGACCTACACCAACTCCTCCGACCGGGCGGTCACCCTGGCCCTGACCGCCGAGGGCGCCCCCGCCGACGTGGTCACCCTCGCCGACTCCACCCTCACGGTCCCCGCGCACGGCACCGCTCGGACCACGGTCACCGGTGACGGCGCCGCCGCGTCCGTCGGCACGACCTCCGGACGGATCGTCGCCCGGGACGGCGACGCGGTGGTGGCGCACACGTCCTTCGGTATGACCAAGGAGAACGAGCGCTACACCCTCACCGTCCACGTGAAGGACCGTGACGGCGCCCCGACCGCCGCGTACGTGGCCGTCAAGCAGATGGCCGAGGGCACGTCGGTCATCCCGGCCCCGGTCGGTGACTCGGGCACGCTCGCACTGCGCCTGGAGCCCGGCTCGTACGACCTGTCCACTTTCCTCGACGTGCGCGGCGGCAAGGGCGGGGACTCCCTGGGCCTCGGTCTTCTCACCGAGCCCGAGGTCATCCTGGACCGTGACCGCGAAGTGACGCTCGACGGACGGACGTTGCGGGAGATCCGGGCGGACGTGGGCCGGCGGACCGAGACCCGTCAGCGGATCATGGAGTTCAACAGGTCCGCGAACGGCGAGTCCTTCGCACCGTCCGTACTGGTCCCGTCGAAATACGACAGCATCTTCGCCGCGCCGACCCGCAAGCCCGCCACGGGCACCTTCGAGTACCGGACCGTGTGGCGGCTCGGCAAGCCGCAGCTCGACGTCGAAGCGGGCGGCAGGCAGCTCGGCGAGGCCGTCGTCCAGCGCGGATCGGACCAGTTCACCGGGCGCGAGCGGATGCCTCTGGTGGACGCGGGCACCGGAAGCGCCGCCGACTATGCCGGCCAGTCGGTCAAGGGCAGGGCGGTCGTCGTGCGCCGCACCGACGCGGTCGGCCCCGGCGAACTGGCGCGGAACGCACAGGACGCGGGTGCCGCGGCCCTGTTCGTCACCGACGACGCTCCCGGGCGGCTGCTGGCCGGGTTCGGCGCGGCCGACGGGTCGACACGGCCGCTGTACATCGCGACGGTGAACGCCGCGGACGGGGCGCGGCTGATCGAGGCCGCTCGGCTCGACCGGGGCGTGGAACTGACCGGCACCGAGTTCACGCCGTACGTGTACGACCTCACCGAAGGACACCCGGGGGCGATCCCCGCCGACCTGACCTACCGGCCGGGCAGGAGCGAGCTGGCAGTCGTCACCAACACGTTCCACGCGCCGAAGGGGGCCGACGGCAGCGAGTTCCGTTACTCGGTCACCGACACCTTCCCCATGGGCATGGGCGTCCCGGAGAAGATCAAGCTTCCCGTGGAACGCACCGACTACATCAGCGCCGGACCCGAGCAGGGGTGGCACCAGTCCGTGACCAGCGGCCCGGGCGCCATCGAGGAACGTGAGGGCGTCGTGCACTTCCGCGGCGGCAAGCGCTCCGCGACCAACTGGTTCAAGCCGGTCTGGCACCCGTGGCTGGGCACCGGCCTCGGCTGGGGCCAGGAGCGCGCAGGCAACAACCTGCAGTTCAACACCCCGGGTTGGGGTGACTCGGGCCCCGACCACACCGGCTTCGGCGATGTGTGGCACGCGAGCTCGGTGAGCCAGTTCACCACCGTGTACGTGGACGGGGTGCAGGTCGACCGGAGGCTGGGCTCGGGGGCGTACGCCCGGAAGGTCAAGTCGACCGAGCAGGACTTCAGGGTCGTCACCGACACCACCCTCGACCCGGATGTCTGGCGCCTCGCCACGAAGGGCCACTCCGAATGGACCTTCAAGTCGGCCGCCACGCCGGCCGACCGGTGGACGTATCTGCCGATGCTCAACCTCGGATTCGACGTCGACACCGATCTGCACGGCGACGTGCGGGCCGGAAAGCGTCTGGATCTCGGGATCTTCTCCGAGTACGTCCAGGGCGCTGCGGACACCGGGAGGATCACCGGCTCCACGCTGGAGGTCTCCTTCGACGACGGCGGGACGTGGAAAACGGTCGAACTGGGCTCTGTGCGCGGCAAGTCCGCCTCCTGGGCCGGCTCGGTGCGAGTGCCGGACGACGCGCGGTACGTCTCCGTGCGGGCCTCGGCAACCGACGACCGGGGCGGTTCGGTCAGGCAGGAGATCGTCCGGGCGATGGGCGTGCGGAAGTAGCTGACGTCTGCGCTGCGGCACGTGAGGCCGTAACTGCGTCGCTGAGCGCGGTACCTGGCGAAGTCGCCGGGTGCCGCGCTCAGCGACGGTGCCGCGGGTCGGAAAGCACCACTCCTGATCCCTCAACGACCTGCGTCGGGGTCCGATCGCTCATGCCGTCAAGGTGACGACGGAACGCGGCTCGGTACCCCGGCCCGAGTGGATGACACCACCGGTGCCGGGAACTGGCGGCATCGTGTTCCCCGGCGGCCGGTTGCCTCCGGTACGCACCTGGGCCGGGGTATTAAGGTCGGCCTTCGGCCGCGGCGTGCGCGGCCGGGGGAACCAGGACTCGGTCCAGGAGAGGTGTTCGTGAACATCGTTGTGCAACGCGGTGCGATCGCCGCGGTGCAGGTGCTCGGCCTCGCTGTCTGGTTCTCCATGTCGGCGGTGGTTCCCAGCCTCCGGACGGACTGGGGGCTCACTGCCGGCGGTGCGGTGTGGCTGACGGCCTCGGTACAGATCGGTTTCGTCGCCGGGGCCGTGGCCTCGGCCGCCCTGAATCTGGCTGACCGCGTCGCGCCACAGCGTCTGCTCGCCGCCAGTGCCGCGGCAGCCGCCACCTGTACCGTGGTGCTGGCCCTGGTCGCCGACCAGCTCGCCGTCGCCATTCCGCTGCGCTTCTTGACCGGGATGTTCCTGGCCGGGGTCTACCCCACCGGCATGAAGCTCATGGTCTCGTGGGCCGGCAGTGCGGGACGGGGCAGGACCATGGGCGTCCTCATCGCCGCCCTCACCCTTGGCTCCACGCTTCCTCACCTGATCGCCGGGGTCGGGTCACTGCGCTGGCGCGATGTTCTGCTCGCCGCCGCGACGGCCGGCTTCGTGGGTGCCGTCATTGCCCTGCTCCTTGTCCGGCCCGGCCCATACGCGGCGAAGGCCGCACCTGCCCGCAACCCCAGGTACGCGCTGAACATGTTTACCGAGCGCGGGCCGCGACTGGCGAACCTCGGTTACTTCGGGCACATGTGGGAGCTCTACGCCCTGTGGACGTGGATCCCGACCTTCCTCCTGGCGACCTCTGCCTCGAAGGGGCTTCCGGGCTCCGTGGAGATCACGGTGTTCCTCACCATGGGACTCGGCGGAGCCGCCGGTTGCCTGCTCGGAGGATGGGGCGCGGACCGCTTCGGCCGCCCGCCCGCCGCCATGACGGCTCTTCTCCTCAGTGGTCTGTGCTGCCTGGCCTCCCCGTTCCTCTTCCATGCTTCCCCGCCGGCCCTGTTCGCCTTCTGCATGCTGTGGGGTGCGGCCGTGATCGCGGACTCGGGGGTGTTCTCGACATCGCTGAGCGAGGTCGCCGACCACCGCTACATCGGAACGGCCCTCACCGCCCAGACCGCGATCGGCTTCGCCCTGACGGTCATCACCATCCAGCTCACTCCCCTGCTGGCCGAGGCCGTCGGCTGGCGTTACGCCTTCCTCCTCCTGGCACCCGGCCCCCTGGCGGGTGCGCTGGCGATGCGGGCGTTCGGCCGGGAGGCCTCCGTCGCAGTTCCGCGGGGCGGCTCCTGAGGCCCGGCGGCAACCGGAAGACGCCCGCGGCCCCTGGTCCTGGCCCACTCCCTGGCCGCGATGATCCCGGCGTTCTACGTGTAGCCGCCTTGCCGACCAGCAGGTCGGCGGCTGGGGTGACGCCCTTGCAGACGCCGTCGGAAACGGTGCCCGAGCCGGCCACGGCCGAGGCGGCATGGGCGCCGTGACCGTTCCGTCCAGCACTTCTGCCGGGCACGGAGCTCTTGGTGCCGACGATGCTGCCCTTCGCGTCCGGATGCGCGGGGGCGATGCCGGAGTCGAGTGCCTCCGCCGTGTCACCCTTGCCGTCGAAGCCCTCGGCCCAGGCCTCGGGGCGCGCCGATCCGCGGCATCGAGTCCTTGAGCGAGACCTTGATCCGGCATGCGCCGCGGCCCCGCCCTCGAGGGGGGCCGCCACGCTCCCGTCGCTCACGCGCCGCAGAACTCGGCTTCGACGACTCGCTGTTCGTGTACGTTCCAGTCGCCGTTGAAGTTCACTGACAGGACGTGCCCGCCGTCGGTGGTTGCCACAGTCTGCGAGATGGACCCCTGGATGCCGCCGTTGTGGCCCCATACGACCGTGCCGCAGGACAGCTCCATCCTCATCAGGCCCAGGCCGTAGGAGACCGTCGGCATCTCCTGGATCGGCTCGGTCGTGGTCATCTCCGCCAACTGGCGCTCAGGGAGGAGCCGACCGGAGAGCAGGGCCTGGTAGAACCGATTGAGATCACGGGTGGTGGAGACCATCTCCCCGGCGGCCCCCGCGAGGGAGGGGTTGAGCTCGGTGACGTCGTACGTGGAGCTGTCGGGTTCTGCGGGCCCCGCCAGTTCACCGGTCAGCTTCGAGTAGGCGCGTCCACTGGGACCCGGCACGCCGGCCCGGGTGCCGGGCAGTGTGGTGGAGTCCAGATGCAAGGGGCGCAGGATTCGCCGCTCGATCTCGCGGGCGTACGAGTGACCGGTGGCTTTCTGGATCACCAGCGCGGCGAGGACGTAGTTGGTGTCGGAGTAGCTCCACCCGCTGCCGGGGTCAAAGGCCGGCTGGTGGGTCATGGCGAGGTGGACGATCTGCTGCGGCGTCCAGGTGTCGTAGCGGTGCTGGAGGAAGTCGGTGCTGAACTCCTTGCGTTTGAAGCCCGCGTCGTCGGTGTAGCTGTAGACGCCGCTGGTGTGGTTGAGGAGCTGGCGCAAAGTGATCTTCGTGCCGTCGTGGCCGTTCCCCCGCACCATGCCCGGCAGCCAGTGGTCCACGGTGTCGTCCAGACTCAGCCTGCCCTCGGCTTCGAGCTGGAGGACGACGGTGGCCACGAACGTCTTGGTGATCGACCCCACCCGGAACCGGTCACCGGCGCGCGGCTGTCGACCGGTCGCCAGATCGGCGGTGCCCGCACGGCCTGCCCAGGAGTCGCGCCCCCGCTGGGCGAGCGCGATCGCACCGGGCGGTCCGCCCCGGACCACCCCGTCCAAGGCCGCCTGCGTGGCCTGATGGCCGCCGCGCGCGGTCGATGCGTGACCGGTAGCACCCTGGGGGGCCGCTGCCGACGCGGGCATGATGAATCCCGCGGACATCACCGCCATCGCGACCGCCCCGACAGCAGCGACCCGCAACCTCGGCGCCCCCGGCCTGCCACCGGCCCTGCTCCTGGGCGAACGTGATCCGTCTGCTGCGGGTGCGTGCTCGTACACGAAAGGCTCCTGGAGGCCGGTGGCGACAACTTCTCTGCGGGCTCCCAGTATTTTCGGTCAGGGCCATCGCCCGGGATCCTGCCAGCCACCCGCTTGGAGGTGGGGCCAACCCCCTGTCGCGCATTCCTCGGAGCGATCACTTCCCAGCTGAACGCCGGGGGATCTGCGTGGGCGTCAGCAGGACAACGCGGCCTGACGGCCGATCTGTTACGCGGGCCGGCCACGCTTCGTGGGCGCTCACGCGGTCACCGCCTCCGGCGCGTGGTGCGCCCGGCGGTAGGCCGCCGGAGACAGGCCGACGTAGGTGTGGAACTGCTTGCGCAGCGCGACCGGGTCGCCGAAGCCGCAGGCGGTGGCGATGCGGGCGATGGGCAGGGCCGTGGACTCCAGCAGCAGGCGTGCGTGGGCCAGTCGGCGCTGGGACAGCCACTTGAGCGGGCTGATGCCCGCCTCCGCGCGGAAACGACGGGTGAAGGTGCGCACACTCATGTGGGCGTGAAGTGCCATGTCCTCCAGCGTGATCGGGTCGGCCAGCCGTTCCAGCGCCCACTGCCGGGTCTCCGACGTCGAACGGTCGGTGTCCTGAGGCACCAGGTGCTCGATGAACTGTGCCTGTCCGCCCTCGCGCCACGGCGCTGCGACGCACCGGCGTGCCGCGGCCGCCGCGACCGTCGCCCCGTGGTCCAGACGGACCAGGTGAAGGCACATGTCGATGCCGGCCGCGCCACCGGCGGACGTCAGGATGCGACCGTTGTCGATGAACAGCACATTCGGATCGACCTCGACGTCGGGGAACAGCCGCGCGAACGTGTCACACAGCGCCCAGTGAGTGGTGGCCCGCCGACCGTCGAGCAGCCCGGCCGCCGCGAGCAGGAAGGCCGAGGTGCACAGACTCACGATGCGGGTCCGCGGCCGGATCGAGTCCAGTACCGCGGCGAGGTCGCCCGGAAGCGTCCCTGTCGCGAGCAGGTCGGCAGTGGGCTCCAGGGTGGCGATCACGACCGTGTCCGCGGTCCGCAGCAGCGACTCGTCGTGGTCCAGGAGGAGTCGGAAGTCCTCGTGCGTACGGACCGGCAGCCCTCCGATCGAGAAGGTCCTCACCGAATAGAGGCGCGTCCCGTCCGGAGTGCACGCTTCGTTGAACACCCGGGCAGGGATGCCCAGATCCAGCGGCAGGACTCCGTCGAGAGCGAGAACGGCAACGTTGTGCGGCATGGCCGGAATGGTACGACAGGTGTCCCGCAGGCCACTCACCCGCCGCTGCGACAGCACGACAGAGTGGATCTCGCCGGGCCCGGCCCGACGTGAGAACACACGAAACAGACATGAGCGAGGAAGCATGAGCGAGCACACCATGCGTGCCGTCACGGTCAGGGAATTCGGCGGCCCCGAGGTCCTGACCGCCGAGCGGGTGGCCCGCCCCGAACCCCTGCCGACCGAGGTACTGGTGCGTGTCCACGCCGCCGGGATCAACCCGGTGGACTGGAAGACCCGCGCGGGTCAGGGCATGGCGGGACTGCAGACGCTGCCGCTGATCCTGGGCTGGGACGTCTCCGGCGTCGTGGAGGAGGTCGGCTTCGGCGTCACCACCCTCGCGCCCGGTGACGAGGTCTACGCGATGCCCTGGTTCCCGCGCCCCGCGGGTGCGTACGCCGAGTACGTCACGGCGCCCTCCCGCCACTTCGCCCGCAAGCCGGCCTCGATCGGTCACGTCGAGGCCGCGGCCCTGCCCCTCGCGGCGCTCACCGCGTGGCAGGCCCTGGTCGACACCGCCGGCGTGCGGCCCGGGCAGCGCGTACTCGTACACGCGGCGGCCGGCGGCGTCGGGCACCTGGCCGTGCAGTTCGCCAAGCACCTCGGCGCCGAGGTCGTGGCGACCGCTCGCGAACCCCGCCACGCCTGGCTGAAGGAACTGGGCGCGGACCAGACGATCGACTACACGCAGCAGCGGTTCGAGGACGTGACGGGCGGCATCGACGTCGTCATCGATCTGATCGGGGACCAGGACGACAACGCGACACGTTCGGTGTCGGTGACCCGTCCCGGCGGCCTCGTCATCGCGGTTCCCGGCGGCGTCTCGGAGCGCCTCGCCACCGTGGCCGGCCAGGCCGGGGTGCGCACCAGCCCCTTCCTGGTGGAGCCGGACTCCCCGGCCCTGACCGTGATCGCCGGGCTGGTCGATTCCGGCGGGGTCCGCGTCGAGGTGGAGCGCTCCTTCGCGCTGGAGGAGGCCGCCGAGGCCCACCGTCTCGGCGAGACCAACCGCACTCGCGGCAAGCTCGTCCTCACCGTCACCGACTGACTCCCCCAGCCTCCGGGCAGACGGGCCGCCGGATGCCTGCTCATGCGCCTGGGCAGGCATCCGGGGGGCTCGGCGCCTGCTCGGCCCCGGGGCGGGTATACGGGATCGAGTGAAACCTCTCCCCCTCAAGCCCCCGCCGTCGGACTCCCCGCCCGCACTCAAGAAGGCCCTGACCACCCCGCTGCTCTACTTCTTCATCCTGGGCGACGTCCTCGGAGCGGGCGTGTACGTCCTGGTGGGCCAAGTCGCCGCGGAATCCGGCGGCGCTGTGTGGGCCCCCCTGCTCGCCGCCCTGTGCCTGGCTCTGCTCACGGCCGCCTCCTACGCGGAGCTGGTCACCAAATATCCGCGTGCGGGCGGCGCTTCGCATTACGCCACCCTGGCGTACGGGCCCTTCCTCGGCTTCCTGGCCGGGTTCTGCATGCTCGCCGCCGGCGTCGTGTCGGTGGCCGCCCTCGCCCGAGGGTTCGGCGGCGACTACCTGTCCGAGTTCGTCACGCTCCCCGTAGTGCTGGTGACGATCGTCTTCCTCGCCGCCCTGGCTCTGCTGAACGCGCGAGGCATCAGCGAGTCGACCCGGGCCAACGTCGTCGCCACGGTCATCGAGGTCAGCGGGCTGCTCCTGGTCATCGGGCTCGGCGCCTGGATCGTGCTGCGCGGCGACGGAGACACCGCGAGGCTCACGGACCTGGGCACCTCGCGTGAAGGGCCCGTGGCAGCCCTGCTGAGCGGCGCGGTGCTCGCCTACTACTCCTTCGTCGGCTTCGAGACGTCCGTCAACGTGGCCGAAGAGACCCTCGACCCCCGTCGCTCGTATCCCCGAGCGCTCTTCGGCGCACTGGTCACCGCCGGCGCGGTGTACGCACTGGTCGGAGCGGCCGCCGCGGCATCGGTACCGACCGAAAAGCTGACGGAATCCAGCGGGCCGCTCCTCGAAGTCGTCCGGGCGGCGGGAGGAGTCCCGACGGAACTCTTCAGCGCCATCGCCCTCGTGGCCGTAGCGAACGGAGCCCTGCTGACGGGCATCATGTCCTCACGACTGGCCTACGGCATGGCACGGGACGGTCTGCTGCCCCGCTTCCTGACCAAGGTCCTTCCCGGCCGGCGCACCCCGTGGGCCGCCATCGCCGCCACCACGGCGCTTTCTCTGCTCCTCGCGCTGACCGGCGATGTGTCCACGCTGGCTTCCACGCTGGTCCTCCTGCTTCTGGTGGTCTTCTTCCTCGTCAACACCGCACTTCTCGTACTGCGCCGGGATGCGGTCACCCGGGAGCACTTCCGGGCACCGACCCTCGTCCCCGTCCTCGGAGCCCTGTCCTGCGTCGTCCTCGCCACCCAGATCGGACGCGATGTGTGGCTGCGAGGACTGCTCGTCCTGGCCGTCGGCGCGGTGCTGGGCGCGGTCGCCGCCGTACGGTCGCGGCGGACCCCTTGACCCGGCCCCGGGGCACCTGACCGTGCCGTCGTCCCGGAGGCCCTGGGGGAGGAGACCGCTCGACGCGCCGGGCGCCGTGACCGATGTCAGCGTTTCGGCAATCGGTGCAGCGTGACTCCGCCCACCGCTCCATCCCCGACGACGAGAGTCATGTAAGTGCAGTACGGCTGCCGTCTGCGGTCCGTCGGCGACCCCGGGTTGAGGAGGCGCAGGCCACCCGGCGCCTCCGCGTCCCAGGGAATATGGCTGTGGCCGAAGACCAGGACATCCAGATCGGGAAAGCGGTCGGCGCACCGGGCCTCCCTCCCCCGTGCGCTTCCGGTCTCGTGCACGACGCCGAACCGCAGGCCGCCCAGCTCCGCCCGAGCCACCTCGGGCAGCCGCTCTCTCAGCTCCGGGCCGTCGTTGTTGCCGAACACGCCGATCAGCCGCCGTGCCCGTCCTTCCAGCAGGTCGAGCGTGGCGGTGTCGACCCAGTCCCCCGCGTGGATCACGACATCGGCCGCCTCCACCGCCTGCAGCAACGGGGCCGGGAGGCTCTTGGCTCGTACCGGCAGGTGAGTGTCGGAGACGAGGAGCAACCGCGTGGACTCATCCGCCGGAGCACGCTTGATCATGTCAGCGATGTACCCCGCGCTGCCTGTTTCGACGCCTCACCGGTGCGAGCGCGGGTCGCGCCCCGAGCCGCAGATCTCCATTGCCGCAGCGGTTTCGGCCGACCCGTGAATCGGGCGGAAACGACAGTCACATGAGTGGGTTCCCGTGATGCCTCCGAACCTGCGGACTCGCCCTCAGGGCGACAGAAGCCTCATCCCGGCCGTGAGTTCGCGCAGGCACCGCACCACGAGGTCCACCGGGGACCCGATCTCGCCGGAGTCCGGGTCCATCGTCGCCCACCTCTCCAGCGCCACACGGATCGCGGCAGTGGCGGCTGCGGCGACCAGCCGGACCTCCAGAGGGTCGGCATCCGGCCCCGCGAGGCGCCCCACCACCGGCAGGAGCTGCTCCTCGGATTCCTGGTTCACCCGGTACCAGACGGCCCGCAGGGCGGGGTCGCTCTGGGCGGACCGCAACAGGTCACGGGTCCAGCGCAGCCCCTCCTCCCCTCCCAGGCCGCCCGATGGTTCGAACGATGCGACCGCCGCGGACTCCAGGGCGCGGGCAAGGTCCACGTCCGGGCCGGTTTCGGCGAGCAGGAGGCGCCAGCGGTCGCCGCCGGACGACAGGAGCGGCCCGATCGCGTCCTGCTTGCTGCGGAAGTACCGGTAGAAGGTGCGCAGCGCGACACCCGCTCGGGCCGCGATCTCCTCCGCGGTCGTACCGTCGGGCCCCTTCTCGGAGAACAGCTCGGCCGCCCCGCGGGCGATGTCCAACTGTGTCGCGATCTTGCGGCGCTCCGTCAGGGAGGCCGGGGCGGAGCGAGAGGTCCGGGGGTGACTCATGAGGAAAGAGTACGTGCCGACGACCATAGGTGGCACAGAATGCAGTAATGACAATTTGTGCCACTAAGGCGTACGGTGGACATGCCGCGCAGGCCAGTCGGCCCGCGCTCCTCACCGGAAGGAAGATCGAAATGAACCGCTTCCAAGGACGCCGCTCACTGATCACCGGCGGCGGCTCGGGCATCGGGCAGGCCACCGTGCTGCGCTTCCTGGCCGAGGGCGGCGAGGTCGTGGCCGCCGACGTGAGCGAGGCAGGTCTCAAGGACACCCGCGCCAAGGCGGGCGCCGACGCGGGCCGGCTGACGACGGTCGTGGTGGACGTGGCTGATGAGACGTCCGTACGGGCAGGTGTCGCCGCCGCCCTCTCGGCCCTCGGCGGGCTGGACGTACTGGTCAACGCGGCCGGCATCCTGCGCTCCTCGCACACCCACGAGACGACCCTCACCGACTTCAACAAGGTGATCGCGGTCAACCTGACGGGCACCTTCCTGATGATCCGCGAAGCGATACCCGCGCTCCTGCGAGGTGATGCCCCGGCCGTGGTCAACTTCAGCTCCACCTCGGCCGTGTTCGCCCACCCCTACATGGCGGCGTACGCGGCCAGCAAGGGCGGCATCCAGTCCATGACGCACGCCCTGGCCTCCGAGTACGGCAAGCAGGGCATCCGTTTCACCGCCGTGCAGCCCGGTTCCATCTCCTCCGGCATGACCGACGCCTCCGGCGAGAGCAAACTGAGCCAGGGCCCCGGCCTGCCCGCGGGCACCGACCTGAGCCTGTTCGCGAAGCTCTCGCCGGCGCTCGGGGAGGGTTTCGCCGGCCCCGAGGCGGTCGCGGGCGTCGTCGCGATGCTGGCCTCCGAGGACGGGAAGTTCATCACCGGCACAGAGGTCCGGATCGACGGCGGGACCCATTTCTGACACCGCTGCGCCCGCCGTGTGCAGCGGATGCCGGAAGCCGGAGAAGTGCGAAGCCGGGTGCGCGCGATTCACCGGTCAACGGGCGGTCACGCCTCGCCCCAGGACTCGGGCGACCTTGGTTTTCACGCGCGCCACCCGGTCCACGCGCGCCGCGCCCCGCCGTTCGACTGGTCACCACCCGAAGATCGAACAAGTCGGCCGGAATAACCCGAAAGAGTTACTCCCCCTCTTGAGGTGGTCAGGGCCATCGGAGCTGGATATCTTCAGCTCTCGGGGAGAGGGGGCCCATGGGGGATTCCTACGTCACGGACATCGCCGGACATCCGGCCTGCGAGGTGCTCCTGGCCGCGTGGCAGAGCCCGGACACCGAACGGCGGCGGGCGCTGGTACGGGACATCGACGTCCCCGGTCCGATCGCCCTGCGCAGCCGCTACCGGACACTGCTGGACCCCGAGGCCCCCTCGGGCCCGTGGAATCCGGACCTGACACCCGAAGCCTGGGTGCGGCAACTGCGGCTCGAAACCGAGGGCGACAACTCCGCGCGGTCGGGTGCGCCCACCGCGGCACTGGCCGCGTTCCGGGCCCTCCTCGAGGAGGAGACCGGAAGCGGGCCCCAACTGGCCACGGTGCACGCCCACATCGGGCTCGGCAAGATCGCCATGAACCGGAACGACATCGAGGCAGCCTCCGAGCACATCGAGAGGGCCACGGTGGTGGCCGATGAGTCGATGTACCGCTTCGGCCGTGCGCAAGCGCTGGTCGTCAGGGGGTACCTGTCCCTGTGGCACCATTCCGCGGAACTCGCCCTGGACCAGTTCCGGGAGGCGGCGGAGATCGCCACCGCCCTCGATGACCCGGTGTTCGGGGGCAACGCGCTGCTCGGCGCGGCAGAGTGTGCCGAGCGGCTCGGCGAGCTCGACCGTATGGAGCAGCTCGGCAGGGATGCCTACGCCGCGTTCGTGGCTGTCGGGTCGGCCCAGGGCCAGGGGAACGCGGCCCAACGGCTGGCCGGCTGGCTGCACCGCCGCGGAAAGCACTCGGACGCCTGGGACTGGCTCGACCTCGCGTTGGCGGCCTTCCAGGAGGAGGGCGATCCGAACGGGCTGGTCAACGTGCACTCGTTGCGCGGTGACCTGCACCTGGACAACCGCCGGTTCGACGAGGCGGCGGAGGCGTACGACGCGGCACGGGAACTCGCCTTGTCAGCGGGGCTGTCCCGGGCGCAGGCCCACGCCGCGCAGGATCTGGGCAGAACGGCGCGGGGCCGGGGAAACTGGGCCGAGGCGGTGGAGTTGTTCACCGAGTCCCTGGAGCGGTACCGGGGAATCGGTGATCTGCTGGGCATGTCCAATGCCATGGGCAAACTGGCCGAAGCACAAGAGGAGTGCGGCTCCCCGGAGGACGCGTTACGGACCTGGCGCGAGGCCGTCGTGGAGGTCGAGTCCTACCGCGCCGACCACCAGGAGGAACGCTTCCAGGAGGAGTACCGACGCCGCTTCCGGGACGTGTACGGGAAATCGCTGTCGGCGGCGGAGAAGCACCACTCGCCCCGGACATTCGCCGTGGTGGCCGACTTCCTGGCCGGCCGCCGGCTGGCGGGCCTGCTGGAGGCGAACAGCACCGCCATGGCCGGCAACCAACTGGACCGGCTCCAGGAACTGCTGGCCAGGGCGGACCGCGGACTGCTCGCGCACCGCAGAAGCACCCGTGCCGATGAGGAGCGCTTCGGTGACGAGCGCCGGGAGCACCGAATACGCCGCCTGGGCGCGTTCGAGGCCCGGCAGGGGGCCGAGCCCCGGGCGGGCAAGTCGCTGGACGACCTGCTGGCAGCCGTGTACCTCCCACCGGCCGACGAGGGCGGAGCGCTCCTTGAGTCCCTGCCCGACGGGTGCCACACGCTCCAGCTCCTCCTCGACCCCGTCGACGAGGAGCTGGTGCGCTGGTCGTGGAGCGCCCCGGAGGGCCACCCCTCCATGGGCAGCTTTCGGCTGGCACCGGCCGCACTGGATTTGCTGTCCGTACTCAGGTCCGGAGACCGGACCACGGAACGTCAGGCATTGACGGCAGTCGATCTGCGCCCGCTGTCCGCACTGCTCCCGCCGCCTCTGATCACGGCACTCGTGGCCTCGGGGCCGCATGACCTGCTGATCGTCCCGGCCGGTGAGCTGTGGCGGGTGCCGTGGGGTGCGCTTCCCCTGGAGGACGACCTCGTCCTGGGCGAGGTCGCACGTTTCGTGATCTGTCCCTCGCTGACGATCCAGCGCCAACTGGCCACGCGGCACGGCCACACGCCCCACCCGCGATCGCCGGTGGATGTCGACGTGTGGCGCAGCCCGCTCGTGAAACGTCATCCATTGGATCTGTTCCAGGACCGCCGGTGGAGTCCGCGTCGCCTGTCCTCGGCGGCCGAGGCCCGCGGCGCGATCTACAACGGGCGGGAGCTGATGGTGCTGACCGGGCACGGCAGACCCGACACCGAAGCGGGCCACTACCTCGAACTCGACACGGACGAGTGGCTCCTGCCCGCTGACCTTCTCGGCCGACGCCCACCTCGGCGACTCGCTCTGATCGCCTGCTGGGGCAGTGCCTACCCCGGCCGCTCCCCCAGCGACCCGATCAGCGTCGCCACGCTCGCGCTGGCCGGAGGCTCCGACGAAGTGCTGGCCACGGTGGGTGAGCTGGGCGACTCCGCTCCGGCCACCACGTACGTGGAGATGGTGCTGGACAGCCTCCCGGAGAACACCATGGCGGCGGCCGTGCACCAGGCCACCCGTCAGTTCCTCGCGCGCCGGGAGTACCGCTCGCTCGCCCTGCACCACTGGGCGCCTCTGATTCCCATCGGTACGCACAGACCCTGCGGAGGTCAGCGGTGACACCCCGCGCACATCGGAACCTGAAGTACGAGCTCGACGAGCCGCTGGCCTACAGGTGGACGAAAGCCGCCTTCACCATGTGCGTCGGGGACGACCCGGAACTGAGAGCGGTCGTGAAGAGCTCCGGCGGGATCACGCGAGCGGTCGTCAGCGGCGCCTGCCCGCGTTGTCTGGGGGACATCTCCGGTGAGGAGATTCTGACCGCGGCCGGCGAGTCGGGCGTGCTCGGCGATGACACGGCGGGGACCCCGGACCCGTACACCCGTATCAACGTGACGTGCGACTGCGAGCGCGCGCACAAGAACCGGCCCGCCGGCGTGACGACGGGCTGCGGCATCACCTTCACCATCGAAGTGTTCCGGGACGACATCGCATGACGCCCCCGTCGCGATACCGCGAGCCGGCCTCTCCCCTGAGCGAGCGCGAACTCGCGGAGGACGCGGCATGGCGCGAGTACGCGGAGGACTCGCTCACCCGGGCCCGGGCCAGCGCGGAACAGTGGCGCACCGGACTGGGGCTGCTGGTCACCGTCATGGCCGCCGGGCTCATGCTGGGCGGGCCCGGCAGGATGGCGGACCTGAGCCCCGTCTGGCGCGGTGTCGTCACCGGCGTACTGGGCTTCGGCTTCACCGTGGCGCTCTTCGGCCTGTGGGCCGCGTCGCGCGCGTCCGCGATGGGTGGTTCGGGACCGGTCGACCGGGACCGGATGCGCAGACGCTACGGGTCCCTGGTCCATTACAAGGCCGCTGCCGCGGCGAGGTGTTGGGCCGATGTCCGCAGGGCCAGGATCGCGCTGCTCATCTCCCTGCCCGTGGTCGTCACCATGACGCTGACGTCCTGGTGGCTTCCGCGCGACGCCCCGAGCGGGAACGGGGACGCGCGGCCCCGGGTGCTCGTCGTGACGCCCCGAGCCGTCCTCTGCGGCGAGCTGACCAGCGGTGCGAAGACCATCACCCTCGTCTCGGACACGTCCGGTACCCCGCGCCGGGTGCCGACCGCCGACGTCGTATCCCTGACAGTCGTCGACTCCTGCCCGCCTTGAGCACACACCGCATGGCGTGACTCAGTGACCATGCACCCGGAAACGGCGAGAGAGAGGAAGCACGGTGAGCGGACCGAGCAGAGCCGCGTACGAGCGGAGCGAACTGGACTGGAACCGGCTGCGGCGCTACGCGGAAACGGTGGCCCGGGAAACCCGCGCCCCGCGCGGGACCCGCCAGGTCGTCGAACGGTCGGAGCGAACCCGCCATGTCAGCAGCGGGCTGTTCGGCATGTTCACACGGCAGGAAACCTACACCGTCGACGTCCCACGGACAGAGACCGACGACTTCTGGGTTCTGCAGTCCCGGTCCTGGCACAAGAAGGAGCGCGGACAAGGCAATCAGCCGGATGAGGATCTGACCGCGTTGTACGACTACTGCCTCACCGTGAAGGGCGGCCTGGTGGTCAGGTTGACCTCGGAGACGGACTGTTTCTTCAAAGGAGCGCTGACGTTCTCGGACAGGACAACGTCCGAGCAACCGATGACCGGCGACGACGTGATGCTCTTCGACTTCGAAGCCGAAAGGTACTACCGGGAGAAGGGAAGGTTCACGATCGAGACCGACCGCGACCCCGACCGCAACCGCCTCAAGCACCACGCGAAGGGCGTCGGCCTCTCCGTAGCCCTGAAGCGCCTGCACCAGAGCTGAGCACGACACCGGCCGGTCAGGGGGTGGCCGGACGTGGACCCGCCACCTCCTCCGTCACGGGCAGGCACTCGGAAAGCAGGCCGACGACGTCGCGCCAGGCTCGCTGTGCGTGCCGTGGGTGGTAGCCGACGCCGGGGCGCACGGTGTGGTCGACCGATGGATGGTGGAAGGCGTGAAGGGCGCCGCCGTAGACCGCGAGGCGCCAGTCGACGCCCGCGGCCTGCATCTCGGCGGTGAACGCGTCCCGCTGCGCGGGGGGCATGATCGGGTCTTCCGATCCGACCCCGGCCCACACCGGGCAGCGGATGCGCGCCGCCTCGCCCGGCCGGCCCGTGGTCAGTGCGTTGACTGTCGCGATCGCGCGCAGGTCGACACCGTCGCGCCCGAGTTCCAGCCCGATGGCGCCCCCGGTGCCGTAGCCGACGGCGGCGATCCGGTCGGGGTCGGTCCGCGGTTCGGCGCGCAGCACGTCGAGCGCCGCATGGCCGATGCCCCGCATCCGGTCGGGGTCGGCGAGCAGCGGCATGCAGCGGGCCAGCATCTCCTCGGGGTCACCCAGATAGCGCCCGCCGTGAAGGTCGAAGGCCAGCGCTACGTATCCCAGCTCGGCGAGAGCATCGGCCCGGCGTCGCTCGACGTCGCTGAGCCCCGTGCCCTCCGGTCCGAGCAGCACCGCGGGCCGGCGGTCGACACCGGCCGGAAGTGCGAGGTGCCCGATCATCGTCAGACCGTCGGCCGGGTACTCGACCGTGCGCGTGGTGATCGTCGTCATGAGACGGGACTGTAGTGCTGGTCGAGCCCGGTCGGGCCGGGGTTCACCGCCGGCGGAACAGCGCGGCTCTCCCTCCGCATGCGGCGATGGCTTACAAGCACCGTCGGAGGCCCCGTTCCCGCGGCAGCGTTGTCGGATCACCTGCCCAGGCCACGGTGGTGGAGGCTGACCCTGGCCGGCGGATACCGGCCCGGCCCCTGAAGGGGCGTCACCAGCTCGGCACCGCAAGGTTCAGGCGGTCGAAGTGATCGCTTGGGTGACGGCCTTGATCGCCGGGGCGGGGTCACCGCAGAGGCGTGCCACGAGCACACGGCGGATCTCGGGGGGTGCGCCGTCGACGTGCAGCAGGCTCACCCCGGGCGGCAGCACCGGGGAGAGCCGAGCGGGCACCGTGGTCACGCCGAAGCCGCCGGCGACCAGCTGGAGTTTCGTCAGCCAGTCGCGTGCGGAGTGGATGACGCGCGGCCGTCCCGGCAGGCCGGGCCAGACGCCGAGCAGCGGCTCGGAGCTTGATGACGGGGTGGCGATCCATGGCGCGTGGACCAGCTCGTCGACGTGCACCGTGGTCCGTCCGGCGAAGTTGCCGTTCGAAGGCACCGCCACGGCCAGTTCGGTGTCCGTGACGGTCTCGAGGTGCAGGCGCGGCGAGTCGCCGTCGAACGGCCGGTGGGGTGGGCGGGACGTCAGTACGGCGAGGTCGAGCGAGCCCGCGCGCAGCGCCCGGATCAGGACGGGCGTGGTGCCCTCGCGGGTGGTGACCGTGATCTGCGGGTCGGTCGCCGCGAGGTGCGCGAGTGCGGCGGGCAGGATTACCGAGCCCGCGCTCTGGACTGCCCCGAGCCGTACCGGTTCGGTCCGCGGGACGGTGCCGGCGAGCTCACGTTCGGCCGCTGCGAGGGAGGCGAGGACCGTGTGGGCGTGGCGCAGCAGGGTCAAGCCGGACGGAGTGAGCCGTACCCCGTCCGGGCGGCGTTCGAACAGGGTGGTGCCGACGCTGCGTTCGAGGGCTGCGGCCTGGCGTGAGACGGCCGACTGCGTGTATCCGAGTCGGGCAGCTGCCGCGGTGAAGCTCCCGGACTCGGCGATCTGCCGCAGAACCCGTAGCCCCGCGCTGGAGATGTCCATGCGGGATAGGCATACCACAGATGCCAGACCCTCGCTTCCCGCATGCCTCTCCCGCTCCTAGTGTTGGTCTCAGGAGCCCGGACGAACACGGAGGTCATCAGTGCGAGCAGCAGTTCTGACGCGGTTCGGCGCCCCACTCGCGGTGCGGGAGGTACCGGACCCCGAGGCCGGGGGCGGTGAGGTGGTGGTCGAGGTCCTCGCCGCCGGCGTGGCGCCCTACGCGGCCGAAGTCTTCAGCGGCAAACGGAAGTACCCCCTTGTCCCTCCTGTCGTGCCTGGGGTCGGCGCGGTGGGGCGGATCGTCCACGTCGGCCCTGACGCCACCTGTCTGCGGGTCGGCGACCTGGTGTGGTGCGACTCGACGGTGCGCTCGCGGGACGATGCTCTGACGCCCGACATCACGCTCCAGGGCTGGAGTTCGCGGGGCGAGGGAGGCGCGCGGCTCGCCGAGCACATGCACGACGGCGCGTTCGCCGAGCTCATGCGGGTACCGACGGAGAACGTCTATCCGCTGCCCGCCGCGGCCGGGGAGGATCCGGCCCGCTGGGCGGCGCTCACCGTGCACACCATCTCCTACGGCGGGCTGCTGGCAGGCGGGTTCGCGGCCGGCGAGACGCTGCTCGTCAGCGGGGCCACCGGCAACCTGGGCAGCAGCGCCGTCGCGGTCGCGCTCGCGATGGGCGCGGGCCGCGTGGTCGCCCCCGGCCGCGACAAGGCCGCGCTCGGCCTTCTGACCGACCGGTTCGGTCCGCGTCTGCGCCCGGTCCCGCTGACCGGGGACGAGGCCACCGACCGCGCGGCGATGTCCGCGGCAGCCGACGGCCCGATCGACATGGTGATCGACCTGCTCCCGCCGAGCGCACCCAGTTCGGCCGCGCGCGCGGCGGCCATGACCGTGCGCGAGTACGGCCGCGTCGTCCTCATGGGCGGCGTCGGCATGCTCGGTGGCGACGACCTCGCACTCCCGTACCCATGGATCATGCGCAACTCGATCACCGTGCGCGGGCAGTGGATGTACCCGCGCACAGCCAATGTCGGCATCATCCGGCTCCTGGCCTCGGGCACGCTGGACCTCGCCCCCGAACGCGTCCGGTCGTTCGGCCTCGATGCCGTCAACGAGGCCATCACGTACGCCGCCGCGCACGGTGGCCCGTTCGACCGCACCAGTCTCACCCCCATCAGCTGAGTGACACGGCCCATGATCCCCACCACCTACGAGCCGCCGCCCTCATCGGGGTGACCCCGTTTCGGGCCGCTCGTACTGGTCGTGGGTGGCAGTCCGAGGTGCGGATCGTGGATCGTCCGGCAGGGCGGTTCTGCCGATGAGTTCACGGTCCTCGAACGGTCTACCCAGCGACACGACCGTTCTCGACAGGAGTGCCATGTCCACCATCCAGCCAGTGATCATCACTGCCGACCACGACGTCCTGGTCGGCTTCTATACGAAATTGTTCGGCGCCGAGGAGATCTTCCGGCGACCCGCGGAAGGCCCGGCCTTCTACCTCGGCCTGCGCATCGGCGACAGCGACCTCGGCCTGGTGGCCAAGTCGGCCCCGGGGGCCGGGGCGGCACCGCGGATCCTGCTCAGCATCGGTGTCGATGACGTCGACGAGACGCTCGCCCGGGTGACGGCGCTGGGCGGCACGGTCAGCGGCGGCCCCACCGACATGCCGTGGGGACAGCGCGTCGCCCACATCCGAGACCCCGACGGCAACCCGGTGAACCTCACCCACCCGATCCCGGCTCAGTGACGCCGGTCCGGCATCGGGCACGCAGTGGCTCCAGCTTGCCCCTCACGCCAGTGTCCGCGCCCAGCACAGGGCGGATCTGCCGGGTGATGGCCGGGTGATGGCCGGACCGTCGGTCTGCCGCACGGCGGTCAGGGCTTGACCAGCCGCTCTTCCTGCACAGCCGACCACCCAGCACGCTGAGTGGTCGGCTACTGCACTGTCGGCCTGGATGCGGTCGATGACGTGCCACGCCCACTCGTCGAGGTTGAGGATGCGTGACGCGAGGCCCTGCGGATGCAGCGGCACCCGGGGAACGCTCACCGGCGGCTCGAGCAGATGGGGGGCCACGCCGGCAGTGAGGGCGTGGAAGGCCGCGTTGGCCGAGACGAGGTCACCGTGCCCTTCGACGACCACCGCCGGGTCCGGCAGGTGGCCGTCCAGGACCCGTTCGAGGGCGGTGCGAATCGGTTCGCGTTCAGGGGCGCCCAGGCGGGTCTGCGGGTAGGCCGGGGCGAATCCGGCCGCGAGGAGCAGGGCATCGCGCTCGCGGATCGGCACCTCCAGGGATTCGGCCAGCCGGATGATCACTGACCATCGAAGGATGACCGCGACGACCGCACCGCCCTCGGTGGAGCGCGGCTACCACCTCACCCAGGAGGCGGCATCGACGGCCTCTCGCGGCGCACCCCGCACACCACGCACACACGGCCGGCGTGCTGCCTTCGACTGAGCAGAGCATGGCGACGTTCGAGGTATCGGCCTCCGGCCCGCGCCCGGGCCGGAGGCACAGCCGCTTCGAGAGCCTCCCCCGGCTGCCGCTCTTCCACAGTCCATGCCGCAAGGGTTGCCGCCATGACGACGGCAACCCTCTTGCGTGATCAGCGATGTTCTCGTCAGGAGAGGACGGCGGCAGCAGACCGTGTCAGGACGACAGGGTCCAGCGCTGGTTGCTGCCGTTGGAGCATGAGTAGAGCTGGAGCTGGGTGCCGTTGACGGTGCCGGCTCCCGCGGCGTCGAGGCACAGTCCGGACTGGACCCCGACTATGGACCCGTCGGAGTTGAGACGCCACTTCTGGTTGTCGCCGCCCCAGCAGCTGTAGATCTGGATCTTGGCGCCGTTGCCGCTGCCGGCGGCGTCCAGGCACTTGTTGCCGTAGACCCGCAGCTCACCGGCGGAGGTGTGTTCCCACTTCTGGTTGTCGGCACTGTGACAGTCGTACAGCTGGACCGCAGTGCCGTCCGCGGTGCCGGAGTTGGGCACGTCCACACAGCGGCCCGAACCGATGCCCTTGAGCTGTCCGCTCTGGCCGCCGTCGTCGCCGCCGTCGTCGCCGCCGCCGGGCGAGCCGCTGTTGAGTGCGTTGAGGACGGCGGTGTAGGCGGACTTCTTGCTGCCGTCGTTGTTGAACAGCAGCGGCGTGTCCCCTGATCGCCAGGAGTCGCTGTCGCGCACCCCCCAGACGGTCATGCCGAGGCAACGCGAGACGGCCAGGCAGTCGTTGACCACATTGGCGTACGTCGTGGCCGAGGCACCCTGGATGTCGAGTTCGGTGATGGCCACGTCGACACCGAGGGCGGCGAAGCTCTGCAGCGTGGTGCGGAAGTTGCTGTTGTAGGGGCTGCCGCTGTTGAAGTGCGACTGGAAGCCGACGCAGTCGATCGGCACGCCGCGCTGCTTGAAGTCCCGGACCATGTTGTACATGGCCTGGGTCTTGGCCCAGGTCCAGTTCTCGACGTTGTAGTCGTTGTAGCAGAGCTTGGCGGCGGGATCGGCGGCGCGCGCGGTTCGGAAGGCGACCTCGATCCAGTCGTTGCCGCTGCGCTGCAGGTTCGAGTCGCGCCGGGCTCCCGAATTGCCGTCGGCGAAGGCCTCGTTCACGACGTCCCACTGGGCGATCTTGCCCTTGTAGTGGCCCATCACGCCGTTGATGTGGTCGGTCATCGCCTGGCGCAGACTGCTGCCGCTGAGGCTCTGCATCCAACCGGGCTGCTGGGAGTACCAGGCCAGGGTGTGACCGCGTACCTGCTTGCCGTTCTGCACGGCCCAGTTGTAGACGCGGTCGGCGCTGCTGAAGTTGAACTGGCCCCGCTGCGGCTCGGTGGCGTCGATCTTCATCTCGTTCTCGGCCGTCACCATGTTGAACTCACGGCCCGCGATCGTCGTGTACGCCGAGTCGCCGAGCCTGCCCGAGGCGATGGCGGTACCGAAGTAGCGGCCGCTCTGCGCCGCCGCGGCGCCGAGCGTGGTCTCGGCGGCGTGTGCGTTCGACGGTGCGACCAGTGCGGCGGACGCACCCAGGACGCCGACGAGCAGCGCCGGCAGCAGCGCGCGGAGCGGTCGGCTGAGAGCGGATCTCGGAAGGGCGTAGGAGCCCATGGCTGTGCCTCCAGAATAGGTATGCGCGAAAGGACGGAATCGCGGCGGGCTGCGTCGTACGCACTCATTCGGACGACGAAGGAACAGGCCGGCGCGCGCCGATCTGTCATGCGGCCGTACACGGATCTGCCGGGCGGCGCCCATCGCTCGGAGCCGACGTCGTGGGACCTCCCTCACCCATGTCCGTATCTAAGCCGGGATGATTGAGGTTTTGACAGTGGATCGTCAATACCTCTCACAGAAAATGTTTCCGTTCATTGCTCGAAATATTTCGAACCGTAGTCGCGCCCACGGACAGGCTCCCGGCATGACCTTCGGAATTCGGCCAAGGCCCGTTAACCGGCGAAAACCCCATGACTTGGCCCCATGCCGCGCCCGTCAGAGAGGGGTCGGTTACAGACAGATCTGCCACACACCTTGACGGGGAGCGCTCACATTCCTAGCTTGTGGCGTCACGTGGACGAAGCTATTGCGAAATATTTCGCGACTGCTTCCTCCTGCACCGCGGCCCGCCGGGTCACCCCACCCGGCCCCTCCCAGGAGGTCCTTCGATGTGGTTTCGCCATGCGTTCCGGGTCAGTCCAGGACGCCTGCTCGCCCTCCTCGCGCCCTTGTTACTCGTGGCCGGCTTCCTCGGCGCCCAGCCCGCCGACGCCGCGACCGTCGATCCCCAAGCCTCGTACGTGCTGGTCAACCGCAACAGCGGCAAGGCCCTGGATGTCTACAACATGGCGACCGACGACGGCGCCCGCATCACCCAGTGGACCCGGAACGATCAGAACCAGCAGCAGTGGCAGTTCATCGATTCCGGGGACGGCTACTACCGCGTCAAGTCCGTCCACTCGGGCAAGGTGCTGGACGTCTACAACTGGTCCACCGCGAACGGCGGCTCGATCGTCCAGTGGACCGATCTGAACGCCACCAACCAGCAGTGGCGGCTGGCCGACAGCTCGGACGGCTACGTCAGGCTCATCTCGCGGCACAGCGGCAAGGCCCTCGAAGTACAGGGCGCGTCCACCGCCGACGGCGGGAACGTCGTCCAGTACGACGACTGGGGCGGCACCAACCAGCAGTGGAAGCTGGTCAAGGTCGGCGGCGGCGATGTCCCTGGCGCGTGCGACCTGCCGTCGGGCTACCGCTGGACGTCGACGGGCGCACTGGCGCAGCCCAAGCAGGGATGGGCTTCGCTCAAGGACTTCACGGTCGTCCCCTACAACGGCAAGCAGCTCGTCTATGCGACGACGCACGACATGGGGACGAGTTGGGGGTCGATGAACTTCGGCCTGTTCACCAACTGGTCGGACATGGCATCGGCATCCCAGAACACGATGTCATCCGCGACCGTCGCCCCCACGCTCTTCTACTTCGCACCGAAGAACATCTGGGTGCTCACCTACCAGTGGGGCGGAACCGCCTTCTCCTACCGGACGTCGAGCGACCCCACCAACCCGAATGGCTGGTCGGCCCCGCAGGTGCTCTTCTCCGGGAGCATCAGTGGCTCCGGAACCGGACCCATCGATCAGACGGTCATCGGTGACGGGACGAACATGTACCTGTTCTTCGCCGGTGACAACGGCAAGATCTACCGGGCCGCCATGCCGATCGGGAACTTCCCGGGCAGCTTCGGGACGTCATCCACGGTGGTCATGAGCGATACGACGAACAACCTGTTCGAAGCCCCGCAGGTCTACAAGCTGCAGGGGCAGAACCGGTACCTCATGATCGTCGAGGCGATCGGCTCGGCGGGCCGCTACTTCCGCTCGTTCACGGCCACCAGCCTGAACGGGTCGTGGACACCTCAGGCCGCGACCGAGAGCAATCCGTTCGCCGGCAAGGCCAACAGTGGCGCCACCTGGACCAACGACATCAGCCACGGCGAACTGATCCGTACCGGCCCCGATCAGACCATGACCGTCGATCCCTGCAATCTGCAGTTGCTCTACCAGGGCCGCAGCCCCGGTTCCGGCGGCGATTACGGCCTCCTGCCCTACCGTCCGGGCCTGCTGACACTGCAGCACTGACGGGGTGGAAGGCGGGTCCGCTGCCTGGCTGCGTGCTGATGAGCGCGGCAGGTCGTGGAGTCAGAGGTACTCGCTGAGGCCCCGCCGTCGACGGCGGGGCCTCAGCCTCGCCCTGCCAGGACCGGCACCGCAGGAAGGCAGCCCGACGGCCGACGAATATAATCGGCCCCATGTCGAAGCCTGACGCGCTGCTTGTAGACGTTGCCGCCCTGGTGGAGTCCGGGCGCAGCAATCAGATGCCTCTGACCGTGGTCGCCGGTGGTGCTGTGATCACCGGCCGGCTGGCACCCGAAGCCGTCTGGAGGCAACGGGTGTCGGAGGTCTTGGCGGACTCGGCCCGCCTGACCGGCTTTTCCGCCATGTTCACCAGTGCGGCACCCGGCGAAGGGCCGCCGACGCATCTGCACTTCCACGTGGCTCGGATTCTGCAGGGCACGGTGGGGATTCCGGAGACGGGCGGGATGTACAGGGTGGCGATCGAGGACGTCAGCGCCTGGACCATGGGCGACTTCAGCTACTCCGACCACTGACCCCTGCCGGGCACGACGTCGATGGGGCTCCGCTCACAGCACGGTGCCGCAGGGCCGCCTCTTCCCCGAGGCCCCGACCGGCCGCCGGCCGTGGTGCGCGGCGGTCAGGCCCCGCCCTTCGCATCGATGTCCCGACCCGCGTCCGTGTCAACGGCCGTGGCATCGACCACATGCCTCAACTGGGAGCGCACGGTGATGCCCAGTTTGGGGAAGGCCCGGTAGAGGTGTGAGCTGACGGTGCGCGGGGACAGATAGAGCTTCTCGGCCACCTCACGGTTGGTCATGCCGAGCGCCGCCAGCCGCACGATCTGCTGCTGCTGCGGGGTGAGGCCGGCGAAGGCGTCCGGTTCCGTGAAGGCGCTCCGGGCACCGGCGGCCCTGAGTTCGGACTGGGCCCGCGCCACCCAGGGCTGCGCGGCCAGCCGCCGGAAGACGGCCTCGGCGGTGACCAGGGGCGCACGGGCCTCGGAGATGCGGCGGCGGCGCCGCAGCCATTCTCCGTACGCGAGCAGCGCCTGGGCATGCTCGAAGGGCCGACGGGCGAGCGCGGGAGCCTCCAGAGCCGCCGCGAAGTGGTGCTCCGCTTCCTCGGCGGGAGCGAGTGCCGCCCGGCTCAGACGGACCAGCGCGCCCCTGCGCGGGGCCAGTGCGCCCGCCTCCGCCAGGGACCGCTCGACTCCGTCCACGATGCGGGTGGCCTCCTCGCGGCGGCCGACCCGGGCCGCGGCGGCCGCCAGCTCGGGCAACGCCGGGTAGGAGAGGTGGTAGTGAGTGGGGTTGCCCAGGTCGTCGAAGAGCGCGCGGTAGTGCTGGTGGGCGGTCTCGTGGTCGCCTTCCACGGTGGCGGCGGTGCCCAGCGCGCGCTGGGCGAGGGCGAGGACGGAACGGCTCTCCTGCGGGTCTACGAGCGAGAGGGCGCGCCGCGCCCGGGCGCGGGCCCCGGCCACGTCCCCGCGCAGCGCGCACAGCAGCGCCTCCGTGGCGGCGGCACAGGCCGCGGCATGGTCGAGCCCGGCCTCCGACGCGACGGCCGCGAGTTCGGCGCCGGCCGTCTGCGCGTCGGCCCACCGGCCCTGTTCCAGATAGGCGAGGGCTGCTACCCCGCCGAGTCCGTCCGGCAACGGCCCCTGCGAGGTCCACGCGGCGAACGCCGCGTCGTACGTACGCGCGGCCAACGCGGTCTCGTCCAGCAGCCAGGCGGCGACGGCGAGCAGGGTCAGCGTCTGCGGTTCCTCGCGCGCGGCCGCGGCCAGGGCGGGCAGCCGCAGGGCGAAACGCGTGTCGGCGGCGTCCGGACGCGCGACGACCGCGGTCCAGCCCGCCAGGAGCGTCTCCCGTTCCCCGAGGCGGTGGCCGGGGGGCACGGAGGCCAGGGGCAGCAGGCATTCGATCTCGTGCAACTGGGCCGCGTCACCTGAGTAGAAGCGCACCACAGCGGCGGCGGCCAGGGCCTCCAACGCCGCCGCGTGATCGGTCTTGACCAGGGCGGCTGCGGGGCGCACCAGTTGTCCGAAGGCGGCGTCGTGCGAGCTGGTGAGCGTCATGAGCCGGCCTACCTGGAGGGTGACGAGGGCCGCGGCTCGTGGGTCGTCGGTGCCGGCGCGGGTGCGTGCGGCCAGCCGTTCGACGGAGTCGAGCCGGCCGGTCATGACCGCCGTACGGGTCGCGGCGGTCAGCAGCCGGGTGCTCTCGCCCCGGTCGGGGTGCAGGTCAGCGGCCCGTTCCAGCATGTGGGCGGCAGCCGCGTAACCGCTGCGGTGACGTGCCCGGTTCGCGCCGGCTTCGAGTCGGGCCGAGACCGCCGCGCTCAACCCGGAGGTAGCGGCGGCAAGGTGCCAGGCGTGCCGGTCGGGATCCTGGTCACCGAACAAGGCGGCCAGCCCGAGATGCGCCGCGCGCCGCTCCTCGGCGGGGGCGGCGTGGTAGATCGCGAGGCGGGAGAGCGGGTGGCCGCAGCGCAGTCGTCCCCCGCTCCGCCGGATGAGTCCGGCCTCCTCGGCGGGCGCCCATACCGGATCGCCGATGCCGGGAAGCCAGGACAGCACGGTGTGCGGCGGGTCCTCCTTGTCGACGGTGGCCAGGCGCACCACCGCTCGGCGCGTCTCGGCGGGCAGTGCGGCCAGACGGTCGGCGTAGACCCGCCCCAGCCGTTCGGTGACCGGAAGCGGGGTGTGGACCGTGCGGGGCGCCCAGTCGTGGGCGCCGGCGGCCCGGGCCAGTTCCACCAAGGCGAGAGGGTTGCCCTCTGCCTGGTCGAGGACGGACGCCCGGGTGAGTCCGGCGGGCACGCGCGGTTGGAGGTCCAGCAGCCGTCCCGCCGCGCCGCGGTCGAGGGGTTCCAGAGTGAGGGCCGGTTCCTGATCGGCGAGCCCGCGCAGCGTGGGATCCCTGGTGGCGACCAGCAACGTCACCGGTTCGTCGGCCAGGCGCCGTGCGGCGAAGGAGAGAGCGTCCAGTGAGGCGCGGTCGGCCCACTGGGCGTCGTCCACGACCACCAGCAGCGGGCGCTCGGCGGCGAGGTCCGACAGCAGGGTGAGAACCGCTGTCCCGATGAGCATCGGGCCCGGCGCCTCGTTTCGCTCCGCCACTCCGAAAGCGACGTGCAGGGCCCCGCACTGCCTGGGGGGCAGGGCGTCGATCCGCCCGCGCACCGAACGCAGCAGCTGGTGCAGTCCGGAGAATGCCAGGTGGGTCTCGGACTGGCTGCTGACGGCCCTGAGTACCCGGCCGCCTTCCGCGGTGAAGCGCGCCACGACCGCCTCCACCAGCGTGGTCTTGCCGGCCCCGGCCCCTCCCACCACGGTGAGCAGAGCGTCCACCGGCTTCGCCACGGACTCCGTCGCACGCGGCGCGGTCACCACCGCGACCAGCCTGTCCAGCTCGGCCCGCCTGACCACGCCGGTGCCCGTGCGGCGGCGGACGGTCGTCGCTGTGTACTCAGCCACCGGTTCTCCAGACGTGACGGGCTCTTCCACGGCTCGACGTCTCCGATCACCGCATCCCCCGCGCATCGACGCTACCAGGGCGTTCTCGGTACACCCCGGACAGCTTCCCCGGTGGGGTCAGGTGGCGGACGACGCCTGCGGCCGGCGCCCCGGACCCGACGAACAGGCCGCCGCACACGGAAATCGTCACCGCCGACGACCTCGGGGACGCGCCACACGGAGAAGTGCAGTCACGTGTCCGATACCCCCGGGGCACCCCCTGCTCGCAGGCTGGAGACATCCGAATCTTCGAAGGAGAACCATGTCCCCCCTTACTCCCCCGTCCTCCGAGACCGGGACTCCGACGGTGAGCACCATCGAACTCGGTGAGGTGCGGATCCACCGCGTCATGGAGTACTCCGACACCACTCCGATGACGACGGACGTCTTCTTCCCCGGCAGCAAGCCCGAGGAGTGGCGGCGGCACAGTGAGATGCTGGCGCCCCACCACTGGGAGCCGGCCACCGATCTCACCCGTGCCGCCACCCAGTCCTGGGTGCTGCGCAGCGAGGGCAGGATCATCCTGATCGACACCGGCGCGGGTAACGACAAGTACCGCCCGCTGCAACCGATCTGGTCCTATCTGAACACCGGCTACCTGGCGAACCTCGCCGCTGTCGGCGTGCGGCCCGAAGACGTCGACATCGTCGTCAACACGCACCTGCACGACGACCACGTCGGCTGGAACACCCGGCTCGAAGGCCGCGACTGGGTCCCCACCTTCCCCAACGCGACCTACCTCATGCCGCAGCGTGACGTCGAGTACTGGAGGCCCGAGAACCTCCACAACACGGTGTTCGGGCGGGGCAACCAGAACGTCTACGAAGACAGCATCGACCCGGTCGTCGAGGCCGGGCTGGTGGAGACCTGGGACGATTCGTACACCATCGACTCCCACCTCCGCCTCGAACTGGCCCCCGGCCACACCCCCGGCACCTCGATCATCCACCTGGAGTCCGGGGGTGACCGCGCGATCTTCGCCGGCGACCTCCTGCACGGCGCGATCCAGGTGCACGAGCCGCACATCAACAGCTGCTTCGAAGAGGACGAGGACGGTGCTCGCGCCAGCCGTGCACGCATGTTCGCGCACGCCGCGGACAACAACGCCCTCGTGCTTCCGGCGCATCTGCCCGGACACGGTGCGTTCGAGATGCGCCGCCGGGGTTCCGGCTTCGAACTGACCAACTGGGGGCCGTTCTCCCTCACCTGATCCGACCGCCCGTCCTTCGGGGAGGAGCCCCCTGCCCGCGCGGAACAACTCCTCTCCTCCCCGGCCGGCCGTACCGGCCCCGCCAACTCACCGCCGCCGACTCACGCCTCATGACGCACAGACCGACAAGGAAGACACGTTGGCCGACCGCGACCTCGTCGTTCGGACCGCGCAGGGCGCGGTCCGCGGCAACCAGAACGACCACCACGCCGTGTTCCTCGGTGTTCCCTACGCCGCGCCTCCCGTCGGCGCAGGCCGCTTCGCGGCCCCGCTGCCGCACGATCCGTGGGAGGGGGTACGGAACGCCACGGAAGGGGGACCGACCGCACCGCAGGCCCCGCGCCGCCTCGGCGCACTGGAGATGACGCCCTACTTCGGGCCCGGATGGGTGCGGGGGCCGGACTACCTCACCGTCAACGTCTGGACACCCCGGACCACGCGGCCCGGTGCGCCGGTCATGGTGTTCGTGCACGGTGGCGGCTTCGTCGCCGGCTCCAACCGGTCACCCCTCTACGACGGCAGCCGCTTCGCCCGTGACGGGGTCGTACTCGTCACGGTGAACTACCGACTCGGCATCCCCGGATTCCTCGACCTTCCCGGGGCCCCCCGCAATCGGGGCCTGCTCGACGTGCTCCAGGCCCTGCGCTGGGTGCGGGAGAACATCGCCGCCTTCGGAGGGGGCCCCCGGAACGTCACACTGTTCGGCCAGTCGGCGGGTGCCACCCTCACCGCCGCCGTCCTGGCCGATCCCGCGGCAGAGGGACTCATCACGCGCGCCATCGTCCAGAGCGGCAACGGGCGGGGGGCATTCACACCCGAGCAGGCAGCGCGGGTGACGGCCGCCGCGGCGGTGAGGCTGGGAGTCGCACCGCATGCCGACGCGTTCGCGCGGATCACCGACGAACGTCTCGTCGAGATCATGCCGGGCCTCACGGGCATCGACCTGCGCACAGCGGCCGCGGGCGATCCGCTTCTCGGGCTCAGCCCGTTCAGCCTGGTGCTCGACCGTCAGCCCGCCGACGCCGTCACCGACGGAAGGGGCGCGAGCGTGGACCTGCTGCTCGGCACGAACGCCGAGGAGGGCCATCTCTACCTGGCCCCGTTCGGCACGCTCGGCACGTCGACGACGGCCGACGTGGAGGCCACAGCCGCCCTGTTCCGATCCGACCCCGCGCGGTATGTCGCGTCCTTCCGCCGCAGCCGTCCGGGAGCAACCGGCGGCGAACTGCGCTCCGCCCTCATCGCCGAGGTCCTGTTCGTCGCCGGCAGCCGCGACCTCGTCGACGCGCATGCCGCACACCCGGGCTCTCGTACCTTCCGCTACGAATTCGTCTGGCGTTCGTCGGCTCTGGGCGGTGAACTGGGCGCTGCGCACACCGTCGAGATGCCCTTCGTCTTCGATGTGACCGACCAGCCCGGTCTGCTCGGTCCCGACGCCTTGCTCGGAACCGGGACGCCGCCGCCCGAACTCGCCGCCCGCACACACGCGGCATGGGTCGCCTTCGCCACGACCGGAGACCCGGGCTGGGCTCCGTACGAGCGCGGGAAAGAACAGATCATGCGCATCGGGGAGGAGAGGGGGGCCGCCCCGGGGCGGCGGCCCGGACCGGGTCCGTCCGCGGGCTGACGGTGCAGGGGGCAACGGAAGTACTGCGGTGGTTGCGGCAGTTGGGGTGATCGCGGCGCTTGGCCCACGTGGCCGCGGCCCCTCAAAGACCGGGTTGCGTCCGGTCCGCGGCGGCCGGTGCGGCAATCAGGACGGTGATGCCGCTGGAGTCGCAGAAGGTGGGAGCGCCGAGGCCGACGACGAGTTGCTGCCCCGGTCCGATGACCAGGGCGGGCAGCCTCGTAGATTCTGCCGGGGTCAGCCCCGGTGCGGCCGACCCTTTCACCCCAGTCGGCTCAGCGCCGCCGACACCAGAGTCCGGACACCGGGCAGAAGCACCGAGAGGTCGGGGGCGAACAGGGGGCTGTGGTTTCCCGGTACGTTGCCGATCTTCTCGGCCAGGTCCGCTCCGGGGGCCGCCTCCCACACCGCGGGCGGAGTCGACGTCACGTACCAGAAGTCATAGGGCACGTTCTTGGGCGCGAGGAGGGAGAAGTCCTCGCTGCCCATCGCGGGGCCGAAGTCGAACACCGTGGGCTGTCCGAACAGTTCGCGGTGAACCGCGGCGATCTCGCCGTCGAGGACGCTGTCGTTGACGGTGTTCGGGTAGCCGGGCCGGACCGTGACCTCCGGCGGGGCCTGGCAGCCGGCGGTCCGGCACTCGCCCTCCACGATGCGCCGGACAGCTCCGAGGACGCGGTCCCGCACACGCGCGTCCTGGGTGCGCAGGTTCAGGGAGAGCCGGGCCTCGGCGGGGATGATGTTGTGTTTCGTACCGGCGTGGAACTGTCCCACCGTCAGAACCACCGAGTGGGCCGCCGCTACCTCCCGGGACACCACGGTCTGCAGGCGCGTGACGATGTAAGCGGCCGTCACCACCGGGTCGGTCGTCGATTCGGGGCGGGAGCCGTGACCGCCGACGCCGTGGACGACGACGTCGAGGTCGTCGGAGGCCGACATGGTGAGGCCCGGGGTGTGCGGGTAGAACCCGGCGAGACCGGGCGTAACGTGCTGGCCGAGCACGACGTCGGGGCGAGGGAAGCGGGTGTGCACCCCGTCGGTGACCATGGCCGACGCCCCACCGCCGGACTCCTCGGCGGGCTGCCCGACGACGACGAGCGTGCCCGACCAGGTGCCGCGGGCCGCGGCCAGCGCACCGGCGGCTCCGACGAGCCATGTGACGTGCAGATCGTGACCGCAGGCATGCATCACGCCGTCGACGGTGGAGGCGTACTCCAGACCGGTGGCCTCCTGGACCGGCAGTGCGTCCATGTCGCCGCGCAACCACACGGTCGGACCGTCGCCGTTGGCGAGAACACCGACCACCCCGGTACGGCCGACGCCCTCCGTCACGTCGTAGCCGGCCGCCCGCAGCCGCGCGGCGAGCTTCGCGGCGGTGCGGTGCTCCTGGAAGGCGAGCTCGGGGTGGCGGTGGAGGTCCTGGTAGAAGCCCTCCAGGGCGGCGGGCTTCAAGCCGGCGGTGATCTCCTGCGTGAGGCGGGCGACGGCGGTCGTTTCGCTCATGCCGCTTCCTCCTTCTCTTCGAATGTCGGCACGCTCGCCAGCAGACGGCGCGTGTAGGGGTGCTGTGGGGCGTGGTAGACGTCCCGCACCGGGCCCTGCTCCACCAGTTCGCCCTGACACAGGACAGCGACTTCGTCGCTGACATGGCGGACGACGGCCAGGTCATGGGAAATGAAGATCATCGTCAGGGACAGGGATCGCCGTAGTGCCTCGAGGAGGTTGAGCACCTCGGCCTGTACGGAGGCATCCAGCGCCGAGGTGATCTCGTCGGCGACCAGGACTTCGGGTTCCACGGCAAGAGCGCGGGCGACTGCGATGCGCTGTCGCTGGCCGCCGGAGAACTCGTGCGGGTACCTGGCGGCCGCGGAGCCGTCCAACGCGACGGTCTCCAGCCACCGTTCGACCGTCGCCGTATGCTTCCTGGCATCGGCGCGCACGGGGTCGATGGCTTCGGCAATGGCCTCACCGACCGTCATGAGCGGGTTGAGCGAGGCGTACGGGTCCTGCGAAACGAGCTGCACACGACGGCGCACCGCGACGAGCTCCCGCCGCTCGAGACCGGTGAGATCCTCCCCATCGAGGAGTATTCGGCCCGCCCGAACCGGGTGGATCCCGACGATCGCCCTGGCGATCGTCGACTTCCCGGAGCCTGACTCGCCGACCAGGCCGAGGGTCTGTCCGGCCCTGACCCCGGTGGACACGCCGTGCAGCACGGTTCTCGCACGCCTGCCGTGGCCGAAGGCGACGGTCAGTTCCTCGACGGCCAGCTTGTACGGGGATGAGGTCATCCGGTTCGTACCTCCTGTCGTACGGCATGGCATGCCACGTCATCCATGAAGCGCGGTCGTTCTGTCGCGCAGACCGTGTCGAGGACCACGGGACACCTGTCGGCAAAGGCGCAGCCGGACGGCCGGGCGGCGGGCGCCGGTGGCCGGCCCGGAATCGTGGCGAGCGGTGCGCGTTCCTCCGTGCCGGCGTCCCGCAGCCGCGGGCTCGCGGCCAGCAGGGCCCGCGTGTACGGATGCCGAACGCGGCCCGCCCGCAGGTCGGCTGCGGACAACTCCTCGACGACACGCCCGGCGTACATCACCACGACCCGGTGGCACACCGTGCCTACGACACCGATGTCGTGGGAGATGAGGAGCACGCTCGTGCCACGCCGGTCGTTGATGTCCTTCAGGACGTCGAGGACTTCGGCCTGGACCGTCACGTCGAGGGCGGTGGTCGGTTCGTCGGCCACGATCAGCCGCGGACCCGGCAGCAGCGCGGCGGCGATCATCGCGCGCTGCCGCATGCCGCCGGACAGCTCGTGCGGATACTGCTTCATGACCCGGGCGGGATCCTTGATCCGTACCTGCTCCAGCGCCTCGACGGCCCGCCGGTCCGCCTCCGCCCTGCTCACGCCTTGGTGCACGCGGAGCGTCTCGGTGAGCTGACCGCGCAGCCGCAGCGCCGGGTTGAAGGAGGACGACGGGTCCTGGAAGACGATTCCGATCTCGGTCGCCAGACGCTCGGCGTCGGCTACGGGGGCGGCCAGGTCGAGGTCGGCCAAGGTCAGTCGCGCCGCACGGGCGGACAGTCCCTCCGGCAGAAGCCGGGCCACGCTCATCGCCGTCAACGACTTGCCGGAGCCTGACTCCCCCACCAGGCCGACGATTTCGCCGGGCATGACGTGGAAGGAGACGTCGTCGACGAGACGCGTGCCGTCCGGCAGGACGACGGCCAGGCCGTCCACCGTCACCAGGGCGTCGGCGGGAGCCCGGTGCGAGGGCGTGGCCACGGCGGTGGGGGGTACCGCCGCGGCCTTCGCCCTCCCGCCGCGGGGATCGAGCGCTGTGGCGAGGCCGTCGCCGACGAAGCCCACGAGGACGCCGGTCACGGTGATGGCCACGGCCGGGCCGATCGCCTCGGCGGGGTTGGTGTAGAGGGACTGCAGGCCGGAGTTGAGCAGCGCGCCCCAGTCGTAGTCCGGTGCCTGCACGCCGACTCCCAGGAAGGAGAGGCCGGACAGGGCGACGAGCACGTTCGCGAAGGCCACCGACAGCAGTACCAGCAGCGGCCCGGAGATGTTCGGCAGGAGGTGCCGGACGAGGACGCGGTACGGCGGTACGCCCATCAGGCGCGCCTGCGTCACGAAGTCGCGCTGCGCCACGGAGGCAGCCATGTTCGCCGTGAGTCGGGCGAAGGCGGGGGCGCCGCCCAGGCCGATCGCGAGGACGGAGGCGACGGGCCCGGTGCCGAGGACCGTGGCGATCACCAGCGCGAGGATGAGCGCCGGGTAGGAGATCAGCACGTCGATCAGGCGCAGGCCCAGCTCGCGGACGCGCCGTCCCGACACCCAGACGCCGGCGCCGAGCAGGATGCCTGCGACCGCGGCGATCGCGGTCGCGGCGAGGGTCATCTCCAGGGTGAGACGGGTGGCAACCAGCGTCCGCGCCAGCACGTCGCGGCCGAGCACGTCGGTGCCGAGCCAGTGTCCGGCGCTCACGTGCGCGCGGGCGGCACCGCTCAGCGCCGTCGCCTCCTCGTCCAGCAGGAGGGGCGCGGCGAGGCCGAGGACGACGATCAGTCCGAGGCCGGCGAGGGACACGGCCAAGGGTGCGTTCCACCGGATGCGGCGCATCAGCGGCCTCCCTTTCCAGCCAGGGTGCGGGGGTCGAGCAGCGCGAGGACGACGTCGACGAGCAGGTTGAGCAGGGCGGCGAGCAACCCCAGGACCAGGACGCACCCCTGGATGACGGGGTAGTCGCGGACGAGGAGCGCTTCCACGACGCGTTGCCCGATGCCGGGCCAGGCGAAGACGGACTCGACGACGACCGTGCCGCCGAGCAGCCCGGCGAGGATCAGCCCGCCGAGGGTGAGCGTGGCGGTCAGCAGGTTGGGCAGGGCGTGCCGGGCGTACAGGCGCAGGGGCGGCAGGCGGCGGCCCCGCGCGGTCCGCATGTAGTCCTGGGCGAGGACGCGGGTGGCCTCGCTGCGCACGATGCGGGCCATGACGCAGGTGGCCGGCAACACCAGGGCGGCGATGGGGAGCACCATCGACCCGAGGGTCTCGGCGCCCGCCGCCGGGAACCAGCCCAGCTCGATGGCGAAGCCGAGGACGAGGAGGGTGCCGATGATGTACTCGGGTGTGGCGCCGACCATCCCGGTGACGAAGGTGAACGAAGCATCGGTGCGGCGGCTGCCGCGTGCTGCGGCGGCCAGTCCGATCGGCACGGCGAGCACCAGCACCACGAGGACGGAGAGGAGCGCGATCTCGGCGGTGAACGGCAGACGGCCGCCGATGATCTCGGCCACGGGCTCCCGCGTCTGGAAGGAGGTGCCCATGTCGCCGCGGAGCAGACCACTTGTGTACGTGCCGAACCGTACGGGCAGCGGCTGGTCCAGGCCGAGGTCGTGGCGGGCCCGCTCCACGTCGGCGGGGCTCGCTTCGGCGCCGGCGACCACGCGTGCCGGGTCGCCGGGGATGAGCTGCACCATCAGGAACGTGCCGACGACGAGCGTGCCCGCGACGGCGGCGAGCCCGACGAGACGCCGGACGAGAAAGGTGCTCCACGGGCCGAGGCGCGCCGAGCGCCCGGCCCCCGCGGCCGTCGCGGCGGCCGATGCCGCCGCCATCAGCCCGTGACCCGGAGCGTGGAGACGGAGAGGGACCCGCCCGGCATCGCGAAGGAGACGCCCTCGCGGGCGACGTAGCGCACGTCGACCGTGGCCAGCGGGATCACGTCGTTGGCCTTCAACAGCGCCTCCTGGGCCTTCTGCCAGGCGGCGCACTTGGTGTTGCGGTCCGTGGTGGAGGTGGCGGCGACGTAGTTCTCGGCGTACGCCGCGTTCTTCACCGCGCCGTAGTTGAGGCCGCCCCTGGCTGGTTCGGGGCCCAGGAAGTAGGTGCCACCGCGCGCGAGGGTGCCGCTGATCAGCGGGAAGACGGTGGCGTCCCAGTCGCCCTGGTTGGCGGTGACGTCGGTGGCCCAGGCGGCGTTGTCGGCGTTGGTGAGCTTCACCTCGGCACCGGCGGCGCGCAGGGCCTCGGCGACGTAGGAGTTGCCTGCGCCGCCGGCGACCGCGTTGGATCCCTCCAGCTTGATGCTGACGCCCTTCAGGACCTGCTTCGCCGCAGCCGTGTCCGTCCTCGTCAGCAGGGCGCCGTCGGTGGAGACGCACGCCGCCTTCTCGTCCACGTACGAGGTGAGGGGCTGTCCGGTGCCGCCGAAGACGTTGTTGAACGCCTTGACGCTGACCGCCTGCGCGATCGCCTTGCGGACCTTCGGGGCGGCGCCCGGGCGCCCGGGACGCTGGTTGAAGGCGATGTAGTTGCGGATGAACGGCGCGGACTTGACCGTGAACGTGTCGTTGCCCGCGAACCGCGCGGCGTCCGGGCCGGTGAGGGGGGCCAGGTCGAGGGCGCCGGTCTGCAGCTGGTTGGCGAGGGTCGACTCGTTCTTCGAGATCTGGACGCGCAGGCGGTCGGCCGGCTCCCCCGCGGGCATCGAGGCAAACTGCGGATAGGCCTTGAATCCCTTGCGCAGCCGCAGTTCGTACGAGGCGCCGCGCCGCGCCGTCACCATGTCGTACGGTCCGGTGGCCGCGCCCTTGACGGCGCCCCGGGCGAGCTCGGCGGCGCCCGCGTCGAGGCCGGCCTTGCAGATGATCCCGGCGGCGGTGCCGGACAGGCCGGCGAGGACCTCGCCCCACGGGGTGGCGGTGGTGATGATGACGGTGCCGGCCGCGTCGTCGCCGGTGATCGTGGTCTTGTCCCCCGTGTTCGCGGCGCCGAAGGTGAGCAGGGCGCCGGCCGAGTGCGCCCGGTAGCGCTTCAGTGAGGCGACTACCTGCGAGGCGGTGAGCGCCGACCCGTCGGAGCAGGTCAGGCCCTTCTTCAGGGTCAGCGAGGTCTTCGTCGGCGTGGACGTCCAGGTGTCGGCGAGACCGGCGACGAACGTACCGCCGTCGTCCTGGCCGATCAGCGGCTGGTACAGCAACGACGTGAGGGCGTAGTCCGTCGCGCCCGCCCCCTTCGCCGGGTCGAACGAGGTGACGTCGGAGGTGAATCCGATCTTGACGGTGGCCCGGCCCTTGTCGCCGCTCGATGAAGGACCGCCGGCCGGGCCGGTGGTGCAGGCGGAGGCCAGGAGGGAAGTGGCGGCGACCGTGATGGCGCCGGAGAGGAACCGCGAACGGGGCATGGAGAACTCTCCAGGACTGAGGACTGGGAAGGGGCCGAGGGCTGGGGGGGCCGATGGACTGGTCCGGGTCGGGGCCTTGGACGGGCCGTGGGCCGGGCCAGGCCGAGGTCGGGGAGCGCGGGCAGTGCTGCGGTCTGTTGCGGTCTGTTGCGGCATACAGAACAGGCCACTTCCCTCCCGGCCCCGCAATTGCAAGAATCCGCATCGGAAAGGTGATCGCATGCATGAATCCGCAGGGCCCGTCGGCCTCAGGGCCGCCACCACCCCGTCCCGGGGAACACTCGATGAACTCGATCTCGCCCTCGTCAACGCCCTGCAGATGGCACCCCGCGCCCCCTGGGCGCAGCTGGCCCGTCCGCTCGGCGTGGACGCGGCAACGCTCTCCCGCCGCTGGTCCCGGCTGCGGGACTCCGGTGAGGCATGGGTCACCTGCTACGCGTCGCCCTCCCAAGTCACCTACGGCGCCCTCGCCCTGATCGAGGTGTCGTGCGTGCCGCAGGCGCGGGAAGCCCTGGCCGGCCGGCTCGCCCGGCACCCGCAGGCGATGAGCGTGGAACTGGTGGCGGGATCCTGCGACCTGCTCCTGACGGTGGCCACGGCGACCATGTCGTTGATGAGCGGGTACGTACTCGCCCTCGGCCGTATCGAGGCGGTGACGGCCACGCGCACCCACTTGGTGCAGCACGTGCACCGGGACGGCAGCGAGTGGCGCATGGACTCCCTCTCCCGCGACCAGAGGCGCGACCTGGCGGAAACCGAGGACGGTGGCGCCCACACCGCCGTCGCGGCCACGCTCACGCCCGAGGACCGCGTCCTGCTGCGCGTCCTCGCCGAGGACGGCCGCCGCTCCGTCACCTCGATCGCCGCCGAACTGGGCCGTCCCGAGTCAACGGTGCGACGGTCACTGAACTCTCTGCTCCAAGGCGGCAGAGCCGTACTGCGCTGCGACGCCGCCCACCTGTACGCGGGCTGGCGCAGCTCGGCGACGCTCTGGATGTCCGTACCGCCCGCCCAGCTCATGGCGGCCGGCGACGAATTGAGCCGCCTGCGGAGCACGCGTATGGCGGCGTCGGTGTCCGCCGAGGCAAACCTGCTGAGCGTGGTGTGGCTGCACGCCTTGGACGACCTCGGTCGCTACGAGGTCCAGGCCGCCTCGCGGATCACCTCCCTGCGCGTACGCAACCGGGCCGTGAACCTGCGCTGGGTCAAGCGCATGGGCCGCCTGCTCGGTGACGACGGCCGCAGCACAGGCTGCGTCCCGGTCGACCCGTGGCACCCGATCGTCTGAACCACCCCCGTACGAACCGCTCCCTCCCTCCGGGCCCCGCCCAAGTCGCCCCTTCCCGAGCCGGCAGCTGCGCTTTTCAGCACACCACCCCGGATCCTGGCGGATTCATGCAATCCGCAGGCCGGGTGGGGCCGGTCCCTGAGGCTGACACCACCGCCGGACGACAACCGACCGACCGGCTCACCGACGGACCGGCCTCAGCCTCCGCACGGGGAAGGACGCCATGCCCATGTCCAGCCGCACCCTCGCCGACGATGACCTCGTCCATCTCAGCGCCACCGACGCCCTCCAGCTCTTCGCCCGCCGTGCTCTGTCGCCCGTCGAACTCATGCGGGCCGTCATCGAACGTGCGGAGAAGGTCGAACCGCGCATCAACGCCTTCACCGAGCGGCTCTTCGACGAGGCCCTGGAACAGGCCCGGCACGCCGAGGCCCGCTACCTCGGCAAAGCCGGCCCGGCCCCCCGTCCGCTGGAGGGCATCCCGGTCGCGGCCAAGGAGAAGCACGCCATCCTGGGCCGCACCCTGACCGAAGGCTCTCTCGCCCACGAGGGCCGCGTCGCCACGGAGAACGCCCCCGTGATCGACCGCATCCTCGGCGCGGGCGGCATCATCCACGCCCGCACGGCGACCCCGGAGTTCTCCCTCAGCACCTTCACGCACTCCCGTATGTGGGGCATCACCCGCAACCCCTGGAACCTCGACTTCACCCCCGGTGGCTCCTCCGGCGGCGCGGGCGCCTCCCTCGCCGCCGGGACGTCCCTGCTCGCCTCGGCCTCCGACATCGGGGGCTCCACCCGCATCCCGGCCGCCTTCACCGGAACCGTCGGCTTCAAGGCCCCCTACGGACGCAACCCCGGCCTCGGCGTGCTCACCGCCGACCACTACCGCGGCGACGGTCCCATGGCCCGCACCGTGGACGACGTCATCGCGTTCCAGAATGTCCTGGCCGGACCCGACCCCCGTGACCACGCCTCGATCCGCCCCAAATTGTCCGTGCCCACTGCGTACGAGGATGTGACCGGCGCACGGATCGCCCTGTGCGTCCGGCTCGGCGAGTACGACGTCCATCCGGAAATGGAGGCGCACACCCGCGCCGCCGCCCAGGCCCTCGCCGACGCCGGCGCACACGTGGAGGAGATCGCCCTCCCCTGGACGCGCCGAGAACTGCTGACCGCGGTCGCCGGCCATTTCTCGGCCCTCTTCGGCGCCCTCGTCATCGAGGCCGCCGAAACCCACCGCGACCTGCTCAGCCCGTACACGGTCTCCTTCGCCGACTCCATGGCCCGCGCCCGTACCAAGGTGAGTTACCTCGACTCCCTTCGCGCCGAACACCGGTTGCAACAAGCGCTCGCCGCCGCCATGGCCGGATTCGACGCACTGATCTGCCCCACCACCGCCGTTCCCGGCTGGCATGCGGGCGACGACCTCGCGGGTGACAAGGTCGTGGTGCACGGCGAGGAAGTGGCCGACACCCTGTGGAGCGCCATGACCACGCCGTTCAACATCAACAACCGCTGCCCCGTGCTCAACGTTCCTTCCGGCATGTCGAGTTGGGGAGTGCCCACCGGCCTCCAGATCGTCGGCCACCCCTACGACGACCCCACCGTCTTCCGCATCGGCAAGGCGCTGGAGACCCTCCGCCCCTGGTCGTACGCCCCGATGGAGGACGGCGTGCTGTAGCCCGGCGAGCAGTGCCGGCTTCCCCGCCCACGCAGGAACGCGCCGCCGTGTTGTGGCCCGACCGGCCGGCTCTCACCATGCTGCCCAGCGCGGAGCAGTGGACGCGCGGCGAGACCGTGTCCTTCGAGCAACTGCGCGACCAAGTACACCGCATCGCCAACCTCTTCCACCGGCACGGGGTCCGCCGTACCACCGCCGTGGGCCTGCTGACCCCCAACGCCGGCCTGCTGCCCGCCACCCTCCTGGCCGCCCAGCTCGCGGGCTGTGCGGCACCGGTCAACCCGGCGCTCGCCGCCGCGCACGCAGAACGGCTGCTGGGTCTGGGCGGGGCAAAGGTCCTGGTCGCGGCCGGACCCGAACTCGACGCCGACGCATGGCGGACGGCCCGCGCCGCGGCGGCGTCACTCCGCTGCTCAGCGCTGTTCGCCCTGCATCCGGTCGGCGCACCCGAGCCCGCGCCCGATTTGGAACGGGTCGAGGGGGTCCACGTCGCCTATCTGCACGTCGAGGCCGCCGCCCAGCCGGCAGAGCTCCATCCTGGCGTCGTACCTCCGAAAGCGGGCGACCTGGCCGCGTACTTCCACACCGGCGGCACCACCGGCGCCCCCAAGCCGGCCGCGCACACCCACGCGAACGAGGTGGCCGACGCCTGGATGATCGCGGCCAACAGCACGTTGGACTCCGATTCCGTACTCTTCGCCGGGCTGCCGCTGTTCCACGTCAACGCCTTGGTCGTCACCCTGCTGGCACCGCTGTTCCGCGGCCAGCGCAGCGTGTGGACCGGGCCCCTCGGCTACCGCGAGCCGGCGCTGTTCGCAGTCTTCTGGAAGATCGTCGCGCATTTCCGGATCGCCACCATGTCCGCGGTCCCGACCGTCTACGCCGGCCTCGCCCGGATTCCGCTCGACGCGGACACCACCTCGCTGCGCTTCGCGATAGTCGGCGCGTCCCCTCTGCCGCCGACGGTACGTGCGGCGTTCGAGCACCACACCGGCGTCCCGCTCTGCCAGGGGTACGGCCTCACCGAAGCCACCTGCGGCAGCGCCCGGAGCTTCCTGCACGAGCACCAGCGCCCGGAGGCCGCGGGCCAGCGCATGCCCTACCAGCAGGTGAAGACGGTACGGATCGACAGCGACGGCACCTGGCACGACCTCCCGCAGGGGGAGCCCGGCATTCTCGTCATCAGCGGCCCCACCGTCTTCCCCGGCTACGTCGTCGGCCACGACGACACCGGACCGCGCCTGGACACCCTCGGCAGTGTGCGCGACGGCTGGCTCAACACCGGCGACCTCGCACGCGTGGATTCCGACGGATTCATCCACCTGCTCGGCCGCGCGAAGGACCTGATCATCCGCGGTGGCCACAACATAGACCCCGCCGTCATCGAGGACGCCCTCCTCACCCACCCGGCCGTCACCGGCGCGAGCGCCGTCGGACGCCCCGACCCTCACTCCGGCGAGGTCCCCATCGCCTACGTCACCCTCAGGACCGGCACCACCGGCACCGGACCCGACGAGTTGATCGCCTTCGCCGCGCAGCATGTACCCGAGCGAGCGGCGGCCCCCAAGGACGTCATCGTTCTGCCGGCGCTGCCGGTGACCGACATCGGCAAGCCTTCCAAGGTCCCTCTGCGCCTCGACGCCACGCGGCGCGCGATCTCCACAGCCCTGGCCGGCCTCGGCATCGCCGCCGGCGACGAACAGATCCGATGCGAACTGGCAGACGGCCGCCCGATGGTGTACCTGCCTCCCGTCGCCGACCCCGGCCGTCGTCGCCGGATCATCGCCCAACTCGCCCCGTACGACGTGAACTGGGCCCGTCCGGAACGTCCGGCGGAGACCCGGCTGCCTCGGCGGCCGGGGGATCTTGCGGCGCGGCGCCCGCTTCCGGATCAGGACGCGGTGGCCGACTCCGGTGACGTCACGCGGGCGGTTGGCGAAGGCCGACAGCCGCTCGGCGGGCCGCCGATCGCTCCCGCCCGCGATCACCCACGCCCGGAAGTCTCCGCCCGGGGCGGAGCCGTCGAGGCGCGTACCACGAGTTCGGTGGCGAGTTCGATGTGGTGAGACCCGACCTTTTCGCCGTTGGCCAGCCGGAGAGCAGTGCGCAGGGCGGCGCCGCCCATCTCCCGTAGTGGCTGGCGCACAGTGGTCAGCGGCGGTGATGCCATCTGGGCGAGGCTTGTGTCGTCGAAGCCGACCACGCTCAGGTCCTCGGGGATACGCAGGCCTCGGGTGCGGGCCGCCTCGATGGCGCCGACGGCGATCTCGTCGTTGGCTGCGAAGACCGCCGTCGGTGGCTCCTGCAGGCCCAGGAGCGCCGTGGCGCCGAGCGACCCGGCCCTGTACGTGAATTCACCCGGGAGGACATAGGCGTCGGGCACCCGTGCTCCTGCCGCCTCCATGCCGGCGCGGTAGCCGTGCATGCGCGCCTGGTTGCATACGGCCATGCTCGGTCCGCCGAGATAGGCGATACGGCGGTGGCCCAGGGAGAGCAGGTGCTGGGTCGCGGCCAGGCCGCCGGCGAAATTGGTCGCCCCGACACTGTTGACCCGGCTGTCCGGCAGGTGCAGTGGGTCCAGCACGACCAACGGCAGCCCGGACCGGGCCAGTTCGTTCAGGTGCGCCGCGGTGTACACGCTGGTGACCGCGATGACGGCGCGGCGCCCGGACGAGACCAGGTTCCGGGCCCAGTGCGGGGCACTGGACGCCTTGCTGATCACCACCGAGGCCCCCAGTTCGGCGGCGGAGTCGACGATGCCCTCCAGGGTCTCGGCCACGTACGCCTTGAGCCCGCCCTTGAACTGCACCTCGATGGTCGGGCTTTCGACGGCCTCGGTGTAACGGAACACGGGCGCGAGGTAGTGGTGCTGATGCAGCAGTTCCTGCACCTTGGTGCGGGTGTGCGGTGCCACGTCACCGCGACCGTTGACCACCTTGGACACGGTCGCGACGGAAACCCCAGCCGCTCGGGCGATGTCCGCCAAAGTGGTGCGCCTGGTGTTCGGTCCCATCGGTTCCCCTCAGCTGTACGTCCACGGGCGTGGTGAGCCGCCGGCCGGGCCGGCTACGCGGGTGGAACCGGTCAACCGTACGGCAATCCGGCCGCACCCCCGTCCAGCTCGACGACTGCCGAGCCGCACGACCTGCCCACCCCCGCCGTGACAGCCGGGCGGGCATCGACCCGCCCGGCACGGTCGGCACCGGGCCCTGTCGACGCGGCAGGACCTGCACCGACGCTTCGGCAGCCGCAGTCATCGCCTTCCCCCTCGCACTCAACCAACCCTTTTCGAAACAGTTTCGAAGCACGCCGAGACTACTCGCGATTCGGCTCCACCCGTACCCAGAACGCCTTCTACGGACCAGGAAACGGGTCTGCACATGTCTTGACAGGGCATCAGTTCGAACCTAATTTGCACAACCAGAGCTCGAAGAAAGTCCTACTTTCGAAAACCTTTCACCATGACTCACGAGAGCCAGTGGCTCTCGAGTGCGGAGAAAAGACATGGCGCTCTCCCGACGTACCCTCCTCGGCCTGGCCGCCGGCGTACCGGTCTCCGCGGCGCTGGCGGGGTGTGGCTCATCCGGTCCCGGCAAGAGCAGCGGTGGGGCCACGTACTGGTACCTGAACGGCCAGCCGCAGGAAGGCGTCAGAGCGGGCGCCGTGGACGCGTTCAACAAGGCCCACCCCAAGGGGCAGATCAAGGACACCACCTTCCAGAACGACGCGTACAAGACGAAGATCAAGACCGCCATCGGTGCGGGGCAGGCGCCCACCATCATTTGGGGCTGGGGCGGCGGGACGCTGCGCACCTACGTGGAGGCGGGCCAGGTCGAAGACCTCACCTCGTGGTTCGGCGAGCACTCCGAGGTCAAGAAGAGCCTGTTCCCGTCCTCGTTCGGCGCGGCAACCGTCGACGGCAAGATCTACGCGATGCCGTCCGAGGTGGTGCAGCCGATCATCCTGTACTACAACAAGAAGGTTTTCGAACGGGTCGGTGCGCAGCCGCCGAAGTCCTGGGACGACGTCATGGCGCTGGTCCCCAAGTTCAACGCCAAGGGCATAGCGCCGTTCTCCCTCGGTGGCCAGTCCCGGTGGACGAACATGATGTGGCTGGAGTTCCTGTTCGACCGCATCGGCGGTCCGGAGCTGTTCCAGGCCATCATGGAGGGCGAGAAGAACGCCTGGTCCCACCCGGATGCCATCACCGCCCTGACCAAGGTGCAGGAGCTGGTCAAGGCCGACGGGTTCGTCAAGGGCTTCTCCTCGATCACGGCGGACTCCAACGCCGACCAGGCGCTGCTGTACCGCGGCAAGGCCGCGATGATGCTGCACGGCGCCTGGTCGTACGGCATCCAGCAGGCCGACGGCGGGGACTTCGTCTCCAGCGGCGCGCTGGGCTACATGAACTTTCCGCCCATCGAGGGCGGCAAGGGGGATCCGGGCAACACCGTCGGCAACCCCGCCCAGTACCTGTCCATCTCCTCGAAGGCCAGTGCCGAGGAGAAGAAGATTGCCAAGGACTTCTTCGCCACGGGCATCCTCCAGGACGAGGAGTCGAAGAAGTGGATCGACAACGGGTCGGTCCCGATCCGGCTGGGCACGGAGAAGCTGCTGGCCGCCTCCAAGAACGCCGATTTCCTGCAGTTCACGTACGACATCGCCAGTAAGGCCAAGGTGTTCGGCCAATCCTGGGACCAGGCGCTGAGCCCGGCGGCGGCCGAGGCCCTGCTGGACAACATCGCCAAGTTGTTCCAACTGTCCGTCTCCCCGACGGAGTTCGCGGGCAACCTCAATGCGGTCATCGGCAAATGACGGCACTCACCAGCCCCCCACCGCGTCGCGAGCCAAGCAGCGTACTCCCGTGGCTGGCGGTGCCGGCGCTGATCCTCTTCGTCGGCTTCGCCGTGATTCCGCTCCTCGGCGTCTTCGCGCTGAGCTTCACCACGTGGGACGGGATCGGCACCATCCACCCGTCGGGGCTGACCAGTTGGCGGGCGGTGCTCACCGATCCCGGGCTGCCGCACGCCCTGTGGGTGACCTTTCTGGTCATGGCCGTGTCCTGGGCAGTACAGACGCCGCTGAGCATTCTGCTCGGCACGTTCATGGCAGGCCGCCAGCGCTACCGTGCGGTCCTGGGCGTGGTGTACTTCGTGCCGCTGATGCTCAGCTCAGCGGCGATCGCGATCGCGTACAAGGCACTGCTGGACCCCAACTTCGGGCTCGGTGCCGGGCTGAAGATCCAGACGCTCAGTCAGGACTGGCTGGGGCGGCCCTGGCTCGCTTTCGGCGTCGTCATCTTCGTCGTCTCCTGGCAGTTCGTCCCGTTCCACTCCCTGATCTACCAGGGTGGTGTCCAGCAGATTCCGAAATCCCTCTACGAAGCTGCCCAGTTGGACGGAGCCGGACGGATCCGGCAGTTCTTCAGCATCACGCTTCCCCAGCTGAAATACACCATCATCACCTCATCCACGCTGATGGTGGTCGGATCGCTGACCTTCTTCGACCTCATCTTCGTCCTGACCGAGGGCGGCCCCGGCGACGCCACCCGGGTCCTGGCCCTGGACATGTACAAGCGGGGATTCCAGGCCAGCCTGATGGGACCGGCCAGCGCCATCGCGGTCATCCTGGTCCTGGTGGGTCTGGCCCTCGCCCTGCTGCTGCGCCGGCTCGGGGGCCGGGACGCCGGCGCGAGTCAACTCGAAGGGGCCTGACGTGACCACCACGCCGACCGATCCGCGACGACCGCGGAAGGCCGACCGCCGCAAGCCGCAGCGCCACTCCCGTCGGCGCAACTGGGCCGGCGGCCTGGCCGGATGGATCTGGCTCGTCATCGTCGCCGTACCCCTGTACTGGACCCTCATCACCAGCCTCAAGGCCCAGAGCCGCTACTACGCGAGCAACCCGCTGGTGCCTTCGGCCGACCCGACACTGGACAACTACCGGCTGGTCATCGAGTCCGACTTCCTCCGCTACTTCGTGAACAGCGTCGTGGTCACCGCCGGCGCCGTGGTGCCGGCGGTCGTGTTCTCGTTCATGGCCGCCTACGCGATCGTCCGCGGCTGGCGCATGCGGGTCCTTCGCGCGACGAACGGGCTGTTCCTCATGGGCCTGGCCATCCCGCTGCAGGCGACGATCATCCCGGTCTACCTGATCATCATCAAGCTGCACCTGTACGACAACCTGCTGGCGCTGATCCTTCCGTCGATCGCCTTCGCCATCCCGCTGTCCGTGCTGGTGCTCGCCAACTTCGTCCGCGACGTCCCCAACGAGCTGTTCGACTCGATGCGGGTCGACGGCGCCACCGAATGGACGACGCTGTGGCGCCTGGCGGCACCGCTCACCCGACCCGCCATCCTCACCGTGACCATCTTCAACGCGCTGACCATCTGGAACGGCTTCCTGCTGCCCCTGGTCCTCACCCAAAGCCCCGAACGCCGGACCCTGCCACTCGCGCTCTGGTCCTTCCAGGGCCAGTACGGGGTCAATGTTCCTGCCGTTCTCGCCGCCGTCGTCCTCACCACCCTGCCCCTCCTGGTGCTGTACGCGTTCGGCCGCCGCCAGCTGCTGAGCGGTCTGACCGCCGGATTCAGCCGGTGACAGAAGCCGGCGCCCCGGCCGGTGGCCGGCCCAGTGGTCCGGCACGTCCGGAGCCCGGACGCGATCCGCTCCGTCCCGAATCCTGCTCGCCCACCTGTTCGCCCGTCGTGCCCCGGTCGGGGGCCCGGCGGGCGTGAGAGGAAAGTGAACATCCACGTGGCTGTAGAGAAGACTCCCCGCATACCCCTCTGGAACGACCCCACCGTTCCCGTCACCACCCGAGTCGACGCCCTGATCGCTGAGATGACCCTTCAGGAGAAGACCGCCCAGCTGTACGGAGTGTGGGTGGGCGCCTCCGACCAGGGCGGTGAAGTGGCCCCCCACCAGCACGACATGCAGGAGGCGGCCGTCGATCTCGACGCGCTCCTGCCGACCGGACTCGGCCAGCTGACCCGGCCCTTCGGCACGGTCCCGGTCGATCCCGCCCTGGGTGCGCTCTCCCTGGCCCGCACCCAGACCCGCATCGCCGCGACGAACCGGTTCGGCATTCCCGCTCTCGCCCATGACGAGTGCCTGGCCGGCTTCGCCGCCTGGGGGGCGACGGCCTACCCCGTTCCCCTCTCCTGGGGCGCCACCTTCGATCCCGACACGGTGCGGCGCATGGCCGCCGCCATCGGCCGCGACATGCGTGCCGTCGGCGTCCACCAGGGGCTCGCGCCCGTGCTGGACGTGATGCGCGACGCCCGCTGGGGACGGGTCGAGGAGACCATCGGCGAGGACCCGTACCTCGTGGGCACCATCGGGACGGCGTACGTGCAGGGCCTCGAATCCGCCGGGATCGTCGCCACCCTCAAGCACTTCGCCGGCTACTCGGCCTCTCGCGCCGGCCGCAACCTCGCGCCCTCCTCCGTGGGCCCGCGAGAGCGTGCCGACGTCCTGCTGCCCCCCTTCGAGATGGCGATCCGCGAAGGCGGTGCCCGGTCGGTGATGAACGCCTACACCGACACCGACGGCATGCCCTCCGCAGCCGACGAGGACCTGCTCACCGGACTGCTGCGCGACACGTGGGGCTTCGACGGAACCGTCGTCGCCGACTACTTCGCGATCGCCTTCCTGAAGACCCTGCACGGCATCGCAGGCGACTGGGGCGGCGCCGCCGGCGCGGCGCTGCGGGCGGGCATCGACGTCGAACTGCCCAACGTCAAGGCATACGGCACGCCCCTGACCGAGGCCGTCACCGACGGCCTCGTACCGGAGGCCCTGGTCGATCGCGCACTGCGCCGGGTCCTCACCCAGAAGGCGATGCTCGGCCTGCTCGACCCGGACTGGAACCCTCTGCCGGCCGCGCTCGACGGGGCGGATCCGAAGGACCCGGCGGCCCTGCGCGGCCGGATCGACCTGGACGGTCCGGACAACCGCGCGCTGGCCCGCACGGTCGCCGAGGAAGCGGTCGTGCTGCTGAGCAACGACGGCACCCTGCCGCTCGACAGGCCCCGCCGCATCGCCCTGCTCGGCCCCAACGCCGACGAGCCCGCCGCCGTACTGGGCTGCTACTCCTTCCCCCAGCACATCGGCGTCCGTCACCCCGGGACCCCCCTCGGCATCGAGCTGCCCACCCTGCGCGACACCCTGGCCGCCGAGTTCCCCGACGCCGAGATCACGGTCGTCCGCGGCACCGGAGTCGACGACGGAGACCGCTCCGGCTTCCGCGAGGCCGCACAGGCGGCACACGAGGCCGACGTCGCCGTGGTGGTGCTCGGCGACCGCGCCGGCCTCTTCGGACAGGGCACCAGTGGCGAGGGATGCGACGTCGAGTCGCTGGCGCTGCCCGGCGCGCAGCAGCACCTGCTCGACACCCTGCTCGACCTGGAGACACCCGTCGTCACCGTGCTGCTCGCCGGACGGCCGTACGCCCTCGGCCGCGCCGTGGAGGAGTCCGCCGCGATCGTGCAGTCCTTCTTCCCGGGTGAGGAGGGCACGCACGCGATCGCCGGGGTGCTCGGCGGCCGTATCAACCCCTCCGGACGTCTTCCGGTCAGTGTGCCGCGCGGGCCGGGGTCCCAGCCGGCCACGTACCTGGGGGCGCGGCTCGCTCACGCCAGCAAGGTGTCCAGCATCGACCCGACGCCCGCGTTCGCCTTCGGCCACGGCCTGTCCTACACACGGTTCGACTGGACGGACCTCGCCGTGGACGTCAAGGAGGCGGCGACGGACGGCGAGTTCACCCTCACCTTCACCGTCCGCAACACGGGCGGGCGGCCTGGAACCGAGGTCGTCCAGCTCTATCTGCACGACCCGGTCGCCTCCGTCGTCCAGCCGGTGCAGCGCCTCATCGGCTACGCCCGGGTCGATCTGGAGCCGGGCGAGGCCCGGCTCCTTCGCGCCACGGTCCCGGCCGACCTCGCCTCGTTCACCGGACGCGACGGTCGTCGCGTCGTCGAGCCGGGCGAGCTGGAAGTGCGGCTGGCCGCCTCCAGCGCGGATCCGCGCCTGTCGGCCCGGGTCACGCTGACGGGAGCCGAGCGCCACCTGGATCACACGCGGCGCCTGCACGCCGCGATCAAACAGGAGCCGGCGCCCCGGGCGTGAGCCGGCGTGCGCGGCGTACGTCGCGGCAGCGGCGGCGCTGCGCACACGGGGCCCCGGGGCCGGGCATGTGGCCGTAGTGGTTCTCGTCGTCCTACAGCACGCCGCGCCCGGCGAGGTTGCGCATCAGCGCGCGTACCCCGAACGTCCACGGCGCGGCCTGCTCGCTGGGAACGACGGTGTTCACCAGAGCGCCGAGTCGCGGGCTGGAGATCCGCACGATGTCGCCGTACTCGTGGGTGAAGCCCGCTCCGGGTGCCTGCCGGTCCTCGGTGGGGGCGAACAGCGTTCCGGTGAACAGCGCGAATCCGTCCGGGTATTGATGGTGTGGACCGTGCGTGGCGGCCACCAGGTCCAGGACGTCGCGGCTGATCTCGCGCATGGAACTGCTGCCGTGCAGTACGTAGCCGTCCGTGCCGTCGATCCGCAGGTCGATGTCGAGGCCGCGTACGGTGTCGAGGTCGAAGTCCTCGTCGAAGAGACGGACGAACGGGCCGATCGCGCAGGACGCGTTGTTGTCCTTGGCACGGGACAGCAGCAGGGCGCTGCGTCCCTCGATGTCGCGGAGGTTGACGTCGTTTCCGGCCGTCGCACCGCGCACCCGGCCGCGCGAGTCCATGACGAGGACGACCTCGGGCTCGGGGTTGTTCCACACCGAGGCGCCGAGCACCCCGATGTCGGCGCCCGTGCCGACCGCGGACAGCACCGGGGCCTTGGTGAACACTTCAGGGTCCGGTCCGATGCCGACCTCCAGGTACTGCGACCACAGCCCTTCGGAGACAAGCAGTTCCTTCGCCCTGTCCGCTTCCGGCGATCCGGGACGGATGCCGTCGAGCGTGCCGCCCACCGCCTGCCCGACGCGGGCCCGTACCCGCGCGGCCTGCGCCGGATCGCCACCCGCGCGCTCCTCGATGACGCGTTCCAGCAGACTCCGGGCGAAGGTGACGCCCGCGGCCTTGATCACCTGCAGGTCGATGGGCGCGAGCAGATGCGGGACGTCGGGGCGGCCGACCGGTGCCTCCAGCAGTTCGTCCAGGCGCCAGACGCGTCCGCCGTCGGCCTCGCGGACGACTGCCACCGCGTCGTCGCGTTCCATGAGGTCACAGACGGTGGGTGCGAGGGCCGTCAGGTCGACGACCTGCTCGCCGCGGACCGCGGCCACACACGGCCCGCCCTCTTCCGGGTCGTGAACGCGTGCGACGAGGGCGGCCCGGTCGGCGTCCACGGGCAGGACGGAGCCGGGTGTGAGGACCGGACGAGGGCGCGCTGCTGCCGTTTCCACGATCGATGCTCTCCTGGTGTCGAGGGGGGTGCGGCCGGCGAGGCCGGGCGGTGGGGACCGGGTCGGACTCAGTGGGAGTCGCGGGGGACCTCGTGTCCGCGGCTTCCGCGCAGGAACCCGAAGTCGGCGCCACGGTCGGCCTGTTCCACGTTCTGGGTGTAGAGCCAGGCGTAGCCGCTGGTGTGCCGCTCAGCCGGTGCCCTCCATGCCTGCCGGCGTCGCGTGAGCTCGGCGTCGTCCACGTCCAGCCGCAGGGAGCGGTTCGGGACGTCGAGGACGACGGGGTCCCCGTCGCGTACCAGGGCGAGAGGTCCGCCGACGGCGGCCTCGGGCGCCACGTGCAGGACCACCGTCCCGTACCCGGTGCCGCTCATCCGGCCGTCGCAGACGCGCACCATGTCCTTGACGCCGGCCTTCAGCAGCTTGGCGGGCAGCGGGACGTTGGAGACCTCGGGCATGCCGGGGTAACCCTTGGGACCGGCGTTGCGGATGACGATGACGGTGTTCTCGTCGATGTCGAGGTCCGGGTCGTCGGCCACCTCGTGATAGGCCTCGGGCGAATCGAAGACGCGCGCGGGGCCGCGGTGGGTGAGCAGGTGGGGTGACGCGGCGGACTGCTTGATCACAGCGCCGTCGGGGCAGAGGTTGCCGCGGAGGACGGCGATACCGGTGCCGGCCGGCTGGAAGGGGGCGTCGAGGGCGGTGATGACGTCGGAGCCGACGCGCTCGGTGCCCTCCGTGTTCTCGGCGACGGTGCGTCCGGTGACCGTGATCTGTCCGCCGTGCAGCAGCTCGCCGCTGAGCAGCTCGGCCAGGACGGCGGGCAGGCCGCCCGCGTAGCAGAAGTCCTCCATGAGGTACGTGCCGCTGGGCATCAGGTTGACCAGGGTCGGCACCGCGCGAACCAGGGAGTCGAAGTCGTGAAGCGGCAACTCGACGCCGACGCGACCGGCGATGGCGGTGAGATGGATGAGGGCGTTCGTGGAGCCGCCGATGGCCGCGTTGACCCGGATGGCGTTCTCGAACGCCTCCCGGGTCAGGATCTGCGAGGGGCGCAGCTCCTCCTCCACCATCCCTACGATGCGCTGCCCCGCCGCCTGCGCGATCTCCATCCGCCGGGAGTCGACCGCGGGCCAGGCCGCCGAGCCCGGCAGCTGCATGCCGAGCGCCTCGGCCATGCAGGCCATGGTCGAGGCGGTCCCCATCGTCATGCAGTGCCCGTGGGAACGGGCCATGCACCCTTCCGCGAAGAAGCACTCCTCCTCGGTCATCCTGCCGGTCTTCAGGTCCTCCTCGAACTTCCAGACGTGGGTGCCCGAACCCACGTCCTGGCCCCGGTACTTGCCGTTGAGCATCGGCCCGCCGGTCACCATGACGGCGGGCAGGTCGACGCTGGCAGCGCCCATGAGCATGGCGGGGGTCGTCTTGTCGCAGCCTGACAGCAGCACGACACCGTCGAGCGGATTGGCCCGGATCAGCTCCTCGACCTCCATGGCCATGAGGTTGCGGTACAGCATGGCGGTGGGGCGCATCAGGGTCTCGCCGGTGGCCATGGTGGGGAACACGAGCGGCAGGCCGCCCGCCTGCCACACGCCACGCTTGACGGCTTCGGCGACCTGTGTCAGGTGGGCGTTGCACGGGGCCAGCTCGGAGGCGCTGGTCGCGACGCCGATGACGGGACGCCCGTCGAACACCTCGTGCCCGAGGCCCTGGTTGCGCATCCAGGAGCGGTACAGCATCCCGCTGCGGCCCTGGGCGCCGAACCATGCCTGGCTGCGGCGGCTCGTCTTCTGCACGTCGGTCATGTATGCACTCCCGTGGCTCCGGCGTCGTCCGCTTCGCGGTGGGGCGTTGTGGGGTGCGGACCCGCAGGCCGTACCCTGGACGACAATCATTAAATGATTCGATGATTGGCGTCCAGGGGGTGGGCAGAGATCGTGGTGAAGTTCCTGACCATGCATCAACACGTGGTCGACGAACTCGGGCGGCGCATCGTGGCCGGCGCATGGCAGCCGGGGGACCCGTTGCCGGTGGAGGACGCACTCGCGGCGGAGACCGGCGTCAGCCGAGGGGTGCTCCGGGAAGCGGTCAAGGCGCTGGTGGCCAAGGGAATGCTGCACGTACGCCCCCGCACGGGCACGCGCGTGCTGCCTCCGGAGCACTGGAACCACCTGGACCGTGACGTGCTGCGCTGGAAGCAGGCCGAGGACTCCACGGCTCTGCTGCGCGACACGGGTGAACTGCGCCGGATCGTCGAACCCGCGGCGGCCCGGCTCGCCGCCGACCGGGCCGGCCCCGACGACGTACGAGCCCTGTACGACTCGCTGGCGGCCATGGAGGCCGCGGCGACGGAACCCGGCCGCCGCGGCTACGTCGAGGCCGACATCGCCTTCCACCGGGCCCTGCTCGACGCCGGCGGCAACCGTCTCCTCGGCTCGCTGGGCCGTGCCGTCGACATCGCGCTGGAACACAGCTTCCTCGTCAGCACCCGGACCCCTGGCGCGGTGGAGGCCTCGCTGCCGGGTCACCGCGCCATCGTGCAAGCGGTCGAGGCCCGCGACGGCGCGGCTGCGGCGGCCGCCGTACTGGCCATCATCGAAGCCGCGGAACAGGAGATCGCCCAGTCACCCGAAGACGCCGGTTGACGCCGTATGCCGTCACGGGCGCGCCCCTGCAAGGCAAGGACACGGGAGCGGCCGACGCCGCCGCGTCTGCACCTTCGCGGCCGCTGCCGCCGTTGAACGCCCCCGGCCGCACCGTGGTGCCGTTGGCCGTAGCGGCGCCCGCGGCCTCCAGGCACAGACCGGATTCCACGCCCACGACCCCCACCGTCGGACTTCCGTGCGTCATTACCCTCGGGTCCGGTGCGGCGGGTTCGCGTGGAAGTGGGGTGAGGTTCGGGGTCCGGTGCGTCTCAACTGGTGGCTGGGCCCGTCCAGTCCGTGGGGACGTGTCCGAGGCGGACCCGCTGCGGGTGGTCGCCGACGGGGATCGAGATGACCTTCCTGCCCGTGGAAAAGTCGATGGCCGTCACCTGGTCGGTGCCGCTCTCCGACACCACGCAGTGCTTGCCATCTCCACTGACGGTGGCCCAGTACGGTTTGGAGGCGGTGACGAGCGGGCCCTCCTGAAGCGTCTCCCGGTTCACGACGGTGACGTAGTCGTCCATGGTTCCGGCGATGCAGAGCTTGTCGCCCCGGGGGCTCATGGACATGCCGTGGTGGCGGGAGTCGTTGACGTAGGTGGTGCGGTCGTCGCTGGTGTCCGGGTTCTCCGGCAGCGTCTTCACCCGGGTGATCTTGTCGTTGTGCACGTCGTACTCGACGAAACCGTTGAAGAAGGAGACCTGGAAGTACATCTTCGACTCGTCAGGCGTGAAGGCCACGGGGCGCAGCGCGTCGGACAGGTCCTTGCGGCCGAAGGCGTCGAGCCGCTCGCGCATGTCGATGATCTTCTTGACCTGGAAGGTCTTCGCGTCGGCGACGGTGATGCGGCGGTCGCCCTTGGTGAAGTCCTGCCAGGGCGCGTCCATGTCGGTGTTGACCTCACCGATGGCCATGTTCCAGAGGTACTTGCCGCCGTCGGTGTACACGTTCTCGTGCGGCTTGTCGCCCGTCTTGAAGTTGCCTGCCTCCTCGCCCGTCGCCATGTCCAGAACGTGCACGGTGTTGGAGATGGAGGAGGAGACGGCGACCTGGGTGCCGTCGGGAGAGACCGCCATGTGGTCGGAGCGGAAACCGGACACCGGGAAGCGCCAGTTGATCTTGCCGCTCACCACGTCGATGGAGACCACATCGGCAAAACTCGGCCGGGAGGCGACGACGGACTTGCCGTCCTTCGTGGTGTACATGTCGTCGACGTACTGGTCATGACCCTCGCCCGGGCCGAACCGGATACCGAGGAAGAAGGCGAGCTTGACGGGGTTGAGGTAGATCTCCCACAGGCGCTCCTCCTTATCGGGGATCATGTCGATCCGACCGATCTTGGCGTAATCGCCACGGGAGTTGATGACGTCGGCGGTGCCTTCCCAGTTGTTCCCGACGAAGAACACCTCCTTGAGCTCCGCCAACTCGGCTTCCCGCGCCTGCTCCGGGAGCTCGCTCGCGCCGGCCGGGCCGGGGATGGTGGGCAAGGCTCCTGCGACCAGCCCTGCGGCGGCAAGGACCACCGCGCCGAAGGTGTGCCGGCGGCGAGGGCGACGGGGAGCAGAACGCGTCATGGTGAACTCCAGAGGCAGGGGGTGGACGGCGCGCCGTCAGACAGGCCCGCATCTGTTACTGGAGGTAACGTAGCCAGGAGACGGAATCTTGAACAGGGCACCATCGAGATTCCCCGGCAGCAAAGGTCCTCGGTGCTGGTGTTCGAGCCGTCCAGGCCGGCGCCGCCGAGCGATTCGGCCAGGGTCCGGGCCCGGCCCGAGGGCGACATCGTGACCACCCGGTAGCCGTTCGCGGCGAACTCCCGCACGCACGCGGCGCCGATCCCGGATCCGCCACCGACGACGATCGCGACCTTCCCGGATGCGGACGAGGGGGCCTCAGTCATGCGTGTACTCCTTCAGGCGGGTGGCGACCAGGGACTCGAGCGCGTCGGCGGCCAGCTCGGCGTACCGCGCGAAGTCGGTGTCGTCACCGGCGGCCGCGGCCACGCGGAAGCCGTCGGTGAACGCCCGCCCCATGACGGCCATGTCGTGCGCCGGCTCTGCCGCGACATCCTCGGGCACCCCGGGGTACGAGGCTCGTCGCCGGGAGGTGACGAACTCGAACATCTCCTCACGGATGGCGAGGTACCGCTGACGTGCGAGGTTGTCCTCCAAGCGTCGCTCGAACGCGAAGACCGCCTGCTTGGACCCCTCGGAAGCCCTGCTGGGCCTTGCGTTTGGCGGCCACCCATCCCCCTGTCAGCGTGATGGAGACGATCGGCAGTATGTCCCGTTCCTCCTCGGCCAGGTGCTCGATCAGGTGGAGGAAGGTCAGCATCTCCCGGGCGTGCGCACCGATGACTTCGGATCGCGCACGGTCACCGTCCACGGCGCGGAGCAACCGCGGAAGCCGGCCGAACTCGCGCCGGAGGACGCGATGGACGAGCACCATCTTTTGAGTGTCGACGCCGGGCCCGGGAACACTCACCGTGACGCCTCGACCGCGGCGGCGTTCCGGACGGCCTCAAGCGGTGTGATCGCCGGCCGGCCGATGAGGTTTATCAGGTCGTCACTGTCGGTGAACAGTTCCCCGCGGGGCTCGCGCCGCCGCCGGGAGGAGCTCCTTGCCCTCTATGCCGAGGGCCCGGCCCGCACGGCCTCAGTCTGAGAGGTCCGTGAGGCTGAGACTACGAGCGTCAAGAATCTCCGAACGAGACCTTGAAGACGTCGCGGACGCAAGCGACCCCGTGATGAATTCGCAGTTCAGAAGGCTTCGGAAGTCAGGCCCGGCACTCGACCCGCTCCACGGAGGGAAACAGGTCGAGCATCTCACCCGAATCACAAAACCGCAGGTCAGGCATCCTTCTTCACCGGCTCCAGGATCGCCACGCACTCCACGTGATGCGTCATCGGGAACAGGTCGAACGCCCGCAGCGTCCGCACCTTGTACCCGCCCTCCGCGAAGTACGCCAGGTCCCGGGCCAGTGCCGCCGGGTCGCACGCCACGTACGCGATCTTGCGTGCGCCGAGGGCCGAGAGGCGCTTGACGACCTGCTTGCCGGCGCCCGCGCGCGGCGGGTCCAGGACGATCAGGTCGCACTCCGTGATGCCCGTGCGGGGCAGGATCTGGTCGACCTTGCCGTGCTCGATGCGGACCCGCTCCAGGTCCTTGAGGTTGTGGCGGGCGTCCTCGACCGCGCGCTTGCCGGACTCGATGCCGAGCACCGCGCCCTTCTCGCCGATGCGCTGGCCGATCGCGCCGGCGAACAGGCCGACACCGCAGTAGAGGTCGAGGGCCGTGTCGTTCTTGCGGGGCAGCAGGCCCTGCATGACCGCGCGGACGAGGGTGTCCGCGGCCTGCGGGTGGACCTGCCAGAAGCCGCCGGAGCCGACGCGGTAGGTGCGGTCGTCGGCGCGCTCGCGGACGAAGCCGCGGCCGTGGACGCGGTGCACTCCGCCGTCGCTCTCGTCGACGCGCAGGACCGAGACGGGCTTGTCGAGCTCGACCAGCGGGAGGCGGCCGCCCTCGCGCGGGGTGAGGATGACCTGGCGGTCGTGGGAGCCGGTGGCTGCGATGGCCTCCACCGTGGCCATCTGGGGCCAGTCCTGCTTCTCGATACCGAGCTCGGTGACGCCGGGCGCGGCGATCAGGCACTGGTCGATGATCTCGACGTCGTGCGAACGGTGCTTGCGCAGGCCGACGCGGCCGTCCGCGTCGATGGCGTACTGGACGCGGGTGCGCCAGGCGGGCACCTCGCCCGGCGGGAGCTTGTCGCCCTCGGCCGGCATGACGGTGCCGTCCCAGCCCGCCTCCTCGGGGGTGAGGCCCGCGAGGCGCTGGAGCTGCTCGGCGATCACTTCGCCCTTGAGCCGCCGCTGGGCGCCGGGCTTCGCGTGCTGCCAGTCGCAGCCGCCGCACTTGCCGGGTCCGGCGAACGGGCACGGGGCCTTCACCCGGTCCTTGGACTCCTCGATGATCCGCACCGCGTCGGCGCGCAGGAAGCGGGAGTCGGTGGCACCGTCGGTGACCCTGGCGATGATCTTCTCGCCGGGCAGCGTGTGGCGTACGAAGAGGACCTGGCCCTCGGCGGTACGGGCGATGCAGTGGCCGCCGTGGGCGACCGGGCCGACCTCCACCTCGTACTCCTGGCCGACCAGGGACTCCCCCGCCTGCGTCTCCTCGGCCTGCGATTCCCCGGTCTGCGGCGAAGTGGATTCGTTCTGCATGAGGGGGTGGCTCCAGAGAGAGAAGGTGATCGGGGAACGGCGCACAAGGAAAAGCGGCCGGACAACAACCTACGAGTCTACGTGGGTGTCGTCCTGCCGCTTACCAGGAGCAGCGGAGCGGAGGAGCGCAGAGGACGCCGCGGGTCAGCCCTTCTGCGTCGGCTCCTTGTGTCTGCGCTCCACGGGGCCGCGTCGCACCGAACCCGGGGCGCTCCAGTCCGCGCGCTTGCGGGCCCGCTTCTTGGCCGCCTCGGAGGATTCCAGCTGGTACGGGACGGAGGTGACCATCACACCGGGGGTGAAGAGCAGCCGGCCCTTGAGCCTGAGGGCGCTCTGGTTGTGCAGCAGGTGCTCGTACCAGTGGCCGACGACGTACTCCGGGATGTAGACGCTCACGACGTCCCGCGGGCTCTCCCGGCGCAGACCCTTGACGTACTCGATGACCGGGCGGGTCACCTCGCGGTAGGGCGAGTCGAGGATCTTCAGCGGGACGTTGATGCCGCGCCGCTCCCAGTCCTCCTTGAGCGCCTTCGTCTCCGCCGGGTCGACGCTGATGGAGAGCGCCTCCAGGTGGTCCGTACGGATCAGCTTGGCGTACGCGAGGGCGCGCAGGGTGGGCCGGTGGAGCTTGGAGACCAGGACGATCGAGTGCACCCGGGAGGGGCGGACGGTCTCGTCGGAGGGCGTCTCGTCGGCGGCGATCTCGGCGGCGACCCGGTCGTAGTGCTTACGGATCGCGGTCATCGTGCCGTAGAAGATCACCATGCCGAGCAGCGCGACCCAGGCGCCGTGGGTGAACTTGGTGGCGAGGACGACGACGAGCACCAGGCCGGTGAAGAAGGCGCCGAAGGTGTTGATCGCGCGGGAGCGGATCATGTGGCGGCGCTTGAGCGGGTCCTTCTCGGTGCGCAGGTGCCGGTTCCAGTGCCGGACCATGCCGGTCTGGCTGAGCGTGAAGGAGACGAACACGCCGACGATGTAGAGCTGGATGAGCCGGGTCGAGTCGGCGCCGTAGATGACGACCAGCAGGATCGCGGCGCCGGCCAGCAGGACGATGCCGTTGGAGAAGGCGAGCCGGTCGCCGCGGGTGTGCAGTTGGCGGGGCAGGTAGCGGTCCTGGGCCAGGATCGAACCGAGCAGCGGGAAGCCGTTGTACGCGGTGTTGGCGGCCAGGAAGAGGACGAGCGCGGTGGCCGCGGCGAGGATCACGAAGAAGAACGTGCCGTCGCCGAAGACCGCGGCGGCGACCTGGGAGATCACCGGGTCCTGGACGAAGCTCGAACCGACCGGGGAGCCGTTGTGGATCAGGTCGTTCGCCGGGTTCTCGGCCATCTTGACGTCGGTGGCCATGGCCAGGCCGATGATGCCGCAGAACATGGTGACGGCCAGCAGGCCCATCGCCGCGAGGGTGGTGGCGGCGTTCTTGCTCTTGGGCTTGCGGAAGGCCGGCACGCCGTTGCTGATGGCCTCGACACCGGTGAGGGCCGCACAGCCGGAGGAGAACGCGCGCAGCAGCAGGAAGACCAGGGCGAAGCCCGCCAGGCCGCCGTGCTCGGCCTTGATCGTGTAGTCGGAGGTCGGGGCGTGCATGGTGTCGCCGAGGACCAGTCCGCGGAACGCGCCCCAGAGGATCATGATGAAGACGCCGGCCACGAAGAGGTACGTGGGGATGGCGAAGAGTTTGCCGGACTCCTTGACGCCGCGCAGGTTCATCAGGGTCAGCAGCACGATCGCGGCGACGGCGCATGCCGTCTTGTGCTCGACGACGAACGGGATCGCGGAGCCGAGGTTCTCCACCCCGGAGGCGATGGAGACCGCGACGGTCAGGACGTAGTCGACCAGCAGGGCGCTGGCGACGGTCAGTCCGGCCTTCGGGCCGAGGTTGGTGGTGGCGACCTCGTAGTCACCGCCGCCGCTCGGGTAGGCGTGCACGTTCTGCCGGTACGAGGCGACGACCGTGAACATCAGGACCACGACGGCGACCGCGATCCACGGGCTGAAGTGGTACGCCGACACGCCCGCGATGGACAGCACCAGGAGGACTTCGCCGGGTGCGTACGCCACCGAGGACAGCGGGTCGGATGCGAAGACGGGGAGGGCGATGCGCTTGGGGAGGAGCGTCTCCCCCAGTTTGTCGCTGCGCAGGGCCCGGCCGATCAGGATCCGTTTGGGCACGTCGGTCAGTTTGGACACGCTGAGGATCGTAAGGGTTCCGTATGGGAGCAGCCCACGCACCACCCCCGTGGCCCCGCAATCTCCTGCACTCGGCCGGAAAGGCCACGAAATCCTTAACGCAATCCTTGCACCGCGGCCCGTCGAAAGCCCGCGGAAGTGAACCGGAACACCTCGGGGGGCGTCGCCTTTGCCACAGTGCCCCCGGGATACGCACACTCGAATGAGGCAACGCGCCCGGCGCCGCTTAAGCTCATCGTGGGCAACGGGACGAACCGTTGCCCCATTGTTTGCCCGGCCAGCCGAGGAATGAGTGTGAGCAGGGTGTTTTCGCAGGTCAGCCGGACGACCAGGACTGCGAGGTAGGCGCAAGGTGCACATCGTCATCATGGGCTGCGGGCGAGTGGGGGCCGCTCTCGCGCAGACCCTGGAGCAGCAGGGGCACACGGTCGCCGTCATCGACCAGGACCCCACGGCGTTCCGGCGCCTCGGATCCGGCTTCGGCGGCCGTCGCGTCACGGGGGTCGGTTTCGACCAGGACACCCTTCGCGAGGCGGGGATCGAGGAGGCCGGTGCGTTCGCCGCGGTGAGCAGCGGCGACAACTCGAACATCATCGCGGCCCGCGTGGCGCGCGAGATGTTCGGCATCGAGAACGTCGCGGCCAGGATCTACGACCCCCGGCGTGCCGAGGTGTACCAGCGTCTCGGTATCCCCACGGTCGCCACCGTGCGCTGGACCGCGGACCAGATGCTGCGCCGGCTGCTGCCTTCGGGCGCCGAGCCCCTGTGGCGGGATCCGAGCGGTGGGGTGCAGCTCGCCGAGGTGCACACCACGCCGTCCTGGATCGGCCACAAGATCAGCACCCTCCAGGAGGAGACGGGCGTGCGCGTCGCCTTCCTCACCCGGTTGGGCGAAGCCATACTGCCGTCGTCGCAGACGGTGCTGCAGGAGGGCGACCTCGTCCACGTGATGATGCGTACGGACGAGATCGCGAAGGTCGAGGCGGCCTTCGCCGAGGGCCCCGAGGAGGGCGGTCACTGATGCGTGTCGCGATTGCCGGGGCCGGCGCGGTGGGACGTTCCATCGCGGGCGAGCTGCTGGAGAACGGGCACGAGGTGCTGCTCGTCGACAAGGCGCCGACCGCCATCTCGGTGGAGCGGGTGCCGATGGCCGAGTGGCTGCTGGCGGACGCCTGCGAGATCACCTCGCTGGACGAGGCGGCGCTGCAGCGGTGCAACGTCGTGATCGCCGCGACCGGCGACGACAAGGTGAACCTGGTCGTCTCGCTGCTCGCGAAGACGGAGTACGGCGTGCCGCGTGTCGTCGCCCGGGTGAACAACCCGAAGAACGAGTGGCTGTTCAACGAGTCCTGGGGCGTCGATGTGGCGGTCTCCACGCCGCGTCTGATGTCTGCCCTGGTCGAGGAGGCGGTGAGTGTCGGCGATCTGGTCCGGCTGCTGCGCTTCAGCCACGGCGACGCGAACCTGGTCGAGCTGACGCTGCCGCCGGAGTCGGCGCTGGCGGGTACGCAGGTCGGGGAGGTCGCCTGGCCGGAGGACACCTCGTTGGTCACGATCATCCGGGGGCAGCGCGTGCTGACGCCGAGCACGGAGGAGACCCTGGAGGCCGGGGACGAGCTGCTGTTCGTGGCCGCCCAGGCGCGCGAGGAGCAGTTGGAGGACCTGCTGTCGGTGCGCAGGGGCGACCCGGAGAGCTGAGACGCGAGAAAGACGGGAGGGGCCTGTCACCGCCGTGGCGGTGACAGGCCCCTCCCGTATGACCTGCGTGTCGTGCGTGGCGTGCGCGGTTTCAGAACTCCTGGCCGCGGGGCGCTTCGGCGGCGGCCGCCGCCTTACGGGCCTTCTCGGCCTGCTCCTCGGCCTCCATCTCGGCGAAGACGTCGATGGGCGGCGGCGCCTTGGCGAGGAAGACCCAGGTGAGGTAGACCGCCAGCAGGAACGGCGGGATCTTCAGTGCGATCAGGACCCAGCCGAACTGGGTGGTGTCGCCCCACCAGTACAGCGGGAAGAGGATCGCGCACTTGGCGAGCAGGATCAGTCCCCAGGCGTAGCTGGCCTTGGCGTAGGCCTTCTTCCGGCCGGGGTTACGGGTGCGCCAGGAGAGGTTCTCCTTGAACACCGGGCCCAGGATCAGTCCGATCAGCGGGAGGCCCGCGATCGTGGTGACGAGGTAGGCCAGGGCCAGACCGAGCGTGTAGATCATGCCCGGGAGGTAGAAGTCCTTGGCGTTGCCGGTCATCTTCGCGAAGACGACACCGAAGGCGACACCGAAGACACCGCTGAAGGCGTGCTTGACGGTGTCCCTGCGGATCAGCCGGACGACCACGAGCACCAGCGACACCGCGACGGCCGCGATGGCCGAGTTCGTGAGGTTCTTGTCGATGGTGAAGATCGTGACGAAGAGCAGTCCCGGCAGGACCGTCTCCACCATGCCCCGGACGCCGCCGAAGGCCTCGAAGAGCGCGGCCTCGGTGACCGCCTTGGCGTCGGCCTCCTGCTGGTCTGTGGTGCGGTCCGTATCGGACGTCGGCTTGTCGAGAGACGTCACCGGCTACTCCTTGCCGAGCGGTCGGAGTTCGTATTTGGGGTTGAACAGCACCCGGCGCCCGTGGCTCATGGCGATGCGGCCGGAGGCGATGAGCTTGCGGCCCGGTTCGATGCCCACGATGGAGCGGCGGCCGAGCCAGACCACGTCCAGCGGCGCGGTGCCGTCGAAGAGCTCCGCCTCGAGGGCGGGCACTCCGGCACGCGGTCGCAGGGTGACCGTCCGCAAGGTACCAGTGACCTTCACGATCTGGCGGTCGGTGCACTCGGAGATCCGGGTGCATCCCGATGCCTGCGAGTCCTCCTCCAGCTCCTCGCACTCCAGGTCCTCCTGGGAGCTGGAGAGCCGGTCGAGCATGCGCCGGAAGCGCCCGGACGGCCGCTCGGCCTTCTGGGTCTTCTCGAATCGGGGTACGGCACTCATACCCGAAGGGTACCGGTCTCCGGAGGTGCCGCAGGGTTGCCGCCGTCTCACCCGAACGGGTTACGCGGACACCCCTCATCGGGCTTTCAGGAGCGCTCGAAGCGGTAGCCCATGCCGGGTTCGGTGACGAAGTGCCGCGGGTGCGAGGGGTCGGCCTCCAGCTTGCGCCGCAGCTGGGCCATGTAGACGCGCAGATAGTTGGTCTCGGTGCCGTACGAGGGCCCCCAGACCTCCTGGAGCAGCTGCCTCTGGCTGACCAGCCGGCCGCTGTTGCGGACCAGGACCTCCAGCAGGTGCCACTCGGTGGGGGTGAGCCGTACGTCGCGTCCCTCGCGGTGGACCTTCTTGGCGGCGAGGTCGACGGTGAAGCCGTCGGTCTCCACGAGCACGGCCGCGTCGCCGCCGTCCTGGCCGACGGGCTCGGCACGGCGCACCGAGGCGCGCAGCCGGGCCAGCAGCTCGTCCATCCCGAAGGGCTTGGTGACGTAGTCGTCGGCCCCGGCGTCCAGCGCCTCGACCTTCTCGTCGGAGGTGTGCCGGGCCGAGAGCACCAGGATCGGCACACGGGTCCAGCCGCGCAGGCCCCTGATCACCTCGACGCCGTCCATGTCGGGCAGCCCCAGGTCCAGGACGACGACGTCGGGGTGGCGCGCGGCCGCCAGCTGGAGCGCGGTGGCCCCGTCGGGCGCCGCGTCCACCTCGTACTTGCGCGCCTTCAGGTTGATCACGAGGGCGCGTACGATCTGCGGCTCGTCGTCGACCACAAGCACCCGGGTCATCGCGGTCCTGCCTTTCTGCTGTACGTGGATGTGCGGAGTTCTCCGCGGATCATGAGGCCGTTCATGAGGCGGTTCATGGGCGGTTCATTGATTGGTAAATGAAGTCGATCGTGCGGCGGTTCACGAGGTGACCCGTGCGGGCAGGTCCGGGCTGACCGGAACGTGGCCCGAGGCCGCCTTGAGGGTCAGGACCATGGTGAGGCCCCCGCCGGGAGTGTCCTCGGCGTCCAGCGTGCCGCCCATGGACTCGACGAAACCGCGGGCCACCGCGAGGCCCAGGCCCACTCCGGCACCGCGCGGGGCGTCTCCGTAGCGCTGGAAGGGCTCGAAGATGCGCTCCTTGGCCTCGTCGGGGACGCCCCGGCCGCCGTCGGCCACCCGGAGCTCGACCCGGGCGCCCAGCGCGCTGGCGGCCACGGTGACGCGCGCGCCGTCCGGGCTGTACTTGACGGCGTTCTCGACGATGTTGGCGACGGCCCGTTCCAGCAGTCCGGGGTCGACGGCGACCATGGGCAGCGTTTCGGGGATGTCCAGCTCGACGCTGTCCTCGGGGACGCCGCCCAGGGCCATGGGGACGACCTCGTCGAGGTCGATCTCGCGGATCAGCGGCGTGACGGTGCCGGTCTGCAGGCGGGACATGTCGAGGAGGTTGCCGACGAGGTGGTCGAGGCGGTCGGCGCCGGCCTCGATGCCTTCGAGGAGTTCGGCCTCGTCGTCGTCGGACCAGGCGACGTCGTCGGAGCGCAGGGAGCTGACGGCGGCCTTGATGGCGGCGAGGGGGGTCCGCAGGTCATGGCTGACGGCGGCCAGCAGCGCGGTCCTGATCCGGTTGCCCTCGGCGAGCCGGCGGGCGTCCTCCGCCTCGCCGACCAGGCGCTGGCGGTCCAGGACGACGGCGGCCTGGGCGGCGAAGGCGCCGAGTACGCGGCGGTCCTCGGCGGGCAGCACCCGGCCGGAGAGCGCCAGGGCCATGTGGTCGCCGACGGGCATGTCCACATCGGCGTCCTCGGGCCGGGCGACGGGCGCCGGGCCGACGCTGCCGGCGCACGTCCACGGGTCGACGTCGCTCTGCCGCTCCAGCAGGGCGACGGACTCCATGCCGAACGTCTCACGGACCCGGTCCAGGAGGGCGGCCAGGGTCGTCTCGCCGCGCAGCACGCTGCCGGCCAGGAAGGAGAGGATCTCGGACTCGGCGCGCAGCCTGGCGGCCTGATGGGTGCGGCGGGCCGCGAGGTCGACGACGGAGGCCACCGCGACGGCCACCGCGAAGAAGATCACGATGGCGACGAAGTTCTCGGGGTCCTGCACGGTGAGGGTGTGAGTGGGCGGGGTGAACCAGTAGTTCAGCAGCAGCGAGCCGGCGGCGGCCGACGCGAGGGCCGGCCGCAGCCCGCCGAGCAGGGCCGCGCCGACGGTCAGGAAGAGGAAGAGGAGGACGTCGTTGGCGAGGCCGGGGCCGTTCTCCATGCCTTTGAGGAGCAGGGCGAGGAGAGCCGGTCCGCCCACGCCGACGAGCCAGCCCCAGATGATGCGGGCCCGGCCGAGCCTGGCACCGCGGGCCATGGGGAGGCCGCGGCCCTTGGCGACCTCGTCGTGGGTGACGATGTGGACGTCGAGGTCGGTGCCGGACTCCCGGGCGACCGTGGCGCCGACACCGGGGCCGTAGATGTACTGCCAAGCCTTGCGGCGGCTGGAGCCGAGGACGATCTGGGTGGCGTTGACGCCCCGGGCGAATTCGAGGAGGGCCGAGGGTATGTCGTCGCCGATGACGTGGTGGAAGGTACCGCCGAGGTCCTCGACGAGCGTGCGCTGGACGGTCAGCTCCTTGGGCGAGGCCGAGGTGAGTCCGTCGCTGCGGGCGATGTAGACGGCGAGGATCTCGCTGCCGGAGCCCTTGGCCGCCATCCGGGAGGCGCGGCGGATGAGGGTGCGGCCTTCGGGGCCGCCGGTGAGTCCGACGACGATGCGTTCGCGGGCCTGCCAGGTGGTGCGGATGTTGTGCTCGCCGCGGTACTGCTGGAGGTATTCGTCGACCCGGTCGGCGACCCAGAGCAGGGCCAGCTCGCGCAACGCGGTGAGGTTGCCGGGGCGGAAGTAGTTGGAGAGCGAGGCGTCGATCCGGTCCGGCTTGTAGATGTTGCCGTGCGCCATCCGCCGGCGCAGGGCCTGGGGCGACATGTCGACGAGTTCGAGCTGGTCGGCGCGCCGGACCACTTCGTCGGGCACGGTCTCGCGCTGGCGCACGCCGGTTATGGACTCGACGACGTCCCCGAGGGACTCCAGGTGCTGGATGTTGACCGTGGACACCACGTCGATGCCGGCCTGGAGGAGTTCCTCGACGTCCTGCCAGCGTTTGGCGTTGCGGGAGCCCGGCACGTTGGTGTGCGCGAGTTCGTCCACCAGGGCGACGGCCGGGGCCCGCTCCAGGACGGCGTCGACATCCATCTCCGTGAAGACGGCGGAGCGGTACTCGATCACGCGGCGCCGGATCTGTTCCAGGCCGTGCAGCATGACCTCGGTGCGCGGACGGTCGTGGTGCTCGACGAAGCCGACGACGCAGTCGGTGCCCCGCTCGACCCGGCGGTGCGCCTCGGAGAGCATCGCGTACGTCTTGCCGACGCCCGGTGCCGCACCGAGGTAGATCCGAAGTTTGCCGCGCGCCATGGCCCCATTGTCTTCCAGAAACCGGGCTCCGTTTCACCGGGACCGGCGGCGGCCCATGCGGCAGCCACTGTCGAAACTACTCCGTGATTTTCCGACATATCGGGTGCGGAGTGCGGCTGCGGTCCGTATTGACACAATTCTGATGCCCCGGCCGGAGGGCGTCGGGGACGCTCGTCAGTGCTCGACGATGTGCCCGTCGCGCAGTTCGAGCACCCGGTCGGCGAGGCCGAGCAGTTGGGCGTCGTGCGTGGCGACGAGTGCGGTGACGCCCTCGCCGCGGACGACGGCGCGCAGCAGTTGCATCACGGCGAGGCCGGTCTCCGCGTCGAGCTGTCCGGTGGGTTCGTCGGCGATCAGCAGGGCGGGCCGGTTGGCGAGCGCGCGGGCGATCGCCACGCGCTGCTGCTGGCCTCCGGAGAGTTCGCCGGGACGCTGGGCGGCGTGGTCGGCGAGACCGACCAGGGACAGGAGCAGCGAGACCCGCTCCTCCCGTTCGCGCGGATCGGCCTTGCGCAGCCGCATGGGCACGCCGACGTTCTCCGCCGCGGTCAGGATCGGGATCAGGCCGAACGACTGGAAGATGAAGCCGATGCGGTCGCGGCGCAGCTCCAGCAGTCCGTTCTCGCCGAGCGAGGAGAGGTCCGTGCCGTCCACGGTGATCCGGCCGCTGTCGGGGGTGTCGAGGCCTCCGACGAGGTTGAGCAGCGTCGTCTTGCCGGAGCCGGAACGCCCCTTCAGCGCGACGAGCTCACCGCGGGGCACCTCGAAGGACACCCCGCGCAGGGCGTGCACGGCACCGGCGCCGGAGCCGTGGGAGCGGTGCAGGTCCTCGATCCGGACCATCGGCCGTTCGGCGACGGTGGTGCCGCTCTCCTTGCCGCTGCCCGTGGCTGCGGTGCTCTCGGTCATGTCGCTCCCCGTACGTCATTCGGCCTGTCGGCCGCCAGTATGTGCATACGCCCGGGGGCCGGGCAATGCCCGGGTCCGGCCGTGGCGGCGGACCCGGGCATGGGCGCGTTCAGCGCGTTCCCGTGCCGTTCATGAGCGCCCGCAGCGCGATGTTGAGCTGGAGGACGTTGACCCGCGGTTCACCGGCGAAGCCGAGGACGCGGCCGTCGGTGTGCCGGTCGACGAGCTCGGCGACCTGGGCGGCGTCGAGGTGGTTGCGCGCCGCGACGCGGTTCACCTGGAGCCGGGCGTAGGCCGGGGATATGTCCGGGTCGAGGCCCGAGCCGGAGGAGGTGACGGCGTCGGCGGGGACCTGGGAGGGGCTGACGGGGTGGCCGGGGACGGAGTTGTCCTCGACGACGGCGGCCTTGGCGGCGGTGACCCAGTCGATGAGTTCCTCGTTGTCGCCGGAGCGGTTGGTCGCGCCGGAGAGGATGAGCGAGTACCGGGTGTTCACGCTGTTGGTGCCCAGGCCGTTGGAGGGGCGGGGCTGGAACCACGTGAGGTCGGGGGCCGCGGTCTCCTGGCCCTTCCGCAAGGGCAGGTCGTAGCGCTGGCCGATGAGTGCGGAGCCGACGACCTTGCCGTTCGCCGTGATCTCCGAGCCGTTGGCGCGGCCGGGCATGAGTCCCTGGGCGACGCCGGTGACGGCGAGCGGGTAGATGACACCGCAGACCAGGGTCAGGACGAGCAGGGCGCGCAGTCCCGCCCAGAGGAGTCGGGCGGAGTTTCCTACGGAGTTGTTCATGGCAGGTCAGCCGATTCCGGGGATGAGGGAGATGATCAGGTCGATGATCTTGATGCCGACGAACGGGGCGATCAGGCCGCCGAGCCCGTAGACGCCGAGGTTGCGCCGGAGCATCGAGTCGGCGCCGCTGGGCCGGTAGCGGACACCCTTCAGGGCGAGCGGCACCAGCGCGACGATGATCAGGGCGTTGAAGATCACGGCGGACAGGATCGCGGAGCGCGGCGAGGACAGGTCCATGATGTTGAGCTTGTCCAGGCCCGGGTGGACCACGGCGAACATCGCGGGAATGATCGCGAAGTACTTCGCGACGTCGTTGGCGATGGAGAACGTCGTCAGTGCGCCGCGGGTGATCAGCAGCTGTTTGCCGATCTCCACGATCTCGATCAGCTTGGTGGGGTCGGAGTCCAGGTCCACCATGTTCCCGGCCTCCTTGGCGGCCGAGGTTCCGGTGTTCATCGCCACGCCGACGTCGGCCTGGGCGAGCGCCGGGGCGTCGTTCGTGCCGTCACCCGTCATCGCGACGAGCTTGCCGCCCGCCTGCTCCCGCTTGATGAGGGCCATCTTGTCCTCGGGGGTGGCCTCGGCGAGGAAGTCGTCGACGCCCGCCTCCTCGGCGATGGCCTTCGCGGTCAGCGGGTTGTCGCCGGTGATCATCACCGTACGGATGCCCATCCGGCGCAGTTCGTCGAACCGTTCCCGCATGCCCTCCTTGACGACGTCCTTGAGGTGGATGACGCCGAGGACCCGGGCGCCTGCCGCGTCCTGGCGGGCTACCAGCAGCGGGGTGCCGCCGGCCGCGGAGATGCGGTCGGTGAGGGCATGCACGTCCGGGGGGACGCTCCCGCCCCGTTCCTTCACCCAGGCGACGACCGATCCGCTCGCGCCCTTGCGGACCCTGTGCCCGTCGACGTCCACGCCCGACATACGGGTCTGGGCGGTGAAGGCCACCCATGCGGCGTGTCCGAGCTCGCCCCGGTGCCGCTCGCGCAGGCCGTACCTCTCCTTGGCGAGGATCACCACGGACCGGCCCTCGGGCGTCTCGTCGGCCAGCGAGGAGAGCTGGGCGGCGTCCGCCAGTTCGGCCTCCGTCGCGCCGGCTACGGGGAGGAACGCGGCAGCCCGGCGGTTGCCGAGGGTGATCGTGCCGGTCTTGTCGAGCAGCAGCGTCGAGACGTCACCCGCGGCCTCGACGGCCCGGCCGGACATGGCGAGCACGTTGCGCTGGACGAGACGGTCCATGCCGGCGATGCCGATCGCGGAGAGCAGCGCGCCGATGGTGGTCGGGATCAGACAGACGAGCAGCGCGGCCAGCACGATCATGGACTGCTCGCTGCCCGCGTAGATCGCGAACGGCTGAAGGGTCACGACGGCGAGCAGGAAGATGACGGTGAGGGAGGCCAGGAGGATGTTCAGGGCGATCTCGTTGGGCGTCTTCTGCCGGGCCGCACCCTCGACCAGGGCGATCATCCGGTCGATGAAGGTCTCCCCCGGCTTGGTGGTGATCTTGATGACCACGCGGTCGGAGAGCACCTTCGTACCACCGGTGACGGCACTGCGGTCGCCGCCGGACTCCCGGATGACCGGGGCCGATTCGCCGGTGATCGCGGACTCGTCGACGCTGGCGACGCCCTCGACGACGTCTCCGTCGCCCGGGATGATGTCGCCGGCCTCGCAGACGACCAGATCGCCGATGCGCAGGTCGGTCCCGGGGATCCGTTCCTCGGCCCGCCCGGTCAGCCTGCGGGCGACCGTGTCCGTCTTCGCCCTGCGCAGGGTGTCGGCCTGGGCCTTGCCGCGGCCCTCGGCGACCGCCTCCGCCAGGTTGGCGAAGATCGTCGTCAGCCAGAGCCACACGGCGATCGCCCAGCCGAACCAGTCGGTCCGGTCCAGTACGGCGAGCACGGTGGTCAGGACGGAGCCGACCAGCACCACGAACATCACCGGCGACTTGGCCATCACCCGTGGGTCGAGCTTGCGTAGCGCGTCGGGGAAGGAGGCGATCAGCATCCGGGGATCGAACAGCCCGGCGCCGACGCGCCCTTCGGAAGTGGGCCCGGCCGGTGTGTCCTGGTGCGGTGCGCGGGCCGGATCGACTGTGGACATCGCGTCCTCTTGCTTCGTGCGGACGGTTCGCTTCGTACGGAGGATTCGCTCCGCAGGGACGGTTTGCTTCGTACGGAGGGTCATGACGACGCCAGCCCCTCGGCCAGCGGTCCCAGGGCGAGGGCCGGGAAGTAGGTCAGACCGGCGATGATCATGATGGTGGCGACCAGCAGTCCGCTGAAGAGCGGCTTGTGGGTACCGAGGGTGCCGACGGTCGCCGGTACGGGCCGCTGCCCGGCGAGCGATCCGGCCAGGGCCAGGACGAACACCATGGGCAGGAACCGGCCCAGCAGCATCGCGAGTCCGATCGTGGTGTTGAACCACTGGGTGTCCGCGTCGAGCCCGGCGAACGCCGAACCGTTGTTGTTCGCGCCGGAGGTGTAGGCGTAGAGGATCTCCGAGAAGCCGTGCGCCCCGGTGTTGGTCATCGAGTCGCCCGGCGTGGGCAGGGCCATCGCTACGGCGGTGAAGCAGAGCGCCAGGGCCGGGGTGATCAGGAGGTAGCAGGCGGCGAGCTTGATCTCGCGGGTGCCGATCTTCTTGCCCAGGTACTCCGGCGTGCGGCCGACCATGAGACCGGCGATGAACACCGCGATGACCGCCATGACGAGCATTCCGTAGAGCCCGGAGCCGGTACCGCCGGGCGCGATCTCACCGAGTTGCATCCCGAGCATCGTGATGCCCCCGCCGAGACCGGTGAACGAGGAGTGGAACGAGTTCACCGCGCCGGTCGAGGTGAGGGTGGTGGCCACCGCGAAGATGGACGATCCGCCGACGCCGAACCGGTTCTCCTTGCCCTCCATTGCCCCGCCCGCGATGTCGAACGCGGGCCCGTGGTGGGCGAATTCGGTCCACATCATCAGCGCGGTGAAGCCGAGCCAGATGACGCCCATGGTGGCGAGGATCGCGTACCCCTGCCTGAGCGAGCCGACCATGCGGCCGAAGGTGCGCGTCAGGGCGAAGGGGATGACGAGGATCAGGAAGATCTCGAAGAGGTTGGAGAGCCCGTTGGGATTCTCGAAGGGGTGGGCCGCGTTGGCGTTGAAGTAGCCCCCGCCGTTCGTACCCAGTTCCTTGATGACCTCCTGGGAGGCGACGGCACCACCGTTCCACTGCTGCGGGGCGCCCGTGAACTGACCGACCTCGTGGATGCCGGAGAAGTTCTGGATCGCTCCGCAGGCGACCAGCACGAGCGCGCCGATCACCGAGATCGGCAGCAGGATGCGCACGGTTCCACGGACCAGGTCGGCCCAGAAGTTGCCGAGTTCACCGCTGCGGGTGGCGGCGAAGCCACGTACGAGTGCCACCGCCACGGCGATGCCGACGGCGGCCGAGACGAAGTTCTGCACCGCGAGGCCGCCGGTCTGCACGACGTGCCCCATGGCCTGCTCGCCGTAGTACGACTGCCAGTTGGTGTTCGCGACGAACGAGGCAGCCGTGTTGAACGCCTGGTCGGGGTCGATCGAGGCGAAGCCGAGCGACCCGGGCAGGGAGCCCTGGAGCCGCTGCAGCAGATACAGGAAGAGGACGCTCACGGCGGAGAAGGCGAGAACACCGCGCAGATAGGCGGGCCAGCGCATCTGCGTGTCGGGGTCGGCGCCGATGGCCTTGTAGATCCACTTCTCGGCCCGCAGATGGCGGGGCGAGGTGTAGACGCGGGCCATGTGGTCACCGAGCGGGCGGTACGCCAGACCCAGCGCCACGACGAGCGCGAGTACCTGGAGCACGCCGGCGAGGACGGGGCTCATATCGGGCTCAGAACCTCTCCGGGTACAGGAGGGCGAGGACGAGGTAGCCCAGCAGGGCTGCGGCCACGACGAGGCCGGTCACGTTTTCGGCAGTCACAGCCTCGCCACCCCCTTGGCGATGAGTGCCACCAGCGCGAAGACCGCGATCGTGGTGACGACGAAGGCCAGGTCGGCCATCGGGTGCTCCCGGGTGAGGTACGGATTGCTCGGACCTCATGAGCAAACCTCCCGTCGGCGCCCCTGTGACCTGCGTTGATGCCTTCCTTACGGAGACGGGCCCGGCCTTGACGGCGCCTGTACGTGCCCGATACGCCCCCCATACGGACGCCGGGCGCACCCGGACGCACAGAAGCCGGTGGCCCGTACCCCAGGGAAGGGATACGGGCCACCGGCCGGTGCTTGCGGGTGCGGGTCAGCGCACCTCGGTGATCTCGGGGCCGCGCTGGAGGCCCGCCATGCCACCGGAGAACTTCGAGCCCTCCTGCTCCTCCTGCTGCACGCCCTCGGGAACCATCTGGGCGTCGTTGGGCAGCTTGAGGACGATCGGGTCGCGCGGGGCCATCGGGCCGTCGCCGCGGACGACCACGGTGTCCCGGAAGACCGTCTCCAGGAGGCCTGCGGCCTCCGGCTGCACGGCGCCCTGGCCGGAGATCACCCCGCGCAGGAACCAGCGCGGACCGTCGATGCCGACGAAACGCACCATCTGCACGCCGTTCGCCCCGTCGGGCAGCTGTACGGGGACCTGCGCGCGCAGCTCCCAGCCCAGCGGGCCCTCGACCTCGTCGATGATGCCGCCCTGCTGGGTGATGCCGGAGGCGATCTCCTCGCGGACCTCGCCCCAGATGCCCTCCTTCTTGGGGGCGGCGAAGGCCTGCAGCTGGATCGCGCTGTCGCGCAGCACGACCGTGGCGGCGACGATCGCGTCACCGGCGACCTCTACGCGCAGCTCCATGCCCTCGACACCGGGCACGAAGATGCCTCCCAGGTCGACCCGGCCCTCGCCGGGCTGGGAGACCTCGTCGATGTCCCAGGGACCGTCGGGCCGCGGCGCCGGCGGAAGGTTCGTCCGGCGCGATCCGCCCTCGGCGTCATCGAGCCCGTCGACGACCTGCTCGGCCTCGCGCGCTTCGTCCGCCGTGTCATCGGCGGAACCACTGTTCTTGCGACGTCCGAACACGTCACTTTCCTTCCCGGTCGGATTCGACCGAAGCGTAGCTGTTCCCGCCCTGGGGAACCCCGCCCCGGACGCCATCAACATCAGCGGCGGCATGACCGCCGGTGGACCCGAAGCCCCCTTCGGCCCGCGCCGAACCGGGCAGCTCCGACACTTCGTGGAAGCGCACCTTCTCGACCTGCTGCACGACCAGTTGGGCAACCCGGTCGAACCGCTCGAACCGCACGGACTCGCGCGGGTCGAGATTGATGACGATCACCTTGATCTCTCCACGGTACCCGGCATCCACCGTCCCCGGAGCATTCACGAGAGCGACTCCGCAGCGTGCGGCGAGGCCGGACCGGGGGTGGACGAACGCGGCGTACCCGTCCGGCAGGGCGATCGAAACCCCGGTCGGCAGTACGGCCCGCTCGCCGGGCGCCAGCTCGACGGCCTCGGTGGTGACCAGATCGGCTCCGGCGTCGCCGGGATGCCCGTACGACGGAATCGGCACATCCGGGTCGACCCGGCGGATCAGGACGTCGACGGGGTGGCGCATCAGGGGTTCACCTCGAAGGCGCGGGCGCGCTTGACCTGGTCCGGGTCCGCCATCGCCGCCCGGATCTCGGCGGGGCGGCCGTTGTCGATGAAGTGATCGACCTTGACCTCGATGAACAGGGCCTCGGCACGGACCGCCACGGGCCCGTCCGGGCCGCCGATCCGGCCGGTGGCCCGGGAGTAGATCTTCCGGCCGTGCACGGCGGTGATCTCGGCGTCCAGGAACAGCACGGTGTCCACCGGTACGGGGCGGACGAAGTCGGTCTCCAGCCGTCCGGTCACCGCGATCACGCGCAGCAGCCAGTTCAGCGAGCCGAGCGTCTCGTCCAGCGCGGTGGCCAGCACTCCGCCGTGGGCGAGGCCCGGGGCGCCCTGGTGGGCGGCCTGCACGGTGAACTCGGCGGTGACGCCGACGCCCTCGCCGGCCCGTGCCTGGAGGTGCAGTCCGTGGGGCTGTCCGTCTCCGCAGCCGAAACAGTGTTCGTAGTGCGCGCCGAGCAGCTCGCCGGGTGCCGGGGCGTCGGGATGCCGGACCGGTTTCACCGCGTCGGCGGGGGGCTTCAGAGCCGCAGATGTTCCACTCACAGCCGCAGACCTTACCCGCGCGGCTACCCGCTGGTCGCGCCGTGCCAAGCTTGGGTTCATGCAGCCTTCCACCCCGCCGTTCGACGAACGTCTCACCGCACCCCGTTCGTGGTGGTTCATCGCCCTGCTGGTCGGCATCGCGTGCGCGCTGATGCTGCTGCCGCTGGGCACCCTGCCCCTGCTCGCCGGACTGGCCGGCGGCACCGTGCTGTCGGCGGTGGCGGTCAGCTCGTACGGCTCCGCGCGGATCCGGGTGGTGGCCGGTGCCCTCGTCGCGGGCGACGCGCGAATCCCCGTGTCGGCGCTCGGCGAGGCCGAGGTGCTGGACGCCGAGGAGGCGCGCGCCTGGCGCTCGTACAAGGCGGACACCCGGGCCTTCATGCTGCTGCGCAGCTACATCCCGACGGCGGTGCGCGTGGAGGTCACGGATCCCGAGGATCCGACTCCGTACGTCTATCTGTCGACCCGCGAGCCGCAGGCACTGGCGGCGGCCCTGAAGACGGCGAGCCTGGCCTAAGGGCTGTCCCGTAATCCCTGGTGGATCAGCGCGCGGCGTCAGATGCGGTGCATCGCAAGGCGGAGGGGCGTCCGCATACTGGATGTATTCGGGCGTTCCGACAACGCGGCGAGGTGCCGTAGCTGTCGTCGTGCGCCCGCCAGGGATTACGGGACAGCCCTTAGGGCCTCTCGTCCGAATCATGCTGGGCTGGCGGGGGTCGGGGCCTGATCCAGCCTGCTCCAAGCGGAAGACGCTAACCCCGCGGGCCCTCGGGGTCCTGCGCGGTCTCGGGCAGGCCCCTGTACGGGCGCTCGGGCCGTTCCAGCGGCGGCAGCTCCGTCAGGCGGTCCCAGGGGACCTGTCGCTCGCGCAGGTCCTTCCTGACCCGTTCGGCGAGCTTCTTGGTGTCGCGCCGGTTCATCATCGCGCCGACGGCGGCGCCGATCATGAACGGGATGAGGTTGGGCAGGTCGCGCACGGTGCGCTTCATGATCTGCTGGCGCAGCTCGCGCTTCATCTGACCACCGAGCGCCGTGTTGACGGTGGTGGGGTGGGCGACGTCGATGCCGCGCTCCTCCGTCCAGGACGTGAGGTAGGCGGTGGAGCGCTGGGCGAGGTTGCCCGGCGGGCGCAGCCCGTAGACCTCGTGCAGCTCGGCGACGAGCTTCATCTCGATCGCGGCCACACCGGTGATCTCCGCGGCCAGCTCGGCGAGCATGGCGGGCGGGACGGGCATCATGGCCGCCGCGCCGATTCCGGCGCCGACGGTCGCGGTGGCCCTGCTGGCGCCGGCGATGAGCCGGTCGGCGATCTCGTCGGGCCCCTTGCCCGGGAAGTGCTTGCGCAGGGTGGCGAGGTCGCGCACAGGGACGCGGGGAGCGGTGTCGATGATCAGGTCGGCGATATGACCGATCGCCGCCTTGGCGCTCTCCCCGCCCTTGCGTACGCCCCGTTTCACTGACTTCAGACGGCCTGCCCCGGTCACGGGCTCCGTCCTGTCGACCTGTCCGGCCCTGTCGGCCGTGTCGACTTCCGCAGCCGCCTCGATGGCCGCGAAAGCTGCTTCGACTGCTTCGAGCGAGGCCTGCCGGCCTCGCTCGTCGTCCTGTTCGCCCGGCGTGGGTGGCAGGGCGGACCGCTCGGCAGGCGCTGCTACGCCTTCTGCCGGGCGTGTACCGCCCTGTTGCGCCTCCGGCCCTTCCTTGCGCCGGCGGCGCCGCTTCCGGAACGGTGTGTCCCCTGCCACGGCCGACCGGACCTCAGTCGCAGTCGCGGCAGATCGGCTGGCCGTTCTTCTCGCGGGCCAGCTGACTGCGGTGGTGCACGAGGAAGCAGCTCATGCAGGTGAACTCGTCGGCCTGCTTGGGCAGGACCCGTACGGCCAGTTCTTCGTTGGACAGGTCTGCGCCGGGCAGTTCCAGTCCTTCGGCCGCGTCGAATTCGTCGACGTCGACGGCGGACGCCGTCTTGTCGCTCCGGCGAGCCTTGAGCTCTTCAAGGCTGTCCTGATCGACGTCGTCGTCGGTCTTTCGTGGGGTGTCGTAATCCGTTGCCATTGTCGCTCTCCCCCTCTGGGTGTCTGCGGTGTCTCAGCGCACGTAACGCGTGAGAGGCCGGACTTGTGCCCGACCCGAGGCGGAGATTTTGCCTCACATCAAGGTCTGTTACTCAATCGACACCCAAAAGGACCGCTCGAGAGTGATCGGCTTGGGTGGCGATGGGGACCGTACACGGTCCCGGCGGTGTTGTTTGCCAGCACCACCCCGTGTACTTCCCGTGATATTGGCCCCCGAAAACCCGACTTTTGCGGGATTTCCGGAGGGATTCCTGATCACGGAGCGTGGATGGACGGAAAATCGCTCCTGTGATCGATCACACACGGCCCCTCCGGGACCGAGTCCCGAAAATTCCGCTCAAAGCGAACAAAAATAATCCGTCCGGATTGCGCCCCGCCCGGCCTCTCAGACCGGCAGTGAGACGCGCATCACAAGACCACCGCCCTCGCGGGGCTCCGCGATGATACGGCCTCCGTGAGCACGCGCCACGGAGCGCGCGATCGACAGGCCGAGGCCGACTCCCTTGTCGCTTCCCGTCCGCTCCGTACGCAGCCGCCTGAAGGGCTCGAAGAGGTTGTCGACCTCGTAGGCCGGCACCACCGGTCCGGTGTTCGTGACGACCATCAGGGCGTGCCCCGGCAGCAGCTCGGTGCTGACCTCCACCCAGCCGTCCGCCGGAACGTTGTAGCGCACAGCGTTCTGTACGAGGTTGAGCGCGATCCGCTCCAGCAGGACACCGTTGCCCTGCACGACGGCCGGGGCCAGCTCGCCGCGCATCTCCACGCCCTTGGCCTCCGCCTCGCCCCGCGCCTGGTCCAGCGCGCGGGAGGCCACCTCGGCCAGGTCGACGGGCTTGCGCTCGACGATCTGGTTGTCGCTGCGGGCGAGCAGCAGCAGGCCCTCCACGAGTTGCTCGCTGCGTTCGTTGGTGGCCAGCAGGGTCTTCCCCAGCTGTTGGAGCTCGGGAGGTGCCTGGGGGTCGGAGAGGTGGACCTCCAGCAGCGTGCGGTTGATGGCCAGCGGGGTGCGCAGCTCGTGGGACGCGTTCCCCACGAAGCGCTGCTGCGCGGTGAAGGCCCGCTCCAGCCGGTCCAGCATGTCGTCGAAGGTGTCGGCGAGCTCCTTGAGCTCATCGTCCGGGCCGTCCAGCTCGATGCGGCGGGACAGGTCCGTTCCGGCCACCCGGCGGGCGATGCGGGTGATCCGGCCCAGGGGCGAGAGGACCCGCCCCGCCATGGCGTAGCCGAAGGCGAAGGCGATGACGCTCAGGCCCACGAGGGCCAGCAGCGAGCGGTTGAGGAGCGTGTCGAGTGCCTGCTGGCGCTGGTGGTTGACGCAGGCGTTCATCGCGGCGTTGAACGAGTCCGGGGACGCGTTCTCGGGCAGGTTGCAGACCTCGCTGGTGACCTGCCCCTTGACGATCTTGAACGGCAGCTCGCTGCCCACGTGCAGGGCCTGGGCCGCCAGCATGTAGATGATCGACAGCAGCAGGATGCCCGCGATCAGGAACATGCCGCCGTACAGCAGGGTGAGCCTTATCCGGATGGTCGGACGCAGCCAGGGGTACGGGGGCTCCTGCTGCTTGGGCTCCCAGGTGGGCTTGGGGGGCGCCGACGCGGGCGGCGGGACGGTGGGCACCCGCGTCAGATCCGGTAGCCGGAGCCGGGCACCGTGACGATCACCGGCGGCTCACCGAGCTTGCGCCGCAGCGTCATGACGGTCACCCGGACGACGTTGGTGAACGGGTCGGTGTTCTCGTCCCAGGCCTTCTCCAGGAGCTGCTCGGCCGAGACGACGGCGCCCTCGCTGCGCATCAGGACCTCCAGCACGGCGAACTCCTTGGGGGCGAGCTGCACCTCCTGGTCGCCGCGGAAGACCTCACGGCGGTTCGGGTCGAGCTTGATCCCGGCCCGCTCCAGGACGGGCGGCAGGGCCACCGTCGTACGCCGGCCGAGGGCCCGGACCCGCGCGGTCAGCTCACTGAAGGCGAAGGGCTTGGGCAGGTAGTCGTCCGCGCCGAGCTCAAGGCCCTCCACACGGTCGCTGACGTCCCCCGAAGCGGTGAGCATCAGCACCCGGGTCGGCATGCCCAGCTCGACGATCCGGCGGCAGACGTCGTCCCCGTGCACCAGGGGGAGGTCCCGGTCCAGGACCACGACGTCGTAGTCGTTGACCTCGATGCGTTCCAGGGCCGCCGCTCCGTCGTACACGACGTCGACGGCCATGGCCTCCCGGCGCAATCCGGTGGCCACCGCATCGGCGAGCAGCTGCTCGTCCTCCACGACGAGTACGCGCACGGCGCTTCCTTCCCTAGAACTTCACGGCAGAACTTCACGGCGGAACTGCTTGACGGCGGAACTTCACAACGCTCTCAGCAGACCGGCGGGGCGTCCGGAAGGACCTGTCGTCCATGATCCGGACCGCGTCCCGGCACGGTCTGTGCGGCTCCATCCTGCCCGTTACGCGTATAAACCGGCGGTAAGACGGCGTGGCCCGACCTGCGGCTTCCGGGAATTCGGAGGATTCCCGGGCCAGTTGAGGTTTCTCTGAGGGTGGGGGCGGGGAGGACGAATTCACACCCGCGATCACGTCCCGTATGTGGCGCGCCACAGGCCCCTCCGTCCCCCGGAGAGTGCGTGATCACCCGCCCTACCGCCTCGGCGGAGGGAAACCCGGGCACACCCCCGTGCCACCGACCCACGATGAGGGGGCGCTTCATGGACGCTTTCACCGCAGGTCTGCTGCAACGCATCCAGACCACCGAGTCCGACCTCACGAAGGCCCGCGAGACGGGCGACGACTTCCTTGCGGATGTCGAGCAGGGCGAGCTGGACGACCTGCACCGCCTCGCTGCCGAGCACGGCGTTCAGATCGGCGCCACGAGCGTCTGAGCCGTCAGGAGAAGGCCCCGCGGTGCCGCACCGGCATGCTCCGCGGGGCCTTCTCGTGTCCGGCGCCGCCCGCGGCCCGCTCAGCGGTTCTCGCAGGTCCGGTCGGCGCGGGAGTCAGTCGTGCCAGGCACCGAGCTCCTCCAGCAGGGCCTGGAGCGGCTCGAAGACGCCGGGGGACGCGGCCACCGTCAGCCCGCCGTCGGCCGGCTGTCCCGGGCGTCCGCCGGTCAGCGCGCCCGCCTCCCGGGCGATGAGGTCACCGGCCGCGAGGTCCCACGGGTGGAGGCCGCGCTCGTAGTAGCCGTCGAGGCGGCCGGCGGCGACGTCGCAGAGATCGATCGCCGCGGAACCGCCGCGCCGGATGTCCCGCAGCCGCGGGATCAGGACGCGCGCCACGTCCGCCTGGTGGGCGCGGACGTCGGCGACGTAGTTGAAACCGGTCGACACGAGCGCCTGGTCGAGCGGCGGGGCCGGCCGGCAGCGCAGCCGGGCGCCTTCCCCGTACGCCCCGCCCTTTGCGTACGCACCGCCGTCGAGCACCGCGTGGTAGGTCTCCCCGCGCATCGGGACCTCCACGACGCCCACGATCCGCTCGCCGTCGCGCTCCGCGGCGACGGAGACGGCCCACGTGGGCAGGCCGTAGAGATAGTTCACGGTGCCGTCGAGCGGGTCGATCACCCAGCGGATACCGCTGCTCCCCTCGGAGCTGGCGCCCTCCTCCCCGAGGAAGCCGTCGTCCGGGCGGCGCTCGGACAGGAAGCCGGTGATCAGCTTCTCGGCAGCGATGTCCATCTCGGTGACGACGTCCACCGGGCTGGACTTGGTCGCGGCCACCCCCAGGTCGGCGGGGCGGCCGTCACGCAGCAGCGCGCCGGCGCGGCGGGCGACGTCCAGGGCGAGGTCGAGCAGTTCGGACAGCAGGGGGTCGGTCACGGCGCTCCCAGGAGGGTGAGGGGTACGGGTCTGATCGCTCTACGCGTACGGGCTGTCGGCTCGCTCTACGCGAACGGGCTGTCGGCGCCCGCGGCGGCCGGCTTGGGGGCCCGGGCCGGGCAGCAGCCGACCGGGCAGAGGTCGTGGCTCGCCCCGAGCGTCCCGAGCGCGCACCGCTGCCGGCCCAGGCCCTGCTCGGTGGCGGCGCGCTCCAGCACCAGGTCGCGCACCGCTGCCGCGAACCGCGGATCGGCGCCGACCGTCGCGGACCGGCGCACCGTGAGGCCGAGCTCGGCCGCCTTGTCCGTGGCCTCGGTGTCGAGGTCGTACAGGACCTCCATGTGGTCCGAGACGAAACCGATGGGGGCCATCACCACGGCGGGGACGCCGTCACCGTGCAGCGACTCCAGGTGGTCGCAGATGTCGGGCTCCAGCCACGGGATGTGCGGGGCGCCGCTGCGCGACTGGTAGACGAGCTCCCAGGGGTACTCGACGCCGGTCCTCTCGGCCACGGCCGCCACGATCAGCCGTGCCACGTCCAGGTGCTCGGCGACGTACGCGCCACCGTCCCCGTGTGCCTCCACCGGGCCCGAGGTGTCCGCGGCCGACGTGGGGATGGAGTGCGTGGTGAAGGCGAGATGCGCGCCCGCTCGCACCTGCGGGGGCAGCTCGGCGAGCGAGGCGAGGACACCGTCCACCATCGGTTCGACGAAGCCGGGGTGGTTGAAGTAGTGCCGCAGTTTGTCGACGCGTGGCACCGGGAGTCCCTCGGCCTCCAGGACGGCCAGTGACTCGGCGAGGTTCTCGCGGTACTGCCGGCAGCCGGAGTACGAGGCGTAGGCGCTGGTCGCCAGGACGGCGATGCGGCGGTGCCCGGCGCGGGCGATCTCGCGGAGGGTGTCGGTCAGGTAGGGCGCCCAGTTGCGGTTGCCCCAGTACACGGGCAGGTCGAGTCCGTGGTCCGCGAAGTCCTTGCGCAGGGCTTCGAGCAGCGCCCGGTTCTGGGCGTTGATCGGGCTGACACCGCCGAAGAGGAAGTAGTGCTTGCCCACTTCCTTCAGCCGCTCCTCGGGGATTCCCCGGCCGCGGGTCACGTTCGCCAGGAACGGAACCACTTCGTCCGGGCCTTCGGGGCCTCCGAAGGAGAGCAGCAGCAGGGCGTCGTAGGGGGCGGGATCGCGCAGATCGGACATGACATCGATCCTGCCACCCGTCCGCGGTCCGGCTCCCACCGACATCCGCCGCGCGGGACGCCCGGCATCCCGGTGTCCGGCGCGGCGGCCCGCGCGTAAGCTGTATCGGCCACGTTCACCCCTGACACCGCGTGTGACCACGCCGTAGCGGAGCCCCCTTGCCCAGTCCCTACCGCGCGATCTTCGCCGCCCCCGGCGCCAAGGGATTCTCCTCGGCCGGCTTCTTCGGCCGGATGCCGTTGTCCATGATGGGCATCGGCGTCGTGACCATGGTTTCCCAGCTGACCGGTCGGTACGGGCTGGCGGGCGCGCTCTCCGCGACCCTCGCGATGTCGGCCGCGGTGGTCGGGCCGCAGGTGTCCAGGCTGGTCGACCGGCACGGACAGCGCCGGGTGCTGCGCCCGGTGACACTCGTCGCGCTGGCGGCCGTGGCCGGGCTGCTCGTCTGCGCGCAGCAGCGACTGCCGGACTGGACCCTGTTCGTGTTCGCGGCGGGTGCGGGGTGCGTGCCCAGCGTCGGGTCGATGGTCCGGGCCCGCTGGGCGGAGATCTACCGCGGCTCGGCACGGCAGCTGCACACCGCGTACGCGTGGGAATCGATCGTCGACGAGGTCTGCTTCATCTTCGGCCCGATCATCTCCATCGGGCTCTCCACCGCCTGGTTCCCCGAGGCCGGTCCGCTGCTCGCCGCCGGGTTCCTGCTGGTCGGAGTGTTCTGGCTGACCGCCCAGCGGGCCACCGAACCGGTGCCGCACCCGCTTGCCCGGCACACCACCGGTTCCGCACTGGGCTCGCGCGGGCTGCAGGTGCTCGTGGTCACCTTCGTGGCGACCGGGGCGATCTTCGGCGCGGTCGACGTGGTGACCGTCGCCTTCGCCGAGGAGCAGGGCCACAAGGCCGCGGCGAGCCTGGTGCTGGCGGTCTACGCGATGGGGTCCTGTCTGGCCGGGGCCCTCTTCGGCCTGCTGCACCTCAAGGGCCGGCCGTCCACCCGGTGGCTGGTGGGAGTGTGTGCGATGGCCGTGAGTATGATCCCCCTCCAACTGGCCGGGAACCTGCCGTTCCTGGCCGTGGCGCTCTTTGTCGCGGGTCTCTCCGTCGCACCGACGATGGTCACGACCATGGCCCTCGTCGAACAGCACGTACCGCGCACCAGACTGACCGAGGGCATGACCTGGACCAGCACCGGGCTCGCCGTAGGCGTGGCGCTCGGCTCCTCGGCCGCCGGCTGGGTGGTCGACGCGTCCGGGGCGGAGGCGGGGTACGCGGTGCCCGCCGTGGCGGGAGCGCTCGCGGCCGCGGTGGCGATCCTGGGGTACCGCCGGCTCACAGGGCCGGTTCCTACGGAAGGGCGCGGGGAAGATGACCGACACCTACGCACGGACGACGACGAGCGCGTGGCGTAACTGGGCGGGGAACGTCACCGCCCGCCCGGTACGGGCCGTGTCCCCCGCCTCCGTGGACGAACTCACCGCTGCTCTCCGCAGGGCGTCCGAGGACGGCCTGAAGGTGAAGCCGGTCGGCACCGGCCATTCGTTCACCGCGACCGCAGCCACCGACGGGCTGCTGATCCGCCCCGACCTGCTCACCGGAATCCGCGACATCGACCGTGCGGCGATGACGGTGACCGTCGAGGCGGGCACCCCGCTGAAGCGGCTCAACACCGCGCTGGCCCGCGAGGGGCTCTCGCTCACCAACATGGGCGACATCATGGAGCAGACGGTCGCCGGGGCCACATCGACCGGCACCCACGGCACCGGCCGCGACTCGGCGTCCATATCCGCGCAGATCCGCGCCCTGGAACTGGTCACCGCCGACGGGACCGTGCTGACCTGTTCGGAGACCGAGAACCCCGAGATCTTCGCCGTCGCCCGGATCGGGCTCGGCGCGCTGGGCGTCATCACGGCGATCACCTTCGCCGTGGAGCCGGTCTTCCTGCTGACGGCCCGTGAGGAGCCGATGACGTTCGACAAGGTCACGACGGACTTCGATCAGCTGGTGGCCGAGAACGAACACTTCGAGTTCTACTGGTTCCCGCACACGGGAAACTGCAACACCAAGCGCAACAACCGGAGTGCGGGCCCCGCTGCCCCGCCCGGGAAGGTCAGCGGCTGGATCGAGGACGAGCTCCTCTCCAACGGCGTCTTCCAGGTGGCCTGCTCGCTCGGCCGGGCGGTTCCCGCCACGATCCCCTCGATCGCCAAGCTCTCCAGCCGGGCCCTGTCGGCCCGCACGTACACCGACATCCCCTTCAAGGTCTTCACCAGCCCGCGCCGGGTCCGGTTCGTGGAGATGGAGTACGCCCTGCCGCGCGAGGCCGCCGTCCAGGCGCTGCGCGAGGTCAAGGCGATGGTGGACCGTTCCCCGTTGCGGATCAGCTTCCCGGTCGAGGTGCGCACCGCCCCCGCGGACGACATCGCGCTCTCCACGGCCTCGGGCCGGGAGACCGCGTACATCGCCGTCCATCTGTACCGGGGCACGCCCTACCAGGCGTACTTCACGGCGGTCGAGCGGATCATGACGGCGCATGGCGGGCGCCCGCACTGGGGCAAGGTCAACACGCGTGACGCCGAGTACCTCGCCGGGGTGTACCCGCGCTTCGGCGAGTTCACCGCCGTACGGGACCGGCTGGACCCCGACCGGCTGTTCGCCAACGACTACCTGCGCCGGATCCTGGGCGACTGAAGCCCGCCCCCTCCGGAACGGCGGGGGGGGGGCCCCCCGGCCCGGGGGGGGGGGCCCGGGGGGGGCGGGGGGGGGGGGGGCCGGGGGGGGCCCCCCCCCCGCGGG
>NZ_JBIAIU010000018.1:0-62083 GCF_042871565.1 Streptomyces sp. NPDC005775 | reverse complement strand
CCGCGGGGGTGTGCCCCACCCCCCCCCGCGGGGGGGGCGGGGGCCCCGCCCCCCCCCCCCCCCCGCCCCCCCGCGGCCCCCCCCCGGGCCCGGGGGGGCGCCCGACGGCGTTCCGATGAGATGTGCTGCCCGGTGCGCTACTCCCCGGCGTCGGTGCCGGCCGGTGCGCGGTCGTCCTGCGCCGGGGCGCTGCCGGTGTCCGTCGGGTCGGGAGCGGCGCTGCTGCCGTCGTCCGTCGTCGCCGGGGTGGGCTCGGTCGTCGGAGCCGTACCGTTCCCGGCGGAATCCGACGGGGTGGGGGTGGGCGTCGGGTCGCCCGTGGAGGTGCCGTCCCGCTCCGGACCGGGGCTCGCGCTCCGCCCGTCCCGGGGGTCGGCGCCGGGGTCGGTGCTCTCGTCCCCGCCGGGCGCCGTGGCATCCGGCTCCGGGTCCGTGCCGGTGGAAGGCGCCGGGTCGGAGGGGCCCGGGCCCTGCTCGCCGCGCACGACGGAGCCGACGGTGGTTCCCTGGCCGCCGCTCAGGTCGTTGCCCGAGACCAGCTCGAACGTGGTGATCCCGAGCATCGACACGACGAACACCACGGCGGCCCCGAGGGCGGAGCGCTTCCAGCCGCGCACCCGGGTGCCGTGCGTGGTCGCCTGCGTGAACGCGTCACGCTCCGGGGAAGGGGATGCCGGGGCCGCCGTGAGCGGCCCGGTCCCGACAGGCGACCGCATCAGCCGCGTACGGTCCGCGCCGGCGTCCACCTGCCGCAGCACGGTCGTCGCGTCCACCTTGCGCAGCACGGTCGTCGCGTCCAGTGGCCGCAACACGGCTGTGGCGTCGGCGTCCCCGGCCGCGCCCCCGGACATATCGGCAGGGTCCACCTGCCGCAGGGCGGTCGTGGCGTCCAGTGGCCTCAGCATCGCGGTGGCATCGGCGGATCCGGCGGCCTCGTGCAGGGCGATCCGCGTCCCGGCGGACTCCCACGGCGCGTCCGGGTCCCCGGCGTCACGCGTCTGGCGCGTGTGGACCGTCACCTCGCGGCCCGGGTGCTTCACCTGGACGGTCACCTCGCGGATCTGCTCGCCCGTGCGGCGGAAGAAGTGCTGGAAGACCGAGCCGCCGCAGGTGGCCACGATGCTCATCACCCCGGCGCCGAGAATCGTCCCGTACACGCCCAGTTGAGAGGCCGCCACCGCCGCCGCGACCGCCGCCATCGCGCTGCCCGCCACCTGGGGCAGGCTCAGATCTATCCGCCTCTCTCTGGGTTCCGTGTCACTTTCCGGCTTCTGCACCATTTCCAGCCCTTGGTTGACATCTCTCCCACCATGCAACAACAAGGGACATTTGAGCGAAGCGGATAGTTCCGTTTACGGTGATTATGTGAAGCAGGACACGCATAGCGGGCATCCGGCCTTCAACTGGGTACCTCAACTCCCGCGTCGCACGAGAAGTTCGGCGGCGCGGCGGTCCACCCTCATGGCCCGAATGGAGTACTGTGGCGAGCCCTGGGGCCGGACTCCCGCACGGAAGTCCGGAACCTTCGGGAGGGGGCCGAAGGAGGCACTCGATCCGGCGGCGCCGCAGCATCGCACGGGGGCCAGCTACGCTGGGTGACCATCGGTCACTTTGTGTCGCGTAAGAGGTCACCGTGTCATACCGGCGATCAAGGGTTAACGCCCGACACGCCGGGCACACGGAATGTTGTGGCAGGCTGCACCCGGGCAGGCCACACTCGACTAGCGGAAGCAGCGACGCACGTGACGTCGGCAGGCACCACCCGGGAGGTCCCCATGCCCGAACTGCGTGTCGTGGCCGTCTCCAACGACGGCACACGACTGGTGCTCAAGGCTGCGGACAGCACGGAGTACACGCTTCCGATCGACGAGCGGCTGCGAGCCGCCGTGCGCAATGACCGCGCGCGGCTCGGCCAGATCGAGATCGAGGTGGAGAGCCACCTCCGCCCCCGCGACATCCAGGCCCGGATACGAGCCGGTGCCTCCGCGGAGGAGGTCGCTCAGTTCGCCGGGATTCCGGTCGACCGTGTCCGCCGCTTCGAGGGCCCCGTGCTCGCGGAGCGCGCCTTCATGGCCGAGCGGGCCCGGAAGACTCCCGTGCGCCGTCCCGGCGAGAACACCGGCCCCCAGCTCGGCGAGGCGGTGCAGGAGCGTCTCCTGCTGCGCGGCGCCGACAAGGAAACCGTCCTGTGGGACTCATGGCGCCGCGACGACGGCACCTGGGAGGTCCTCCTGGTGTACCGGGTCGCCGGCGAGCCCCACTCGGCGAGCTGGACGTACGACCCGCCGCGCCGGCTGGTCCAGGCCGTCGACGACGAGGCGCGCTCGCTGATCGGCGAGACCGACGACGTCGCCGCCCCCGAGCCCAGTTTCCCGTTCGTCCCCCGGATCGCCCGGCTGCCGCGCGACCGGCCGCTGGACCGCGCCCTCGACCGGCAGATGGAGCGCCCCGCGCCCCCTCCGCCCCCGGAGCCGGAGGAGCGCATCGGCGGGGTCACCGCGAGCGAGCGGGACTCACTCACCAGCCTGCTGGAGGCGGTACCGAGCTTCCGCGGCGACATGGTCGTACCGGAACGGCCGTCGCCGCCCGAGCCCCCGGCACTCGAACCCGCCGTCCACGAGCCGGAGGCCGAGGAGCCGCCGGCCCCCGCCGCCTCGGCGGGCGCGGGCTCCGCGTACGCGGACGTCCTGATGCCGCGCGCGGTCGCGGGGCACCGCGACCGGCTCACCGGAACGACGGACCGGCAGGCCGAGGCGGACGGCGTCCGGCCCGGCAGGCGGGCCGCCGTGCCGAGCTGGGACGAGATCGTCTTCGGCACCCGCCGCAAGAAGCAGGACTGAGCGAGTCAGGGTGACAGCCGGATGACGAGGGCCCGTACGCGTCTGCGTACGGGCCCTCGCGCGCTGCCCCGACAGAACCGACGGCCTGAGTACCGGCCATCGGCCCCCCTCCTCGGTGTCCAAGACCCGCCCCGCCGACTCGCTCGCGTATTCGCATCCGGTGATGATGGGCTTCGTGCGCGTCGCCCGCGTCGTCCGCGTACAGAAGTCGGCCCACACGCAATAACACCGATATGGATGTATCACCACAAACCGGACCTCCTCAGTCGAGATCACGGAAAAAGCGGCGCGGCCGGGACGCTTCACGCGCCGGGTGGTGCAAGCATCTGCACGGGGCGTACACATCCCGTACCGCACAACGGCGCGCCGGCCCCGTTCCCCTGTACGGCCACCACGATGGTCCGAGGAGAGTGTGACGATGACCGAGGCTGCCACTCGGCGTACACCCGGAACACCTTGCTGGGTGAGTCTGATCGTGCACGGCCTGCACACCACCCAGAACTTCTACGCCGAACTGTTCGGCTGGGAGTTCGGCCCCGGGCCTGAGCAGCTCGGCCCGTACGTCCGGGCACTGATCGCCGGGGAGGAGGTCGCGGGCATCGGACAGTTGCCACCCGACCGGCACCTCCCGATCGCCTGGACGACCTATCTGGCCACCGACGACGCCGACCTCACGGCGGAGGCGATCCGCGCCTGCGGCGGCACGGTCGGTGTCGGACCCCTCGACGCCGGGGAGGCGGGCCGGATGGCCATCGCCTCCGACCCGAGCGGAGCCGTGTTCGGGATCTGGCAGGCGGCCGCGCACGCCGGCACCACGCTGGCCGGCACGCCCGGCACCCCGGTCTGGAACGAGCTGGTGACCCGGGAGACATCGACGGTCGCCAAGTTCTACCAGGCGGTCTTCGGTTACGAGACCGAGGCGATCGTCTCCGCCGACTTCGACTACCAGACCCTCCACCTGGGCGGCCGCCCGGTGGCCTCGCTGCACGGCGTCGGCCACGCCCTGCCACGCGACCGGGGGCCCCACTGGATGACGTACTTCGAGGTCGACGACACGGACCAGGCCGCGCAGCGCGTGGTGGAGCTCGGCGGGCATGTCCTGCAGCAGCCCAGGGAGGGGTCCAGCGGCAGGGTGGCCACAGTGGCGGACCCGGAGGGAGCGGCGTTCACGATCGTGCGGTCGGCGGGGCGCTGAGCCGGACGTTCACCGGCCCGGGGTCCGAACCCGGGCGCCCCTGGCGGTGAGTGGGAGTCCGGCGGCCGGACAGGCGAGGGCCGAGCCGCCGGCCGGACCGAACCGGCCGGCTGGTCATCCGGCGACAGCGCGCCCGTACGGGCGAAGGCGCCGGCCATGCGGCGGCGCCCCTCGGCAGCGGCCCTTCGCTTCGGCTGGTGGACTACGACACGGTCAGAGTCGAGCTGCTACGAAAGCCCTTGGTGCGGAACGCTCCTGTGGCGGGAGCGGGTTCGCCGGACAGCAGGACCATGTCGAGCCAAGGGCTCGCAGTGATCCCGGGCCACGGGGGTGGGTCACCGAGACAGGAGTCGACCGTCACCACGAGTGCCGGATCCGAGAGGGCGCGCAAGCTGAGGAACTTGTCCGCGAAATTGCCTCCGAGGGAGGCATCGAGCACTGCCGAGGGGATGACCGAGAACCCGAGTCGGCTCTTGAAGTTGAACAATCCCGGCTGCACGACGTGCCCGAAGAGCGAAGGATCATTGCCCAGCGACACGTACGACAGCCCGCTCTCGCGCGCGAAACGAAACGCCTCGACGTAGGCGGCGCGCATGACCCGGCTCGACCGGGCACTGGGAGATGCTGCGGAGAAGCGCATCTGCAGCAGGGATTCCGACGGGCGGATCCACCAGATCGAACCGACTACCATGACGCGGCCGGCGTAGACGCAGACACTCACGAACTCCGAGCGGTCCTCCAGCAGCCGGTCCCGCGACCTCCGCGCGTAGTTCTTGCCGCGAGCCATGCCTGAGATCTGTTCGTCGTACACGACCAGGAATTCGTCGAGAACGTCCTCCTCCAACCCGGGTACGACACTCAGGCGCAACTCCTCCGCCTGAATCGCCTGACGGCCGAGACGGATGTTGCGACGCTCGGTGCCAGAGACCCGGGCGGTGAACTCTTCATCCGAAGCACCCACGGGAGCCCACCAGTTGACCCAGCGAGGGCGGGTCAGAAAGCCGAGACGAGCACGGTCGGCGGCATCCGTCCTCTCGTGGTCGAGCAGTCGCACGACATCAATGGGTGGCTGCTTCACCCGCTCCCAGGCACGGTGCTCGGCTTCGTCCGGCCCGATCGAGGCGATGACGATGCCGTCCTGTTCGGTGATCTCCATCTGGAGTTCCTGACTGTGTCGTGAGCCTGCCGCAGGGTCAGCTCGAGTTGGTGTTGACTGCCCCGCTCAGCCGACCGGGAGGGAAGCCGATTTCCGCGTGCGCGCGCCACGACGGGTGCAAACCGCCCAGACAGCTATCGCCAGCGCCCAGATGGCCAGCGAGGGCAGCCAGAATCGGTACCCGTCGAAGTGGGCCGCCCAGGCGAAGAGGAAGCCGGACAGGGGTACCGCGCCCGAGATGAACATGCGGATGGTCGCGTTGGCACGACCGGCGACCTCGACCGGTATGGCCTCCTGCCGATAGGTGATCGAGGCGACGTTGCTGGCCGCGACCGCGAAGCACTCCAGCATGAAACCGACGATCTTCAGAGCCGTCCAGGGCGTCGCGACGAGGATGAGCGACGCGAGCCCGAACACCTGCCACACCAGGATCCTCCGCTCGGGGCCCCATGCGGACAGAATCATCGGTGCCAGCCGGCTGGCTACCGCACCCATGAGCAGGCCTATAGCCAGCAGCACCGAGATGAGGTTGACATTCACGTCCTGCTTGCCGAAGGCCGTGACCAGGGCGGGCTCCAGCTGGCCGATGGCGATGTTCGTCATTGACATGGTCACTACGAGCCAGATGATCTCGGGCTTGGCGACCCAGCGGAACCCGACGGCCAGATCGCGACGCAGGTCGATCTTCTCCTCGTTGCCCGGCACCTGCGGGAACAGCAGCGCCACGAGGCCGGCGCCCAGGTAGAGGACGGCGATGGAGAGACAGGCGAACGCCGGTCCCAGCGCGGAAAAGGCCGCACCGCCCAGCAACAGCCCGATGACCTTCGAGAACTCGATCGCGGAGTTCAGTTTCGCCACGGCGAGGGCGCGGGCCGGAGCGCTCACCAATGTGGGGATCAGGACGAACTGCCCGGTGATGGAACTCGCGACGCCACCGAAACCCGAGAACAACACCAGCACGGCGACGGCGTACGGGCTGGAGATGAACGCCGCGAGCAACATCAGGCACAGCACCTGCTGCAGCTGCGCCAGAACGAAGATCCGCCGCTTGTCGAAGCGGTCGATGAGCGCACCGAGGACAGGCGACGCGACGTAGGTGACACCGCGCATCGCGAACGAAATCAGTGACAGCGACACGGAGTTCGTCTTCGCCAGGACAGCCAGCGGGATCACGATGCCGAGCTGCCAGTCGGCCACCTTCGAGAGCACGGTCGACCCGAGGAGGATGCGGATCACCCGTTTGTCTGCCGGGGTTTGCGGGGTCATGCCGGGCTCCTGTTGTTCGCGTGCGGCAGCGGTCGATCACCGCGTTTGCGTTCGGCCGATGGCGCGGCCCGGTCAGCAGCCCGGGCTGCTCGGCGGCCCGAGGGCCTACCGGGAATCGGGCTGAGGGTGTTCTGGGGATTGCACCGCAGGTCAGCGCACCGCTCACCCACTTGCTGTTCGCCGGCAAACCCCTCAGGCCAGCGACCACGACATCAAGCTGGCGGGTTGGCCCAACGGGTACTGATCGCGCCCGACCACTGAGTTGAGGATCCGTGCGCTGCGCCACGAAGCCAGGCTGAGATTGGGATCGGCGATACCGTGCGACCCCTCGGCGAAGTTCTGCACGTATATCCGGAGGTCCTTTGGTCCGTCCCACTCCAGGGAGTAGTCCTCGCGCACTTCGAAGCTTGTGCCGTCGGTCGTGATGCGCTCACGCAGCGGCTCCAGGTAGGCGGGGAAATCGCTGTGGTAGCCGGTGCAGAATATGACGAGGTCCGCGGCGCACTGTTCCTCGCGGTCCTGGTCGCCGTCGTGCAGGCGGACGGTCAGTTCCTCGCCGTCACGAGCCATGTCGAGCACCCGGTGGTTGGCCACCAATCGGTGGCGCAGCCGCCCGGCGCCGACCGTCTCTTCCTGATAGAGGCGCCGGTAGATTTTCCACAGCAGGGACTCGGAGATGCCGTCGCTGGACAGGCGCTGTTGCTGCAGCAGCTGAGCCCGCCGTTCCGGGCTCAGAGACCGGAAGTGGTCGACGTACGCAGGCGCGAACCACTCGTTCGTGAACGGCGAGTCATCGATGGGCAGGAAGCCCGCCCGGCTGGAAACCCAGGTCAGTGACTCCGGCAGGCTCGCACCCTCGCGAAGAAGGTAGTTGATCACCTCGGCCCCGCTCTGGCCGGCGCCGACCACCATGACCCGTCGGCCGGCCGTCTCGGGCCCGATCTGCAGAAGATCACTGGCGTGAAGTACCTGAGGACCCCTCAGGACGGCCGCGAAATCCGGCAGGTACGGCGTGCGACCGGACCCCAGGGCCAGAGTGGTCGCGCGCGCGACCTCCCCGCTCTCGCAGGCGACCTCGAAGCAGTCGCCGTTCAGCGAGACCGACTTCACCTGCTGCCCCCAGCTGATGGAAGGCAACTGCCCGGCGACCCACTGGTAGTACTGCTCGAACTCCTGTCGCGAGCTGCTCATGCCGTTCGCGACCATGGCCTGGAAGATCCGGCCTTTGGCCACCAGGAAGTTGAGGTAGGAGAAGGGGCTGGTCGGGTCGACCAGAGTGACCAGGTCCTTGAGGAAGGAGACCTGAATCTCCGCCTCCGGGACCATGAGGCCCGGGTGCCACTGGAAGTGCGGCTTGGCCTCGAAGAACCTCGAGTTGAGACCCCCGACCGGGTGCGCGAGCGCCGCCAGACTCAGATTGAAGGGGCCCACTCCAATCCCGATCACGTCGAACTTCTCCATAGAGGGCTCTGCTTTCCGTGAGTTCACGCTCGTCCACCGCCTCGCGCGGTCCCTGCTGACCGTCGATCCGCACCGCGTCGGAGGGTCATCGGTTGCCGAGCCGTCGCGCCAGCTCCGGGTGGGAGCACAGCGCCTCGAGACCGCGGGCCGTATTGGCCTCCACCCCGGCGTCGTCGACCTGGTGGACGAGCCAGCCCCATGCCTTCGCGTACTCGCGGAAGAGTTCGGCGGTCTCGTCCTGCATCCGGCTGAAGGACTCTTCGCTCCGCTCGCCGGCCGGCCCGTAGTCCTCCAGCGCGCCGACGGCACCGTTCTGCGCGGTGCGCCAACGGTAGGCGTAGGCGGAGGGACCATCGACGAGAATGCCGATATCCGGGCGCAGCAGTGGCGAGCCGAAGACGGCGTCGAGCATGCCGCGGACGATGCCGACCAGAGAGCCCACGGCCGCTGCCGCCGGGTCGCCCTCGTCGCCATTCTGGGCGGCCAGCCGCTCAGCGACCGCAAGTTCCTTGAGGACGTGCTTCACCGGGTAGGACTCCTGGACCACGATCGCGCCCCGGGCCAGGGCCTGGTGGGTCACCTCGGAGGCGAGGATGATGTTGCCCGCTATTTCCACGAAGGCGGCGGCAAGAGCGCCGGACGCCTTGTTCCGCATCACGGGGGCGGCGGCCAGGTGAGGCTCCCACTCCTCGGCTGCCCATGTGTCGTACCCGCGTGGGATGTCCAGCGGCTCCCCCTCGCGCAGGCCGGCACCGTAGAGGGTACGGAAGGACTCCAGCCACAGTTGCTGGAGCGGGACGGCCGGCCACGGCGCGCTGCTCTTCTCCAGCGCGGAGCGCCAGGTGACCGTGACCACCTCCGCACCAGCGGCTCGCGCGCGCTCCTCGAACGCCCGGCAGAGGGTGCTCTTGCCGATCCCGTCGATGCCCAGGAAGGCAACGGTCATACCTTGCTGCATGCTTCTCTCACTCCAGATATCTCGGGCATGTGGTCCACGGGCCGGTGGGACACCACGGTGGTCGCGTCGCGTGCTCCTCAGCCCAGTTCGTCCAGGCGCCGGCTGAGCTCCTCGACATAGCAGCGCAGCCCCTCGACCCGTGAGGCTTCAAGGCCCTTGCGTACGAGGCCGGCGGCTGCGGGCCGGCTGTCCGCGGTCGACAGTGCCTGGGCAAGGATCAGCTCATAGGTCATGGGCCGGGCCGGATCAACCGACCGGGCCCAAGTGATGCCACCGACCTCCGCAAGGTCGAACCGGGTGAGTGAGCGCAGGTCCGGGAAGTCCTCCAGCTCTTGCGGGTGGACGAACAGGCGCGCCTCCAGACAGTGCCGGGAGCGGTCGACAGGAAGAGAGTCCGGATCGATCGCCTCCCCGCCGGCAATGCGGAACTGGAGGTCGATGAGGTCGACACCGGTCTGCTGCTCGGACATCCGATAGGCCAGCGGGAGCCTGCCGTTGACCTCCAAAAAGTAGTAGCGCTCCGGCCCTGCGATGAACTCCACGGTCATGACATTGCGCAGGCCGAACTCCACCGCTACGCGCGCCGCATCCGAGCGCATCGCCGCGAGCGTCACGGCGTCGACGGCCTCGACCGGCGATGCCTCCAGCAGCTTGAGCCCGTCGACGGTCAGCAAGCTCTCGCGCTCCCCCAGCGGGAGGATCGTGCCATGGTGGTCCACACCGAGCGTGACGCCTATGACCCGGTTGCCGGGCACGTACTTCTCGATGTACCAGAAGGTGTCGGCGCCGCCGGCCGCCAGCGCGTCCGCTACGTCGGGCGCGGAGTGGACGATGCGCACACCCTGGCCGCCTTCGCCGAAGTCCGGTTTGAGGACAGCCGGCAGGCCGATCTCCGCCAGCCGCTCGTCAACCTCTGCGCGCCCGCGAGCGGTGGCATGCGGCAGCACAGCGACTCCGATGTTCCTGGCAGCCTGAACCGCGGCGGCCTTGCTGCCGGCAAGGCGCAGCGCGGTCGAGGACGGGCCGACGAAGGAGACGCCCCCGGCCTCGAGGCCGGCAACGAAGTCAGCGTTCTCCGCGAGCGCGCCGTACCCCGGGTATACGCAGTCGACGCCGCTGTGCCCAACGGCCTCCAGGACCTTCTCGGCCGAGTCGTAGGTCTGTTCCTGTCCTCGACCGGTCACCAGGACCGCATGGTCGGCCCGGGCGAGGTGCGTGTTCTGGGTGTCAGCTGTGGCGGCCAGCGCGGTCGTCTCGTAGCCGCGCCGGCGGGAGACCTGGGCCGCGTGGACGGCCACGGTCGCGCGGTTGGCGATGAGGATGTGACGCATGCGCGCTCTGCCTTTCGGGTCGGGTGATGGGGGTCTGCGCGGCGGGGCCGCTCGGGCCGTCGGTTGCCGGTTCAGCGGGACAGCCGCGCCAGCCAGTGCTCGAATGCCGCCGCGATGCGCCGCACGCCCGCCTCCTGATGGACGTCCGCGCTGTACTGCCAGCGCAGGTGAAGGGCACCGGCTTCGGTCTTCGCGTAGACCTTGATCCGGTACGGCTGCGTGCGGTCCGGCGTCATCTCGGTGCCGACCCCTCCCTCTCTCACCCGGAAGGGACTCGCGAGTTCCAGGTTGCTCATCCGCGAGCCGAGGTAGTTCAGGTAGATCTCCGGCCCCGGCAGCGCGGCGAGCCGAACGCGGACGTCCTCCCGTTCGTGCAGATGGAGCAGGGCGCCCCAGGTCTGCTCCATGTCGCGGATGTCCGCGATCTGGTCCCGCAGTGACGCCGCGATCTGCGCGTCCGTCCGGTGCTCCGGCACACTCAAGACGTAGGGAGCGATGCTGTTGAGCCAGCCCACCGCATCCAGGAAGCCCGCTCCGCCGGTCGGGTCGGTTCGGCCGTGACGGCATACCTCGACGGCACCCGTCCGGCTCCCGGTCTCCTCAGCCGCGGCCGTCGCCAGCGCGGAGATCAGCAGTTCCTCCACGCGCGCGTCCCCGATGCCCACCGGCAGGTCGGTCACCGTGACGACGGTGCGAATGTGGCTGAGGTGCATGCTGCCCGCCGGGTTGTCCACGGACAGCGGCCGGAGGGACTCCCAAGGCAGGGCCTGCCAGCGACGCAGAAACAGCTCCCCCAGCGGGCCGTTGGCGAAGCGACCCAGGGTGGTGGCGTGGTCGGCCCAGGAGCAGGTCGCCACGTCAGGCAGCGGGCGGCCTTCGACGATTCCCGCGTACGCCGAGCTCAGCTCTCGGGCGATGATCTTCAAGGACATGCCGTCGGCCACGAAGTGATGGAAGATCAGCAGGAGTTGACCCCCGCTGGGCCCCGAGTGGAACGCAGCCCGCCACACAGGGCCCTGGCGCAGACTCAGCGAGCGTTGCAGGAGGTCCGCCTCTTTCAGGAAGGCCTGCTCCGGGTCCTCCACGCCGGGATCGGGCAGCTCGTGCCAGGACAGCGGTACGTCCTCGGCCCGGAGGTACGGATCCGCTACGGCACGCGTCCCGGTCAGCCTGAGCCGGAGTGCGGGATGGCGCTCGGCCAGTCTCGCCAGCGCCTCGGCCAGCGCCTCACGGTCGACCGGTCCAGTGACATCGAGGAGCAGTGAGACGTTGTAGTGGTCCCGGTCCCGGTAGTTCCAGTCCAGGAAGCGGTGCTGTGCCGGGGACAGTTCCAGCGACGGAGCGGATGCGGTCGGGTCGACGGGCTCCGCGGCAGGTACGGCCGGTTCGGCGGAACGCGCCGAGGCCCGGTCGGCCAGATCATCGAGGGTGCGGGTGGCATAGACGTCGGCGGGTCGGATCCGCAGACCGAGATCGCCCGCCCGGATCGCCACCTCCATCGCGCTGAGGCTGTCGCCTCCGAGCTCGAAGAAGTTGTCCGCGCCGGAGACATGGTGCACGCCGAGGACATCGCGCCAGATCTTGGCCAGCCCGGCCCCGTCGGACGCGCCCGGTGCCGCGAGTTCCCGCAGTGCCCGTCGGTCGGTCTTGCCGTTGGGGCTCAGCGGAATGCCGTGGACGCGGACAAGGCGCTGCGGTACGGCGAAGGCCGGCAGAATCCGGGCCAGCCGGCGCCGCAGCTCGCCTGTGTCGGCGTCCGCGCCGTCGGCCGTTACGACATACCCGACGAGTCGCAGCGAGTGGTGCCCCTGCTCAGCCACGACGGCCGCGGCGCGCACGCCGGGGAGACCGAGCAGTTGCTCCTCCACCTCCCCCGGCTCGACGCGGTGCCCTCGGATCTTGACCTGGTGGTCGGCGCGGCCCTCGTAGACGATCCGTCCGTCCGGGCGGCGCCGGCCCAGGTCTCCGGAACGGTAGAGCCGCTCGCCGGGCCGGAAGGGGTCGGAGATGAACCGCTCCGCGGTCAGTTCCGGCCGTCCGAGGTAGCCGGTCGCCAGGCCGCAGCCACCGATGTGGATTTCACCGGTCTCGTCGACGGCGCAGCGCCGGCCGTCCTTGAGAATCTCGATGACGGTGTGGGCAGCGGGGCGGCCGAGCGTGACGGTGTCGGGGTGGACTCGCTCGGACAATGAGTAGATGGACGTCTCGGTCGGGCCATAGATGTTCCACAGCTCGCCGGCCGAGCCGAGCGCGGTGGCGAGCGCCGGGCTCAGGGCCTCGCCACCGGAAACGATCCGCAGGTGGCGCGGGGGCCGCCAGCCGTACGCGGTGAGAGCGGCGAACATGGACGGGGTGCCCATGACGAAGGTGGCTTCGCGCTCCACGAGGGCGTCATCGAGTAGCTTCGGGTCGCGCACCACGGAGCGGTCGACCAGGTGCGTGGTTCCCCCGCAGATCAGCGGCAGAAGGATCTCCAGCTGGGCGAAGTCGAACGAGAACGGGGCCAGCGCGAGTACTGAGTCCTGCTCGGTGAAGCCGAAGTCGTCACGGCTGTACCGCAGGATCTCGGCGATGCCCCGGTGGGTCAGCACCACGCCCTTGGGGGTTCCGGTGGATCCGGAGGTGTAGACGATCACCGCGGCGTCCCCGGGAACACCGGAGTACTCGTCCGCGAAGTGCGCCGGAGGGATGGGCGTACCGCCGTCGTACGCGTCGACGTGCACGACATGGTGGTCCCCGGGAGGGGGGACGGAGCCGCGCCGGGTCAGCAGGGCCGCCGGCCGGGCGTCCTCGACCATGAAGCGCAGCCTGTCCGCCGGGTAGTCCGGGTCGAGCGGCAGGTAGGCGCAGCCGATCGTCAGGACGGCGAGCATGCCGGCCACGAGATCACGCGAGCGATCCAGGTGGATCGCGATCCGGTCTCCGGGCCGAACCCCGCGGGAGCGCAGTACCGCCGCCAACTCCGTTGTTCTGGACAGGAGTTCGCGGTACGTCCAGGAACCAGTGTCATCCCTGACCGCGATCCGGTCGGGCGTACGGAACGCCTGCTCCCGCACGGGCGCATGGATGGAATCGGCGTGCTTCCGATCCGCGTCCGTCTCACACGCCGTCGCGTCAGTGACACCTGTCACGAAGGAGTTCCGGTACAGGGCGAATTCCGCCTCGACGCACTCGATGATCGTCTCGCTGCGTTTGAAACCGTGCCGTTCACCGTCAAAGACCCGGTGGAGGTACGGCGCGGCATCGGCTCGTACGCCGGACAGGAAGAGTTCCGCCTGCCCGGGCGGGCAGATCGGGTCGGCGCTGCCCTGCAGCAGGAGGAACGGCACCTTCACGCGCGCTGCCGCATGGGCGGGCGAACGTTCCAGGTATCTCTGGTCGGCCTTCGGCCACGGGCCGATGAGCGTGTCGAGATAGAACGCCTCGAACCCGCCCTTCTGCGACGCCCTCCAGGCCACCGGATCCAGAACGGGGTAGAGCAACGCGGCGCAGCAGTAGACGTCCTGCGAGGTCAGGGAAACGGCGGCGGTCCAGCCTCCCGCGCTCGCGCCACGGATGGCCAGCCGGCGCGGATCGGCACTGCCCTCCGCGGCCAGGGCCCGGGCGACGGCGGCACAGTCAGCGGCATCGGCGATGCCCCAGGAGTTCCGCAGCCGGTTGCGGTACTCGCGCCCGTATCCGGTCGAGCCGCTGTAGTTGACCCCGACGACTCCGATGCCCCGGCTGGTGAGGTAGGCGATCTGCAGGTCGTAGGCCATCGAGAAGCGGGCGGTGGGGCCGCTGTGCGCGAACACCACGAACGGCGGCCGCTCGCCGGGCATTCCGGTGTGGCCGGGGTTGCGCGGGGGGAAAACGACCGCGTGCACCTGCGAGTCGTCGGGCCCCTCGAAGGTCCGGCCCTCGGGCCGGGGCAGATAGGCGGGGTCGACCGATGCGCGCGGGAATGACAGTTCTGTGGACGTTTCCTCGGCCGTGTCGAAATGTATGGCTGCGAAGTCGCTCTCCGCGCCGGCGCCGATGGCGACCAGCCGGTCGCCCCGGCTCGCCAACAGCGGTGCCCACTCCGTGCGCGGGGAGGGCAGGCCGCGCAGCTCGCCGGACGCCGGGTGCAGGACCGACAACTGCATGGAGTGCGTACCGTGCACGACCGCCAGCCGCCCGCCGGACAGCGGCGCGCACCAGCTGAGACCCAGCTTGGTCAGCGCTCCGGCGAACTCCTCCTCCCGCGGGCAGACGTTGACGGCCTCTCCTCCCTCCAGGGAGGCTCGGTGCACGTTCCACCAGCCCGATCGGTCGGTGATCACGTACAGTCGGCCGTCGTCCGTCCAGACGACCTGCGCGACCGACTCCTCGGGCCCACCCGCCACCACACGGGGAACACCGAGGGCTCCGCCCGGCCGGACGTCCGCGACGAACGCCTGACTCGCGTCCCACGGCATGTTCGGGTTGTCCCAGCCGATCCAGGCGACGCTCCGGCCGTCCGGCGACAGGCGTGGCCCGGACAGGAAGTCGCTCCCGTCCGCCAGCGAGCGCAGCGCCGCGCTGTCCCGGGAAGCGCTTCCGTCGAGGGGCACTGCGACGAGGTCCCGCACGGGCACCCCGTCGGCCCCGGTGCTCTCCCGCACGCACCAGACCTCGGCGGGGGTACTCGTCTCTCCGGTGGGCGGCGCGAAGACGGGATCGGCGAAGCAGAACCTGAGGGCGGAGGTCGGAGCCGGCGTGATCGGCTGCGGCCGCGCGCCGGGCGACTGCGTCTCGAACGCGTATACGCGCTGGTCCTCGGCGTGGACGAAGACCACCAGGTGACCGTCCGCCGTGGGCGTCCCCGCCCAGGCCCTGCCGCCGTACTCCATGAGCCGGCTGCGCACATTCCAGGGCGCCGGCAGTGCGCTACGGGGACTGCCGCCGTCCTGGTCCCGGCGCATCAACGTCGTACGACCGCCCTCGTGCGGCAGGCGCTCCGACCACCAGATCTCCTCACCAACGAACCCGGGCCAGTTGGGGTGGCTGTCCGTGGCGGCGACGTCGGCAGCCGCGATGGGAGAAGCCCACGCCCCGTAGGGAGTCGCCTGCTTCATGACCAGCTCTCTCCTGCCTCAGTAGATTTCGTGGAGAGCCTGGAGAACCAGTGGTCCGACCAGGCCTACGGGGTTGTTGACAGCCCGAGCGGTGGAACCCTTCCCCGCCTCGATGTAGGCCGCCAGATCGCTTTCACGAACTCCGTATGCGGACAGCCGCGGGGACCAGCCCATGTCGGAGAGCAGACCGGCGAAGTGGGCGGGCATCCCAGCGACCGTCAGGCCCCACGCCACCGCCACGGACTCAAGTTGCGCACGGACGTGGGCGCGTCCGCGGACGTCCTCGCAATGGGCTTCCAGATGCTCGGCGTTGTAGGCGTACAGCCACTGGAGGTTGAGCAGGCAGGCCACACCGTGCGGTACCCCGTACTGGCGGGTCAGCTGGTACGCGAACGCGTGCGCGGCAGTCGTCCGGGTCATGTTGATGGCCGCCCCCGCGTCAAGCGCCGCCCGCGCCAACCGTTCGCGGACCTGCGGCGAGGTGTCCTTCAGGCCGTTGCCGAGCGGGCCGACGAGCCCGTCCAGCGCGCGCAGCGCGTCCGCCCGCGAGCCATCCGTCGATCGGCGGGCCCAGAGCGACTCGACCGAGTGGCAGAGTGCGTCCATCGCGCAGCTGGTCGCCACGGCAGGCGGACAGCCGGCGGTGAGATCCGGGTCGACGACGGAGCGGGTGGCAGCGGCCAGCGGATGGTCGAGAGAGTACTTGCGGTCGCCGTCGAAGACCGTCGCGAACTGTGTCACCTCGCTGCCGGTGCCGCTCGTCGTGGGTACCAGGACAAGGGTGTCGACTGCCGTGGACAGGCCGTCCGGCGTCCCGGTCAGGCAGCGCAGCGCGGCCGCTCGGTCGGTCGGCAGCGCACGGACGAGTTTGGCAGTGTCCATGGCGCTTCCCCCGCCGACGCCGACGACCACCGTCGGCCGCCAACTGTCCCTCAGCACACAGCCGGCCAGGGCGTCGTCGAGGTCGGGGTTCGGCCGGAAGCCGGAGAACAGCCGGTGACGGGGGCTGCCCAGCCAGTGTCCCAACCCGGCCCTCGTCAGACCGCTCTCGGTGGCGACGACCAGCACGCGCTCCGGCCCGTACCCGTCCACCAGGGCGTCCAGCCCGTTCACCGCGCCGGCACCGAATTGCACCTGGCGCCGGTCAACTGTCACGGAGGCGCTCCTCGGCACGCAGCCGCTCCGCGAAGCCCTCGCGGATGTCGCTGGTGCTCATGGCGGCTGTCGCTCGGGAGAAGGCGGATACGCCGCCGTTCTCCACGCGCGCGACGACGAGGTGCGGGCCGCGGCCCCGGAGCGCGGCCCCGAGGGCTTCCATGACCTCTTCGACGGTGGAGCACAGGCGCGCGGACGTGTAGCCGGCCGCCCGGGCCACTCCGGCGAAGTCCGTGGAGCGGGAGGTGGTGGCCTGTCCGCCGGTGGACTCGTAAGCCCCGTTGTCGAACACGAGATGGACGAAGTTCGCCGGTGCCGCGGCGCCGACCGAGGACATCGTTCCCAGGTGCATGATGGCCGCGCCGTCCCCGTCGAGGACGACTACGGGTACACGCGGGGACCGCAGGGCGACGCCGAGCCCGAAAGCGGCCGCGTGCCCCATCGAGCCTTGCATGTAGAAGTGGTTCTTGGAGCCGGTGACGCCGAACAGCTCACGCGACGTGTAGCCCGTGGTCGAGACGACGGCGGCTCCCTCCAGCAGCGGATCGATGGCACGTAGCACGTCCACCCGTCGGAGGCCCGCCGCCTGCGGGGCGGCGCCTGAAGCCCGGTACTGCTCGACAGCGCCTTTCTGGGTGAGAACGAACACGCTCCTACGCGCAGCCAGGAAGCCCTCGGCCTCGTCAAGGACCGAACCGAGATCCGTGGCGGTGGCGGGCACGGTCACATGCGGAACGCCGACGGCGTCGAGGATCCGGTGCGTGGACGTGCCCATCACCGCGTGCTGTGGTTCGTCCTGCTTGGGGTCGGGCCAGCCGCGCAGGCTCATGAACACCACTACGGGGATTCCGTAGGTCTCGGTGAGTGAGGTGAGCGGGTTCACGAGATTACCGAGGCCCGAGTTCTGGGCGATGACGGCCGAACGCCGCCCCTCCACGGCCGCGCCGGCCGCCGCCGCGAGCGCGGCTCCCTCGTTCGACGCCGCGAGATAGCGTCCCTCTCGGGTCAGGCGCTCAATCGGTCCGGAGAAGTACGAGCAGGGGACGCCGGCGACGAAGTCGATGCCGCGTTCCGCCAGCGTCGTGCAGAAGTTTTCATTGGATATCACGCTTCGAGTGCCAGCCAATCATCGAGTTTCTGCAGGCCGAAGACGTCGGAGACCGGTGCGATCTCGTCCTCGACGCCGAGCGAGGTGCCGTCGGCGAAGATGGTGCCGAAGGTGCTGCGCAGCGCCTGGACAGTGGCGCGTAGTCCCTGGTTTGCGTAGATCACCACTGATACGCCGTGCTTCTCGGCCTCGGCGGCCGACCACTGCGGGTACGTGGTGGGCACGATCACGACCGGTCGACGACCGTCCCAGCCATCGAGGAACGCGACGATCTCGCTCTGGTCACGCTGCTTGGAGTGGATGAGGATGGCGTCGGCGCCGCCATCGGCGTAGGCGTAACAGCGTTCCAGGGCCTCGGCGACGCCCAGCCGACTGATGAGTGCCTCGCACCGGGCGATGACGTAGAAGTCCTCACCGCGCTGAGCGGCTTTGGCCGTCCCGATCTTGCGGACGAAGTCGGCGGTGGGCAGCAGGTCCTGCGCGGCCGCGGCGAAACTGTTCACCTTCGGGTAGAGCTTGTCCTCGATGCAGACGGCGGTGATGCCGGCCGCCTCGTACTCGTGCACCATGTGCGCGACGTTCAGGTTGTTTCCGTAGCCGGTGTCCACGTCGGCGACGACCGGGATGTTGATCGCCTTCTGCATGCTGGCGGCGGCCGCGAGGTACTCGGTCATCGTCAGGACACTGGCGTCGGGCAAGCAGCGGGAGGCGGAGACTTCGAGGCTCGAGGCCCAGACCGCCTGAAAGCCGGCTTGCTGAGCCAGCGTGGAGCCGAGGGCATCGTGGGCACCGGCGACGCGCACCAGTTCGCCGGACGCCATCAGCTTGCGGAACGAGATTTGTCTGGCCGTCAACGTTGCTCCTTGTGGTCGTGGCAGAGCGAGCCGGCACGCTTCCGATGTGCCTGCGCGGCTCCTGATGTACCGGCAGCGCGGCTTGGCCGAGGTGCGGCCGCTTTCGGACGAGAACAGCCAGTTCTCAGGACGTGAGAGAGCCGGCGAGCTGAGGATGAACCGCCCCGATCCAGGTGCGCAGCATCAGGCGCTGGTGATCGCCCTGCAGGTCCTGGAACTCGACACGGCCGTGCAGAGTCCATCGGTTGTCGATGAAGATCATCTCGCCCTCCCGGAGCCGGCCCCGGGACCAGAGCTCCGGGGAGTCGAGAAGGCCGTCCAGCAGGTCGAACGCCCGGACCTGCGCATCTGTCAGCGGGGCGATTCCCGGCCGACGGTGCCCGATCTCGATGTACTCCCGCAGGTAGTGGACGTGGTCCTTGCCGTGCCTGGCCTCAAGGACGGGGCGGAGTGTCGTGCGTGGTGCGCCGGGAGTGTCATCCCTCGTGTCGAAGTGCACCGGACGCCGGAGGGTTTCGAGCACACCGGCGTGCTCACCCAGCCGTTCCAGCAGGCCGGGGAGTCGAACGAGCACGAGGTCACCGCCCACGGCGGCCTGGTGGATGCAGGTCAGGGTGAAGTAGTCCGGCACCGAGCCCGGGCGGTGAGGTGAATCAGTGTGCAGGTTGCCGCCGGTGCGGGAGTCCGAATATCGCCCGGTAGCCCCTTCGCCGAGCTTCATCCCGCGGTCGCGGACCTCCCGGAGCAGGGTGCCCGCGCTGTCCTGCGGCAACAGGTCTCCGAGCGCCGACGATGCCGCGAGTGCAAAGGCCTGGGACTGCGCCAGGTCCAGATGTTGCAGGCCGGTAAGAACGAAGCAGCCGGGCTCGCCGTCAAGATAGCGCCGCGCATATGGCTGCAGTTCCGCGCGCAACTGGTCGAGGGTGAAATCCTTTGTCAGCTCTTTGGAAACTTCGAATCGTACGCTGTCGAAGCTGTCCTGCGTAGTCATGCTGAATCCTTTGGCGGAAAATCGCCCTGGCACAGCCTCAGGCCGCCGTGAGGCGCGGGCAGGTGCGGACGCGAGGTCGCCCGTAGTCGGCTCGCCTGAGTACAGGCTTGGGTTTACGGGGCCTCTGAGTCGGGAGAGGACATTGCCGGCGGGTCTCAGTCACCGCGTGCGGCAACTGGTGCATAACCGGCACACGTCGGTCGTAGGACCTGACGGCGCAAAGCACCACGTTCCCAGCCAAGCTTCATAGCTCCCCCGTACTTCGAGCTCACAGAAACGTTCTTGGAATGATCATGAGCCTTGTCGAGTGAAGGGCACATGTCAAGGAAGTTAAGTCAAGGAAAAGCAAACAGTGACCCATGTCAAAATTCAGGTAATTTTCCCGAGGCCGGTACGTGCGAATTGATCCCGCATGGTATGTGCCACGAAAAAATGTGAGGACGTTGACGCGCCGCTCCAGTGCTGCTTAAATCCTCACTTGATCTTCGCGGCCAACGCTTCGGACCCGTTTAACCGGTTACGCTCCGCCGTTGCTCCGCTGCATCGCCGAAGACCGAGCGGTCTGTGGCATCAGGCCGTCGGCGCGAATCTCTCGAATACCTTCCATCGAGCAATTCTCCGCTGACGCATCAGCCTGATTTCCAATCGATTCTGGGGGTTCAAATTGGCAGCTCAGCCAACCGCGCGCAGCGACGGGGAGAACGGTGTCGTCCTGCGACACCTTGTTTTCGGAGATGTCGCCCACCAGTACTCCGTCGAGCCGCATCCGGGAATTCCGATGCTGGTGGTCGGGCTGGCTGGGGAGCCTGGCGAGGAGGCCCGGGCGATGGAGTTCGTGCGGGCGGCGCAGACCGCGGCCCACCGGGTGACGGTGATCGGTGGCGATGGCTCGGAGCGGTCTGCGGCGCAGCCCGTCGAGCCCCTGCCGAGCTGGGCATCCACCGGCTTCGCACCCGCGTTCGAGCACTATCTGCGCGCCTCCTTCGGGGCAGGGGCCGACGGGCTCGACGAGCTGCGGGATCTCACCCCACTCGGCCCCCTGATGCTCCTGCGGACGCATCAGGGTGCGCATCCGTACACCGAGGTCCTCATGTGTGCCCGAGTGAGGGCCGTCGGCACGCTCTTCGCCCGAGTCGGCCGATTCGACCACGCGAGCGAGAGCGGAATCGCAGAACTGGTCTCCCAGGCGCTTTCCTTCACCGACTCGCTGCGGGACCGCGTCCGAATCGAGGGGAATGCCTATGTCACCTACGAGCAGGGCATCGAGATCGAGCAGAAGATCAATCTGTTCAAAGCCCCCTCGATCTGGTCAGTGACCAGAGGGCTGTGGGCTGCCGTAGAGAACGGCGAATTTCCCGGATTCATCACGGATCCTGGCTACGAGCTCACCCGATGGCATTTCGTGCAGCACAATTTCGAGATCCTCGGCCCGGCCGGCGAAGTGGGTCACATGGCCTTCCAGGAGCTTCCGGACGAAAAATATCAGCTGAAACGGAAGCGCTTCCCCAAGGATTCATTGCGGCGCGAAGAGACATTCCGCAAGGGAATCGAGGTGCCCGCCAAGGACTTCGAAGGATTCCTGTCAGCGGAATACCCCGAGCTGAATTTCCGTCGCCTTCCGAGCTTCCTGCGGACCCGTTTCGACATCAATGTCCAGTCCGTCATCACCGGCCATTACTTCGGCATCGAGACGGATGAGGTCAATGTGGTGACGGATTCCCGGCCGGCGAGGCTGCGCCAAGTCGAGATGGAGTACCTGGAGACGCGCTGGCACGAGGGGATGGACGGCGCGTCGATCGATGCCGATCTGGACCGTCTGACCGGTCTGGTGGAGAAGCACCTGGCGAAGGCCGGTGTCGCCGCCGAGCGCAGCTTCTACTCCAAACTGTCGTTCCTGCGGGACTACATGGACGGGACAGGCGCCGAGCAGGCCTTCTCCTGAATTCGACGCCGGTAGCTGCGGGTGTCGCCGCCACCGCGGGATGGGCAGCGGCTCCCACGGACGTGCCCTAACGCAAGGATGTGCGGTATGAGAAGCAGTCGAAGGACCATTCGTTCCTTCCGGGACATCACCGAAGGTGAAATCGACCTGAGACGTCCCATCGTGACCCTGTTCAGCGGTGGACTGGACAGTTCCTATCTGCTGTACAGGCTCGTGCAGGCCGGTGCCACCCATGTGCATGCCATCAGCGTCGGCCTGGACGGAGACGAGGAGACCTCCCAGCTTCAGCGAATTGCGGACACGCTGGGGGTCCATCTCCAGATATCGGACGCCCGGGTGTCCTTCGTGGAGGAATTCGTCCGCCCAGCGATCGCCGCGGGGTCGGTGTATCTGGACACCCATCCGATCAGTTCGTCACTGAGCCGCCCACTGATCGCACGCATGGCGCTGACCGCGGCGCGGGAGATCGACGCCTCGGTCATCCTGCACACCGCGAATCGCTCGCAGAACACCCTGCGCCGACTCAACGGAGCCTTCAAACTCCTCGGATTCGAGGGGCACTACGGAAGCCCCTATGAACTCGATCCGGTTGCTCGCGAGGTGAAGATCAAGGAACTGGGTTTCGCCGGCCTCGACGAGATGGCTGAGCGCTCCGCCAGCGGCGACTCCAACCTCTGGTGCCGGGAGTTCGAGTCCGGCGTTCTGGACGACCCCGAGGAACACTCCGTACCCGAGTCCTACTACCGGTGGAGCGCCCTTCCTGACGCCCAGGTCGTCCCCGAGGACGTCGAGGTGACCTTTCGGGCCGGCGTCCCTGTCGCTCTGAACGGCCGTGAACTTCCGCTTCTGGAGATCATCCAGCAGCTGAACCCCGCCGTCGGCGCCCATGGCCTCGGCCGCTATACGGGCCTGGAGCACCTTCCCGGCGGAGTGAAGGTCCTGGAGGTCCGCGAGATGCCGGCGGCCTGGCTTCTCCTGGCTTCCCGTCGCCACCTGGAGACCGCGGTCCTCGACGCCGAGACGATCCGCGAGAAAATGCACATCGAGCAGGTATGGGTGCGCGAGGCACTGGAAGGGCGCTGGTTCGGCGAACTGCGGTCAGCCTGCGAGGCGTTCGTCCTGGAACTGGCGGCGCCGCTCAACGGAACGGTGCGGTGGCGGCTGTCCGGTGGCAGGACTTCCACCATCGCCATCGTCGCGGATGCCCCACTCTACGTACGCAATCGAGAGGACTGGGAAGAGTCCTCGATCAGGCAGGAACTCGCCCACTCAGACGGAGGGAACGGACAGTGGTAGAGAAGGGCCGCTCGCAGCAGTGCCTGGTCCTGATCGACGCGACCGTCAACACAGCAAAGGCGGCCCACGCCCTCGGCTGCCACACGGTCTTCGTCCGGCAGCCCGGCTCATGCGCCCAGGACCTGGTGGACGACCAATCAGGTTACTACTCCGTGGACTTCACCGGGGACGCGTACGAAAGCTTCGTCGACGAGGTACTCCGCCCGCTCAACCCCATCGCGGTGGTTTCACTCAGCGCGGCAGGCATCGCGCCGGCCGCGGTGGCCACTGAGCTGCTGAGTACGCCCGGAACGCCCACGTCGGTCCTGACCGCACTGGCAGAGGGCGTCCGACCCGCGGTCGACGCCAACGGGCGCACGGTGCTGGTGCACTGCTTCGCGACCGACGGTGTTCACGAGCTGGTCTCGGTGGCGCCCCGGGAGTCGTTGCCCGACTGCCAGGAACAGGTCGGACCTGAAGCCATCCTGCGTTCGACGGAACGCGAAGCAGCCTTCCGTGCCCTGCGGGAGTTGCTCGACGGGGCCGGGCTGAAGAACGGCTTCGTACGCGCCGAGGTCGAGCTCTCCGGCGGAACACCACGGGTCGTCAGCATCCAGCACCACGTGGACGACGACGAGGCCGCGCTCCTGCGTCAACTGACCGGTACCGACCTGACACGCCGCGCCCTCGAGTGGCCCCTGCAGTCGCACGCAGCCCGGCCCACCGCACCGAGCGAAGGACTGGGTGGGAACACTCGATGAAGCCGATCGCCCTGTTTATCAACAACCACCCGTACTCACACTTCGACCGTGGCGGTCGCTACATCCTCCCGGTCTCCGAGATCGACATCCATATGGTGACCCGCAACCAGGCTCACGGCGGGCTCAGCGGATTGAACCAGCACCCCCTCGCACACGTCGCGGTCTGTGACGCCGAAGAGGAGGCCCGATGGCGTGCGATCTGTGAGTGGACTCTGCGCAACCACCCGATCAGTCGGGTCATCGCAGTCCATGAACGGGCGGTACTGCTGGCGGCTGAGATGCGTTCGAAGTTCGGACTGCCTGGCATGCCGTTCGAGACCGCTGAGCGCTTCCGCGACAAACTGAGGATGAAGGAGGCCGTGCGTGCTGCCGGCGCCGCGGCCGTACCGGAATTCATCGCACTCGACACCCCGGAAGACCTGACCGGGCTCGACTGGCGCCTCGGCCGCAAGGTCATCAAAAGCCGGCGCGGTCTGGCTGCCAAGGATCTCTACATGGTCGACACCCTGGAGGATGCCCGTCGCGTCGTCGCCGGCCTCGACCTCTCCGGCGGGCACTACGGGCTGGAGGACTTCGTAACCGGCCAGATCTACCACTGCGACTCAGTCGTGCGGGACGGGAAGATCAGGTTCACCAGCATCGGCAAGTACCTCGCCGACCCCGCCAGTTATGCGCCGGGCAGCATCTTCGGCACGGTCCTGGTCAGCGAGGGTGAGCTGTCGAAGAGGATCAACGAGTTGAACGAGTCAGTTCTCTCGGCGCTGGGCCTCCAGGACGGGACCACGCACCTGGAGCTGTTCCACACGCCCGAGGACCGGCTCGTCTTCTGCGAGGTCGCCGGGCGACCACCGGGCGGCATCATCCCGCCGGTGATCGAGTGGCAGTACGGCTTCAACATCATCGAAACACAGATCAGAATCGACGCCGGCCTCGACATCTCGTTGGGTTCTGCTCCGGCTGCCCGGGACGGCGGCACCTGCGGGTTCATCGCCTTCTACCCCGGCGGCGGGACAGACCGCACCATCGATCCCCAGCGATTCGCTGCGCTGGGCATCGTGGAACACCTCAGCCACGGCGGCGCCGGTAACGGCCGCGGCGGTGTGCGCCACTCCACGGACTTCCTCGACTCCTACGTGGTCAGGGCCCCGGATGACGCCACCCTCCTGCGCCGGATCGCCGACATCGAGGCTGAGTACCGCGGTTGAGCACGCCGCTCCCCAACATGCCGCGAGACTCCTCCGCCACCGACCCGTACTAGTCTCATGATCAGAATGACTTCCGGCAAAGGAAGTTCACCAACACACCACACCATCCTCGGAGGTGGGCCATGGCAGAGCAGGCACGCTCGCGCATTTCGGCGTACGGAATCGCCACGATGGAGAACCAACTGCTGCTGACCCGGCTCTCGGAGGCTTCACCAGTGTTCCTCCCCGGTCTGTGGCATCTCCCGGGCGGCGGGATCGACCCCGGCGAGCAGCCGCAGGAGACGCTGGTGCGCGAACTGTACGAGGAGACAGGACTCGAAGTCCTCGACTCCCACCTGGTCGATGCGCGCAGTTACGCGGCCCATCGGCTCGGTGTGCACTGGCACCTCGTGGGGCTCTTCTATCGCATCGACCTCAAGCCCGGCACGGTGCGGGTCACCGAGAGCGACGGGTCCACGGCCGAGGTCCGCTGGATGCCGCTGGCCGACCTCACGGACTCGGTACTGTCCCCCGCGGCCATCGACAGCCTCGGCATGATCGGTCGACCGTAGACGGCAAGTCCAAGCATGCCTGCGACCTGAGTGCAGGACAGCCCGTCACGCTCAGGCTTCGCGGGTAGTCGTCTGCCGTGCGTGACGCTGCTTGCCCGGTGGCAGGGCCTGTCCGCGGAGGTAACGAGAGAGCGGGCTTGCTCCACGCCGACCCGCAGTGCGCCGGGCAGCAGTGAACGCAGAGGTGGCAGACCGCGTCGGCCCGGGACCGGAAGGCAGGGTCGGCGGCGCAGCCGGGCCGGACGGGGACTCCCTTCATCGTCGGCGCGATGAGTCGGGGTCAGACGGATGACACGGGGAGGACGTCCGGGGACAGCGCGCCCACGCGAGCGGACGCGGCAGTCATCCGGCGCCGGTGGTGGCGACGGCAGAGAACCTCGTAACCGACCTCGCCCGCCGCACGGTTCACGTCGCCGACCACGACCTGCGCCCCCTCGACGATCATCTCACCCTCTATGGTCCGCGCGTTGTGCGTGGCACGGGCTCCACACCAGCAGAGAGCCTCGACCTGCAGCTGCTCGATCCGGTCCGCCAACTCGATCAGTCGCTGCGAACCAGGGAACAACCGGGTACGGAAGTCCGTCGTGATGCCGAAAGCGAAGACGTCCATCTCCAAGTCGTCCACGACGCGGGCCAGCTGGTCGATCTGTTCCGGGGCGAGGAACTGCGCCTCGTCCACGATCACGTAGTCCACCCTGCCGCCCTGGGAGAGCTGATCGACGAGGTGCGCGTACAGGTCCATCCCCTCGGAGGCCTCGACCGCCTCCGTCACCAGCCCCAGCCGGGAGGACAGCTTCCCCTCCCCCGCCCGGTCGTCACGGGTGAAGATCACGCCCTGAAGCCCTCGCGCCGAACGGTTGTGTCCGATCTGCAGGGCCAGCGTGCTCTTTCCGCAGTCCATCGTTCCGGAGAAGAACACAAGCTCGGGCATGGCGGGGTGAGCACCTTTCGGGAGGGGCGGGGGGGGGTGGGCCGGGCTGGGGACGGGCTCTATGTGCGTACTTCGAGGAGGGGGACGAGCTGCTCGACGGGGGTCATCGAGCCGTGCATGCCGACCATCGCGGACTCGTGCGGCTCGTTGCGGGAGGCGGTGATCACCACGTCGTCGTGGGCCGCCGCGACGACGTCGCCGATCCTGCCGCGCACCCGCTCGTCGATCCGTGGGCCGAACCAGCCCGCCTCGACGGCCTCGTCACGGCTCGCCACCCAGAACTGTTCACCGAGCACCTCGCGCCAGACCGTCAGCACATCGGCTTCGGCGCCCGGGACGGCGTAGACATGGCGCGCACGGCCCTCGCCGCCGAGCAGGGCGACGCCCGCGCCCAACTCCCAGTCCTCGTCGAAGTCGATCCTGGACTGCTCGTCGAACGGGATGTCGATCATGCCGTGGTCCGCGGTGATGTACAGCGCCGAGCGCGGCGGGAGCTGCTCGGCCAGGCGCCGGGCCAGCCCGTCGACGTACATCAGCTGACCGCGCCAGGCGTCGGAGTCGATGCCGAAGCGGTGCCCCTTGCCGTCGACCTCGCTGTAGTACGTGTAGACGAGGGACCGGTCGCCGGCGGCCAGCCGCTCGGCGGCGACGTCCATCCGTTCCTCACCCGTGAGCCGGCCGAGGAACGAGCCGCCGCTGAGCGCGACCTTGGTCAGGGGGGTCTGCTCGAACGTGGGGGCCGAGACCTGGGCGGTACGCACTCCGGCGGCGTCGGCCAGCTGGAAGACGGTGGGGTACGGCTGCCAGACCTTCGGCGGTGTCCACGGCTTCCAGCGGAGCTGGTTCATCAGCTCGCCGGTCTCCGGGTTGCGGACCGTGTAGCCGGGCAGGCCGTGCTCACCCGGCGCGAGGCCGGTGCCGACCGAGGCCAGCGAGGTCGCGGTGGTGGCCGGGAAACCTGCCGTGATCGGACGGCCCGTGCCGCCGCGCGAGGTGGGCAGGAGGGAGTGCAGGAACGGCGCCTCGTCCGGGTGCGCCTTGATCTGCTCCCAGCCGAGGCCGTCGATCAGGAAGACGCAGTTCCGGTCCGCGGGAGTGAGCTCGGGCATCGCCGCCGTGAAGCCGGGGACGCCCTGGCCCGCGACCAGGGTGGGGAGCAGGTCGGCGAGCGAGCCGCTGCCGTACTCCGGGACGGGGGCGGTGTCGACGGGCAGCGGTACGGGGTCGTCCTGCCAGGCCGGCTGGGCCATCAGCGGTCGGCCGCCGTCGCGGCCGTGGCCTCGGAGAGCGCCTGGGCGAACGCCAGCGTCTGCCGCACGGTGTCGGGGCCGTCACCGGCCTCGCTGACCCGCAGGCTCAGATCGTCGGCGGTGGAGCTGCCGGTGTAGCCGTGGTCGGCCTCGCAGTTGGGGTCGCCGCAGGCGGCGGGCTCCAGATCAATCCGGGAGACGGCGCCCCAGCCGATCGTCAGGACGACCTCGCGGGGCAGCGTGCCCGGGACGTACTTCTCCGGGTTGGCCACGACCCGGCTGACCACGACCGAGGAGATCCGGTCGAGCTTGACCGACTCGGTGGAGGTGGTGGCGTACGGCGTCGGGGAGCTGGTGTCGGCGTTCTGCTCGTCGGTGTGACTGACGATGAAGCGGGTGTCCGTGAGCACCAGCACCGTGACGTGCCTGCGCACCTCGTTGGAGTCGAAGGTCGTCTCCTGGTGGACCAGGTACGAAGCGACCGGCTCACCGCCCACGGCGGCCTCCACCGCCTCGGCCACGAGGGCCGGGTAGTAGCCGCTGCGCTCGATCGCCGCGCGCAGCCCCTGGGTCGTCGTACCGGTCTTAGCCATGGGCACCATCCTACGGGGGGCTGATGACTGCCGGGGACGTGCTGCCGCCCCCCGGCGGGACGGTGCGGCGGGCGGTGCGGGTCAGTAGTTCGACAGCCTGCGCGGGCCGAGGTCCGTCCGGGCCGGGGGCGGCGAGAGCCGGACGCTCGCTCCGAGGACGGTCAGCCCGTGGGTGGCGACCACCACCGGTTCCAGGGCGAGGGAGACCACCTCGGGGTGGTCGTCGACCAGCCGGGAGACCCGCAGCAGCAACTCCTCCAGGGCGGGGGTGTCCACGGGCGCCGAGCCGCGCCAGCCGAAGAGGACCGGGGCCGCCCGGATGGACCGGATCAGTTCGGCGGCGTCGCGGTCGGTGGCGGGGACCAGCCGGTGCGCGGTGTCGCCGAGGAGTTCCGAGGGCGCGCCGGCGAGGCCGAAGGAGAGGACGGCGCCGGCCGCCGGGTCGATGGTGGCCCGCACGACGGTGTCGACTCCGCGCGGGGCCATCGACTGCACGACGGGCCGGAGCTCGGCGGGCTTGCCGAGCAGGTCGGTCAGTTCGCCGTACGCCCGGCGCAGCGCGGCCTCCGAGTCGAGGTCCAGGCGGACTCCGCCGAGGTCGGCCCGGTGGCGGAGGTGGGGTGCGGTCGTCTTCAGCGCCACCGGGTAGCCGAGCCGTGTCGCCGCTGCCACGGCCTCCTCGGGGCCGGGGGCCGGGAGGGTGGGCCGGACGGTGATGCCGTAGCAGGCCAGGAGTGCGCTCGCCTCGTCGTGTTCCAGAGGCCTGCCGCGCGGATCGGGGTCCTGGCCGAGCAGGGTGTCGATGAGGGCTGCCGCTCCCTGTTCGTCGATGGTGTCGTCGAGGAACTCGGGCACCTTTCCGGGTACGGCGGCCTGGCGTCGCCACTGGGCGTAGCGCACGGCTTCGGCGAGCGCGCGGACGGCGCGTTCGGCGGCGGGGTAGGCGGGGATCCGTCCGACGGCGCGGGGGGCGTCGGGGGCGGCGTCGTCGGCAGCCTTGCCGGGGGCCGGGGTTGCCGGGGTTGCTGCCGGAGTGGTGGGCGGTTGGCCTGCGGGGCGCCCCGGTACCCCGAGGGCGGGCGACGCCGTGGCCGGACGTTGTTGTGCCACCGTGCTGGTCGCGGCGGCCAGGGCTTCGGCGAGGCCGCCGATCTCCACATGGACCACGGCCACCGGCTTGGCCGGACCGGTCGCGGCCGCCGCGTGCAGGGCCGTGGCCAGGACCTCGCCGTCGCCCGACTCCGCCTCTCCGTTCTCGCCCACCCACGGGATCGCCGTCACGACGACCGCGTCGCAGCCTTCGTCGGCCAGCGCCTCGGCCAGGGCGTCCCGGAAGTCCTGCGGGGTGGCGGCGGTGGTGAGGTCGATGGGCGGGCGCGGGCGCAGCCCCTCCGCCAGGCAGGCGTCGTACGTGAGCAGCCCCAGGGACTCCGAGTTGCCGAGGATGGCGACCCGTCCGCCCGCCGGAAGCGGCTGGTCGGCGAGGAGCAGGCCCGCGTCGACCATCTCCGTCACCGTGTCGACGCGGATCACGCCCGCCTGCCGCATCAGCGCGGAGACCGTGGCATCCGGGATCCGGCTGATGGGCACCGCGTGGCCGGGCGGCGTGGAACCACTGTGCCGGGCGCCCTTCACCACGACGACCGGCTTCACGGCAGCGGTCCGCCGGGCGAGGCGGGTGAACTTGCGGGGGTTGCCGAGCGACTCCAGGTACAGCAGGGCGACGTCGGTGTCCGGGTCCTCGTACCAGTACTGGAGGAAGTCGTTGCCGGAGATGTCGGCGCGGTTGCCGGCCGAGATGAAGGTGGAGAGCCCGGCGCCGCGCCGGTAGAGCCCGGAGAGCAGGGCGATGCCGATCGCGCCGGACTGGGTGAACAGCCCGATGCGTCCGGAGGCGGGGCGCTCGGGTGCGAGGGAGGCGTTGAGGCGGACGGCCTCGGAGTTGTTGATGATGCCGAAGGCGTTCGGGCCGATGATGCGCATGCCGTACGAGCGGGCCTGGCGCACCAGTTCGCGCTGGCGTTCGCGGCCCTCGGCCCCCCACTCGGCGTATCCGGCGGACAGGACGACGAGCCCCTGGACGCCGTGTTCCCCGCAGTCCGCCACGGCCTCGGGAACCCGGTCGGCCGGTACGGCGACGACGGCGAGGTCGACCGGTTCGCCGATCTCGCCGAGGGAGCGGTGGGCGGGCACACCGTCGATCGTGGCCTGGTCGGCGGCGAACGCGCTGTTCACGGCGTAGGTGCGGCCGGTGAAGCCGGCGCCCAGGAGGTTGCGCAGGACCGTGCGGCCGACGCCACCGGGGGTGCGGCCGGCGCCGATGACGGCGACGGAGCCGGGAGCGAGCAGCCGCTGCACGGAGCGGGCCTCGGCCCGCTGTTCCCGGGCGCGTTGGACGGCGAGGGACTCGGCGGTCGGTTCGAGGTCGAGGGTGAGGTGGACGGAGCCGTCCTCGAAGCTGCGCTGCTGGGTGTATCCGGCGTCCCGGAACACCTTGATCATCTTGTTGTTGGCGGGCAGCACCTCGGCGGCGAAGCGACGGATGCCGCGTTCGCGGGCGACGGCCGCGATGTGTTCGAGGAGGGTCGAGGCGACGCCGCGGCCCTGATGGGCGTCCTGGACGAGGAAGGCCACCTCGGCCTCGTCCGCCGGGGTCGACGCGGGCCTGCCCCGCGCGTCGATCCGGTCGAAGCGGACGGTGGCGATGAACTCGCCGCCCACCGTGACGGCCAGGCCCACCCGGTCGACGTAGTCGTGATGGGTGAAGCGGTGGACGTCCTTGGCGGAGAGCCGGGGGTAGGGCGCGAAGAAGCGGTAGTACTTCGACTCGTCGGAGACCTGCTCGTAGAAGCTGACCAGCCGGTCGGCATCGTCCGTGGTGATGGGCCTGATGCGCGCGGTGCCGCCGTCGCGGAGCACCACGTCCGCCTCCCAGTGATCGGGGTAGGCGTGATGCGGACTCTGCTCCGGAGAGGGCTGCATGGGCAAAGCGTACGACTCCGGCAGCGGTCGCGTGGGGCCCGGGGCCGGGGCAGTCTGAGGGTGGCCGGGCGACGGTGCGGCGCGGGTGGTAAGCGGTCCGCGGGTCGGCCGGGAGCATCGCGCACTGCATGAGAGACTGGTCTAGACAACCATTGATTCGTGAAGGGCAGAACCATGGCTGAGCGCCGCGTCAACGTCGGTTGGGCCGAGGGCCTGCACGCCCGCCCCGCTTCCATCTTCGTCCGTGCCGCCACGGCTTCCGGCATCCCGGTGACCATCGCCAAGGCCGACGGCAACCCGGTGAACGCGGCCTCCATGCTCGCGGTGCTCGGTCTCGGCGCGCAGGGCGGCGAGGAGATCGTGCTCGCCTCCGAGGCCGACAACGCCGAAGCCGCTCTGGACCGTCTGTCCAAGCTCGTCGCCGAGGGGCTCGACGAGCTTCCGGAGACCGTCTGACCCGGACAGGTCACACACGCGGGAATTCCTGCGAAAGAGCCGCGGCACCCCCGACCGGGAGCCGCGGCTCTTTTGTTCAGATTTGTTCAGCAAAGAGGCGTGGACCGCCGAAGAGCCTCACCGGGCGAATTCGGGCAGCGGAAACAAAGGCCGCAGGGAATGCCTGTTCTTTGTATACGGCACAATTGTTAATGTCGGCCGCTCGGGGTGTTTACGGCATGTTGCGAAGTCCTCACCCGGTCGGGGCGGGCCGCTGCGGTGTCCGGCCGGCCGGGGCGGCGCGGACGGTACGCGGCAGTGGCCCGCTCCGCGTGCTGGGCGGTCAGGGCCCTCGCCCTCTCCGCGTCACCGCGCGCCACGGCGTCGACGATGGCTCCGTGCTCGGCCCAGGAGTCGGCCGGACGGGCCGGGTGCTCGATCGCGAACATCCAGGCGGTCTTGTGCCGTAGTTGGGTGAGCAGCGCGATCAGGCCGGGGCTGCCGGAGGACTGGGCCAGCGTCTCGTGGAACCAGACGCCCAGGGAGCGCAGGTCCTCGCCCTCTCCCCGGCGGGCACGCTCCTGGCCGAGCCTGACCAGGCCGCGGAGCACCTTCAGGTGCGCGTCCGTACGGCGATGGGCCGCGCGCGCCGCGCCCAGCGGCTCCAGCAGCATCCGGACCTCCAGGAGGTCGGCGGCCTCCTGCTCGGTGGGCTCGGCGACGCAGGCTCCGGCGTGTCTGCGGGTGACCACGAAGCCCTCGGACTCCAGGGTGCGCAATGCTTCCCGTACCGGCACGCGGGACACCCCGTAACGGCGTGCGAGCACCTCCTCGGTGAGTCGGCTGCCACGCTCGAAGACACCCGAGACGATGTCTTCACGGATTGCCGTGCATACCGAATGCGCCGGAATGCGCATGTCCGAACCTCCGCCTTAATCCCCGCGAAACACGGCCGATCGACGCCTGTCCTGCGACTCTATTGCAATGCGGTCGCATTTCCGACGGCGGGTGGAAATTCATGAATATCTTTTGGCATCCGGCCGTTCGGGCACGGCCCGTGCGGACCGTCCCGGAACGCGGACACGACGAAGGCCCCGGCGTGAGCCGGGGCCTTCACCGAGAAGTCTTCGTCCCGGTCAGACCGAGACGCCATGGGCGCGCAGGTAGGCGACCGGGTCCATGTCGGAGCCGTACGAGGGGGTGGTGCGGGCCTCGAAGTGGAGGTGCGGGCCGGTCGAGTTGCCGGTCGAGCCGGAGAGACCAATCTGCTCGCCGCCGCCGACGCTCTGGCCGACGGTCACACCGATCGAGGAGAGGTGGCCGTACTGGGTGTACGTGCCGTCCGTCATCCGCAGCACGATGTTGTTGCCGTACGCCCCGCCCCAGCCGGCTTCGACGACCGTACCGGCGCCCACGGCGACGACGGAACTGCCGGACGCGGCGTGGAAGTCGATGCCGGAGTGGCTGCCGGAGGACCACATGGAGCCGCTGGACTGGTAGCCCGTGCTCACGTAGGAACCGGCGACGGGGAGCTGGAAGGAGCCGAGCCGGGTGCGCTCGGCGGAGCGGGCGGCGCGGGTGGCGCTCTCGCGGGCCTCCTCGGCGCGGGCGGCGGCCTTCGCCTTCGCGGCGGCCTTGGCCTTGGCGGCCGCCTTCGCCTTGGCCTCCGCCTTCTTCGCCTCGGCCTTCTTCTTGGCTTCGGCCTTCTTCTCCGCAACGTCGGCCTGGTGCTGCTGGGCGTCCGCCTGTGCGTCGATCCGCTCGGCCAGGGTGCCTTCGATGGCGATGATCTGAGTGAGGCCGGTGTCGCTGACGGCGGGGGTCTCGGTGTCCGCGGCGAGGGCCGGGGAAGCCAGTCCTCCGATGACGCCGGTGGTGGCCAGAGTCGCGATGCCGACGGCCTTCGCGCCGGTGCGCGTCAGACGGCTCGGGGCACGGTGCTTCCCGGTGGCACGGGTGAACGCCATGAAGTGGCTGGTCCTTTCCTTCCTTCTCGCCTACCGGGTTAGCTGACGGGTTCGGAGCAGGAAGGTCTCCTACGGATCCCCCGGCCTCGCACGAGGCTCAGGCATCCGATTCACCCCAGGGACTACGTGGGTCCCCGGCTCCCCTGGCTCGCGCCTGACGGGGACTCGGCGATGACTGCCCGGTACGTCACGGATGCGGCATACGAGTGACGGACAGCCGAGCCGACGCTAGACGGGGGCACTTCCCGCCACCAAACGGACAGGCCGTTTTGTAGCGCATCCCACAGGGCAGACGGGCAACCTCTCCCACAAAGCAGACAAACCGGAAGGTCCTGACGGAGACCGCTCCGCCAGGACCTTCCGGTGACCCATCCGTTTGCCCGGGTATCGGGTGAAGTGACCGCTCGGCTCAGCCGGTCACGACCGACACCTCACCGATACCGAGCGCCCGGACGGGGTCGGCGATCCGCGCGGCGTCCCCGACCAGGACCGTGACCAGCCGGTCCTCCGGGAAGGCGTTGACGACGGCCGCCGTCGCCTCCACCGTGCCGGTGTCGGCGAGGCGGGCGTAGAGATGCGCCTGGTAGTCGTCCGGGAGGTGCTGCTCGACCTGGTCGGCGAGGGTGCCCGCGACGGAGGCCGCCGTCTCGAACTTCAGCGGGGCCACACCCACGAGGTTCTGCACGGCCGTCTCGCGCTCGGCGTCCGTCAGCCCTTCGGCCGCGAGCGTCCGCAGGACCTTCCACAGGTCCTCCAGCGCCGGGCCGGTGGACTCCGTGTCCACGGAACCGCTGATGGCGAGCATCGCGGCGCCCGTCGCCCCGGAGGCGGAGTCCGGGGCCGAGGAGCGCAGCACCTGGGCGAAGGCCCGCACGCCGTACGTGTAGCCCTTCTCCTCGCGCAGTACCCGGTCGAGCCGGGAGGTGAGCGTGCCGCCCAGGCAGTAGGTGCCGAGCACCTGGGCCGGCCAGACGCTGTCGTGCCGGTCGGCGCCGATGCGTCCGATCAGCAGCTGCGTCTGCACCGCGCCGGGACGGTCCACGATGACCACCCGGCCCGTGTCGTCGGCGGTGATCGGCGGGACGGGGCGGGGCTCGGCGGTGTTGCCCGACCAGTCACCGAGGGTGTCGGCGAGCAGCGCGTCCAGGTCGATGCCGGTGAGGTCCCCGACGACCACGGCGGTCGCGGTGGACGGGCGGACGTGGGCGTCGTAGAAGGCGCGCACGGCCGCGGAGTCGATCCGGGCCACGGTCTCCTCGGTGCCCTGCCGGGGGCGCGACATGCGGGCCGTGGCCGGGAAGAGCTCCTTGGAGAGCTGCTTGGCGGCACGGCGGGCCGGGTTGGCCTGCTCGTGCGGGATCTCGTCCAGCCGGTTGCCCACCAGCCGCTCGATCTCGCTGTCGCTGAAGGCCGGGGCCCGCAGCGCCTCGGCGACCAGGCCGAGCGCCTTGGCCAGCCGGGAGACGGGGACCTCCAGGGAGACCCGGACACCGGGATGGTCGGCATGGGCGTCCAGGGTGGCGCCGCAGCGCTCCAGTTCGGCCGCGAACTCCTCGGCGCTCCGCTTGTCGGTGCCCTCGGACAGGGCACGCGACATGATCGTGGCGACCCCGTCCAGGCCCTCGGGCTCGGCGTCCAGCGGCGCGGCGAGGAAGATCTCGACGGCGACGACCTGCTGGCCCGGGCGGTGGCAGCGCAGCACCGTGAGGCCGTTGGGCAGGGAGCCGCGCTCGGGTGCGGGGAAGGCCCAGGGCCTGGCCGTGCCAGGGGCGGGCTGCGGGTGGTACTCCATGGAAACTCCAGTCGCGGCAGCGTCGGTCACTTGTCCGCTCCTTCGGGCGCGTCGGTGTCGGTGGAGGCGTCCGCTTCCGCCTCTTCGGCGGACTCCGCCGGTTCGACGGGCTCGTAGACCAGCACCGCCCGGTTGTCGGGCCGCAGCTGGGCCCGGGCGGCCGCCTTGACCTCCTCCGCGGTCACGTCGAGCACGCGGTGCACGGCGGTCAGGGCGAGCTGCGGGTCACCGAACAGCACGGCGAACCGGCACAGTTCGTCGGCGCGGCCCGAGACGGTGCCGAGACGGTCCAGCCACTCGCGCTCCAACTGGGCCTGGGCGCGCTCCATTTCCTCGGGCGTGGGGCCCTCCTCGGCGAACCGGGACAGCTCCTCGTCGACCGCGGTCTCGATCTGCGCCACCTCGACACCACCGGACGTCTTGACGTCCAGCCAGCCGAGCGAGGGCGCGCCCGCGAGCCGCAGCAGCCCGAATCCGGCCGCGACGGCCGTCCGGTCGCGGCGGACCAGGCGGTTGTGCAGCCGGGACGACTCGCCGCCGCCCAGAACGGTCAGCGCGAGATCCGCGGCGTCGCACTCGCGGGTACCGTCGTGCGGCAGCCGGTAGGCGGCCATCAGCGCGCGCGCCGGCACCTCCTCACGGACCTCCTCGCGCAACTGGCCGCCGATGACCTCGGGCAGCGCGCCGTCGCGCGGCGGCTGCTTGCCGTCGTGCGAGGGGATGGTGCCGAAGTACTTCTCGATCCAGGCGAGCGTCTGGTCGGGATCGATGTCGCCGACGACGGAGAGCACCGCGTTGTTGGGCGCGTAGTACGTCCGGAAGAACGTCCGCGCGTCCTCGAGTGTCGCGGCGTCCAGGTCGGCCATCGAGCCGATCGGGGTGTGGTGGTACGGGTGGCCCTCCGGGTAGGCGAGAGCCGTCAGCTTCTCGAAGGCGGTGCCGTACGGGACGTTGTCGTAGCGCTGGCGGCGTTCGTTCTTGACGACGTCGCGCTGGTTCTCCATGGACTCCTCGTCGAGCGCGGCGAGCAGCGAGCCCATCCGGTCCGCCTCGAGCCACAGCGCGAGCTCCAGCTGGTGCGTCGGCATCGTCTCGAAGTAGTTGGTCCGCTCGAAGCTGGTGGTCCCGTTGAGGGAGCCGCCGGCGCCCTGCACCAGCTCGAAGTGTCCGTTCCCCTTGACCTGGCCGGAGCCCTGGAACATCAGGTGCTCGAAGAGGTGAGCCAGGCCGGTGCGTCCCTTGACCTCGTGGCGCGAACCGACGTCGTACCAGAGGCACACCGCGGCGACCGGGGTCAGATGGTCCTCGGAGAGCACCACGCGCAGGCCGTTGGCCAGACGGTGCTCGGTCGCTGTCAAGCCGCCGGAGCCGGCCTGGGCTGTGGCCGTGTGACCCATGGGCATGTACGTCCCTTCGATCGCGATACTGGTTTTACTGCGAGACCTGCCACTGTAAGCAAGCGCACCGACACCTGGCGAAGTTCCCGTGCCGCGAAAGTTCGCGGGAAAGAGGGTTCCGACCCCTTCGGGACGGGTGGAGAACGCCCTTTGGGACGGGTCGAGGTCCGCGTTGTCAGTGGGGCGGTCCACAATGGTGCGCGTCAGAACCTGAGGTTGCCCGAACAGAATCCGTGAAGGAGTCGCAGCAGCGATGGCCCGCCGCAGCACGAAGACCCCGCCGCCGGTCGACTTCGAGGAGAAGATCCTCGACATCGACGTCGTCGACGAAATGCAGGGCTCCTTCCTCGAGTACGCGTACTCGGTGATCTACTCACGGGCCCTTCCGGACGCCCGTGACGGCATGAAGCCGGTGCACCGCCGCATCGTGTACCAGATGAACGAGATGGGCCTGCGCCCGGACCGCGGCTTCGTGAAGTGCGCCCGCGTGGTCGGCGAGGTCATGGGCAAGCTGCACCCGCACGGCGACGCGTCGATCTACGACGCGCTGGTGCGGATGGCGCAGCCGTTTTCCATGCGGCTCCCCCTCGTCGACGGGCACGGGAACTTCGGCTCGCTCGGCAACGACGACCCGCCCGCCGCCATGCGGTACACCGAGTGCCGGATGGCCGACGCGACGTCGCTGATGACGGAGTCGATCGACGAGGAAACCGTCGCCTTCCAGTCGAACTACGACGGCCAGGAGCAGGAGCCGGTCGTTCTCCCGGCTGCCTATCCGAACCTCCTGGTCAACGGCACGACCGGGATCGCGGTCGGCATGGCGACCAACATGCCGCCGCACAACCTGGGCGAGGTCATCGCCGCCGCCCGGCATCTGATCAAGCATCCGGGCGCGGACCTGGAGACCCTGATGCGGTTCGTCCCCGGTCCCGACCTGCCGACCGGCGGGCGGATCGTGGGCCTGGGCGGCATCAAGGACGCCTACACGGGCGGCCGCGGCTCGTTCAAGATCCGCGCCACCGTGGCCGTGGAGAACGTCACTCCGCGCCGCAAGGGCCTGGTCGTCACAGAACTGCCCTTCACCGTCGGCCCGGAGAAGGTGATCGCCAAGATCAAGGACCTGGTCTCGGCGAAGAAGCTCCAGGGCATCGCCGACGTCAAGGACCTCACCGACCGCTCGCACGGGCTGCGTCTGGTCATCGAGATCAAGAACGGCTTCGTCCCCGAGGCCGTGCTGGAGCAGCTCTACAAGCTGACGCCGATGGAGGAGTCCTTCGGCATCAACAACGTGGCCCTGGTCGACGGACAGCCGCTCACGCTGGGCCTCAAGGAACTCCTGGAGGTCTACCTCGACCACCGCTTCGACGTGGTGCGCCGGCGCAGCGAGTTCCGCCGGACCAAGCGCCGCAACCGGCTGCACCTGGTCGAGGGCCTCCTGGTCGCCCTGATCGACATCGACGAGGTCATCCGCCTCATCCGCTCCAGCGACAACTCGGCCCAGGCCAAGGAGCGGCTCATCGAGCACTTCTCGCTGAGCGAGATCCAGACCCAGTACATCCTGGACACCCCGCTGCGCCGGCTGACCCGGTTCGACCGGATCGAGCTGGAGAGCGAGCGCGACCGGCTCGCCGCCGAGATCGCCGAGCTGACCGCGATCCTCGACTCCGACACCGAGCTGCGCAAGCTCGTCTCCACGGAACTCGCCGTGGTGGCGAAGAAGTTCGGCACCGACCGGCGCACGGTGCTGCTGGAGTCGGCCGGTTCGCAGGTCGCCTCGGTGCCGTTGGAGGTGGCGGACGACCCGTGCCGGGTTCTGCTGTCCTCGACCGGGCTGCTGGCGCGTACGGCCAACGACGATCCCATCGTCTTCGCCGAGGACGCCAAGCGTGCCAAGCACGACGTGATCGTGTCGGCGGTCCCGGCCACGGCCCGCGGCGACATCGGTGTGGTGACGTCCACCGGGCGGCTGCTGCGGCTCGCGGTGATCGACCTGCCCCAGCTGCCGGACACCCATGCGGCACCCAACCTGTCGGGCGGGGCCATGGTCGGGGAGTTCCTGACGTTGGAGGCGGACGAGGAGGTCATCTGCCTCACCACGCTCGACGAGTCCTCGCCCGGGCTGGCGATCGGCACCGCGCAGGGCACGGTGAAGCGCGTGGTGCCCGACTACCCCGCCAACAAGGACGAGCTGGAGGTCATCACCCTCAAGGACGGTGACCGGATCGTCGGTGCGGCGGAGCTGCGCACCGGTGAGGAGGACCTGGTCTTCATCACCTCGGACGCGCAGCTGCTGCGGTATCCGGCGGCGCAGGTGCGTCCGCAGGGGCGTCCGGCCGGCGGTATGGCGGGCGTCAAGCTCACGGACGGTACGGAGGTGCTGTCGTTCGCCGCGGTGGATCCGGCGGTGGACGCGGTGGTGTTCACGGTCGCGGGTTCGCACGGCACGCTGGACGATTCGGTGCTGACGTGCAAGCTGACCCCGTTCGACCAGTACCCGCGCAAGGGCCGGGCCACCGGCGGGGTGCGCTGCCAGCGGTTCCTGAAGGGCGAGGACGTGCTGGTGTTCGCCTGGGCGGGTGCGACGCCGGCCCGGGCCGCGCAGAAGAACGGTGCGCCGGCCTCGCTGCCCGAGCCCGATCCGCGGCGCGACGGGTCGGGCACGCCGCTGGAGAGCCCGGTCGCGGTGATCGCCGGCCCCGTGTAGCCCTCAGGGCGTGTTTCGGAAGTAGCGCCGTCCGCCCGGAGGGCGGGTCCGGCGGCGTCCGGTGCGTGCGATCGCAAGGCGGAGGGTCGCCCCGATACTGGGTGTATCGGGGTGATCCCGACAACGCGGCGAGCAATGGGGTCTCCCCTGCTCGAGCGAAGCCGAGAGCTCGGGGAAGTGCCAGACGCCGCCGGACAGGCGGGACTTTCGAAACACGCCCTAGGCCTGGGCGTCGTCGCCGGGCTGTTGCACGTACCGCAGGACGCCCCACATGGATCGCTCATGTGCGGCGTCCTGCGCCGTTTCCGGCCCGGGCTCCCCCGGTGCGCGACAGCCTTCCAGTTCCTTGCGCAGGGCCTGCGCGTCGATGGCGGAGCCGATCAGGACGAGCCTGGTCAGCCGCGGCTCGCCGCGCGTCCAGGCCCTGGGGGTGAACCGCAGGAACCGGCCGACGGCGTGTACGGCGTAGGCGTGGTCCGTATCGCCGGTGCCGAAGTCGACGTAGCCCTTGATCCGGTAGAGGCCGCCGGGCCGGGAGTCGAGGAACTCCATGAGCCGGCGGGGGTCCATCGGGACGTCCGACGTGAAGTCGACACTCTCGTACGCCGCATGCAGATGGCCCTCGTGCTCCTCACCCGTCTCCCGCGCCCGTTCCTCCAGGTACAGGTCCTCGAAGGTGAGCTGCCGCGCCTTCTCCTCGCCGTCGGGCCGCAGCGCCGGATCGAAGAGCAGCTCCGGGTCGATCCGTCCGTACGTCGCCGGGATGACGGCTGCCACGCTGCCGGTCGCCGCGACGGCCTCCCGGATGCGCTCTCGCTCCGCCTCACCGGCCCGGTCCGTCTTGTTCAGCACGACGAGGTCGGCGACGGCGAGATGCCGGTCGATCTCCGGGTGGCGCTCCCGGGTGGCCCCGAACTCGGCGGCGTCGACCACCTCGACCAGCCCTCCGTACAGGATGTGCGGGTTGTCGCTGGCCAGGATCATCCGCACGAGTTCCTGCGGTTCGGCGAGTCCGCTCGCCTCGATGACGATCACGTCGAGGCGGGCGGCGGGGCGGGTCAGGGTCTCCAGGTAGGTGTCCAGTTCGCTCACGTCGACCGCGCAGCACAGACAGCCGCCGCCAAGCGAGACGGTCGAGCCGACCTGTCCGGCCACGGTCATGGCGTCGATCTCGATGGACCCGAAGTCGTTGACGATCACACCGATGCGGTTGCCCGCGCGGTGGCGCAGGAGGTGGTTGAGCAGCGTCGTCTTGCCGGATCCGAGGAATCCCGCGAGGACGATGACGGGGATCTTCCGGGTGCGGGGTGGGGGCGACGCGCTCAACGGGAACCTTCCTGCGGTGTCAGACGGCCGGGACCGGCTGCGGCGGGGGCGGGCCGATGTAGCGGGCCGCCGGGCGGATGATCTTCGAGTCCTCCGCCTGCTCCAGGATATTGGCGCTCCAGCCGACGACCCGCGCCGCGCAGAAGGTCGGGGTGAACATCTCGCGCGGCAGCCCGCACAGCTCCATGACGACCCCGGCGTAGAACTCCACGTTGGTGTGCAGTTCCCGCCCCGGCTTGAGCTCGGCGAGGATCGCCTCGACCTGCCGTTCCACCTCGACGGCGAAGTCGACGAGCGGGCCTCCGAAGCCCTGGGCGATGGACCGCAGCATCCGGGAACGCGGGTCCTCGGTGCGGTAGACGGGGTGCCCGAAGCCCATGATCCGGTCACCGGCGAGCACCCGCTCGCGGATCCAGCCGTCGATGCGGTCGGGGGTGCCGATGGCGTCCAGGGTGTCGAGGGCCCGGCTGGGCGCGCCGCCGTGCAGGGGCCCGGAGAGTGCGCCGACGGCCGCCACCAGGCAGGCGGCGACGTCCGCGCCGGTGGAGGCCACGACGCGGCCGGTGAAGGTGGAGGCGTTGAAACCGTGGTCGACGGTGGAGATCAGATATTGCTCGACGGCCCTGACCCGGTCGGCGTCCGGTACGGAACCGGTCAGCATGTAGAGGTAGTTGGCCGCGTACGGCAGGTCGTCGCGCGGCTCCACCGGTTCGAGGCCCCGGCCGAGGCGGTGCAGTGCGGTCAGCACGGTGGGCACGGCCGCGCATGCGGTCAGGGCGTCACCGCGGCGCCGGTCCGCGTCGATGTCGTACACCGGCTGGAATCCGGCCGAGGCGCCGAGCAGGGAGAGCGCCGTGCGCAGCCCCGCGAGCGGACCGGACGCGGCGCCCGCGCGGGCTATGGCGGGCAGGGCGTCGCGGACCTCGGCGGGCAGACGGCGCAGCCCGGCTGTCCGGGCGGCGAAGGCGGCGCGTGCGGCCGGGCCGGGCAGTTCGCCCTCGGTCATGAGGTACCAGACGTCCTCGAAGCTGCGGGTCCGCGCGAGTTCGATCGCCGAGTACTGCCGGTAGTGGTAGAAGCCCTCGCGGCCCCGCACGTCACCGAGCGCGGTATCGGTGACGACGACACCCGCGAGGCCGCGGGGGACGTCGAGCGGTGCTGTGGCGGTGGTGGTGGTCGTCATTGCTTCCTCCGTGGACATTCCGGTGTCCGGCATGCGGTGACGCATCTTCCGTGGACATCCCGATGACTGCTGACATTGACTCCTACTGACATTGATTCGACTGTCCATGCTTGACTTGAGTTCTGTCAATGTTGATTGAATCAATATGGATACGGTGGACGGCATGACGGATCAAGCAGACGCGGGCTTCAGCGAGCCCCCGGCGCAGCGGCTCACCACGCGGGAGACGGCGGAACGACTGGGCGTGAAGCCCGAGACGGTGTACGCGTACGTGAGCCGGGGCCAGCTCAGCAGCAGCCGCGCCCCGGGCGGGCGTGGAAGCACGTTCGACGCGGCGGAGGTCGACGCCCTGGCGCGGCGTACAGGGCGCAGGGATCCCGCCGCCCCGGCCGGCGCTCTGTCGTTCCCCACCGGCATCACGCTCATCGGGAGCGACCGGTACTTCTTCCGGGGCGTGGACGCGGCGGAGCTGGCCCGGCACTACGCGTACGAAGAGGTGGCGGAGTGGCTCTGGACCGGGGTGCTGCGGCCCGGCATCCGGTTCACGGCACCGGCCGAGGCGCTCGCCGCGGCCCGGCGGGCGGTCGGCGCACTGCCGTCGCACTGCGGCTCGACGGACCGGCTGCGGGTGGCGGTCGTCGCGGCGGCGGCGGCCGACCCGCTCCGTTTCGACCTGTCGCGCGAGGCGGTGCTCGGTGGCGCCCGGAGCCTGATCCCGACGCTGGCAGCCGCGCTGCCGACGGTCGCGGAAGGGGGCGAGGAGACGGCGGAAGGGAGCGCCTCACCCGGCCTCGCGCGTCAACTCTGGCCGAAACTCACCGGGCGCCCGGCCGACGAGGCGTCACTGGCCGTACTGGACACCGCGCTGGGCCTGCTGATCGACCACGATCTGGCCGCGTCCACCCTGGCGGCGCGGGTCGCCGCCTCCGCCCGCGCCCATCCGTACGCCGTGGTCTCGGCGGGGCTCGGGGTGCTGGAGGGGCCCCTGCACGGCGCCGCCAGCGGGCTGGCACACCGCATGCTGGCCGAGGTGCTGGAGCGGGGCAGCGCGGCTCCGGTGGTCGCGGACCATCTGCGTTCGGGACGCCGGGTTCCGGGGCTCGGCCACCGGCTCTACCCCGGCGAGGACCCCCGGGCCCGCGCCCTCTTCGCGCTGCTGGCCGAGGTACCGCGGGCCGCACCCGCCCTGGCCGCTGCTCGCGACGTCGTCGCCACGACCGCCCGGCACACCCCTCTGCACGCCAATGTCGATCTGGCGCTGGCCGTGCTGTCCGTCTCGTCGGGCATGGCCGTGGAGGCGGGCGAGACGGTGTTCGCGATCTCCCGCACGGCGGGCTGGATCGCGCATGCGCTGGAGGAGTACGGGGAGCGTCCGCTGCGGATGCGCCCCAGCGGTCAGTACACCGGCCCGCAGCCGCCCCAGCCGCTGCCCACCGACCCCACCTCTGGATCGCAATTGGCGAAGCCTGCTTTGTAAATTCTCGACGGTCAGCGGGAAGCGCCGCGCGGGGGCTGGGCCGTCGACCCCCGCACCACCAGCTCCGGCTCGAAGAGCAGCTCGTCGGACGGCACCGTACGGCCCCCGATCTGCACGGAGAGCAGTTCGACGGCGGCCCGCCCCATGGCCTCGATCGGCTGGCGGACCGTGGTGAGCGGCGGCTCGGTGCAGTTCATGAACGCCGAGTCGTCGTAGCCCACGACGGAGACGTCCTCGGGCACCGAGAGGCCCCGGCGGCGTGCCGCCCGGACCGCTCCCAGGGCGAGCGGGTCGCTGGCGCAGATGAATCCGGTGACGCCCTGGTCCAGAAGCCGCATGGCGGCCGCCTGCCCGCCCTCCAGCGAGAACATCGCCCTGGCCACCCACTCGTCCGGGATGCTCGCGCCCGATCCCTCGGCAAGCGCGCGGGCGGCAGCCAGCTTGCGTTGCGAGGGCATGTGGTCCGATGGGCCGAGCACCAGGCCGATGCGCTCGTGTCCCAGCGAGACGAGGTGGCGCCAGGCCTGTTCGACGGCCACCGAGTCGTCGCAGGAGACGCACGGGAAGCCGAGATGGGCGATGGCCGCGTTGATCAGCACGACGGGGATCTTGCGGTCGGCCAGCACCTTGTAGTGATCGTGCGGGGCGTCGGCCTGGGCGTAGAGGCCGCCGGCGAAGACCACACCCGAGACCTGCTGCTGCAGGAGCAGCTCGACGTAGTCCGCCTCGGAGACCCCGCCCTTGGTCTGGGTGCACAGGACAGGGGTGAGGCCCTGCTGCGCGAGCGCGCCGCCGACCACCTCGGCGAAGGCGGGGAAGATCGGGTTCTGCAACTCGGGCAGGACCAGCCCGACCAGGCGGGCCCGTTCGCCGCGCAGCTGGGTCGGGCGCTCGTAGCCGAGGACGTCCAGCGCGGACAGGACGGCCTGCCGCGTGGCGTCGGAGACCCCCGGCTTGCCGTTGAGCACCCGGCTGACCGTGGCCTCGCTGACTCCAACCTTCTGTGCCACCTGAGCAAGTCGTCGCGTCATGTGCGCAAGATTAGCGCAAGAAACGCAAGCGGATTGCGTGGGTGAGGAAACGAGACGAATTTCGGAAAGCACCGGAATGCCCTCTACCGTCTCTACGATGAGCGCCCCACCGCCCACGACCAGGAGACCGCGCCGACTCGGCTGGCCCCGGCGGGTCTTCTCGCAGGTGTTGCTGATGCAGCTGGCCATCGCCACCGGCGTCACCGTACTCGCCACCGGCCTCTTCCTGGCACCCCTCAGCGCACAACTCGACGACCAGGCGATGCGCCGGGCTCTGTCCATCGCGCAGAGCACGGCCGCCCAGCCACGGATCGCCGAGGCACTGCTCACCACGGACCCGGCGCCCCGGGGCCCCGTCCAGAGCGCCGCTGAGCGGATCAGACGGGCCACGGGCGCCGAGTACGTCGTCGTGATGGACCGCCGCGGGGTGCGCTGGTCCCATCCCGACCGCGCCCGGATCGGGAGGGTCGTCTCCACCGACCCCGGCCAGGCGCTCGCGGGCCGGGACGTGATGGAGATCGACAGCGGCACGCTCGGACGCTCGGCCCGGGGCAAGGTGCCGCTGCGCGACGGATCCGGACACATCGCCGGGGCGGTCTCCGTCGGCATCGCGTACGACAGTGTCCGCGCCCGCCTCCTCGCGGCGATTCCCGGCCTGTTCGCTTACGCGGGCGGGGCGCTCGCGGTGGGGGCGCTGGCCGCCTATCTGATCTCCCGGCGCCTGCAACGGCAGACCCACGACCTCGCCTTCTCCGACATCTCCGCCCTGCTGACGGAGCGGGAAGCGATGCTGCACAGCATCCGGGAGGGGGTCGTCGCACTCGACCGCGGCGGCCGCATCCGCCTTCTGAACGACGAGGCGCAACGGTTGCTCGGCGTGGGACCCGAGGCCTCCGGTCACCCGCTGACCGACGTGTTCGGCACCGGGCGAACCACCGATGTGCTGGCCGGCGACGTCGCCGGCGAGGACCTGCTGACCGTACGCGGCAGCCGGGTGCTGCTCGCCAACCGCATGCCGACGGCCGACGGAGGAGCCGTCGTCACCCTCCGCGACCGCACCGAGCTCGAACACCTCGGCCGCGAGCTCGACTCGACCCGCGGGCTGATCGACGCCCTGCGCGCGCAGGACCACGAGCACGCCAACCGGCTGCACACGCTCCTCGGCCTGCTCGAGCTGGAGCTGCACGAGGACGCGAGAGAGTTCGTGACCGAGGTCGTCGGCGTCCACCGGGCCACCGCCGAACAGATCACCGAGAAGGTCCGTGACCCGCTGCTCGCCGCGCTGCTGGTCGGCAAGGCGACGGTCGCGGCGGAGCGCGGTGTGTCGCTGCGCATGGCGCCCGGCAGCCTGCTTCCGGACCGGCTGGTCGACCCGCGCGGGCTGGTGACGATCGTCGGCAACCTGGTGGACAACGCATCGGACGCGGCCGCCGGATCGGAGGGCGCCCTGATCGAGGTGGGTCTGCGCGCCGAGGGCCGTACGGTGGTGCTGCGGGTCCGCGACAGCGGTCCGGGTGTCCCGTCCTCGGAGCGTGACTCGATCTTCACGGAGGGCTGGTCGACCAAGGAACTCCCGGCGCACGGCAAGCGCGGCCTCGGGCTCGCGCTGGTGCGGCGGCTGGCCGAGCGGCAGGGCGGCAGCGTGGCGGTGGACACGGCGGACGAGGGCGGGGCCGCGTTCACCGTCGTACTCCCCGAGGCCATGACCGAAGCGGAATCCGACAAGGCGGGAGCGGAGCAGTGATCGAGGTCCTGGTCGTCGACGACGACGTCCGCGTCGCGCGGATCAACGCGGCTTACGTCTCGAAGGTGCCCGGCTTCCGGGTGGCCGCTCAGGCGCACTGCGCCGCCGACGCGCTCGCCGCGGTGGAAAGTCACCAGGTGGACCTGATCCTGCTGGACCACTACATGCCCGACCGCAGCGGACTGGACGTGGTGCGGGAGCTGCGCGGTCTCGGCCACCGCACCGACGTGATCATGGTGACGGCGGCGCGCGACGTCGCCACGGTCCAGGAGGCCATGCGTCAGGGCGCCCTCCAGTACCTGGTGAAGCCGTTCACGTACGCGGGGCTGCGGACCAAACTGGAGGCGTACGCCGCGCTGCGCCGCACCCTGGAGAGCGGCGGCGAGGCCGAGCAGGGCGAGGTGGACCGGCTCTTCGGCGCCCTGTGGGCGGCGGGCGAGCCCGATCTGCCCAAGGGGCACTCGACGACGACGGCCGAACTCGTCCGCAACGCGCTCCGGAGCGCGGGCGGCCCGCTCTCCGCCCAGGAGATCGCGGAGAGCGCCGGGATGAGCCGGCAGACGGCCCAGCGCTATCTGAAGCTGCTGGAACGTTCCGGACGGGTCCGGCTGACCCTGCGGTACGGGGAGACGGGGCGCCCCGAACACCGCTACGCGTGGGTCACCGGGAGCCGCTGACCGCGGCGGCCGGGCCCTACGCCTTCGGATGCGCCGAGTCGTAGTCGGTCTGGCTCAGTTCGATGCCGGGGTTGTGGTCGACGGCCCACTCAGCCAGCTTCACAGCGGGCTCGATCAGGGTGCGTCCCCTCGCGGTGAGTTCGTACTCGACCCGCGGAGGAACCTCGGGAAACACCGTCCGGGACACCAGGCCGTCGCGCTCCAGGTGCCGGACCGTGCGGGTGAGCATGCGCTGCGAGATGCCGGGGATGCGCTGCTGGAGTTCGGTGAAGCGCATGCGTTCGCCGTCCAGGGTGGCGACGACCAGCAGGGTCCACTTGTCCCCGATCCGGTCCAGGATGCCGCGGATCGCCCGGCCTCCGTCGCCGCGGATGAGGCAGCTGTGACGGTACTTCGACATCGGCGTCCCCTGTTCGCCAGGCACACCCGTGTGCCTTTTGTAAGCGTTCCGATAGTCACCGATCATGTGCTTGCTCACAAGTCGTCACCATGACGGAGGACGAAGATGGAGATCGCCTACTGGATCGTCGCCGGGCTTCTTGCGGCTTTCTACCTGTACGCCGGTGGCAAGAAGGCCGCCCAGAGCCGGGAACGACTGGCACCCATGATGGGCTGGGTGGATACGGTTCCGATGTGGCTGGTCCGGGTCATCGGCGTCGTCGAGATCCTCGGCGCGGCGGGGCTGCTGCTGCCACCGCTCACGGGAATCGCGCCCGCCCTCGCGATGGTGGCAGCACTCGGCCTGCTCGTGCTCCAGGTGCTGGCCACCGCCCTGCACCTCTCCCGGAACGAGGTCAGGGAGACCGGTCTCAACGCCGCCCTGATCGCGCTCGCCGCAGTGGCGGCCTGGCTGGCCACGACCTGGTGACGGCCGGCGCGGGCCACGAGCCCCCGTCACACCGCGCCGGCTCCGGTCAGCGCACGTACCTCGGTCTCGGCGTGTTTGGCTTCGTCGGGCGGCTCGGTCGAGGTGACCGTGCCGATCCAGCCGGCCAGGAAGCCCAGCGGGATGGAGACGAGACCGGGGTTCTCCAGCGGGAAGAGCTGGAAGTCCACCCCCGGGAACAGCGACGTGGGGCTGCCGGAGACGACCGGGGAGAGCACGACGAGCAGCACGGCGGGAAGCAGACCGCCGTAGACGGACCAGACCGCCCCGCGCGTGGTGAACTTCCGCCAGAACAGCGAGAAGAGCAGCACCGGCAGGTTCGCCGACGCGGCGACCGCGAAGGCGAGGCCCACCAGGAACGCCACGTTCAGGTCTTGGGCGAGCAGCCCCAGCCCGATGGCGGCCACCCCGATCCCGGCTGCGGCGATCCGTGCCACGGCCACCTCGCTGTACTGCCGGGAGCCCGGTCGTCGGAGCGAGGCGTAGAGGTCGTGGGCGACGGAGGCGGACGAGGCGAGGGTGATCCCGGCGACCACGGCAAGGATGGTCGCGAAGGCCACCGCGGCGACCACGGCGAACAGGATCGTTCCCCCCGTCGAACCCTCACCGCCACCGAGCGACAGGGCGAGCAGCGGAACGGCTGTGTTTCCGGCGGGGTTCGACTCCCGCACGTCGGCCGAGCCGACCAGTGCCGCGGCCCCGAACCCGAGCACGATCGTCATGAGGTAGAAGCTGCCGATGAGACCGATGGACCAGACGACGGACCTGCGGGCGGCACGGGCCGTGGGCACGGTGTAGAAGCGGGACAGGATGTGCGGAAGGCCCGCCGTGCCGAGCACGAGGGCCAGCCCGAGGCTGATGAAGTCGATGCGTGCCGTCCAGCTCCCGCCGTAGCGCAGCCCGGGCGAGAGGAACTCCTTGCCGTGCCCGCTGCGGTCGGCGGCGGAGTTGAGCAACTCGTTGAAGTTGCCGTGGAAGTGGACCAGGACCAGCACGGTGAGCACGACGGTGCCCGCCATCAGCAGTACGGCCTTGACGATCTGGATCCAGGTGGTGGCGCGCATTCCGCCGAGCGACACGTAGACCACCATGAGAGCCCCGACACCGATGACCGTCCATGACCGCGCGGCACCGCTCGTCCCGCCGAGGAGCAGGGCGACGAGACTGCCCGCTCCCACCATCTGTGCCACCAGGTAGAGGACGGAGACGGTGACGGAAGAGGTCCCCGCGGCGATCCGGACCGGGCGCTCCGCCATGCGGGCCGCCACCACGTCGGCGAGGGTGAACCTGCCGCAGTTGCGGACGAGTTCCGCCACGAGGAGCAGGACGACGAGCCAGGCGACCAGGAAGCCGACGGAGTAAAGCATGCCGTCGTAGCCGTAGAGGGCGATCACCCCGGAGATACCGAGGAACGACGCGGCCGACATGTAGTCGCCGGCGATGGCGAAGCCGTTCTCCATGGGGGAGAACAGCCGGCCGCCCGCGTAGAACTCCTCGGCCGACCCCTGCCGGTTGCGGCTCACCCAGGTCGTGATGCCGAGCGTGACGGCGATGAAGGCGCTGAACAGCAGGAGCGCCAGGGTCTGGTGGTTCCCGCTCAACGTCCGATCCCCCGCGTCATCTCCTGGGTGTCCCAGCGCAGGTCGAGTGCGGCCCGGTCTCTGCGCAGCCGCGCATGCCGTGCGTACGCCCCGGTGAGCAGGAACGTGGTGAGGAACTGCCCGAGTCCCGCGACCATGGCGACGTTGACCGCCCCGGCCACCGGACGGGCCATCAGGCCGGGCGCGGTGACCGCGGTGACGACATAGGCGAGGTACCAGACGAGGAAGGCGAGGGTGGCGGGGACGACGAACCGCCGGTACCGGCGGCGCACTTCCTGGAAGGCTTCGCTGCGCTGCACCTCCAGATAGACCTCCGCCGCGCTGTGGCCGCGCCCGGGTGCGGCGGCGCCCGGCACCGCGACGGGCGCGAAGCTTCCCGTACCGTCCAGTTCCCCCCATCCGGAGGCCAGTGCGTCGTACCACGGGTCGTCGAGCCGCGTTCCTGCGGCCTCGCGCCCTGCTTCCTTCTCCACCGAACAACTCCCCTTGTCCACGGACCACTTCGGCCGCGTACCCAAGAATGGGCAGATCGGGAAGATCCCGGGCACTTCATTCCCCGGACTTCACCTCTTCAGGTGAAGGATGTCCCGGATGACCGTGCGAGCCCTCGAACGTACGCGTAACGCACCGCCTGGGCCCGGTCGCGAAGCCCCGCTTTGGCGAACAGGTTGTTGATGTGGCTCTTCACGGTGGCCTGCGAGATGTGGAGACTGCGGGCGATCTCCGCGTTGGACATCCCCTCGGCGATCAGGACGAGCACCTCGGCCTCACGCGGTGTCATCCCGTCGGGCAGCTCCGGCTCCCCGCTTGCCACGCGTGGCGGGGGCCCCGCGGTCACCTGCTCCAGCAGGCGGCGCTGAATGGTGGGCGAGAGCCCCGCCTCGCCCGAGAGCACGGCCTGGACGGCCCTCACGATCTCGTCACCCCCCGCGTCCTTGGTCAGGTAGCCACGAGCCCCCGCCCGGAGCGCCGGGAAGAGCGAATCGTCGTCGTCGAACGTCGTCAGCACCACAACCTGGGTGCCGGGGAAATCCGTGCGGATGCGGCGCGTCGCCTCCACCCCGTCGCAACGGGGCATCCTCAGGTCCATCAGGACGACGTCGGGGGCGTGTTCGGCCACGAGCGCGACAGCTTCCTCGCCGTCCTTCGCCGACGCGACCACCTCGATGCCGGGCAGCAGCCCCAGCAGCATCACGATCCCCTCACGCACCACCGACTGGTCGTCGGCGACCACCACCCGCGCGGTCACGCCGGCACTCGCAGACTCACCACGAACCCCTCCTCGCCGGGACCGGCCTCCAGACTGCCGCCCAGCAGTTCGGCGCGCTCCCTCATCCCCAGCAGACCGTAACCGGAGCCACTGACAGCGAGCTCTCCCCCGGCAGCGTCCCCACCCGAATCGCGGATCTCCAGGGCGACCGTCCCGGGTTGGTACTCCAGCCTGATCAGCACCCTGGCCTCCGGTGCGTGCTTGCGCACATTGGTCAGTGCCTCCTGCGCCACGCGCCGGACCGTCTGCGAGGCCTCTGCGGTCAGCGAGCGCCGTTCACCCTCCACCCTGACCTCGACCGGCTCGGCCGCCACCAGTTGCCGCAGGAACTCCTCCACCGGCGGCACCTCCCCGCGCAGGGCGGAAAGCGCCTGGCGCGTCTCCGCCAGCCCTTCACGGGCCATGGAGCGGGCTGCAACCACCCGCTGCAGTACCTGGTCCCGGAACTCCCCCGCCGGCTCCCTCTCGATCAGCAGCCGCGCCGCCTCCAGGTGCACCAACTGGGCGGAAAGGCTGTGCGCGAGCACGTCATGGATCTCCCGGGCGATTCTGGACCGCTCGTCCAGCGCCGCCGTCTCGGCCTCCGCCACCCGGGCCGCCCGCTCCTGCGACAGGAGCCGCTGCGCGCTGCCACGCGCCTCCGCGTCCAGACGCAGCACGTAACCCGCGAGGCAGAGACCCGCCGTGGTCACGGCCGTGGTCAGCCAGTCGTCGGTGTTCACCACCGCGTACGCGGTGAGCGCCACAGCCGTGGCCGGAACACCCGCACGGAGAGGAAGTCGCTCCAGCGCGGTGACGGCGCAGCCGCACCAGAGCACCGTCGCCGGTACGTCCGCCCCCGCCTGCCGCGCCCCGAACGCCGCGAGCATCAGCAGGAACAACAGGCCTAGCGAGGGCCACAGACGGTTCTCCAGGCTGGCCCGGAAGAAGGCGACGGCGACGGCGACGCACCCCGCCACCCCGACGAGGCCGGCCACGACCTCCCAGGGGCCGAACGGCCCGTTCGTGAACGTCCCCCAGAGCATCAGGGTGATCAGCCCGACCGCCCGTACCGATCGGCTGACTACGGTCCGCCAGCGGGTGCGGGTCTCCCGCGCGAGCGCCTCCTTCGACGGCCACCTCGTCCAGACATCGGCTGTCACACACGGTCCTTCCAGATCGGCCGGGAGGGCATGTCTTCGCCGGAACCACTGCCGGGCTTCGGTATCTCCGCGCCCCGCCGGGCCAGGACACCGCTGCGCGCCAGCAGGGTGACCGCGAGAGCCATCATCAGGGCGGGGCCGCCCTGGTGTATGCCCATGGCCGTGGCAAGCCCGTACAAGCCCGCTCGCAGCGCCAGGGCTGCGCACCAGACGTAGGCGGTCGCCCTGGTGCCCGTGCCCCAGAGGGTGCCGTCCCGCGCATGCCGGAGACGGGTGGTCCACGCCCAGCCCGCACCGGTGACCAGGCCCACCGCCAGTTCGGCGCTCAGGACGACCATGGACAGCGCCTCGTGACGCGGGTCCACGAGTCCGGGCTCACGCAGAGCCACGACGAGCAGCACGACCGGCAGGACCCACCAGCGGCGGTCGCCCGAGATCTGCTGCGCCGAGCACTGGCGGATCAGGACGAGAGCGATGACCGCGACGGTCACCAGGACGTTGACGAGCCCCTGCATGGGCGCCTCCGAGGTGCGGAATGTTCTGTCACTCCGACGCTACGGATGCGGTCTGCTCAGAGGATCGGCTCAGGGGTGGATCACGGGTGGAGCCGTTGTCTCCACCCGTGGGTGGAGACAACGGCCCGGTCCGGCGGTGGGCCGGGAGAGCGCCGGCTCAGACGTCGATGCGTGAGCGGTCCAGTGTGGCCGCGGAGCTGGTGATGAACTCCTTGCGGGGAGCTACTTCGTTGCCCATCAGCAGGTCGAATACCTTCTCCGACGATTCCAGGTCGCCGATGTTGATCCGCCGCAGCGTGCGGTGGCGCGGATCCATCGTCGTCTCCGCCAACTGGTCGGCGTCCATCTCCCCCAGGCCCTTGTAGCGCTGGATCGAGTCCTTGTACCGGACGTTCTTCCGCTGGAGCTCCAGCAGCCGCTGGCGCAGTTCGTTGTCCGAGTACGTGTAGATGTACTTGTCCTGCCCCTTCTTCGGCTGGACCAGCTCGATCCGGTGCAGCGGGGGTACGGCGGCGAAGACCCGCCCCGCCTCGACCATGGGCCGCATGTACCGCTGGAAGAGCGTCAGCAGCAGGATGCGGATGTGGGCGCCGTCCACGTCGGCGTCGACCAGCAGCACGATCTTGCCGTAACGAGCGGCGTCGATGTCGAAGGTCCGGCCGGACCCGGCTCCTATGACCTGGATGATCGCCCCGCACTCGGCGTTCTTCAGCATGTCGGAGACAGATGCCTTCTGAACGTTGAGGATCTTGCCGCGGATCGGCAGCAGCGCCTGGAACTCGCTGTTCCGTGCCAGCTTGGCGGTGCCGAGCGCGGAGTCGCCCTCCACGATGAACAGCTCGCTGCGCTCCACGTCGTCACTGCGGCAGTCGGCGAGCTTCGCAGGCAGCGAGGAGGACTCGAGAGCGGTCTTGCGGCGCTGCGCGTCCTTGTGCTGCCGCGCGGCGATCCGGGTCCTGGCAGCCGCCACCGCCTTCTCCAGGACGGCCCTGGCCTGGGCTTTCGCGTCACGCTTGGTGGACGTCAGGAATGCCTTGAGCTCCTTGGCAACGACGCCGGCGACGATCCGGTTGGCCGCCGAGGTGCCCAGGACCTCCTTGGTCTGGCCCTCGAACTGCGGCTCGGCCAGCCGTACGGTCACGACCGCCGTGAGGCCCTCCAGTGCGTCGTCCTTGACGATGTCGTCCTCGGCGACGCGCAACATCTTCGCGGAACGAAGGACCTCGTTGACCGTCTTGGTCACAGAGCGTTCGAAACCGGAGACATGGGTGCCGCCCTTGGGGGTGGCGATGATGTTGACGAAGGACTTCAGATTGGTGTCGTAGCCCGTGCCCCAGCGCATGGCGATGTCGACGGACAGCTCCCGGGTGACCTCGGTCGCCGTCATGTGGCCGCGCTCGTCGAGTACGGGCACCGTCTCCTTGAACGTTCCCTGCCCGGTCAGACGCAGCACGTCGCAGACGGCCTTGTCCTGGGCGAGGTACTCGCAGAACTCGCTGATCCCGCCGTCGTAGCGGAACGTCTCCTCCGTCTTGCCCTCTCCGTCCAGGCCGCGCTCGTCGCGTACGACGATGGTGAGGCCGGGGACGAGGAAGGCCGTCTGGCGTGCCCGCTGGTGGAGCGTGTCCAGATTGAGCTTGGCGTCCTTGAGGAAGATCTGCCGGTCGGCCCAGTACCGCACCCTCGTGCCGGTACGTGCCTTCGGTACACGCTTGCCCTTGAGCAGCCCGTTGGCCGGGTCGAAGGGGCTGTCCGGCCCCTGCTCGGTGAAGATGCCGGGGACACCGCGGCGGAAGCTGATCGAGTGGGTCGCGCCGTGGAGGTCGACCTCCACGTCGAGCCGGGCGGAGAGGGCGTTCACGACGGAGGCTCCCACGCCGTGGAGACCGCCGGAGGCGGCGTACGCGCCACCGCCGAACTTGCCTCCGGCGTGCAGCTTGGTCATCACGACCTCGACGCCGGACAGGCCGGTCTTCGGCTCCGCGTCGACGGGGATGCCGCGGCCGTTGTCGCGGACCTCGACGGAGGTGTCGTCGTGAAGGATGACCTCGATGTGGTCGCAGTGTCCGCCGAGGGCCTCATCGACGGAGTTGTCGATGATCTCCCAGAGGCAGTGCATGAGGCCGCGGCTGTCGGTGGACCCGATGTACATGCCGGGGCGCTTGCGAACCGCTTCGAGCCCCTCGAGTACGAGCAGGTGCCGCGCGGTGTAGTTGGAACCGTCTCGGTCTGCTCCGGTCAGCAGCGCAGTGGACGGCACGGACGTATCGGCGGTCACGCGGTTCGCTCCTCGCTGAATTTCATTTGGGGCCCAGTGGGTAACGGGCTCGGCTTCGGTGCCGCTGAGAGGGTACCGAGGCCTGGTAGAGCGGGTGTAACGCCACCCTCGGAGAACCCTCACACTAGTCCAGCCTCGCATGCACGTTCGATCCCTCCTTTGAGTGACGTGCACATCACGTTCCCTTCCAGGCATGAACCATTTAGGCTCCGGGCACGTCCTCATGAACAACCGGCAAGCCAGCCGGCGGGACCGACCCAGACAAGCAACGCGAAACCGTAGCGCCACGCAATACGGCACATTCGCCGCGAACCGGCAACAGACAGCCATCCTGAGAAGAAGTTTCGAAGAAATGCCACGAGCGGGAACGTTTTCGGCCTGGTTGGATGTTGACCCTGGTACGACAGCTCGTCGAGCTAGAGAAGAGGCGACGTGACTACTGTTCTGACCCCCGCGAGCCCGCTGACCGCAGCAGACCGCTGTGACCGTTGCGGCGCCCAGGCCTACCTGCGCGTCGTGCTGATCAGCGGCGGTGAACTGCTCTTCTGCGCCCACCACGGTCGCAAGTTCGAGCCGGAACTCAAGAAGATCGCCGCGGAAATACAGGATGAGACGGACCGACTGACGGCCGTGCAGGCCCAAGCCGCCGAAGAGGAACAACACTGACACCTCGCATCCACGACGAGCCAGGGGCGGGTCCCGCACCGGCCGACGGGCGGCTTCCCCCAGGGGAAGCCGCCCGTTCTCGTACGCCCTCCGCCCGCGCCGGTCAGGCGGCGCCCTCCATCCACTCGATGGCGGCGGAGATCCGCGTGTAGACGCCCGGGCTGCCCGCCTGACCGCACCCGTTCCCCCAGGAGACGAGGCCGACGAGCTTCCCCTGGGCCACCAGAGGCCCTCCGCTGTCCCCCTGGCAGGCGTCGAACCCGCCCTGGGGTTCGCCTGCGCAGAGCATGGCGGAGGCGTCGTACGTGCCGCTCACGCCGCCCGGATAGGCCTGCTCGCACGAATCGTCCGGGAGCACGGTCACCCCGGCGGAGCGCAGCGACGACGCGTAGTCACCGTTACCGGTCGTATCGCCCCATCCGTAGACCACCGCGGCGGTACCCGCGTCGTACGCCGGGTCACCCGCCCCGGCCAGGGGAATCACACTCTGTTCGGGCAGCGCCTCGGCAAGGGTGAGCACCGCGACGTCACCGCTGTTGGTACTGGCGTCGAAGCCGGGGTTGACCCAGGTCCCGCTCACCGCGATCTCCTTGCCGTCGGTGCCGTTCAGCTCGTCCCGGCCCGAGATGATCCGCAGATCACGCACCTGGCCGACATCGACGCCCAGCGCCTCCCGGCTGAGGCAGTGCGCGGCCGTCAGCGCCTTCTTCGGCCCGACCACCACGGCTCCGCAGAATTGGCCGGCGCGGGTACCACCGAACCGGTCACGGCTGGAGAGCGCCACCACCCACGGGCTGTCCTTGACATGAGCGGGCTGGCCACCGATGACGATGCTGTCCGCGACTGCCGAGGCAGGCGACGCGAGCGGTATCAGAGCCGCTGCGGCAGTGAGGGCGAGCGTCCGGGTCACGGTGCGGACGAAGGTACGGGACATACGTACTCCTGACTCTGTGAGGGACCTTGCCTACCCAGAGTCATTCCGCCGAGCCCGGCCCGCACCTGCACCCGCACAGCACGAGGGCCCGGATCCCACCGGGATCCGGGCCCTCGTGCTACGTGGCTGAGCGACCTAGTCGAGATAGTCGCGCAGGACCTGCGAACGCGACGGGTGGCGCAGCTTGGACATCGTCTTGGACTCGATCTGACGGATGCGCTCACGCGTCACGCCATAGACCTTGCCGATCTCGTCCAGCGTCTTCGGCTGCCCGTCGGTGAGACCGAAGCGCATCGAGACGACGCCCGCCTCACGCTCGGACAGGGTGTCGAGCACCGAGTGCAGCTGCTCCTGGAGGAGCGTGAAGCTGACCGCGTCGGCCGGAACGACCGCTTCGGAGTCCTCGATCAGGTCACCGAACTCGCTGTCCCCGTCCTCACCCAGCGGGGTGTGGAGGGAGATCGGCTCACGGCCGTACTTCTGGACCTCGATGACCTTCTCGGGGGTCATGTCGAGTTCCTTGGCCAGCTCCTCCGGGGTGGGCTCACGGCCCAGGTCCTGGAGCATCTGACGCTGCACGCGCGCGAGCTTGTTGATGACCTCGACCATGTGCACCGGGATACGGATGGTGCGGGCCTGGTCGGCCATGGCGCGGGTGATCGCCTGACGGATCCACCAGGTGGCGTACGTGGAGAACTTGTAGCCCTTGGTGTAGTCGAACTTCTCGACGGCGCGGATCAGACCGAGGTTGCCCTCCTGGATCAGGTCCAGGAAAAGCATGCCGCGGCCGGTGTAACGCTTGGCCAGCGAGACCACGAGACGGAGGTTGGCCTCCAGCAGGTGGTTCTTGGCGCGGCGGCCGTCCTCGGCGATGATCTCCAGCTCGCGCTTGAGCTTGGGAGCGAGCTTGTCGGCGTTCGCCAGCTTGTCCTCGGCGAACAGCCCCGCCTCGATGCGCTTGGCGAGCTCGACTTCCTGCTCGGCGTTGAGGAGCGGGACCTTGCCGATCTGCTTCAGGTAGTCCTTGACCGGGTCGGCCGTGGCGCCGGCGACGGCGACCTGCTGCGCAGGCGCGTCGTCCTCGTCGTCGTCGGAGAGGACGAAGCCCTTGTTCTCGCCCTCGCCCTCCTCTTCCTCACCCTTGCCGGCCTTGACTTCCTCGGCTGCGTCGTCGCCGTCGAGGATCTCGTCGTCCTGCTTGCCGGCCTTCTTGGACGCGGTCTTCTTCGCCGCCGTCTTCTTCACGGCGGTCTTCTTGGCAGCGGTCTTCTTGGCTGCGGCCTTCTTCGCGGGCGCGGCCGCGGCGGCGTCATCGGCCACCGCGTCCACGGCCTCGGCCGACGGGGCGGCAGGGGCCGCGACGGTCCGCGTCACGGTCGTCTTGGCCGCGACAGTCTTGGTGGCGGTGCGCTTGACCGGGCTCTTCGCTGCGACGCTGCTCTTGCGGGCGCGCTTCGACGGCTCCGCGGCACTGACCATCAGCGTCACACCCTCTTCCTCGAGGATCTGGTTGAGGCTGCGCAGAACGTTCTTCCACTGGGTTGGCGGAATCTGGTCAGCCTCGAAGGCCCGACGCACGTCGTCGCCGGCGATCTGCCCATCAGCCTTTCCCCGCTCGATGAGCGCCATGACAGATTCGGACTCGGCGATCTCCGGCGGGAGCGTACGGGATGTGCTGGCCGACACGAACAACCTCTCGGAACGATGGAAACGGCTTCCGGCCCGGCCCTGAGAGGGCTGGAACCGACGACCGTCGGGCTGGGTATGTACCGACGGCGCGGGCTAGGCCTCAGAACTGCACAGCGCACTGAACGGCTGCTGTATTCCTTCCGCGGCGGTCACCTCTTAAGTCATCGCGCTGTTTCGAGGAGTGTTACGCCCAATCCGCGTGGCCCGAGTCACACCCCATGTGCGACGAATGAGATCAAGGGTGACATCCCGCCGCAATTGTGCCGCCGGACCTTGGGGGCCCGACGACACATGGCCCGTACACCCTGAGCGCGCCGCAGTCAGTGCTCGCGCGGCGCCGGCACCACTCGCTCGACCGGAACCGCGAGCAGCTGGCGCATGGCCGTCTCGGCGCCCGCGGAGTCGCCGGTCGCCACGGCGTCGACGATACGGGCGTGATGGCCGAGCGATGCGTCGTTGGGCCGGTCACAACCGGTGACCGGACCGCCCGAGACCTGAAGAGCGGCGGAGACGATGCCGGAGAGGTGTTCCAGCATGCGGTTGCCCGCGGCCTGGATGAGGAGGGAGTGGAACTCCGCGTCGGCGCGGGCGCAGGTGATCACGTCGCCCTGTCCGAGTGCATGCCCCATGATCTCGACCATGTCCCCGAGCCGCTGCTGAAGATCGTCACGCTTGTGACCGGCGGCCAGGCGGGCGGCAAGGGGTTCGATCGTCCATCGGAGCTCAGCCAGCTCGCGGCGCTGGTCGTCGCGCTGAGGGCCGAACGCGCGCCATTCGATGATGTCGGGGTCGAGCAGATTCCAGTCACTGACCGGCCGGACCCGGGTGCCCACATTGGGCCGGGCACTGACCAGGCCCTTGGCCTCCAGCACGCGCAGGGACTCCCGGACAACGGTGCGGGAGACCTCGAATCGCTGACCGATCTCCTCCGGGACCAGGGGTCGGTCCGCACCGAGGTCGCCGGAAACGATCATCTGGCCCAGCTGCTGAACAAGTTGGCCGTGCAAGCCGCGGCCCCGGCTGGCCGATCCCCGTCGGCTCACACGGCCGAGCTCTGTATCGGGGCCACCCCAGGGCCGCCCGGCGGCACGCTCGCCGGCCGGAACCTCCCCATGGGTGAAACGGTCGAGTTCGCCCCCGCCGGCGAGGCCGGTGTCGGCGGTGCGGGCGGCGGTCATCATGGTGTGCGCAAGGGTACTCACGCATCCTTTGTCGGCGCGGCTCAGCCACCCCTTGAGGTCTTTGGTGAAAAGCACACGAAAGGGTGATCGGCACCCGTCTCCCAATTGACGCCTTATAGGTATAAAACGGTCAATCTCAATGGAGTTGTGGGTTCTGGCAGGTTCATAACTCCTTCGGCGATCACCAACGCACTCTGCCGCGAAGGCTCGTGAACAGATACGCGCAGACAAGGACCGACAACGACAGGGTCATCGCGGTTCCCACCGGGTGCGCCACGACCCGCACCAAGGCCAGGGCCCACCGGTCCACCTCGTGCGGCCACTGGAGCCAGGCCAGCTCCCTGAGGCGGCCCGGAAGGCCGCCCATCGATCGGGCGGTCGGCGCCTTGGGCATCGCCTGGATGAGCGGAACCATCAGCACGGGGACGGCGAGTACGGCGGCGACGCCCGCCGCGGTGACCCGGAAGATCCCGGCGGCCAGCAGCCCCGCCCAGGCACATCCGACCGTCAGGCCGGACCAACTCAGCGCCAGCGAGACCGCGTTCGAGGGGACTCGGACCGATTCCCCGCCGTACACGAGGCGGAGTGATGCCGCCGAGGCCAGCACGACAAGAAGTGCCAGCAACAGCGCGACGCCCGCCGACACGGCCAGCTTGGCGAGGAGCATCCCGAGCCGACGCGGGACGGTCCCGCGGCCGGCGGCGAGGGCTGGGTAGCGGAATTCGTCACCGAAGGACAGGGCGCCGAGCAGCCCGGCGCCGAGGGCGGCCGGCGGCAGGGGCAGCAGCGAGGGCCAGGCGACCAGGACGTTCGGCAACGGGGTACGACCGTTGCGGGCGAGCACGACGGACAACACGGCCGAACCGACGAGGGCGACGGCGACGATCAGGGTCGTGGTCCGGACGCCGAAGAGGCGGCGCAGTTCGTAACGCACCGGACGCAGCGGGCCGCGGGCCGGACGCCGCCTGATCCGCGGCGGCAGCGGAGCGCGGTCGGCGTTCGCAGCCGGACGCGGCGAGGGCTCGCGACTGTCCGCGGAGGCGTCGGGTCGGTCGCCGGTCGCGCCGATGCCCGCGTCTGCGCCGCGGGCATCGCCGCGAGGACCGGAGGCGGAACCGCTGTCTCCGACCTCGTCGGCGAGTTGATGGACGGGAAGCCCGTGGCGGAACGCCGTGTCCCCGATCTCCGCACAGCTGCTGCCGTACACGGAGAGCCTGCTGCTGCTCGCCTCGGTGACGACTTCGACGGAGCGCCGCGCAGCCCGCGCCTCGCGGCTGACGATCGCGGCGAGGCGGGCGGCGTGCGGGGAACGGACGGCGACACGAGGACGCAGGCGGGTGCGGGAGAAGTCCGTGACGCTCTGATCGGCGACGAGGTGTCCGGCCTCGATGGTCACCACATGCCCGGCCGACCTGACGGCCTCCTTGGGATCCTGCGTGGTGTAGAGGACCGTGCCGCCCTGATCGGCATGGGACCTGAGCATCCCGTGCAGCCAGGCGGCCTCCTGTGCGCCGAGGCCTTCCGCCGGTTCGTCGAGGATCAGTGTGTGCGGGTCGGCGAGCAGCGCGGAGGCGAGGGCCAGTCTGCGGTCCATGCCCCGGGAGAGCGTGCCGATGCGCTGGTCCCCCAGCTCGAGGAGGCCGACCGCGTCGAGCAGAACGTCGGCCCTGGACGCCGCCACTCCCGCAGCGGCGCAGAGCATGCGGAGCTGCCCACGTGCGGTACGGGCGGGGTGCCCCGGCACGTCCCCGAGCAGAACGCCCACTTCCCGGGCCGGATGGGCCACGCGATGCAGCGGCCTGCCCCGGAAGTAGGTGATGCCGCGCCCTGGTTCGAGTTCGAGCATCAACCGCAGAGCGGAGGTCTTGCCGGAACCGGGCGGGCCCAGCAACGCGGTCACACAGCCGGGTCCTGCTTCGAACGTGAGGTCGTCCACCGCGGGCCGAAGTCCGCGGTGGCGGGCGCTGGTGAGTCCGATGGCCTGGAGCATCGCTTCTCTCGCAGGAGGTGAGACCGCTCGACGGCAGTGGGTACCGCAGCAAGATAACCCGACATATCAGACTTTTCACGTAAGGCCGGTCCACGGCGTTCCGGCCCACCCGCAGCGACAGCCCTGCTGGGAACCGCACCCCCGTCAGGCCTTCGGGGCGGCACCGAGGGCCGGCCCCGGGGCCTGGCACCAGGTGCCGGACCCCAGCGTGGGCCCCTCGGCGAGAGAACCTCAGACGCCAACTTTCGGGGTCGATTTTCTGGGAGGCAGACCTCGGAGGTCAGCCCTCAGGGGCAGCCCTCAGGGGCAGGCCTCAAGGGGCAGGCCTCAGAAAACGGAGCGGATCAGACCTCAGGCCGCAGCATCGGCGGATTCAGCACCGTGGCCGACCCCGAGCGGAACAACTGCGCGGGGCGGCCCCCCTGCCTGGTGGTCGTGCCTCCTGCGGGCACCAGGAAGCCGGGCGTGCCCGTCACCTTGCGGTGGAAGTTCCTCGGATCGAGGACCACGCCCCACACCGCCTCGTACACCCGGCGCAGCTCGCCGACGGTGAACGCGGGCGGGCAGAACGCGGTGGCCAGGGAGGAGTACTCGATCTTGGAGCGCGCCCGCTCCACGCCGTCGGCCAGGATCCGGGCGTGATCGAAGGCCAACGGCGCCTGGCGTTCGCCGTCCCGCCCGTAGCCCCCCTCCGGGCCGAGGAGGTCCTCGACGGGTGCCCAGCGCGCGCTGTTGGCGTCACCGCCCGCCCGCGGGGCGGGCAGATCAGGGGCCAGCGCGAGATGGGCGACGCTCACCACCCTCATGCGCGGATCGCGCGCGGGATCCCCGTACGTGGCGAGCTGTTCGAGATGCGCTCCGTTACCGACCGCCGGGGCCGCCGGATCGTGCGCGCACAGCCCGGTCTCCTCGACGAGTTCGCGCGCCGCCGCGGCGCCGAGGTCCTCGTCCGCCCTGACGAAACCGCCGGGCAGCGCCCACCTGCCCTGGAACGGCGTCTCACCTCGGCGCACCACGAGGGCGCAGAGCGCGTGGCGGCGCACCGTGAGCACGACCAGGTCGACGGTGACAGCGAAGGGCGGGAAGGTCGACGGGTCGTAGGGCGGCATGCCGTGATCATAGTCGTCTGCCTGACGATAAACACTCCCTTCGTGACGGTCTTCGTCGATCACGGCCTCCGGTGAACCGGCGGTGGGGGGGGGGGGGGGGGGGCCCCCCCCCCCCCCACCCCCCCGGCCCCGGGGCCCCCCCCCCCCGGGGGGCGGGGGGGGGGGGGGGCGGCGGCCCCCCGCCCCCCCCCCCGCCCGCGCGGGGG
>NZ_JBIAIU010000017.1:0-193880 GCF_042871565.1 Streptomyces sp. NPDC005775 | reverse complement strand
TCGGTCCCACCAGCGAGCCCCCCGCACCCGCCCCGACCGCGGGGGCGTCCCAATGGGCCGGGGGGGGGCGCCCCCACCCCCCCCCCCCGGGGGGGCGGGCGGGGGGGGGGGGCCGGCCCCCCGCCCCCCACGCCGGTCACCGGGCCGGTTACTCCCCGCCCTTTTGTACGAAACTTCGAACGAAGTCCTCGGCATTGGACTCGAGCACGTCGTCGATCTCGTCGAGGACGTCGTCCACGTCGTCGCTCAGCTTCTCCTGTCGCTCCTTGAGGTCCTCGGAGCCCTGCGCGTCCTGCGCCTGCTCCTCGACCTCCTCGGTGGAGCGCGTCGCCTTCTGCTGTCCGCCGCCGGTGTCCTTGGTCGCCATGTAGCTCACCCCGCTCGGTTCGAAGCACTTGATCAGACCCTACCTACGAGGTCCGACATTGGCCCGGTACTTGTCTCAACGTCCGGAGGTCATCGGAATGATTCCCAGTCGGCGGCACTTTCAGCCGCCCGAGAGCACCTGGACCAGCTCTTCCGCCGTACGGCACCGGTCCAGGAGGGCCTTGACGTGGTCACGGGTGCCCCGCAGCGGCTCCATGGTGGGAACCCGCTGGAGGGAGTCGTGGCCCGGGAGGTCGAAGATGACCGAGTCCCAGGAGGCCGCTGCCACGTCGTCCGCGTACTGCTCCAGGCAGCGACCGCGGAAATACGCCCGGGTGTCCTCCGGAGGCGCCGTACGGGCCTTCTCGACCTCGTTCTCGTCCAGCAGGCGCTTCATCCTGCCGCGGGCCACCAGACGGTTGTACAGGCCCTTCTCGGCCCGTACGTCGGCGTACTGCAGGTCCACCAGGTGCAGGCGGGGCGCGTCCCAGTCCAGGTCGTCCCGGCGGCGGTAGCCCTCCATGAGCTCCCGCTTGGCGATCCAGTCGAGCTCACGGGACAGGCTCATCGGATCGTTCTCCAGCCGGTTGAGCGTGTCCTCCCAGCGGATCAGGATGTCCTTGGTCTGTTCGTCGGCGTCCGCCCCGTACCGCTCCTCGACGTATTTGCGCCCCAGCTCGAAGTACTCCATCTGGAGCTGCACGGCGGTGAGTGTCCGGCCGCTGCGCAGAGTGATCAGCTGCTGGAGCTCCGGGTCGTGGGAGACCTGGTGCAGGGTGCGTACCGGCTGGTCGACGGCCAGGTCGACATTGATGAAGCCGTCCTCGATCATGGAGAGGACGAGCGAGGTGGTGCCCAGCTTGAGGTAGGTGGAGATCTCCGAGAGGTTCGCGTCCCCGATGATCACATGGAGCCGGCGGTACTTCTCGGCGTCGGAGTGGGGCTCGTCGCGCGTGTTGATGATCGGCCGCTTGAGGGTGGTCTCCAGCCCGACCTCCACCTCGAAGTAGTCGGCCCGCTGACTGATCTGGAACCCGTGCTCGTGGCCGTCCTGGCCGATTCCGACACGTCCGGCACCGGTGACGACCTGGCGGGAGACGAAGAACGGCGTCAGATGGCGCACGATGTCGGAGAACGGCGTCTCGCGCTTCATCAGGTAGTTCTCGTGCGTGCCGTACGAGGCGCCCTTGTTGTCGGTGTTGTTCTTGTAGAGGTGGATCGGCTGGGCGCCCGGGAGCTGGGCCGCTCGCTCGGCGGCCTCGGCCATGATCCGTTCGCCGGCCTTGTCCCACAGGACCGCGTCCCTGGGATTGGTGATCTCCGGCGAGCTGTACTCGGGGTGCGCGTGGTCGACGTAGAGCCGTGCCCCGTTGGTGAGGATGACGTTGGCCAGGCCGATGTCCTCGTCGGTGAGCTGGCTGGAGTCTGCGGTCTCGCGGGCGAGGTCGAAGCCTCGCGCGTCACGCAGCGGGTTCTCCTCCTCGAAGTCCCAGCGGGCGCGGCGCGCCCGGTGCATCGCCGCCGCGTAGGCGTTGACGATCTGGGACGAGGTGAGCATGGCATTGGCGTTGGGGTGGCCGGGCACGGAGATCCCGTACTCGGTCTCGATGCCCATTACTCGCCGTACGGTCATGCGGCCCTCCTTGCCCGGCGACGCTCCCTTCCGGGGGCGACGCTCAAGTACCGCTGCTTTTCCGGTGCGTGCGCGGTGTGCCCGTTCCCGCACTGCGCGACCGGGCGGTATGCCAGAGCCTAGAGCGCCTCTGTGCCGGTGGGGAGATCAATTACGTCATTGCTGCGGTGTCGTGGCGACTGTCCGGAAAGCAACCGGCTGCGGATGCCCGGCCGGGCATCCGCAGCCGGTTGTTTTCTAGAGGTACTGCCCGGTGTTCGCCACCGTGTCGATGGAGCGACCGGTGTCCGCGCCCTGCTTTCCGGTGACGAGTGTGCGGATGAAGACGATCCGCTCACCCTTCTTGCCGGAGATCCTGGCCCAGTCGTCCGGGTTGGTGGTGTTCGGCAGGTCCTCGTTCTCCTTGAACTCGTCCACGCAGGCCTGGAGGAGGTGGGAGACGCGCAGGCCCTTCTGGCCCTGCTCGAGGAATGCCTTGATGGCCATCTTCTTGGCCCGGTCGACGATGTTCTGGATCATCGCGCCGGAGTTGAAGTCCTTGAAGTACAGGACTTCCTTGTCGCCGTTGGCGTACGTGACCTCGAGGAAGCGGTTCTCCTCGGACTCGGTGTACATCCGCTCGACGACCGACTGGATCATCGCGTGGGCCGCGGCCTCCTTGGAGCCCGTGTGTTCAGCCAGATCGTCCGCGTGCAGGGGCAGCGAGGGCGTCAGGTACTTCGCGAAGATGTCCTTCGCGGCCTCTGCGTCGGGACGCTCGATCTTGATCTTCACATCGAGACGGCCGGGCCTCAGGATCGCGGGGTCGATCATGTCCTCGCGGTTGGAGGCGCCGATGACGATGACGTTCTCCAGGCCCTCGACGCCGTCGATCTCGGCGAGCAGCTGGGGGACGATGGTGTTCTCCACGTCCGAGCTGACGCCGGATCCACGGGTACGGAAGAGGGACTCCATCTCGTCGAAGAAGACGATGACGGGGGTACCCTCACTCGCCTTCTCACGGGCACGCTGGAAGACCAGGCGGATGTGGCGCTCGGTCTCGCCGACGTACTTGTTGAGGAGCTCCGGACCCTTGATGTTGAGGAAGTAGCTCTTCCCGGCCGGCTGGCCGGTGACTTCGGCGACCTTCTTGGCAAGGGAGTTGGCCACTGCCTTGGCGATGAGCGTCTTGCCGCAGCCGGGCGGGCCGTAGAGCAGGATGCCCTTCGGCGGCCGGAGCTCGTGCTCCTTGAAGAGGTCGGGGTGGAGGTAGGGGAGCTCGACCGCGTCCCGGATGAGCTCGATCTGGTCTCCCAGTCCACCGATCTTGTTGTAGTCGATGTCCGGGACTTCTTCGAGGACGAGCTCTTCGACCTCGCTCTTGGGGACGACTTCGTAGACGTAGCCGGACCTGGGTTCGAGCAGCAGGGCGTCGCCGGGGCGGATGGTGATGTCCAGCAACGGCTCGGCGAGCCGCACCACCCGTTCCTCGTCGGTGTGCCCGACCACCAGGGCGCGCTCGCCGTCCTCAAGGATCTCCTTGAGGGTGACGATGTCCCCGGCCCGCTCGAATTCCATGGCGTCGACCACGTTGAGCGCTTCGTTGAGCATGACTTCCTGGCCGCGCCGGAGGTCCGCCGGCTCGATGCTGGGACTGACGTTCACCCGGAGCTTGCGGCCCCCGGTGAAGATGTCGCAGGTACCGTCCTCATTCGCCTGCAGGAACACACCGAAGCCGGCCGGCGGCTGTGCGAGCCGGTCGACCTCTTCCTTGAGGGCCACGATCTGGTCGCGGGCCTCGCGGAGTGTGCCGGCGAGCCGCTCGTTCTGTGCGGACACGCCTGCGAGGTTGGTCTGCAACTCGACGATCCGCTCTTCGAGAATCCTCGTATGACGCGGAGAGTCGGCGAGCTTACGTCGCAGGACGGCGATTTCCTGCTCGAGATAGGCAACCTGGCCGGCGGGGTCATCGGACCCCCGCCCGGGCCGGATGCCGCGGTTGATGTCGTCGTCGTGGGCTGCCACGGTCCTCACCTCCTCCAAGGGGAGCTGGACGCTTCCTGACCCTACCTGGGTGGGTGATGATTGAAACCCCTAGATCACAAAGACTCCGGGGTGTGTCCGATCTTCACCCTTGCGCTCTCCCTCGTGTCAGGGGAATACCCACCCTTCAACATCGGAAAGCCGCCGGTTGTATCGTCGAACTGTTCAACACCCGCCAGGACCGGCTTTTTTTGGTTCGGACACGCAGGAACGGCAGGAGAAATGACCGTGCAGCAGGACGCTCCCACCGGTGGCGAGACACAGGACCTGGAGGTCTGGATCGACCAGGACCTCTGCACGGGGGACGGCATCTGCGTGCAGTACGCGCCGGAGGTGTTCGAGCTGGACATCGACGGTCTGGCGTACGTGAAGAGCGATCAGGACGAGTTGCTCCAGGACAAGGGCGCGACCACGCCCGTCCCGCTGCCGATCCTTCAGGACGTGGTCGACTCGGCCAAGGAGTGCCCGGGCGACTGCATTCACGTACGGCGCGTTTCGGACAGGGTCGAGGTCTTCGGACCGGAAGCCGCCTGACCGCCGTCCCGGACGGGACGGCTGACGGGGCGGCGGACGCGCCGGGTGACGGTCAGACGCCGGCGCCGGCCGGCTCCTCCGCCTGGCTGCTGCGCACGAAGGCGCCGTTCTGCCACTGCCAGGTGACCTTCTCCTGCTCGTCCGGGCAGCAGGAGGGCACCTCGGGCGAGGAGTAGCCGAGGAGCGTGGCGGAGACGACGCCGTCGCTCACCGCGAAGTCGCCGACGCTCATCCTCTGGACGGGGTCCACCAGGGTCGCGACGACCCGTGGTGCGGCCCCGCTCTTCTGTGTGAGGACGTAGACACCGCTGGGCGGGGTGCCGGAGCCGGCCGCGCAGTGGACCACCGCGACTGTTTCCGGACGGCCGTCGCCGTCCAGGTCGCCGGGTACCTCCTTGGCCACGGTGTGGCCCGCCTGGCCGCATTCCAGGGGGAAGGCCGCACGGGCGGGGTCGGGCGCGGCCGCGGGGGCCGTGCCGTGCTGCGCGGCGGTGCGGTGGGGCGTCGAGGCGGAGGCGCTCGCGTCGGGCTGGAGCAGACCGGCCGCCGCGACGACGGCGGCCATGGCCGCGGCGGTGGCGAGCCAGTGCATCGGCTTGGCGTCGGTGTGCGCGAGGTCCGGGAGCGCGGAGGTCTGCACGCGGGATGTCTCCTGTGGTTCCTGTGGTGCCGAATGCCGGAAGGCGGTGCCGTCGGCGGGACGTCGACGGCGGGGTGGGGGTGGCCAGCATCGTGCCACACCTCACACGCCAGTGGAACGGTGGGGTCGCCGGGGAATCCCCTCCGAACGCGCCACTCGCTCCTCGGCAACGAAAAGGCGCCGCCGCCGGGTTCCCGGGTCGGTCCGGGAACCCGGCGGCGGCGCCGGTGCGTCGGGGCGCGCGTCGAACGCGGCGCCTCTCAGTCGCGGGCGGAGCCGCTCTGGCTGCCCGGACCGGTGTAGTCCTCGCCGTAGGCGCCCTTGGAGGGACGGCGGCGGCGCGGCGGCGGCTGGACGCCGTCGGCCAGCCGGCGGGCGGTGACGAGGAACCCGGTGTGGCCGATCATGCGGTGGTCCGGGCGCACGGCGAGACCCTCGACGTGCCAGTTGCGGATCATCGACTCCCAGGGCTGCGGTTCGGCGAAGCAGCCGATCTCACGGATGGACTCGACCGTCCGCGAGAGCTGGGTGGTGGTCGCGACGTACGCGCAGAGGATGCCGCCGGGGACGAGGGCCTTGGCGACGACGTCCAGGCATTCCCAGGGCGCGAGCATGTCCAGGACGACGCGGTCCACGTCGGTGTCCGTGAGGTTGTCCTGGAGATCGCCGACGGTGAGCTGCCATGCCGGGTGCGGGCTGCCGAAGTAGCGTTCGACGTTCTGCTGGGCGATCTCGGCGAAGTCCTCGCGGCGCTCGTAGGAGTGCAGCATGCCCTGCTCGCCGATGGCGCGGAGCAGGAAGGTGGAGAGCGCGCCGGATCCGACGCCGGCTTCCACGACGCGCGCGCCGGGGAAGATGTCGCCGAAGGCCAGGATCTGCCCCGCGTCCTTGGGGTAGACCACGGCGGCGCCGCGGGGCATGGACAGGACGTAGTCGGGGAGCAGGGGGCGCAGCGCCAGGTAGACGACGTTTCCCGTGGTACGGACAACACTGCCCTCGGGAGCACCGATCAGCTCGTCGTGCGAGAAAGAACCCTTGTGGGTGTGGAAGTTCTTTCCGGCTTCGAGCGTGAAGGTGTAGTGGCGTCCCTTGGGATCGGTGAGCTGGACCTGGTCCCCGACCTTGAAGGGCCCACGTCGGCGGGCGGCACCGGTCGGTTCAGACATGTGACCAGCGTACCGGTGTTTCGGGGGGCGCCGACCGCCCGCCCGGTCGTCCGGCAGCCGCTCAGGCGGCGGGGCGGGCCATGGCGGCGACGAACGCGCGCTCGACGTCGGCGGTGGACAGCACTCCGTAGATCGCACCGGTGTCCTCGACGACGAGGTACTCGGTGGCGGGGCTGGCCTTGAGGCGGTCCAGGAGGGCTTCGCCCGCCAGTTCGGCGGAGACCTTCATCCCGTCGGTGAGGTCCTGGGCGAGGCCGCTGACGGCGACCCAGGGGCGGCGGTGCTCGGGGACGGCGACGATGGCGGCTTCGCGGACGAGTGCCTGGGGTTCGCCGGTCGCGTCGACCACGACGAGGGCGCGGGCTCCCGCCTCGTTGGCCCGGCGCAGCGCCTCGGAGAGCGGGGTGTCGCCCTCGACCGGGACGGCACGCCGGGTGAGGGCGCGGGCCTGCAGGTCGGGGAGGTGTTCGCGGAGCCGGGCCATGCGCAGGCTGTTGCCCGCGCCGGTCCAGATGATGGCGGCGAGGATCGCGGCGAGCAGGGCGTCGGTGACGGTGTCCATGCCGCTGATCTCGCGGTTGCCGCTCCCGAGGACCTCGGTGTGGGTGAGGAGGGGCAGTCCGATGAGGGTGATGACGGCGAGGGCACGGCCGACCCAGGCGGCGGCGACGGTGCCGCTCATCGGGCGGCCGGTGATCTTCCAGACGACGGCGCGCAGCATCCGGCCGCCGTCGAGCGGGAGGCCGGGCAGGAGGTTGAACGCGGCGACGATGAGGTTGGAGATCATCAGTCCGCCGAGCAGCACGCCGGGCACGGTGCCCGCCTCGACGAACTTCATCGGGACGTAGAAGACCCCGGCGAGGACGAGGGAGAGCAGCGGGCCGACGAAGGCGAGGACGAATTCGCGGCCGGGGGTCTCCGACTCCTTCTCGATCTCGGAGACACCGCCGAAGAACTGGAGCTGGATGCGGCGGACCGGGAGCTTGTAGCGCAGGGCGACGACCGTGTGGGCGAGCTCGTGGACGAGTACGGAGGCGTAGAACGCGATGGCGAAGAAGAGGGCGACCAGGTAGCGGGCCGCGCCGAGGTCGGGCAGGACACGGTCGAGCTGGCCGCCGAAGACCCAGGTGATCAGCGCTGCCACGACGAACCAGCTGGGGGCGACGTAGACCGGCACTCCGAAGGGGCGGCCCATGAGAATGCCGCCTCCCGGCTCTTCCTTGCGTCCCGGCGCGCCCTTGTCGGCGCCGTCGCCGGGGCCCTTGCCCCCTGCGCCGGGCTGCGGCCGCCCGCTGTCGCCGCTCTCGTCCACGAGGTCCCTTCGGTCGGTGCCGATTCGGCACGATCATGCAGTGTTCGAGGCTCTGTGGTCGATGGTATGCCGATTGGTGTCAGTGGCGGGTCGTAGGGTCTTCGTCATGACTTCAGTACCGCGGCCCCCTCAGCCGCCCTCGTCCCTTTCGCCGTCGCGGGCGAGCGATTTCATGCAGTGCCCCCTGCTGTACCGCTTCCGGGTGATCGACAAGCTGCCGCAGAAGCCCAGTGAGGCGGCTACCCGGGGCACGTTGGTGCATGCGGTTCTGGAGCGGCTCTTCGACAATCCCGCGGCGGAGCGCACGCCGGGCCGGGCCACGTCGCTCATCCCGGCCCAGTGGGACCGGCTGCTGGAGTCGAAGCCGGAGCTGTCGGAGCTGTTCGCCGAGGACCCGGAGGGCGAGCGGCTCGCACGGTGGCTGTCGGAGGCGGAGCGGCTGGTGGAGCGCTGGTTCTCGCTGGAGGATCCGACGCGTCTGGAGCCGGCCGAGCGGGAGATGTTCGTCGAGACCGAGCTGGAGTCGGGGCTTCGGCTGCGCGGAGTGATCGACCGGATCGATGTCACGCCGACGGGCGACGTCCGGATCGTCGACTACAAGACGGGGAAGGCGCCGCGTCCGGAGTACGCGGAGGGCGCGTTGTTCCAGATGAAGTTCTACGCGCTGGTGATCTGGCGGCTCAAGGGTGTGGTGCCGCGCCGGCTCCAGCTGGTCTACCTCGGCAGCGGCGATGTGATGACGTACGACCCGGTGGTGGCGGACCTGGAGCGGGTGGAGCGCAAGCTGCTGGCCCTGTGGGACGCGATCGTGCTGGCCACGGAGACCGGTGAGTGGCGGCCGCGGCCCACGAAGCTGTGCGGCTGGTGCGATCATCAGGCGCTCTGTCCGGAATTCGGTGGGACTCCCCCGGTGTATCCGCTGTCGGTGCGCCCGGCGGAGGCACCGCAGGATGTCCAGGGCAGAATGGACCCGGTCCGCGCCGAGGCCGGCCGGCCCGCGGCCCTTGAAGGACTTTGAGGAGATCCCGTGGCAATCCGCGTCCTACTGGTCGACGACCAGCCGTTGCTGCGCACCGGCTTCCGGATGATTCTGGAGGCGGAGGGCGATCTCGCGGTGGTGGGCGAGGCCGGTGACGGTCTCCAGGCGCTCGACCAGGTGCGGGCGCTGCAGCCCGATGTGGTGCTGATGGACATCCGGATGCCGCGGATGGACGGTGTCGAGGCCACGCGCCAGATCACCGGGCCCGGCCGGGACGGTCCGGCGAAGGTGCTGGTGCTGACGACGTTCGATCTCGACGAGTACGTGGTGGAGGCGCTGCGCGCCGGCGCCAGCGGCTTCCTGCTGAAGGACGCCCCGGCCAACGAGCTGGTACAGGCGATCCGGGTGGTCGCGGGCGGCGAGGCGATGCTCGCCCCGAGCATCACGCGCCGGCTGCTCGACAAGTACGCGGACCATCTGCCGTCCGGCGAGGAGTCGGTGCCGGACACCCTGCACACGCTCACCGACCGTGAGGTGGAGGTCCTGAAGCTCGTGGCGCGTGGTCTGTCGAACGCGGAGATCGCCGCGGACCTGTTCGTCAGCGAGACCACGGTCAAGACGCATGTGGGCCATGTGCTGACGAAGCTGGGGCTGCGCGACCGGGTGCAGGCCGCGGTGTACGCGTACGAGAGCGGACTGGTGCGCCCCGGCGCCCAGTGACCCGCTGAGGGGCGGGCGGCCGGGGCGGGCGGTTCAGCTGGTGCCGAGTTCCCAGAGGTGGATGTCGGCGGACGAGGTGACCGCCCATTCGACACCGGTGAGGCCGTCGCGGGAGGCGACGTACTGCTTGCCCTGCCAGACGGGGAGGACGGGGACGTCCTCGGCGACGATGTCCTGGAGCTTCTTGAACGTCGTGGCGGCGGCGCTGCGGTCGGCCTCGCGGCGCGACTCGGGGATGAGCGACTTCTGGGCCGCGACCGACCGGTAGGGGGAGTTGAGGAAGTTGTCCGTGTCGAGGAACGGCGCCGTGTAGTTGTCCGGGTCCGGGAAGTCGGGGAACCAGCCCATGCCGTACACGGCGTACTCGCGGCGGAGCTCGGCGGGGCGGTACTTCGCCCAGGGGGTGCCCTTGATGGTGACGTCGAAGAGTCCGGTGCTGTTGAGCTGCCGCTTCAGCGTCTCGAACTCGTCGGCGGTGGCCTCGCCGTAGTAGTCGCTCGTGTAGTTCAGGGTGAACTTCACGGGGGTGTCGATCTTGGCGTCCTTCAGGATGGCGGCGGCCTTCGTGGTGCTGGGTTCGCCGTACTTGTTGAAGAACGAGTTCGTGTGTCCGGTGATGCTGGACGGAATCAGCGAGTACAGCGGCTCGGCCGTGGTGCCGTACACCTCGCTCGCGATCTGCCCGCGGTCGATGATCTGGGCCATGGCCTGGCGGACCGCCTTGTTCTTCACGGCGGGGTCCTCCGTGTCGAAGCCGAGGTACCGGATGGCGAGTCCGGGCATCTCGGTGAGCTTGATTCCGTCCTTGGGGTGCTCCAGCATCTGCTGGGCCTGTTTCGGCGCCATGGTGCGGGTCATCATGTCGATCTTCTTCTCGTCGAGCGCCTTGCCCATGGCCGCGGCGTCGGGGAAGGAATCCAGTTCGACCCTCTCGTTCAGCACCTTGAGATCCCCCTTGTAGTGGGGATTCCTGGTGAAAACGACCTTCTCCACACGGCCGTTCCGCACTTCCGGCTTCATCGTGTACGGACCCGATCCGTCCACCTGGAATCCGCTGCGGGGGGTGGTCGCCGGATATTTGTCCCGCTGGACTATTCCGGCGGACGGCGTCGCGAGTTTGTACGGGAAGGTGGCGTCCGAAGTCCGGAGGTGGAATACGACCTCGCGGTCGCCCATGGTCTCGATGGTGTCGATGTTGTTGAGGAGGGCCACCGGTCCGTTGGGGGACTTGATCCGGATCACGCGGTCGATGGAGTACTTGACGTCCTCGGCGGTGACGGGGCTGCCGTCCGCGAAGGTCAGGCCGCTGCGCAGCTTGCAGCGGTAGCTCTCGTTGGCCGTGTCGGTGAAAAGACAGCTCTCGGCGGCCTCGGGCGTCGGCTCGCCCCCGCTGCGCGGGACGTGCATCAGGGTCTGGACCGTCTGCCGCAGCACGTTCCAGACGCCCGCCTCGTAGCCGATGGCGGGGTCGAGGGGCGCGGGGGCGTCCTTCGAGGCGACGAACTGGTCCGTGGTGCCGACCACGATGGCGGCGCCGCCCTCGCTCCCGCCGTCCGACGCACCGCAGGCGGCGAGTACGGGCGCGAGCAGGCCGACGACGGCCGGCAGCACCAGAGTCTTGCGGTTCATCGTGGACGTTCTCCCTCATGCGGTCATGGAGAAAACGACATTAGTAGGCGCCCCGGCATGGCCGGACCGATGGCGCGGTGCCTGTTATCAGAGAGCCCGGAAGGTCAGCGGCGAGCCGATTTTCCGCTCCGGGAATGATTCGTACACGGATTCACCTATCGGGACACTTGGGCACACCGTACGGTCGGCGCGGTGGATTTCGAGGTCTCTTCGATCACCGAATGAGTGAGCAAGCTCACGCGGTGGACATCTCCACGCATTGACATGTACCCGACTTGTCACCATCGGGGGGCGACATAAAAAGCACGGCCTTTCGCGAGAGTTTTTCCATTCATTCACAGAAATACTCTCGGTACGCGGATCACCGCATACCGGTGACCAGACCCCTGAGGAATGCGAGATCGACTTCTTCGAGCGAACCGACGACCACCCGGCCGTCGGCCGGCGCGATCGGCGCCACGGACGGCACGGCGACCACCCGGCATCCAGCGGCCTCCGCGGCGGCCACACCGGTCGCGGTGTCCTCGATGACGGCACAGAGCCTGGGGTCGGCCCCGAAGCCCCGCGCGGCCGTGAGGTACGGCTCCGGGTGGGGCTTCGTACGGGAGACCTCGTCGCCCGCGACCGTGAGCGCGAAGTGGTGGCGCCCCACCGAGTCCAGGACCCGGTCGATGATCCGGCGGTGCGAGGCGGAGACGAGGGCGGTGGGCACCTCGTGTCTCGCGAGTTCGGCGAGCAGCCGAGCCGCGCCCGGCATCAGCGGCACTCCGTCGGCGATGCGCTTCTCGAAGCGGTCGTTGAGCAGCACGGTCAGTTCGTCGAGGGTGACGTCCGCGCCGGTCACATCCATGAGGTATCCGGCACTGCGCGTCATCGGGCCGCCGACGACGACGTCCTTCCACGCCTCGTCCAGCCGGTGCCCCAGATCGGCGAAGACCGACACCTCGGCGTCCCACCAGAAGCCCTCGGTGTCGACCAGGGTGCCGTCCATGTCGAGAAAGACGGCCTGCAGGGCTCCGCCCTCGGCCGTACGGGTCGGGGACGCGGGGATCGTACTGGTCATCCGGCACACCTTCCATGGGGGCGAGAAGGCCGGCCGCCTTTCCCGGAGGGAGGGCGACCGGCCTGCACTGGACCGACCAGTGTACGACTCGCGCGGCTACCGCGCGTCGAACGGAGCCTTACCGCGCGTTGAAGTACTTCGCTTCCGGGTGGTGGATGACGATCGCGTCGGTGGACTGCTCGGGGTGGAGCTGGAACTCCTCGGAGAGGTGGACGCCGATCCGCTCGGGCTGGAGCAGGTCGGCGATCTTCGCCCGGTCCTCGAGGTCCGGGCACGCTCCGTAGCCGAGGGAGAAGCGGGCACCGCGGTACTTGAGGGCGAACATGTCCTCGACGTCGGCCGGGTCGTCGCCCGCGAAGCCGAGCTCGGAGCGGACGCGGGCGTGCCAGTACTCGGCGAGTGCCTCGGCGAGCTGGACGGACAGGCCGTGCAACTCCAGGTAGTCGCGGTAGGAGTTGGCCTCGAAGAGCTTGGCGGTCTCGCCGCCGATCTTCGAGCCGACGGTCACCACCTGGAGGCCGATGACGTCGGTCTCCCCCGACTCCTCCGGGCGGAAGAAGTCCGCCAGGCACAGACGGCGGCCGCGGCGCTGGCGCGGGAAGGTGAAGCGGGTGCGCTCCGAGCCGTCCTCGTGGAGCAGGATCAGGTCGTCGCCCTTGGAGACGCAGGGGTAGTAGCCGTAGACGACGGCCGCTTCGAGGAGGTTCTCGGTGTGGAGCTTGTCGAGCCAGCCGCGCAGGTGCGGGCGGCCCTCGGTCTCGACGAGCTCCTCGTAGGTCGGTCCGTCACCGGCCCGCGCCTGCTTGAGGCCCCACTGGCCCTTGAAGAGGGCGCCCTCGTCGAGCCAGGAGGCGTACTCCTTGAGCTGGATGCCCTTGACCACGCGGCTCCCCCAGAACGGCGGGGTGGGGACGGGGTTGTCGACGGAGACGTCGGAGCGCACGCCCTCCTCCGGCTCCTCGACCTCGAGCACGGCCGTGTCGCGCTTGGGCACACGGCGCTGCTTGAGCTCGGGGAGGACGGCACCCGGAACACCACGCTTGACCCCGATGAGCGCGTCCATGAGGCGCAGGCCCTCGAAGGCGTCGCGGGCGTAACGGACCTCGCCCTCGTAGATCTCGTGGAGGTCCTGTTCGACGTAGGCGCGGGTCAGGGCGGCCCCGCCCAGGATGACCGGGTACTCCGCGGCCAGCTTGCGCTGGTTGAGCTCCTGGAGGTTCTCCTTCATGATCACGGTCGACTTGACCAGAAGGCCGGACATGCCGATGACGTCGGCCTTGTGCTCGTCGGCGGCTTCCAGGATCGCGGAGACGGGCTGCTTGATGCCGATGTTGACGACGTTGTAGCCGTTGTTCGACAGGATGATGTCGACGAGGTTCTTGCCGATGTCGTGGACGTCGCCGCGGACGGTGGCCAGCACGATGGTGCCCTTGCCCTCGGCGTCGGACTTCTCCATGTGCGGTTCCAGGTGGGCCACCGCGGTCTTCATCACCTCGGCGGACTGGAGGACGAACGGCAGCTGCATCTGGCCGGAGCCGAACAGCTCGCCGACGACCTTCATGCCTTCCAGCAGGGTGTCGTTGACGATGTCGAGCGCGGGACGGGTCTGCAGGGCCTCGTCGAGGTCGGCCTCCAGCCCCTTCTTCTCGCCGTCGATGATCCTGCGCTGGAGGCGCTCGTCGAGCGGCAGGGCGAGGAGTTCCTCGGCCTTGCCCTCCTTCATCGACTTCATGTTGACGCCCTCGAACAGCTCCATGAGCCGCTGCAACGGGTCGTAGCCCTCGGCGCGGCGGTCGTAGACCAGGTCGTGGGCGACCTTGACCTGCTCCTCGTCCAGCCGGGCGATCGGGAGGATCTTCGACGCGTGCACGATCGCGGAGTCGAGACCGGCCTTGACGCACTCGTCGAGGAAGACGGAGTTCAGGACGACGCGGGCGGCCGGGTTGAGACCGAAGGAGATGTTGGAGAGGCCGAGAGTGGTCTGGACGTCGGGGTGGCGCTTCTTCAGCTCGCGGATCGCCTCGATGGTGGCGATGCCGTCCTTGCGGGACTCCTCCTGCCCGGTGCAGATGGTGAAGGTGAGGCAGTCGATGAGGATGTCCGACTCGTGGATGCCCCAGTTACCGGTGAGGTCCGCGATCAGCCGCTCGGCGATCGCGACCTTGTGCTCGGCGGTGCGGGCCTGGCCCTCCTCGTCGATCGTCAGGGCGATCAGCGCGGCACCGTGCTCGGCGGCGAGCCGGGTGACCTGGACGAAGCGCGACTCGGGGCCGTCGCCGTCCTCGTAGTTCACCGAGTTGAGTACCGCGCGCCCGCCGAGCTTCTCCAGACCGGCCCGCAGCACGGGCAGCTCGGTGGAGTCCAGCACGATCGGCAGGGTGGAGGCCGTGGCGAACCGTCCTGCCAGCTCCTTCATGTCGGCGACCCCGTCGCGGCCGACGTAGTCGACACAGAGGTCGAGCATGTGCGCGCCCTCGCGGATCTGGTCGCGGGCCATCTCGACGCAGTCGTCCCAGCGGGCCTCCAGCATGGCCTCGCGGAACTTCTTCGACCCGTTGGCGTTCGTACGCTCACCGATCGCGAGGTACGAGGTGTCCTGGCGGAACGGCACGGTCTGGTAGAGCGAGGCCGCGCCGGGCTCGGGGCGTGGGTCGCGGACCGCGGGGGTGAGGGCGCGGGCTCGCTCGACGACCTGGCGCAGGTGCTCGGGCGTCGTACCGCAGCAGCCGCCGATCAGGGACAGGCCGTAGTCGGTGACGAAGGTTTCCTGCGCGTCCGCCAGCCCCTCGGGGCCGAGCGGGAAGTGCGCGCCATCCTTGGTCAGCACGGGCAGGCCCGCGTTCGGCATGCACATCAGCGGTGTACGCGAGTGCTGGGCCAGATAGCGCAGGTGCTCGCTCATCTCGGCCGGGCCCGTCGAGCAGTTCAGCCCGATCAGGTCGATGCCCAGCGGCTCCAGGGCTGTCAGCGCGGCGCCGATCTCCGAGCCGAGCAGCATGACGCCGGTCGTCTCGAAGGCGAGCGAGCAGATCAGCGGCACGTCGATGCCCAGGGCGTCCATCGCCCGGCGCGCGCCGATGAGGCTGGACTTGGTCTGCAGCAGGTCCTGCGTGGTCTCCACGATCAGGGCGTCCGCGCCGCCGGCGAGCAGGCCCTCGGCGTTCTGCTGGTATCCGTCCCGCAGCACGTCGTACGCGATGTGGCCGAGCGAGGGCAGTTTGGTGCCGGGCCCCACCGAGCCCAGGACCCAGCGCTGGCGGCCGTCCTTCGCGGTGAACTCGTCGGCGACCTCGCGGGCGATGCGGGCGCCCGCCTCTGACAGTTCGACGATCCGGTCGGCGATCTCGTATTCGTTGGCCGCCGAGTGGTTCGCACCGAAGGTGTTGGTCTCCACGCAGTCCACGCCGACGGCGAAGTACTCCTCGTGCACGGAACGCACGATGTCGGGGCGCGTGAGGTTCAGGATCTCGTTGCAGCCTTCGAGGTTCTCGAAGTCCTCGAGCGTGGGGTCCTGTGCCTGGAGCATGGTGCCCATGGCACCGTCGGCCACCACGACTCGGGTGGCGAGCGCCTCACGGAGGGCTGCGGCTCGGTTCCGGCTGTCGGCGGAAGGGGTCGGCGACGAGGCCATGGATGTACTCCCTGGAATGCGACGGCTGTCGGCTTTGCGGCTTCGGCGGAAGGCGCACCCGGCCAGGGTAGCCGGGCGGCGTCCCGGGGCGTCACTCTGTCCCACGAATCGGACCGCATGCTGTTCAGGCGGTCGTCCGGGCTGTCGGCGTGCCGCAGAATTCCCCTGCGATCAAGCACGGGTCGGCATGGACCGATACTGTTCAGCATTGTCGAACCGAGGTGGAGGAGTACGGCGCGATGGCCAAGAACATCCAGTCGCTGGAGCGGGCAGCCGCGATGCTGCGTCTGCTGGCGGGCGGCGAGCGGCGGCTGGGACTGTCCGACATCGCCTCCTCCCTGGGCCTGGCCAAGGGCACCGCGCACGGCATCCTGCGCACGCTCCAGCACGAGGGCTTCGTCGAGCAGGACGAAGCGTCCGGCCGCTACCAGCTGGGGGCCGAGCTGCTGCGCCTGGGCAACAGCTATCTGGACGTCCACGAACTGCGGGCCCGCGCGCTGGTCTGGACGGACGACCTGGCCCGGTCCAGCGGCGAGAGCACCCACCTCGGCGTCCTGCACCAGCAGGGCGTCCTGATCGTCCACCACGTCTTCCGGCCCGACGACAGCCGCCAGGTCCTGGAGGTCGGGGCCATGCAGCCGCTGCACTCCACGGCCCTGGGCAAGGTCCTGTCGGCCTACGACCCGGTGGCCCACACGGAGGCCATGGAGGCGGAGCGGCAGTCCTTCACACCCCGCACCGTCACCGATCCGGAGGAGTTCGAGTCGATGCTCGACCTGATCCGGGCGCGGGGCTGGGCGGCCGACGTGGAGGAGACCTGGGAGGGCGTGGCCGCGGTGGCCGCCCCGATCCACGACCGGCGCCGGATGCCGGTGGGAGCCGTGGCCGTGACCGGAGCGGTGGAGCGGGTGTGCGCGGACGGCGAGCTGCGGCCCGAGCTGGTGGCGGCGGTACGGGACTGCGCCCGCGCGGTCTCCCGGGATCTGGGCGCCAGGCGCTTCTGAGCTCCCCGCGGGAGCGTCGGTAACGATCGAGTTATAGAACACACAACCCTTGACGCCTCATTCACCGGGGGGAAACACTGCCGTTCACCGGTCGGCATTGTCGAACGCCTAACGGAAATTCGCGTTAGGGTGTGACAGAGCCAAGGCCGGCAACGCCCTCACATGAGGGCGCGGACCACCGGAGGGACCCGGGGTTCGGCTTCCCTGGACGAAGGACAAAGGAGTCGCGGGTGTCCAGCTCCGACATCTTCATCGGCGAGACCATAGGTACCGCCGTACTCATCCTGCTCGGCGGCGGTGTCTGCGCCGCCGTCACGCTCAAGCGCTCGAAGGCACGGGACGCCGGCTGGCTCGCCGTCACCTTCGGGTGGGGCTTCGCCGTGCTGACCGGCGCCTATCTGGCCGGCGGCGTATCCGGCGCGCACCTCAACCCGGCCGTCACCATCGGTCTGGCGATCGAGGGCGGCACCAAGTGGAGCGACGTACCGCTCTACCTCGCCTCCGAGCTCCTCGGCGCGATGATCGGCGCCGTGCTGGTCTGGCTGGTCTACTACGGACAGTTCCGGGCCCATCTCACAGATCCGGAGATCCTGAGCGCCCATACGGGTGACGAGGGCATGGTCGACAAGGCCGCGGCCCCCAAGGCGGGACCGGTGCTCGGCATCTTCACCACGGGTCCCGAGATCCGCAACGCCGTACAGAACGTCGTCACCGAGATCATCGCCACGGTCGTGCTGGTCCTGGCCATCCTCACGCAGGGCCTCAACAACGACGGCAACGGCCTCGGCACGCTCGGCGCCCTGATCACCGCTCTGGTGGTCGTCTCCATCGGTCTCTCGCTCGGCGGCCCGACGGGTTACGCGATCAACCCGGTTCGCGACCTCGGTCCGCGTATCGTGCACGCGCTGCTTCCGCTGCCGAACAAGGGCGGATCCGACTGGGGCTACGCCTGGGTCCCCGTCGTCGGACCGCTCATCGGCGGCGCGCTCGCGGGCGGGCTCTACAACCTCGCCTTCGCGTGAGCCACAGGGCCCAGAGCCGTCACCCCCAAGACCACCCAGACTTCCGGGAGCACACCGTGACCGACGCACACACCACCGGCACCCACGGCACCGGGCCGTTCATCGCGGCCATCGACCAGGGCACCACCTCCAGCCGCTGCATCGTCTTCGACAAGGACGGCCGGATCGTCTCCGTCGACCAGAAGGAGCACGAGCAGATCTTCCCGAAGCCGGGCTGGGTCGAGCACGACGCGACCGAGATCTGGGAGAACGTCCAGGAGGTCGTGGCGAGCGCCATCGTCAAGGCCGGCATCACCGCCGCCGACGTGAAGGCGATCGGCATCACCAACCAGCGCGAGACCACCCTGCTCTGGGACAAGCACACCGGCGAGCCCGTCCACAACGCCCTCGTCTGGCAGGACACCCGCACCGACGCGCTCTGCAAGGAGCTCGGCCGCAACGTGGGCCAGGACCGCTTCCGCCGCGAGACCGGGCTGCCGCTCGCCTCGTACTTCGCCGGTCCCAAGGTCCGCTGGCTGCTCGACAACGTCGAGGGCCTGCGCGAGCGCGCCGAGCGCGGCGACATCCTCTTCGGCACCATGGACTCCTGGGTCATCTGGAACCTGACCGGCGGCACCGAGGGCGGCGTCCACGTCACCGACGTCACCAACGCCTCGCGCACGCTCCTGATGAACCTGCACCGCATGGCGTGGGACGACAAGATCCTCACCTCCATGGACATCCCGGCGGCGCTGCTGCCCGAGATCCGGTCCTCGGCCGAGGTGTACGGCCACGCCAAGGGAGGCGTGCTCGACGGTGTACCGGTCGCCTCCGCGCTCGGTGACCAGCAGGCCGCGCTGTTCGGCCAGACGTGTTTCGCCGAGGGCGAGGCCAAGTCCACGTACGGCACCGGCACCTTCATGCTGATGAACACCGGCGAGACGCCCGTCAACTCCTACAACGGGCTGCTGACCACGGTCGGCTACCAGATCGGCGACAAGAAGCCGGTCTACGCCCTGGAGGGCTCGATCGCCGTCACCGGTTCGCTGGTGCAGTGGATGCGCGACCAGATGGGCCTGATCCAGTCCGCGGCCGAGATCGAGACCCTGGCCTCGTCGGTCGAGGACAACGGCGGCGCGTACTTCGTGCCGGCGTTCTCCGGCCTCTTCGCCCCGTACTGGCGCCCCGACGCCCGCGGCGTCATCGCCGGCCTCACCCGCTACGTCACCAAGGCGCACATCGCCCGTGCCGTACTGGAGGCCACGGCCTGGCAGACCCGCGAGATCAGCGACGCCATGACCAAGGACTCCGGCGTCGAGCTGACCGCGCTCAAGGTCGACGGCGGCATGACCTCCAACAACCTGCTGATGCAGACGCTCGCCGACTTCCTGGACGCCCCCGTGGTGCGCCCGATGGTCGCCGAGACCACCTGCCTCGGCGCCGCCTACGCCGCCGGCCTGGCCGTCGGCTTCTGGCCCGACACCGACGCGCTGCGCGCCAACTGGCGCCGGGCCGCCGAGTGGACCCCCCGCATGGACGCGGACACCCGCGACCGCGAGTACAAGAGCTGGCTCAAGGCCGTGGAACGGACCATGGGCTGGCTGGACGACGAGGAGTAGACACCATGACCACCCTGCAGAGCGTCCCCGCCCTCGGGACGCACCCGGCCTCCGGCTCCCTTCCGAGCCGCGCCGAGACACGGGAGCAGCTTTCCAAGGCGACGTACGACCTCCTGGTGATCGGTGGCGGCATCCTGGGCATCTCCACCGCCTGGCACGCCGCGCAGTCCGGGCTGCGGGTGGCCCTGGTGGACGCGGGCGACTTCGCCGGCGCCACCTCCTCCGCCTCCTCCAAGCTGCTCCACGGCGGTCTGCGCTACCTGCAGACCGGTGCGGTGAAGCTGGTCGCGGAGAACCACTTCGAGCGCCGTGCGGTATCGCGTCAGGTGGCCCCCCACCTGGCCAACCCGCTCACCTTCTACCTCCCCGTGTACAAGGGCGGGCCGCACGGCGCGGCGAAGCTGGGCGCGGGTGTGTTCGCCTACTCGGCGCTGTCCGCCTTCGGGGACGGCGTCGGTCACGTGATCAGCCCGGCGAAGGCCCGGCGCGATGTGCCCGAGCTGCGTACGGACAACCTGAAGGCCGTCGCGGTGTACGGCGACGACCAGATGAACGACGCGCGGATGGCGCTGATGACGGTCCGCGCGGCCGTCGAGGCGGGCGCGACCGTCCTCAACCACGCGGCGGTGACCGGGCTGCGGTTCACCAAGGGCAGGGTGACGGGCGCCGACCTCCAGGACCGTCAGGACGGCCCCGAGTTCGGTGTGACCGCCCGGCTGGTGCTGAACGCCACCGGTCCGTGGGTCGACCACCTGCGGAAGATGGAGGACCCGAACGCGGCGCCTTCGATACGTCTGTCCAAGGGGGCGCACCTGGTGCTCAAGCGCACCCGCCCGTGGAAGGCCGCGCTGGCCACGCCCATCGACAAGTACCGCATCACGTTCGCCCTGCCGTGGGAGGACATGCTGCTGCTCGGCACGACGGACGAGGAGTACGAGGGCGACCCGGCGGATGTCGCGGTGACCGAGAAGGACACCGCGCAGATCCTGGACGAGGCGGCGTTCTCGGTCAGGGACCAGCAGCTGTCGCGTGATCTGATCACGTACTCCTTCGCGGGTCTGCGGGTGCTGCCGGGCGGGCCCGGTGACACCTCCAAGGCCAAGCGCGAGACGGTGGTGACCGAGGGCCGCGGCGGGATGCTGTCGGTCGCGGGCGGCAAGTGGACGACGTTCCGCCACATCGGCCGTACGGTGATGAACAAGCTGGCCGCGCTGCCCGGGCACCCCCTGGCCGAGGACATGGAGCCGATGGCCCGGCTGCCGAGGAAGCTTCCGCTGCCCGGGATCGCCAACCCCAACGCGGTGGCGCACCGGCTGCTGGTCGACGGCGGTACGCCGGGTCCGCGGATGGCGGCCGACACGGCACGGCACCTGGCCACGCACTACGGTTCGCTGTCCTTCGACATCGCCCGGCTGGCCAACGAGAACCCGGAGCTCGGCCGGCGCATCCACCCCGACGCGCCGGAGATCTGGGCGCAGGTCGCCTACGCGCGCGACCACGAGTGGGCCGAGACCGCGGACGACGTGCTGCGTCGCCGGACGACGCTGACGATCCGGGGCCTGGCGACGGACGACATCCGGGCCGGCGTCGAGTCGATGCTGGACGACCGCAGGAGCTGAGCCATCGGGGAGGGGGCGGCGTCCATGGACGCCGCCCCCTCTTTTCGCGGTGCGGGTGCCGGTTCACCGCAGGGCCGTTCAGGACTACTCCGTACGGATCCGGGCGAATCGGCGTGGCTTGTTCGCACCGCTCGGGCCGAAGGGCGCGCCGGCCGTCGGCGGCAACGCATAATGGTGCGATACATCGGATGTCTGGAGGTCGCCCATGGCTGTCACTGACGAGGCCATCGAGAAGATCAAGGAAATGATCGTCTCGGGTGCGCTACGGCCCGGCGATCGTCTCCCCAAGGAGAGCGAACTCGCCGCGGAGCTCGGTCTGTCCCGCAACTCGCTGCGGGAGGCGGTGCGCGCCCTGTCGCTGATCCGCATTCTCGATGTGCGCCAGGGCGACGGCACCTACGTCACCAGTCTCGATCCGCAGCTGTTGCTGGAGGCGCTGAGTTTCGTGGTGGACTTCCACCGCGACGACACGGTGCTGGAGTTCCTGGCGGTCCGCCGGATCCTGGAGCCGGCCGCGACCGCGATGGCGGCGAGCCGGATCAGTGAGGAGCAGCTGGACGCGCTGAGCGCCCAGCTGGACGCGCTGGGCGAGCGCCCGTCGGTCGAGGAACTGGTGGCCTGCGATCTGGAGTTCCACCGCGGCATCGTGCAGTCGTCCGGCAACTCGGTGCTGTGCTCTCTGCTCGACGGGCTGTCTGGCCCGACGACCCGGGCGCGGGTGTGGCGCGGTCTGACCCAGGAGGACGCGGTGAGCCGCACGCTCCACGAGCACCGGGCGATCGTCTCGGCGCTGCGGGACCGCGACGCGGAGGCCGCGCGGGCGTGGGCGACGGCGCATGTGGCGAGTGTCGAGCAGTGGCTGCGGTCGACGCTCTAGCCGCGGAGGTGGGGCCGGGGCTCCGGTCCTCAGACGCCGGACGGGCAGATTCAGCCCGTCCGGCGTCTGTGGGCGCCCCCGTTCTCAGTCCTGTTCCTCGCGGCTCGCGTAGCGCGAGGCGACCAGGGCGATGATGATGATGGCTCCGTTGAGGAACTTCTCCCACTGGCCCGGAACACCGGCCAGGGTCATCACGTTGACGACCAGCCGGAGGGTGAGTACGCCGGTGAGCGCGCCGAAGATGGTGCCGCGGCCTCCCTTCAGACCGATTCCGCCGATCACGGCCGCCGCCATGACCTCGAAGATCATGTCCTTGCCCTGCGTGGCCCCGACCGATCCGTAGTGACCGGTGTAGAGGATGCCCGCGAAGGCCGCGAGCAGCCCGCCGACCGCCAGGACGATCCAGGTGATCCGGTCGACCCGGATGCCGGCGGCCCGTGCCGCCTCAGGATTGCCGCCGATCGCGTAGAGCGAGCGCCCGTGGCGCGTCCAGGCCAGCGCCGCACCGCCGACGGCGAACAGCACCAGGCAGATCCAGACAGCCGCCGGAGCTCCGAACCAGGAGGCCTTGCCCAGGTACCTGAAGGAGGGCGGGACGTCGATGATCGACTTGCCCTCGGAGATGCCGTTGTGAAGACCGCGCAGCATCATCAGCATGCCGAGCGTCGCGATGAAACCGTTGACCCGCAGCTTCAGCATCAGGAAGCCGTTGAACGCGCCGATCGCCATTCCGGCGAGGAGGCAGAGCGGGATCGCCATCCAGCCGGGCATCACCCCCACACCCGCGAATCGATCGCTGTCGGCGGGCAGGACCAGCCACAGCGCGATGACCGGTGCGATGCCGATCGTCGACTCCAGCGACAGGTCCATCCGTCCGCAGATCAGGATGAAGGCCTGAGCCAGCACGAGCAGGCTGAGCTCGGAGGACTGCTGGACGACGTTGATCAGGTTTTCCGACGTCAGGAACACCGGCGAGACGATGAACCCGATGAGCATCACCACCAGGATCACCGGCACCAGCGAGAAGTCGCCCCACCGGATCAGCTTCAGCCGGTTCAGCGGGCCGTCGCCCGCGAGCGGGCCCTTCAGCGCGCTCTCGATCTCTTCGGCCGCCGGGGGCCTCACCGTGCCGGTCATTGCCTTTCCCCCACACCTTCCATGGCGGCGACGAGTTCTCCGTCGGCCCACCCGCTTGCGAATGTCGCGACCACACGCCCGTGGAACAGGGCGAGTACGCGGTCACAGACCCGTAGGTCTTCCAGCTCGTCGGAGATGATCACCGCCGCGTTGCCCTCGTCGGCGACCTGCCGTACGACCCCGAGCAGCGAGTCCTTGGACTTGATGTCCACACCCGCGGTGGGCCGGACCGCCACCAGCACGCTGGGCTTGCGGGCCAGCGCGCGGGCGACCACCACCTTCTGCTGGTTGCCGCCGGAGAGCCCGGAGACGGCCTGCTCGGGCCCCTGGGTCTTGATGTCCAGCGAGCTGATCATGGCCCGGGCGAACTCCCGGGTCCGGGAGGGCAGTACGGTCCCCCACGGGCCGAGCTGGTCGGTCACCGTGAGGGTGGCGTTCTCGGCGACGCTGCGCCCGAGGACGAGGCCCTGGTCGTGCCGGTCCTCGGGGATGTAGCCGATGCCGGCATCCAGCGCGTGCGGCACGCTTCCCGCACGCACGGTCGTGCCGTGCACCCGGACGGTGCCGCCGTCCGCCTTGCGCATGCCCGCCAGCACCTCGCCCAGTGCGGTGTTGCCGCTGGCCGCGGAACCGGCGAGGCCGAGCACCTCACCGGGGCGCACCTGGAGGTCCAGGGGTTCGAACCAGCCGTCCAGGTTGAGGCCTTGCGTACGCAGAACGGGCTCCGTGGACAGGTCGGGTGGCGTGGCCGCGCGGGACGCGTGCCAGGCGACGGCGCCGTCGGACTTCTCCCCCGTCATCGCCGACACCAGGTCGTCCTTCGTGACGTCGGCCACCGGGGCGGTCATGACGTGGCGGGCGTCCCGGTAGACGGTGACCGCCGTGCACAGCTCGTACACCTCCTGCAGGTGGTGGGAGATGAAGAGGAACGCCACTCCCTGCTCCTGCAGTTCCCGGAGCTTGTCGAAGAGCCGCCCGATACCGCGGGCGTCGAGCTGTGCGGTCGGCTCGTCGAGGATGATCAGCCGGGCGCCGAAGGACAGCGCCCGGGCGATCTCGACGAACTGCCGCTGCTCCACGGCGAGGTCGCGCGCCCGGGTGTTCGGGTCGACCTGCACTCCGTAGTCGGCGAGGAGCCGCTCGGCGCGTCTGCGCAGCCTTCCCCAGCTGATCCAGCGGGAATTCTCGTCGAACCGGTTGAGGAAGAGGTTCTCCGCGACGGTCAGGTCGGGGACGACCATCGATTTCTGGTAGACGCAGGCGACCCTCGACTGCCAGGCCTTGGTGTCCCCGAAGGCGGGCGCGGGCTCCCCGCCGAACGTGACGGTGCCCGCGTCCGCCTTGTGGAGTCCGGTCAGTACGCTGACCAGCGTCGACTTGCCCGCGCCATTGCGTCCGACGAGTGCGTGCGACTCACCGGGGCGCACCGTGAGCTTCACCCCGTCGAGCGCCACGGTCGGCCCGAAGCGCTTGACGACGCCTTCCGCCTGTACGGCAGGTGGTGGTCCCTGGTCCATGACTAGCTCTTCTTCTCCAGCTGGTTGGCCCACAGCTTCGGGTCGTCGACGTTGTCCTTCGTCACCAGCGGCGCGGGGAGCTGGTCCTCGAAGCCGTTCGGGATCTTGATGATGTTCGAGTCGTGGTCGGTGGGGCCCTCCTTGAAGGTCTTGCCCTCCAGGGCCGCCTTGGCGTAGTACAGCGCGTACTTCGCGTACAGGTCGGCGGGCTGGGAGATCGTCGCGTCGATCTTCCCGGCCTTGATCGCGTCGAACTCCTCCGGAATGCCGTCGTTGGAGATGATCGTGATGTGGCCCGGGGTACCGGCCGGCTTCAGCAGCTTCTTCTGTTCCAGCAGCGCGAGGGTGGGCTGGAGGAAGACGCCGCCCGCCTGCATGTAGATGCCGTTGATGTCGGGGTGCGCGGCCAGGGTGGACTGGAGCTTGGCGGACGCGACGTCGCCCTTCCACTCGGTGGCCAGCTCGAAGACCTCGATGCCGGGGAAGTCCTTGTCCATGCAGGCCTTGAAGGCCTCGGACCGGTCACGGCCGTTGATGGAGGACAGGTCGCCCTGGAACTCGACGACCTTGCCCTTGCCCTTCAGCTGCTCGCCGAGGTACTTGCAGGCGTTCGTCCCGTACGCCTTGTTGTCGGCCCGCACCACCATGTAGATGTCGCCCTTGTCGGGGCGGGTGTCGACGCTGATGACGGGGATCTTCTTCTCGTTCAGCGTGTTGAGCGACTCGGTGATCGCGCCCGTGTCCTGCGGGGCCATCACCACCGCCTTGGCGCCCTGGTCGGCGAAGGTCTGGACGTTGGCGACGAGCTTGCCGATGTCGTTCTGGGAGTTGGTCAGCGGCAGTGCCTTCACCTCGCCGTCCTTCACCCCCTTCTCGACGTAGGTCTGGTAGGAGTTCCAGAAGTCGCTGTCGCTGCGCGGCAGGTCGATGCCGACCTTCTCGCTGCCCGCGCCGCTGTCCGACGATTCGCGGTTGCAGCCCGCGAGGGCAGTGACGGCCAGCAGTACGGCGCAGGCCGCCGCACTCGTCGTACGCACTCTCATTGGTGTCCCGTTCCTTTGTGGAGTAGCGGCTCGAAGGATCTGATGGCGTTGCGGGGGTGCGTGCTGCGAGAGGTGCGGTCCCGGCCCTCCGGTGCGGACCGCGCGTCCCGGTTTCAGCTGTCGGCGGGGCGCAGGCGCAGTCCCTGCATGCCGCCGTCGACGGCCAGTGCCGTGCCCGTCACGGAGGCCGCGGCCGGACTGGCGAGGTAGAGGATCGCTGCGGCCACCTCGTCGGCGGAGACCAGCCGGCCCAGCGGCTGCCGGGCGTTGAGGGCCGCGCGTTCGGCGGCCGGGTCATCGGCGCGGCCGAGCAGCCGGCCGATCCACGGGGTGTCCGCGGTGCCCGGGTTGACGCAGTTGACGCGGACGCCCTCGCGGACGTGGTCGGCGGCCATCGCCAGTGTCAGGGAGAGGACGGCGCCTTTGCTCGCGCTGTACAGGGCGCGCTGGGGCAGCCCCGCGGTCGCGGCGATGGAGCAGGTGTGGGTGATCGATACGGCGCCGGGGCGCTCGGCGGCGGCCCTGCGCAGGTGCGGCAGGGCGTGCCGGGCGGTGCGGACCATGCCGAGGACGTTGATGTCCAGGACCCGGGTCCACTCGTCGTCGTCGTTGTCCTCCACGCTGCCGATGGAGCCGATGCCCGCGTTGGACACGAGCGTGTGCAGGGAACCGAATTCCGCGGCGGCGCGGTCCACACCCTCGCGGACGGCGGCGTTGTCGGTGACGTCCGCCGTGACGGCGAGGACGCCCTCGGGCGCCCCTGCCGTCTCCCGGTCGAGGACCGCGACGCGGGCGCCGCGCTCCAGCAGCATGGTCGCGACGGCGGCCCCGATGCCGGAGGCGCCGCCCGTCACCAGAGCGTTCATTCCCTCGAAGTCGTGTGTGCCGGTCATCGGCCGTCCTCCTCATCGGTGCGGCGGGCCTGCCATACGGGGCCCTCCGGGTAGCGGTGTGCGGCGATCGACTCGGGGTGCATCCGGGCGGAGAAGCCCGGCGCCGCCGGAGCGGTGTAGCGCCCGGACTCGATCACGGTGGGGTCGACGAAGTGTTCGTGGAGGTGGTCGACGTACTCGATCACCCGGTCCTCCCAGGTGCCGGAGACCGCCACGTAGTCGAACATCGACAGGTGCTGGACCAGCTCGCACAGTCCGACACCGCCCGCGTGCGGGCAGACGGGCACGCCGAACTTGGCGGCGAGCAGCAGGATCGCCAGGTTCTCGTTGACGCCGGCGACGCGTGCCGCGTCGATCTGGACGAAGTCCACCGCTCCGGCCTGGAGCAGCTGCTTGAACACGACGCGGTTGGCGACGTGTTCGCCGGTGGCGACCTTGACCGGCTGGCCGGCGCGCACGGCCGCGTGGCCGAGGACGTCGTCGGGGCTGGTCGGCTCCTCGATCCAGTGCGGGTCGTACGGCGCGAGCGCGGTCATCCACTCCACCGCGTCGGCGACGTCCCAGCGCTGGTTGGCGTCGACGGCGATCCGTACGTCGGTGCCGACGGCCTCCCGGGCGAGCGAGAGCCTGCGGACGTCGTCGCCGATGGTGCCGCCGACCTTCAGCTTGATCTGGGTGAAGCCGTCGGCGACGGCCTCCTTCGCCAGCCGCACCAGCTTGTCGTCGGAGTAGCCGAGCCAGCCGGGCGAGGTGGTGTAGGCCGGATATCCCTCGGCGCGCAGCCGCTCCGCGCGCTCGCCCCGGCCCGGCTCGGCGGCGCGCAGGATCGCGAGCGCCTCCTCGGGGGTGAGGGCGTCGGTGAGGTACCGGAAGTCGACGAGGGAGACGAGCTCCTCGGGCGTCATCCCGGCCAGGAACTCCCAGACGGGTCTCCCCGCGTGCTTGGCCGCCAGGTCCCACGCGGCGTTGAGGACCGCGCCGGCCGCCATGTGCATCACGCCCTTCTCGGGGCCTAGCCAGCGCAGTTGCGAGTCGTGGGTGAGGTCGCGGTACAGCTCGCCGAGGTCGGCAGCGGTCCGGGGCACCGGACGGCCGGTCAGGTAGGGCCGCAGCGCCTCGATGGCGGCGGCCATCACCTCGTTGCCGCGCCCGATGGTGAAACAGAAGCCATGTCCCTCGACAGGGCCGTCGTCACCGTCCGCGGCGTCGGTGCGCAGGACGACGTAGGCGGCCGAGTAGTCGGGGTCGGGGTTCATGGCGTCCGAACCGTCCAGTTGTTCCGAGGTCGGAAAACGGATGTCGTGGACCTCGAAATCCGTGACGGTCTGACTCATGTGCGCCCCCAGGGGAAATAACATCGGACCTCTGCTCTGGTCATCCGATGTATAGCGCCCTGAAGGCCCCAACGTCCAGGGTTGAGCGGAAACTGACCCGCACAGCTCGGATGTATAACGCCACCGCTTGCTCGGCTTCGACCGGTGACACACCCGGGCAGACCGGCTTCGTCCCACGGTGTGCAAGGGCTTCGGCGGGAGTGGCCGGAAGCCGTAAGGTTGTTCCGTACGCAAGGGAACTTCGGAAGGAGGCCTGGGTGATCGAGCTCGAGGGCGTTCCCGAGCTGATCGACCCGGTCATGGTGGCCGCGTTCGAGGGGTGGAACGACGCAGGTGACGCCGCCTCCACGGCGGTCGCGCACCTGGACCGGGAGTGGAAGGGCGAGGTGTTCGCGGCGCTGGACGCCGAGGACTACTACGACTTCCAGGTCAACCGCCCGACGGTCTGGCTGGACGGCGGGGTGCGCAAGATCACCTGGCCGACCACCCGGCTCTCCGTGGTCCGCATCGGCGGCGACAAGCCCCGCGACCTCGTCCTGGTGCGGGGCATCGAGCCGTCGATGCGCTGGCGCTCGTTCTGCAACGAGATCCTGGGCTTCGCCCATGAACTGGGCGTCGAGATGGTGGTGGTGCTCGGTGCGCTGCTCGGCGACACCCCGCACACCCGGCCGGTGCCGGTCAGCGGTGTCACGTCCGACCCGGATCTGGCACGGACCATGGACCTGGAAGAGACGAAGTACGAGGGTCCGACCGGCATCGTCGGCATCCTCCAGGAGGCGTGCACGCACGCGGGTGTGCCCGCGGTGAGTCTGTGGGCGGCGGTGCCGCACTACGTCTCGCAGCCGCCCAACCCGAAGGCCACCCTGGCGCTGCTGAACCGCCTGGAGGACCTCATCGGGCTGCGCATTCCCCTGGGTGAACTGCCCGAGGACGCACGCGCCTGGCAGCTGGGCGTCGACCAGCTGGCCGCCGAGGACAGTGAAGTGGCGGAGTACGTACAGACGCTGGAGGAGGCCCGGGACACCGCGGAGCTGCCCGAGGCGAGCGGTGAGGCCATCGCCCGGGAGTTCGAGCGCTATCTGAGGCGCCGGGACCCCGGTCCCGCCCAGGCCCCGGGCGGGCACGCCACGGAGAGCGGTGACGGCTCGTACCTGCGTGATCCGCCGAGCGGCCGGGCCCGGCCGCCGAAGCCGTCCAGGCCCGAGACCGGCCCCGGGAAGGGTGCCCCGCCGGCCGGCGGTACCGCGAGCAGCGGGCCACCGGAGCCACCGGAGGATTCGTCGGACGGCTCCCCGGACGATCCCTCCGAGGACTGAGACGGGCAGCGCGGAGCCGGGCGGGTGCGTACCCGCCCGGCTCCCCTGCGTCGCTTCCGGCATTCAGGAACAGACGAAGCGCGCCGCGCCCCAGTCCCCGTGGTCGCCGGTCTTGGACCCGTTGGTGTCCGTGACCTTCAGACGCACGTGCCGCGCGCCGTCGAGCGGCACGTCGACCGGCACCGTCGCCGACGCTCCGGTCACCTTGGGCGAGGTCCACAGCACCTTGCCGTCGGCCTCGACGGAGAACGCCACTTCGCCGTAGCCGTTGATCTCGTCGTCGATCCCGGCGTCGGCGGTGAACTTCGAGCACTGTCCGCCGAGGTAGACCTCGATGTCGGAGTCGGCATGGGTGCCGATCCCCTTCTCGTACACCTTCCCGGCCAGGGTCAGCGGGTGTCCGTCCGCGGCGCCCGATTCGCCGTTGCTGCGGTCGCGCTCCGCCGGCCCGTACCCGTTGGTGGAGGTCAGCCACTCCAGGTCGCTCGCCCAGGCCTCACCGGTGGGCGGCGCCGGCATCACGGCCGGGGCGAAGCGCTGGAGCGCCGTGCGGGACTCGCCCGCCGAGCGGTAGCGCGTGAGCGCGGTGATCCGCGCCTCGCCCACCTTCGCGTCCTTCGCCGGGGTGACCCGCACCTCGACCCGCCGGGTCGTGCCGGCCCTGATCCGGTCCACGGCGGGAGCCGGAGTGGACCGCCAGCCCTCGGGGACGTCGAGCGAGACCACGGCGTCCGTGACATCGGCCGAGCCCGCGGTGACGTCGACGGCGACGGTGCCCGTGGCCCCCGCGCCGATCTCCTGCCCCTGGGGCGCGGAGAGGACGGCTGCCGCGGCGGCGTCACGCCCGCCGATCGCACTGGTGTTCTCCAGCTTCACGGAGAACTTCTTGCCGGTGGACAGCGGGGCGGTCTTGATCTTCACCACACCGCCGCGGTCGTCGCGGTCGTACCACCAGCCCTGCTTCGCGGCCGCGTACGCGGCGGCCGAGTCCAGCCGGGGCAGCTTGCCGGAGAGCTTCACCGCACTGGGCGCGGAACCGGTGTGCACGCTGAACTCGTACGGGCGGGTGGCCTGCTTCCCGGTGAACTTCCCCTTGCTCGCACCGATGTCCACGGTGACGTCGCCCCCGCCCTCGGCAGGTGCGCGGACGTCGGCCCGCTGGGTGGCGTACGCGCCGTCGCGGTGCTGCCGGGTCACGCCGTCGTCCTCGTACAGCGTGAAGGAGGAACGGCCCTGCGGGTAGATGTCCCACGCGAGCGCGGAGGTGGCGGTGCGGTCCTTGTACGAACGGATGCCCGGCCACATCGGCACAGCGGCACCGCCCTTGACGAACAGCGGCAGCGTGTCGAGCGGAGCGCTGTAGTCGTCGACGGTGACCGGCCCCTGGTATGTCCGCCCGCTCCAGTAGTCGGTCCAGGTGCCCTTCGGCAGGTAGATGCCGTCGCGCTCGGTGCTGTCCTGGTAGACGGGGGCGACGAGGAAGTCCTCGCCCGACATGAACTCGTACTTCGCCGCGTCCGTCGCCGCCCTGGGGTCGTCCGGGTACTCCAGCGCCAGCGGGCGGACCATGCCGACACCGGTCTTCGTCGCCTCGTGGGCGTAGGAGTACTGGTAGGGCAGCAGCGACTCCTTGAGCTTGAGGTAGTCGCGGTTGACCGAGGTGTACGGCTCTCCGTAGCGGAAGGGCTGCTTGTCGCTGGCCGCCCAGCCGTCCATGGTCATCGTGGTGCCCAGGAACATCTTCCACTGGAGGTCACGGGTGTACGTCTTGGCGCTGCCGCCGAAGATGCCGTCGACGTCACCGGTGGTGTAGGCGAGACCGGACATCGTGGCGCCCGCGTAGGTCGGGATCTGCCAGCGGATGTAGTCCCAGGTGCCGTACTGGTCGCCGGACCACTGGACACCGCAGCGCTGCGCGCCCGACCAGCTCTCGGGGGCGTAGGTGAAGCCGCGGGCGTCGCTGTTGTCCTCGATGCCCTTGTACGCGTCCTTGCAGCCGTCGAGGGCGAACTTGTAGCCCTCGCCGACCCAGGCCACGTCCAGCTTGGCCACGCGCTGGCCGGCCTTGACCTGGTCGGCGATCTTGTCGATGCCGTCCTCGGTCCACAGGCCGAGCTCCATGTCGCGGTCCTGGAGCCCCTTCGCGGTCTTTGCGAGGTCCTCGTACCCGCAGCCGTAGCCGTCGTTGACGAGCATCCAGCCGTTCGGCATGTCGTTCTCGGCATAGCCGTCGGCGACCTTCAGCGCGTCCAGGGTCCGGCGCTCACCGCGGTTGGCGTTGTGCAGGTAGCAGTCGGAGTCGCCCATCTCCAGTCCGTAGACCGGGGGCATGAACGGCTTGCCGGTCAGCTTCGTGTACTGGCCGATGACGTCCTTGGCGCTGTCACCCGCGAAGTAGTAGGCGTCGAAGCGGCTTTCCTGCTCGGTGGTGCTCACCGGGTCGGTGAAGGCATAGGTGCCCGGCGCGAAGGTGTTGCGGAAGACCCCGTAGCCGGCCGTCGAGAGGTAGAACGGCACCGAGTTGGGGTGCCCGCCGTCGTCCCAGTCGTAGTCGACGCCGACCTCGACGGTCTTGTCCCGGTGCGAGGTGTTGCCGCGGCCGTTCTGCATGCCGGCGCCGTAGAACTGCTCGTCGGCGCCGCGGGCCAGGGTCTGGGTGGTCTTCTCGCCGTCCCAGCTCAGCCCCTTCGCCTCGGACCAGACCTGACTGCCGTCGGCCCGGTACAGGGCGAACCGCAGAGGCGACTTGTAGACACGCAGGGTGACGTCGCCCGTGGAGAGGTCGTAGCGGTCGGCCCGCTCCTTCCACCGGGTGCGGGGCGGAGCCCCCTGCGGCAGCACGATGGCGTCGCCCGCGGGGTCCTCGAACGTGCCGTCGGGGGCGAGTTCGATACGGAAGGTCTCCTCGGACACGAAGCTGACGCGGGCCTTCGCGGCGCCCGCGCTCAGCCGGTAGACGGGCCCGTCGGCCGTGAAGCCGGTCAGGTCCCCGACCGTCGTGCCGACCGGTTCGGCCGGCTCCGCCGCCTGTGCGCTGCCTGGTCCGGAGACCGCGGCGAGCAAGCCCAGCAGCGCTGCAACTACTGCCCCTCTGATGCGCGTTGTTGATTGCATAGAGTGCTTTTAGCGCAGCATCGAGCATTTGACCATGGACAAAACGGAACCGGCCCCGAACTTCATCAAGAAGTTCGGGGCCGGTGAACGGACGTCGTACGGCGGGCAGTTACAGAGCGACACCGAGCAGGGCGTCGACAGTGCGCGAGACGAGACCCGGAGCACCCTCGTCCGTGCCGCCCTCGGCGGTCTGCCGCTCCGCCCAGCGGTCCACGGCGGCCAGGGCCGTCGGGGCGTCCAGGTCGTCGGCGAGGGCCTCACGGACCTCCTGCACCAGCGCGTCGGCGGACAGCCCGTCGGGCCGGGAGACGGCGGCGCGCCACCGGGCGAGCCGTGCCACCGCGTCGGCGAGCACCTGGTCGGTCCACTCCCAGTCGGAGCGGTAGTGGTGCGAGAGCAGGGCGAGGCGGATCGCCGCCGGGTCCACGCCGTCGCGGCGCAGCGCCGAGACGAAGACCAGGTTGCCCTTCGACTTGGACATCTTCGCGCCGTCCAGGCCGACCATGCCGGCGTGCACGTACGCCTGGGCGAACGGATGCTCGCCGGTCAGCACCTGGGCGTGCGAGGCGCCCATCTCGTGGTGCGGGAAGGCGAGGTCGGAGCCGCCTCCCTGGACGTCGAAGCCCATGCCGAGGTGGTCCAGGGCGATGGCGACGCACTCGATGTGCCAGCCGGGCCGGCCGGCGCCGAGCGAGGCCCCGTCCCAGCTCGGCTCGCCCTCGCGGGCGGCCATCCAGAGCATCGGGTCGAGCGGGTTCTTCTTGCCCGGACGGTCCGGGTCGCCGCCGCGTTCGGCGGAGAGCAGGCGCATCGCGTCGGCGTCCAGGTTGGAAACCTCGCCGAAGTGCGGGTCGGTGTCGACGGAGAAGTACACATCGCCGTCGAGTTCGTAGGCGGCGCCCGCGTCCCGGAGCCGTTCGACGAGCGGCACGATGCCGGGTATCGCCTCGACGGCTCCGATGTAGTGCTGCGGCGGGAGCATGCGCAGGGCAGTCATGTCCTCACGGAACAGGGCCGTCTCGCGCTCGGCGAGCTCGGTCCAGTCCTGTCCGTCGCGCACGGCCCGCTCCAGTAGCGGGTCGTCCACGTCGGTCACGTTCTGGACATAGTGAATCTGCCGCTTGGTGTCGAGCCACACGCGCTGAACGAGGTCGAACGCGTTGTAGGTCGCCGCATGACCCATGTGGGTCGCGTCGTACGGCGTGATGCCGCAGACATAGATGCGGGCGACGGGACCGGGGTCAAGGGTGATCCGTCCGCCGGTCGCGGTGTCGTGGATCCGAAGGTCGCGGCCCTTGCCAGGCAGGGCGGGGACCTCAGAAGCGGGCCAGGCATGCATGCCACGAGCGTAACCGGACGCGGCTTCCGGATACGAACCGGAGGGGTGATCCTGACCGAAGACGCACTCTTGTGTCCCGGCCGGGAAGGTGCATGCCCAGGCGGCTCCCGGGGCCCGGCGGCGGTCACGGGGGCTTGATCACACCGGTGGCCACGGGATGGCCGGCCACTCGCCGCTCGGCTCACGGTGCAGTCCCGTGCCCCGCAGCGCCGCCACCCGGGCCCGCAGGGCCTCGATCTCGGCGGCGGTGATCAGTTCGCCCAGCCGGGTGACCAGCGCGGCCCCCGGCTCCAGCTCCGCTGCCAGCCGGTCCAGCACCTCGACGGCCTCCGCCGTCAGCGGCTCCCCGGCCCACCCCCACAGCAGTGTGCGCAGCTTGTCGTCCGCGTTGAAGGTCACACCGTGATCGATGCCGTACAGCCGGCCGTCGGGCGCGGGCAGCAGATGACCGCCCTTGCGGTCGCCGTTGTTGATCACGGCGTCGAGCACCGCGAGCCGTCGCAGCCGCGGATCGTCCGCGTGCACCAGCAGCGCCGTCTTCCCCTCCGCCACCTCGGCGAGGGCGACGGGCTTCCAGCCCTCGCCCGGCTCCTCGTCCTCGATGAGCGCGAGCAGCCCGGGGTCGTCCTCGTCCTGCGGGGCCGCCTCGATCCAGAGCTGGCACATGCCCTGGCCGTACGGGCCGTCCCGGAGCACGGTCGGGGGCACCAGGCCCCATCCCGTGACCTCGGAGACCTCGTAGGCGGCCACCTCGCGCTGGGCGAGGGTGCCGTCGGGGAAGTCCCACAGGGGCTGCTCGCCCGCCACCGGCTTGTAGACGCACGTCGCCTCCTCACCCTCGTACGCGACCGAGCAGTAGAGCACCGCGTTGGACGCCCCGCGGACCTGTCCGAGGACCGTGAGCCGCCCCTTGCCGAGCAGGGTGATCAGCCGGTCGTCGGTCAGGCCCCGCGGCGGTATCCGTTCTGGCGCGGGCATACGTGTCCTTCCGGGTCGAGCGGCAGGCTGCACAGCGGGCACGGGGGGCGGCCGGCGTTCACGACGTCCAAGGCGCGTTTGGCGAAGGCCCGGGCCTGCGCGCCGCTGAGCCGGACCCGGAGCATCGGCGGGCCGTTCTCCTCGTCCTGGAGCAGCCGTTCCTCGGCCTCGGCGAGGTCCTCCACGGACTCCGCGTCCAGTTCGACCAGGGCCTGCGCCTCGACGATCATGCGCTGTTCGTCGCCGTCCCAGGCGAGCGCCATGGTGCCGACCCGGAACTCCTCCTCGACGGGGACGTCGAGCGGAGCGGTGTCGGTGACGTCCATCGGGGCGACGACGGGGACCGGCGAGTTACCGCCGGTGCGCCGCACCACTTCGTCGAGCAGTTCGTCCACCCGCTCGGCGAGCGCGGCGACTTGGGTCTTCTCCAGGGCCACGCTGGTGACACGTCCGCCTGAGGATGCCTGCAGGAAGAACGTACGACGTCCAGGCAGCCCGACCGTACCGGCCACGAAACGGTCCGGGGGGTCGTAGAGGAACACCTGACGGGACACGTCCTGTCTCCCTTGAAAATTGACGGCATATGAGGGTCGGCCGGGGCCCGGGAGAGTCCTCCCGGTAAGGCGCCTGCGGCGCGTCCACCCTACTGCGCGGAGCGATCACGGTGCCCCAGCGCCGCCGCCGACCGCCGCGTCCCCTTCGCCGCCGGTCCGCGCACCCGGCCCGGCGCTCGCGTCCGGCGCCGGTTCGCGGGGCGCCAGCGAGGCGAGATCGCCCGTGTCGCCGAGGCGCAGCAGGAACGGGCGCAGCCTGGTGTAGCGGATCGCGGTGACGGAACACGGGTCGGCGTGGACGCGCTGGAAGAGGTCCAGGTGCATGCCGAGGGCGTCGGCGACGAGTGACTTGATGATGTCGCCGTGGGAGCACATCACGTAGACGGCGTTCTCGCCGTGCTCCGCCTCGATCCTCGCGTTCCAGTCCCGTACCGCGTCGACGGCGCGTGCCTGCATCGCCCGCATCGACTCGCCGCCCGGGAAGGCCGCGGCGGAGGGGTGCTGCTGGACGACCGTCATCAGCGGCTCGTCGGTGAGCTCCGCGAGCTTGCGCCCCGACCAGTCGCCGTAGTCGCACTCGCTGATCCGCTCCTCGGTGTGCGGCTCCAGCTCCGGCCGGGCGGCGAGCAGCGGCGCGAGTGTCTCGCGGCAGCGTTGCAGAGGGCTGCTGACGGCGGCGACGAGGGGCAGGGCGGCCAGCCGGCCGGGGAGTGCGGCGGCCTGCTCGGTGCCGCGTTCGTCGAGCGCGACACCGGGGGTGCGGCCGGCGAGCACCCCGGAGGTGTTGGCGGTGGAGCGTCCGTGGCGTACGAGGATCAGGGTCGGCATACCGGCAAGCGTAGGGCCTCCCCAAAGGTGCGCCGGGGGCCGGAGCAGGGAAGAATGCGCGCGTGATCGTGGACTGTGCCATTTACCGCGACGGACGCCGCACCGACGGCCCCGCCGATTTCTCCGATGCCCTGGACGAGGCGCGGGCCTACGGCGACGCGTTCCTCTGGATCGGCCTGCACGAGCCGACGGAGAAGGAGTTCGAACTGGTCAGCAGCGAGTTCGGGCTGCATCCGCTCGCGGTGGAGGACGCGCTGTCGGCGCACCAGCGGCCGAAGCTGGAGGTGTACGACGACTCGCTGTTCGCGGTGATCAAGCCGATCGTGTACGAGCACGAGAGCGACACCGTCAGCGCGGGCGAACTGATGGTGTTCATAGGCGACTCGTTCGTGGTGACGGTCCGGCACGGCGAGGGCGCACCCCTGGCCGCGGTCCGCCGCCGTCTGGAGGCCGAGACCGATGTGCTCAAGCACGGGCCGACGGCGGTCCTGTACGCGATCAGCGACGCGGTCGTGGACCACTACATCGATGTCGCGGGTGAGCTCCAGGTCGACCTGGAGGAGCTGGAGACGCGGGTCTTCGCCCCGGACGGCAGCGGCGACTCCAAGAGCACCGCGGCCCGCATCTACACCTTCAAGCGCCAGGTGCTGGAGTTCCGCCGGGCGACGGTCCCCCTGGCCGCGCCCATGGCCCGGCTGGCGAGCGCCGGGGTGCCGTTCGTCCACGAGCACTCGCAGCCGTTCTTCCGGGACGTCCAGGACCACCTGACACGCGCCAACGAGCAGGTGGAGGGGCTGGACCGGCTGCTCTCCGACATCCTGTCCGCGCATCTCGCGCAGATGGGGGTGCGGCAGAACGACGACATGCGCAAGATCTCGGCCTGGGCGGCGATGGCCGCCGTGCCGACCATGGTGGCGGGGATCTACGGCATGAACTTCGAGCACATGCCGGAGCTGCGGTGGGTCTGGGCGTACCCGGCCGTCATCCTGCTGATGGCGGGCGCGGTCGTCGGGCTGTACCGCCAGTTCAAGCGCCGCGGCTGGCTCTGACGACCGGATGAGCGGGCCGGTAGCCCGCGCTCAGGCGAATTCGGGCGCCGGTGCGACCGGTCCGCCCAGCGCGTCGGCCGTCCCGGGAGGCGCCAGACTGACCATGCGCCGCCAGCCGAGGAGCCGCTCGTACGCGTACACGGCGTGAATCCCCGCCGCGAGCGCCGCGGCCCTGGCCCGGGACCAGCCCAGGACGCGGCCCATGTGCTCCATCACGGCCAGGCTGACGTCCCGGTACACCCGGATCTCGGCGAGGGCGCACACGCGCAGGGTGTGCTGGATCGTCCGGCCGTGGCCGGCCGCCGCGAAGCGCAGGAGCTCCTCGTGGCAGTACGCGAGGTGGTTGTCCTCGTCGTTCGAGATCATCCTGACCGCGCGGCCCAGGTCGGGGTGGTCGGCGAAGTACCTGAGCAGCAGCCGCATCTGCTCGGACGCGCGCTGTTCGGTCACCCGGCTGTGGGCGAGGTAGGTGATGATGTCGTGCTCGGTGAGGGGTTCCTCGCGTCCCAGCTGCTCGTGGGCGAGTCCGATGCCGTGCTTCTCCAGGAGCATCGTGTAGTCGGTGTCCTCCGGGACCGGGACCGCTGTCAGCCCGCGCTTCCTCAGCAGGGCGTGGAAGATCCGCCCGTGCTTGTCCTCGTCGGCGCCGTGCCGGGCGATCTTCGGGGCGAGCGCGCGCTGGCTCGCGGGCACGAGGGCCGCGATCCGGCCGTTCTCCCAGCCGCCCTGGGACTCCCCGCTGGCGGCGATGGAGCAGAACAACCGGAACGAGCCGTCGTCGTCGAGAATCTCCTGGAACAGGTTCTTTGCCGAGAGCATCACTGCCACCTCCGTGCGGGCGTCCGCCGTGCGACAGTCAAATGCGCCCGGCCCGGGTGGGCAACAGGAGCGCTCACACCCTGGGCCGAACGGGTGACCCACGCCGGCTGCGCACCCCATGTGGCGAACCGTTTCCGCACAGGCCCCGTAACCCAACCGCCCCGCTCGCGTTGTTCCTCGTGACGGCCGTGGCGGGGAGGACCCCCGAGCCCCCACCACGGCCGTAGTGCTGCCCGGCCCCGGGCCTCCGCGGTCCGCCCTAGGCGAGCCCGGAGCGCTCCAGCGCGTCGGTGCCGGCCCGCAGCGCGGCGATGCGCTCGTCGAGCGTGAAGCCCGCGGGGGCGAGGGTCAGGGTCGTGACGCCCGCGGCCGCGTACGCCTGCATCCGGTCGGCGATCCGCTCCACCGATCCCAGCAGCGTGGTCTGGTCGATCAGCTGGTGCGGAACGGCGGCCGCCGCCCCGGCCTTGTCGCCGGACAGGTACTTCTCCTGGATCTCGGCGGCTTCCTTCTCGTACCCCATGCGCTGGGCGAGCTGGTTGTAGAAGTTCTGCTTGGGGCTGCCCATGCCGCCGACGTACAGCGCGGTGTACGGCCGGAACATGTCGGCGAGGCCCTTGACGTCGTCGCCGACGGCGAGCGGCAGCGTCGGGCAGACGTCGAAGCCGTCCATCGTCCGGCCGGCCTTCTCGCGCCCCGCCCGCAGATACCTCATCGCGGTGTCCTCGAGGTGGTCGGCGGACGGGAAGATCAGCAGGGCGCCGTCGGCGATCTCGCCGGTCTGCTCCAGGTTCTTGGGCCCGATCGCGGCGATGTACAGCGGGATGTGCTCGCGCTGCGGGTGGACGGTCAGCTTGATCGGCTTGCCAGGACCGCCGGGCAGCGGCAGCGTCCAGTGCTGCCCCTCGTACGAGAGGCGCTCGCGGGCCATCGCCTTGCGGACGATCTCGACGTACTCCCGGGTGCGGGCGAGCGGCTTGTCGAACTTGACGCCGTACCAGCCCTCGGAGACCTGTGGCCCGGACACCCCGAGGCCGAGGCGGAAGCGGCCGCCGGAGAGGGAGTCGAGGGTCGCCGCGGTCATGGCCGTCATGGCGGGCTGACGGGCCGGGATCTGCATGATCGCGGAGCCGACGTCGATGGACTCGGTCTGCGCGGCGACCCAGGACAGGACGGTCGGCGCGTCGGAGCCGTACGCCTCGGCCGCCCAGCAGACGTCGTAGCCGAGCCGGTCGGCCTCCTGCGCGACGGCGAGGTTGTCGCCGTCCATTCCCGCACCCCAGTAACCGAGATTGATGCCGAGCCGCATAGCCGCTCCCCTTACTGATCAGTAACGTCCCTTTGCTCCGGACTCTAGCGCGCGGCAGGGCGATTCGGCAGGGGCCACCCGGGCCCCGGTTGTCCCCGGGCCTGCGACGCGTGGGGCCATGGCCAGTAATCTCAGCGCCCATGGAGCAGAGGCATCTCGGCCGCACCGGCCTTCGAGTGTCCCGGATCGGGCTCGGCACCCTCACCTGGGGCCGGGACACCGACGAGCACGACGCTGCCGAGCAGCTGAAGGCCTTCTGGGAGGTGGGAGGCACCCTGGTCGACACGGCGGACGTGTACGGCGGCGGAGAGGCCGAGTACGTGCTCGGGCAGCTCGTCGCCGGCCTGGTGCCGCGGCACGATCTGGTCATCGCCACCAAGGCGGGCAGCGTGGCCGATCCGTACCGCAGGTTCAACGGCTCGCGCGGGCATCTGCTGGCCGCCCTGGACGCCTCGCTGGCACGCCTCGGCACGGACTACGTGGATCTGTGGCAGGTCCACGCCTTTGACCCCATGACCCCGCTGGACGAGACGCTCCAGGCGCTGGACATCGCGGTCTCCAGCGGACGCGCCCGGTACGCGGGGGTGTCCAACTTCTGCGGCTGGCAGCTGGCGAAGGCCGCGACCTGGCAGCTCGCCTCGCCCGGGGTGCGGACCCGTCTCGCCAGTACGCAGATGGAGTACTCGCTCCTGCAGCGGGGCGTGGAGCGCGAGGTGCTGCCGGCCGCGCTCGACCTCGGTGTGGGACTGCTGCCGTCCTCCCCGCTGGGCCGGGGCGTGCTGACCGGCAAGTACCGCACCGGGACCCCGGCCGACTCGCGCGGCGCCTCCGAACTGCTGGCCCCCTTCGTCGAGCCGTATCTCGACGACCCGGCGAGCCGCATCGTGCACGCGGTGGCCACGGCGGCCGAGGGACTGGCCACCACGGCCCTCCAGGTGGCGCTGGCCTGGGTACGGGACCGGCCGGGGGTGGTGGCCCCGATCGTCGGCGCGCGCAACGCGCGGCAGCTCGAGGAGGCATTGTCAGTGGAGGCGCTTAGTCTTCCTGACGAGATCTGCCAGGCGCTCGACGATGTGTCGGCGCCCGTGCACCGCTATCCCGACCAGGACTGGAGCACGCTGTGACTGCGCTTCCCCGGGGGGAATCCCCCGGCCCCTCGGCCACCGACGACGACGGCGTCGTCACGGACGAGCCCGCCACCGTGCCCGCACCCGCCGACGGGACCGTCGCGGGGGCCGATGACGAGGAGACGGCCGGGGAACCCGGAGCAACGGACGGGCCCGCCGCCTCCGAGGACACCGCCGGGGGCGACGCCACCGCCTCCGCGGCGCCTTCCGAGGCCGAGGCGGAACTGGCCGCCCAGCGCGAGCTGCTGGAGCGGATCGAGAAGCGCAAGGCCGAGAAGGAGGGCCCCATCGACGCCGGCACGAAGCTGAGCGGCCCGGCGGCCGACCTGCTGGCGGCCGTGCGGGCCGTGGAGAGCGGTGAGAAGCCCGGCGCCGCGTTCTTCGACTCCCCCGCCCCGTCCCCGGCCCGCCGGAGCGTCCCCGCCCCGGCGCCGGTGCGCGAGCGGGCCGCCGAGCCCGTCCAGGTGCGGAGCGCGCCGCCGGAGGCCGTCGCCGCCGTGGCGGCCGTGCTGGCCGAGGGAGGCGCTCCGGAGGCGCTGGCGGGGCCCGCGGCCGCCACCCTGGGCGCACAGGCCGGCGAGGCCCTGCGGCAGGACCCCTGGCAGCTGTTGTCCCTGCCCGGTGTCGGCCCGGAGCAGGCGGACGGCTTCGCCCGGGCGCTGCTGGGCGCCGGATGCGGACCCGACGACGAGCGGCGCACCGCGGCCCTGGTGGGCTGGCTGCTGGAGCGTGCCGCGTTGCAGGGCCACACCGCGCTGGACGCCGAGCAGGTCCGCGCCGCCCTCGCCGGGCGGTCGGTGAGCGACCCCGAAGCGGCGGTGCGGCACGCCATCGCCGAGGGCGTGGTCCTGGTCTTCCAGGACGGCCCGGAGGGCGAGGCGAGCGAGGGGGAGACCTCGGAGACCGACGCGGGCGACGAGGAGGGCGCGGAGCCGGCGGCCGGGGCGGAGCCCGTACAGGTCTTCCTCGGCCTCGACCGGTACGCACTGGCGGAGGAGAGCCTCGCCGACGGACTCGCCCGGCTGGTCAACGCCTGCGAGAAGGACGCCGACTGGTCGGACGCCGCCACCGCGGCCGCCTCCCCCTCGGCCGCCGAGCTGATCCGCACGGCCGCGGCCCACGGCCTCGTGGCGCACACGGGCGGTGAGGCGGCGCGGGCCGAGCCCGCGGCGCTGATCGCCGCAGCCGCCGGTCTCGGCCTGCGCGCCCTGGGCGCCACACACAGCGTGGACGGCCGTCTGCGGCTGGCCGACGCGGTGGGCGACGCCCCGGCGGCCGTCACGCTCGCGGGGCTGCTCACCGGCGCGGAGGGCCCCGGGCGGGACGAGGAGGGGGCGCTCGCCCTCGACCTGCTCGTCGTGCTCGACGCCCCGCAGCTGGACGTCGAGACCGGCGCGATGCTGGTGGAGTCCCTCGCCGACGGCACCCGCCTGGTGCTCAGCGGTGACCCGGGGGTGCTGGGGTCGGCCGGTGCGGGGCGGGTGTTCGCCGATGTGCTGGCCGCCCGCGCCTGCCCGCAGGTCGTCTCCCGCACCCCGGACCCAGGTCCCATCGGCGAGCTGGTGTCCGGCATCGGCATCGGGGAGCTGAACCAGGTGGAGGCGCCGGGCAAGGAGGTCGTGATCGTCCCCGCGCGGGACGCGGGCGAGGCGGTGCACCGCACGGTGCAGCTGGTCGCCGACTCCGTACCGCGCGCCATCGGGGTGCCGTCCTCGGACACCCAGGTCATCACCGTCGGCCATGGCGGCTCCGCCGGCACCCGGGCGCTGAACGAGGCGCTCAAGCAGCGGCTCAACCCGGGCCCCGGCCGCTTCGGCGGTTTCGACCCCGGGGACCGGGTGGCCCATGTCCCCGCGCCGGGCAGGACCGTGCCCGGGGTGGTCGTCTCGGCCGACGCCGAGGGCCTGCACCTGGACTGCGCGGGGAGCGCCGTCGTCGTACCGCAGGAGCGGGTGGCCGCGTCCGTCCGGCATGCCTGGGCGCTGAGCGCCCACCAGGCGGCGGGAATGCGGTGGCCCGCGGTCGTCGTCGTCCTGCCCGGTGACGCGGCTCAGGGGCTGAGCCGCCCCTGGGTCTACACCGCGTTCAGCCGGGGCGAACGGCATCTCTCCGTGGTGCACGGCGTCGACCAGGCGCTGCCCCGCGCCGTGGCCGAGTCCCCCGCCGAGGCCCGCACCACCCGGCTGCGCACGCTGCTGGAGGCGTCCGAGGGCTGACGGCCGGAGGGCCGGGCGGACGCGGCGTGCGCGTCCGCCCGGCCCTCCGGTACGGATCGGTCAGGAGCGGCGGCGAGGCATCAGGTCCTGTCCCGCGTCAGCCCGTCCAGCTCCTCGTCCAGATCGTCCTCGTCGAAGACGGCGCTGACGTCGAAGCGGCAGACGACCAGCTGGGGGTCCGCGTCGTCGAACGGGGCGCCGAGCCACTCCCCCGGCTCCGGCAGTTCGTCCACGGCCGCGACCCAGAGCGTGGAATCGCCCTCCTCCAGACCGAACTCCGTGTGCCGGGAGGCGATCTCGTCCGCCTCGTACTCCCCGAAGAGCACCCCCAGCGCCGCGTGGACGCTGCCGCCGACCACGGCGCTCTCGCCGCCGCGGTCCTCGGGGTCCACGTCCGCGATGCGCTGCGCCTGCGCGAGCAGCCGCTGCGGCTCCACCACCGCGTAGTCGCGGCGGATCAGCACGCTGAGCGCGTTCGGCTCCTCCGGGCCTGCGTACGGCGGCAGGGAGTCCTCGCCCCCCGGAATCTCGAAGGGGGTGACCTCGTCATGGCGGTCGTAGAGGAGTTCGTCGTAGACCTCGGCCGCAGCGGCCAGTGCGTTGAACGCGTCGTAGACAGCGGGGTCATCGTCCCCGGACCGGCGTTCGACCGCCGCGAGGTGGTGGTCGATCGCGGCCTTGACCGCATCGGCGGCGGCGCGTACCTCGGCAGCAGTGGGCTGCGCAGCATCAGACATAGGGCAGACGCTATCCGTACACGGGCTCTGCCCGCACAATAGATGCGATGCCGGAATACGAATTTGTCGACGTGTACGTGCCGCGCGGGGTGTCCCGGAAGGATACGGCCCGCCTGTTGACCGACCATGCCGAGTACGGGCACTGGGAGTTGGACCGACTCACGCTGCGCTTGGACGGCAGCCGCCGGGTGCGGCTGCGGCGGCGGATCATCCGCCAGCTACGAGCCACCTGGTGACACGGAACGGGCCCCGCTGCCGCGGGGCCCGTTCCCTTCACCGTGCTGCCTGCTGCCGTCAGGCGGCGGCCTTGGCGCGGCGGTACAGCACCGTGCCGGCACCGGCCAGCAGCAGTCCCGCGCCTGCGGGGACGAGCAGGTCGAGCCCGCCCGCCCCGGTGTGCGCGAGCTGCGGCGTGCTCGCCGGCAGCGTCTGCGGCTCGGGCACGTTCGGGACGGTGTGCGGCCCGGGCTTCGGCGGTGTCACGTGGGTGACAGGGGTCTCCGGGACGACCGGCGGCGGCGTGCTGTCGTTCTCGCACGTGTTGCCCAGCGCGGGGTTCAGCAGACCAGCGATGGTGACGCTGTTCCCGCAGGCGTTCACGGGGATGTCGATCGGCACCTGGATCTGGTTGCCCGAGAGCAGGCCGGGTGAGCCCTGCGCGACTCCCTCGGCGGTCGCCCCGCCCCCGTTGTCGCTGCCGGCGGCCCGGTGCTTCCCGGTGCCCGCCCGCACCCCCTGACCGCGGTCGTCCGACGCCCGGCCGTGGCCCGCGGCGTGACTGCCCGAGGACGAGGACTGGGCGGTCGCACCGTGGTGGCCGGCGGCCGCACGGTCCGAGCCGTTGCCGCAGGCGTTGCCCGCCGCGGGGTTGAGCAGTCCCACCACGTTCACGGAGTTTCCGCAGACGTTGACCGGCACGTCGATGGGGATCTGTACCGAATTCCCTGAAAGCACCCCCGGGGAATTCGATGCGCCGCCGACCGCTCCCGCGTCGGCGTGCGCGTAACCGCCACTGAGCGCGAGCACGCCGCCCGCAGCCGCCATGGTGATCAGGCCTTTACGCGTGACCTGTCGCATAGGTTGATTCCTGCCTTCTACCTTCCGGAATACCCCCGGACTTGACCGTGCGGAGGCAAAGGACCCGACGGCCCCGGAGCGCATGGCGTGCGCTCCGGGGCCGAGCGGGCTCAAACCCTTACGGGTTGACGCACAACGTCAGGCGTTGACGCAGGTGTTGCCGAAGGCCGGGTTCAGCAGCCCGATCACGGAGATCGTGTTGCCGCACACGTTCACGGGAACGTGGACGGGGACCTGAACGACGTTGCCCGAGAGCACACCGGGGCTGCCGATGGCGGCACCCTGGGCACCCGAGTCGGCGACGGCCATGCCGGCACCCGCGAGAACCAGACCACCGGTGACAGCCGCAGCGGCGACGATCTTCTTGATCATTATTCCTCCTAGTTGGCAAATGCGGTCCCAGCCGCGGACCGCATCACCTGTAACGAGGAAGAAGTAATCGGGCTACGAGCGATCCGCCCCTTTCACTCGTTCCGGTTAGGTACGTACACGCTGGCGATTCTTGCGAAGAGATGTCTGTCAGCTGTGGTCGATGAAGCGGTCGAGCACTCGCGCACCGAACTTCAGACCCTCCACCGGGACCCGCTCGTCCACACCGTGGAACATGCCCGCGAAGTCGAGCTCCGGCGGAAGCTTCAGCGGGGCGAAGCCGAAGCAGCGGATGCCCAGGTCGTCGAAGGACTTGGCGTCCGTGCCGCCGGACAGCATGTACGGGACCGCGCGCGCGATCGGGTCCTCGGCCTTGAGCGCGATCTGCATCGCGTCCACGAGCGAGCCGTCGAAGTCGGTCTCCAGCGCCTTGTCGCCGTGCACGTCCTCGCGCTTGACGCGCGGGCCGAGGATCCGGTCGAGGTCGGCCAGGAACTCCTGCTCGTACCCCGGCAGGAAGCGGCCGTCGACGTGGGCGGTCGCCTGCCCGGGGATCACGTTCACCTTGTAGCCCGCGCCGAGCATGGTGGGGGCCGCGGAGTTGCGCAGGGTCGCGCCGACCATCTTGGCGATGCCGCCCAGCTTGGCCAGTGTGGCGTCCATGTCCTCCGGGTCGAGCGGGGTGCCCAGCGCGTCCGACAGCTCGTCCAGGAACGAGCGCACGGTCTTGGTCACCCGCACCGGCCACTTGTGCCGGCCGAGCCGCCCGACCGCCTCGCACAGCTCGGTGATCGCGTTGTCGTCGTTGGTCATCGAACCGTGGCCGGCCGTGCCGTCCACGGTCAGCCGCATCCAGTGCATGCCCTTCTGCGCGGTCTCGACGAGGTAGAGCCGCAGGTTCTCGTTGACCGTGAAGGAGAAGCCGCCGACCTCCCCGATGGCCTCGGTGACGCCCTCGAACAGGTCAGGGTGCTTGTCGACGAGGTAGCGGGCACCGTACGTCCCGCCGGCCTCCTCATCCGCGAGGAAGGCGAGCACGATGTCGCGCGGGGGCTTGCGGCCGCTGCGCATCCGGTCGCGGACGACCGCGAGGGTCATCGCGTCCATGTCCTTCATGTCGACCGCACCCCGGCCCCACACACACCCGTCGGCGATCTCCCCGGAAAAGGGGTGGTGCGTCCAGTCATGGGCGTTGGCGGGGACGACGTCGGTGTGGCCGTGGATCAGCAGGGCCGGCTTGGAGGAGTCCTCACCCTCGATCCGCGCCACCGTCGACGCACGCCCCTTGTGGGACTCGAAGATCTGCGGCTCCAGACCGACCTCGGAAAGCTTCTCCGCGATGTACTCGGCGGCCGCCCGCTCGCCCGGCCCCGAGTGGTCCCCGTAGTTGCTGGTGTCGATCCGGATCAGGTCACGACAGAGGTCGACGACCTCGCTCTCGGCGCTCTCGCCCGAGCCGGTCCTGGCCGCTTTGGTCTCGCTCACGCTGGTTCCTTCCACTGTCGCTGTGGTGCTCCCCCTCATCCTCCCGCGCCCGGCCCGCGTACCCAAGGCCGCCCGCCCCCCGTCACACGCCCGTCACACCGACAGGGGCGTGATGGAGCACCCCCCGTTGTTTGCTATTGTTTTCCACGTCGGAACGGGCAGGGCCCGCGAGACAGACACCTTGTCCGGGTGGCGGAATGGCAGACGCGCTAGCTTGAGGTGCTAGTGCCCTTTATCGGGCGTGGGGGTTCAAGTCCCCCCTCGGACACAGAGCACGTGCCGGTCAGGAGAAATCCTGACCGGCACTTTGCGTTGCCCGGGACCCGCGGGGCTTCGCGTCCGGCGCCGGACGCGAACCGGCCCCCGCCGTCGCCGCGCCCCGCCATCCACAGCACCGCCCCTTGTTGAAACGGTTCACCCCTGGCTAACGTCGCCTCCGAGAAGGGTGATCCCCGGCGAGGAGGACCATGAGCCGCACCGAGACCGACGCGCTGCCCTGGTACGAGGACCCGAGCCCCGGTTCCGGTGGACTCGCGCCCCGGGCCTGGTACGCGACGTCCGATGCCTGGCGGATGTCCCTGAACGGCGAGTGGGCCTTCCGGCTCTCACCCGCGGCCGGAAGCGAGGACGCGTCGTTCGCCCGGCCGGGGTTCGACGCCTCCGCGTGGGGGACGGTCGCGGTGCCCGGTCACTGGGTGCTCCAGGGAGCCGGTGGCGCTCCGGCGTACACGAACGTCGTCTATCCCTTCCCCGTCGATCCGCCCCGGGTGCCGTCCGAGAACCCCACGGGCGACCATCTGCGGACGTTCGCGCTGCCCGGGGACCGGCCGCGGGACGGCGAGTTCGTGCTCCGGTTCGAAGGGGTGGAGTCCTGCGCCCGGGTGTGGCTCAACGGGCGGGAGCTGGGTGCGTTCAAGGGGTCCAGGCTGCCGCACGAGTTCGCCGTGGGCGATCTGCTGGAACCGGGCGAGAACATCCTGGCCGTACGGGTGCACGCGTGGTCGTCGGGGAGCTATCTGGAGGACCAGGACCAGTGGTGGCTGCCCGGCATCTTCCGTGAGGTCACCCTGCTCCACCGCCCGCGCGACGCCGCCCGGGACTTCTTCGTGCACGCGGGCTTCGACCACCGGGAGGGTGCCGGGACGCTGCGGGTGGAGTGCGAGGGCGCTGCGGGCCGGGTCCTGGTGCCCGAGCTGGGTGTCGACATCGCCGCGGGCGCGTCCGTGACCCTGCCGGTCGAGCCGTGGACCGCCGAGACGCCCCGGCTGTACGAAGCGGAACTGGTGACGGCGGGCGAGCGGATCCCGCTGCGGATCGGTTTCCGTACGGTCGTCGTCGGGGACGGCGTCATCAAGGTCAACGGCCGGCGGCTGCTGTTCCGCGGGGTGAACCGGCACGAGTTCCACCCGGAGACGGGACGGGCCGTCGACGCGCGGACGATGCGGCGCGATCTGGTCCTGATGAAGCAGCACAACATCAACGCCGTGCGGACGAGCCACTATCCGCCGCACCCCGCGTTCCTCGACCTGTGCGACGAGCTCGGTCTCTGGGTGATCGACGAGTGCGATCTGGAGACACACGGCTTCGTCGACCTGGAGTGGCGCGGCAACCCGGTCGACGACGAGCGCTGGACCCCCGCGCTGCTCGACCGGGCGGCCCGCATGGTCGAGCGGGACAAGAACCACGCCTCGGTGATCATCTGGTCGCTGGGCAACGAGTGCGGTGCGGGCCGCGGCCTGTCCGCGATGGCCGAGTGGATCAGGGGGCGGGACCCGGAGCGGCTGCTGCACTACGAGGGCGACCGCTCCTGCGGGGACGTCGACCTGTACTCCCGGATGTATCCGACGCACGCCGAGGTCGAACTCATCGGCAAGCGGGCGGAGGAGCCGCTGGCGGACGCGGACCTGGACGCCCGGCGGCGCGCGATGCCCTTCATCATGTGCGAGTACGGGCACGCCATGGGCAACGGGCCGGGCGGCCTGAGCGAGTACCAGCGGCTGTTCGAGCGGTACGAGCGCTGCCAGGGCGGCTTCGTCTGGGAGTGGATCGACCACGGCTTCGCCCACCCCGAGTACGGCTTCGCCTACGGCGGGGACTTCGGCGAGGAGCCGCACGACGGCAACTTCGTCTGTGACGGACTCCTCTTCCCGGACCGCACGCCCTCCCCCGGACTCGTCGAGTACAAGAAGGTCATCGAGCCGGTACGGATCGGTCCCGGGCGGGCCCCCGGATCGTTCTCGGTCAACAACGGCCACGACTTCGCCGGGCTGGAGCACCTCGACTTCGTCTGGTCGCGCGAGGTGGACGGAACGGTCGTGGCCTCGGGCACCCTGGCGGTGCCGGACCTGGCGCCGGGCGCCTCGGTCGAGGTGACACCCGACGCCCCGGGCGAAGGCCTGTGGACGGTACGGGCGGTGCTCGCCGCGGACACCGCCTGGGGCGAGCGCGGGCACGTGGTGGCGTGGGGTCAGGTGGAGACGGGTGCGCCGGCCGCCCCGGCACCGCCCACCGGTGCGCGGCCGGTGCGCTCCGGTGGCGTGATCACCCTCGGACCGGGCGTCTTCGACGCGGTGACCGGGGCTCCGCTGCGCATCGGGGAGGTTCCGGTGGAGGGGCTGCGGCTGGATGTGTGGCGGGCGCCCACCGACAACGACAACGGGGCGCCCTGGCAGCCGGACGAACGGTACGGGCTGCGCTGGCGGGAGCTGGGGCTGCACCGGATGCGGCACCGCGTCGACGCGGTCGAGGTGGACGGGGACGCGCTGACCGTGCGGACCCGGGTGGCCCCGGCGGGCTGGGACCTGGGGCTGCGGACCACGTACCGGTGGACGGCCGCCGGGGACCGGACGGGGCTGACGGTCTCCGTGGTCCCGGAGGGCGACTGGCGGGTGCCGCTGCCCCGGCTCGGCATCCGGTTCGGCCTGCCCGCGGCGTACGGAGGGGCGCGGTGGTTCGGCGGCGGGCCGGGGGAGGCGTACCCGGACACCCGGGCGGCCGCGATGCTCGGGTGGTGGGAGAGCGAGGTGGACGCGCTCCAGACCCCGTACGTCAGGCCTCAGGAGAACGGGGCCCGGGCCGACGTCCGCTGGGCCGAGCTGACGGACTCCCGCGGGGCGGGGCTGCGGGTCGAGGGCGGTGCGGGGGTGCGGGCCGGGGGCGGTGCCCCGTTCTGGTTCACCGCGCGGCGCTGGACGAGCGAGCAGCTGGACGCGGCGGAGCACGGGCCGGATCTGGTGGCCGGGGACCGGGTCTGGGTCAATCTGGACCACGCGATGCAGGGCATCGGCTCCCAGTCGTGCGGGCCGGGCGTGCTGCCGGAGCACCGGCTGGACGCGGCGCCGGCCGAGTTCTCGTTCCTGTTCTCGGCGCCGGCCTGAGCCGCACCGGCCGCATCCACGGCCCCCGTGGCTGTGGAAAAATGCGGGGCACCATGAGAACCAGCACCACGGGCCCCGGCGGGCCCCGATGAGGGGCCGCGCGAAGCCTCCGCCGTCGCCGCTGCCCCAGCGCGACGGGGTCGATCCGGTGCGGGTGCGGCTTCCGGAGGACCCGGACGGGCAGTGGGCCACGGTCCGCGATCATCTGCTGGCCCGGTTCGCCGACGCGATCGGCGCGGCGGGTGTCGACGCCATGCTGGCCGGGGGCCGGTTCGTCTCCGCGCAGGGTGCGGTGACGGGCCTCGAGCCGTACGTGGTGGGCCGGTACCTCTGGTTCCACCGGGACTTCGCGCCGGAGGAGCCCGTGCCCTTCCCGGTCGGTGTGGTGTACCGGGACGCGCACCTGGTGATCGCGGACAAGCCGCACTTCCTGGCGACGACGCCGCGCGGCCGGCACATCACCGAGACCGCGGTGGCCCGGCTCCGCCGCGAGCTGGGGCTGCCCCTGCTGCAGCCCGCCCACCGGCTGGACCGGCTGACCGCCGGGCTCGTCCTGTTCGTCGTGCGGCCCGAGGAGCGGGGCGCGTACCAGACGCTGTTCCGCGACCGGCTCGTGCGCAAGGAGTACGAGGCGGTGGCACCGTACGATCCGGCCCTGGTCCTGCCCCGCACCGTGCGCAGCCGCATCGTGAAGGAGCGTGGGGTGATCGCCGCCCGCGAGGAGCCCGGCGAGCCGAACAGCGAGAGCAGGATCGAGCTGCTGGCGCACCGGGAGGGACTCGGCCGTTACCGGCTGCTGCCCGCCACCGGGCGTACGCATCAGCTGCGGGTCCATATGAGCGGCCTGGGGCTGCCACTCGTCCACGACCCCGTCTATCCCCGGGTCGAGGCGGAGGGTGCCCCCGACGACTTCTCGCACCCGCTGCAACTCCTGGCCAGGGTGCTGGAGTTCACCGATCCGGTCACGGGAGAGCCGCGCCGCTTCGAGAGCGGGCTACGACTCTCCGCGTGGCCGGAGGGCTGAGCCCCGGCCTCAGTGGCCGCGGGCGATCCACTCGTCCAGGTGCGGGGCCTCCGCGCCGATGGTCGTGGAGTCGCCGTGGCCCGTGCGGACGGCGGTCGCCGGGTCCAGGGCGAGCAGCCGGTCCCTGATCGAGGCGACGATCGTCGGGAAGTGCGAGAAGGACCGGCCGGTGGCGCCGGGCCCGCCCTGGAAGAGCGTGTCACCGGTGAAGACGGTGGACAGCTCGGGGGCGTACAGGCAGACGGCGCCCGGGGCGTGCCCCGGGGTGTGCAGGACGGTGAGCGTCGTGCCGGCGACCTGGATCTCCTGGCCGTCGGTCAGTTCGCCGTCCGGGGCACGGTCCGGGTGGGTCTGCTGCCACAGCGGCAGGTCGTCGGGGTGGAGCAGGATCGGTGCGCCGGTGGCGTCGGCGAGGGCCGGGGCCGCGTCGATGTGGTCGTTGTGCGCGTGGGTGCAGATGATGGCGCGCAGCGTACGGCCGGCGAGCGCGGCCTCGATGGCGGCGGCGTCGTGGGCTGCGTCGATGACGACGGCCTCGGTGTCATCGCCCACGATCCAGACGTTGTTGTCGACGTCCCATTCGCCGCCGTCGAGGGCGAAGGTGCCGGAGGTGACGAGGTGGTCGATGCGGGCGGCCATCAGAGGACCACCACCGAGCGCAGGACGTCGCCGTCGTGCATCCGGGCGAAGGCCTGCTCGATGTCGCCGAGGGCGATGGTCTCGGTGACGAACGCGCCGAGGTCGATCCGGCCCTGCTGGTGCAGGTCGATGAGCATCGGGAAGTCGCGCGAGGGCAGGCAGTCGCCGTACCAGGACGACTTGAGCGAGCCGCCGCGGCCGAAGACGTCCAGGAGCGGGAGTTCGAGCTGCATCTCGGGGGTGGGGACGCCGACCAGGACGACGGTGCCGGCGAGGTCGCGGGCGTAGAAGGCCTGCTTGTACGTCTCCGGGCGGCCGACCGCCTCGATGACGACGTCGGCCCCGTTGCCGCCCGTGAGCGAGCGGATGGCCTCGACCGGGTCGGAGGAGCGGGAGTTGACGGTGTGCGTGGCACCCATCTTCTTCGCCGTCTCCAGCTTGCGGTCGTCGATGTCCACGGCGATGATCTTCGCCGCGCCGGCCAGCCGGGCGCCGGCGATCGCGGCGTCGCCGACGCCGCCGCAGCCGATGACCGCGACCGAGTCGCCGCGGCCGACCTGGCCGGTGTTGATGGCGGCGCCGATGCCCGCCATCACGCCGCAGCCGAGGAGACCGGCGACGGCCGGGGAGACCTCGGGGTCGACCTTGGTGCACTGGCCGGCGGCGACGAGGGTCTTCTCGGCGAAGGCTCCGATGCCGAGCGCCGGCGAGAGCTCGGTGCCGTCCAGCAGGGTCATCTTCTGCTTCGCGTTGTGCGTGTCGAAGCAGTACCACGGGCGGCCGCGCAGACAGGCACGGCACTGCCCGCACACGGCACGCCAGTTGAGGACGACGAAATCGCCGGGCTCGACGTCGGTGACGCCGTCGCCCACGGACTCCACGACGCCCGCGGCCTCGTGGCCGAGGAGGAAGGGGAACTCGTCGTTGATGCCGCCCTGCTTGTAGTGCAGGTCGGTGTGGCAGACGCCGCACGCCTGGATCTTCACCACGGCCTCACCGGGGCCGGGGTCCGGAATCACGATGGTCTCGACCCGTACCGGCTCGTTCTTCCCCGGTGCGATGACCCCTTGTACGTGCTGCGCCATTCCCGTGGTCTCCCTTTCCCGACTCTTCCTGAGACCGATTCAGGACTTTTCCCGAGATCGATCACGAGCAACCGTACGCGGTACGAGGGGGCCGCGGGAGCACGCCGCGTTGGCGCACCGCAGTACGGTCGCGGCACCCCCGCGGGAGACCCGCGCGTCAGTCCCCGTACACCCGCCGGCCGCCCACGTACGTCGCCAGGACCCGCGCGTCCGCGATCTCCTGTGGCGGCGCGGCGTAGAGGTCACGGTCCAGGATCACCAGGTCGGCGAGGGCGCCGGCGCGGATGCTGCCGGTGTCGTCCAGGTGGTTCACGTACGCCGAGCCCGCCGTGTACGCGGCGAGTGCCTCGGTCAGGGAGATGCGCTGCCGGGGGAGGAAGACCGGGCCGGCGCCGCCGGGTGCGACGCGGTTGACCGCGGTGTGGATGCCCTGCAGCGGATCGGCGCTGCTGACGGGCCAGTCGGAGCCCGCGGCCACGGTGGCGCCGGAGCGCAGCAGGGCGGCGAACGGGTACTGGAGGGCGGCCCGTTCGCCGCCGAGGAAGGGGATGGTGAGCTCGTCCATCTGCGGTTCGTGGGCGGCCCAGAGCGGCTGGATGTTGGCGGTGGCCCCCAGTGCGCGGAAGCGGGGGATGTCGGCGGGGTGGACGATCTGGAGGTGGGCGAGGTGGGGCCGGGTGTCGGTGTGCCCGTTGGCGGTGCGGGCGGCCTCGACGGCGTCCAGGGCCTCGCGCACCGCCCGGTCGCCCAGCGCGTGGAAGTGGGTCTGGAAGCCGAGGGCGTCCAGCTCGGTGACGTACCGGCGCAGTTGGACGGGGTCGACGAAGCTGGTGCCGGTGTTGGCGGTGGCGCAGCCGCACGCGTCGAGGTACGGGGCGAGGAGGGCGGCGGTGCCCGTCTCGGCGACCCCGTCCTGCATGATCTTCACCGATCCGGCGCGGAAGTTCCGGCCGGTCAGCGCCTCGCGCCGGGCGACGAGTCCGGGTATCTGTTCGGTGCCGTGTTCGCGGTCCCACCACAGGGCACCGGTGACGCGGGCGGTGAGTGTGCCGTCGCGGTCCGCCGTGAGGTAGGCGTCGGCCACGTCGTCCATCGATCCGTAGGTGCCGACGATGGCGTCCTGCCAGGCGGTGATGCCGTACGCGTGGAGGAGGCGCTGGGCGCGGAGCAGTCCGGCGAGCCGGTCGGCGGCGGTGGAGCGCGGGGCGTGGCGGGCGACCAGGTCCATGGCCCCTTCCTGGAGGAGCCCGGTGGGTTCGCCGCGGCGGTCGCGTTCGATGCGGCCGTCGGCCGGGTCGGGGGTCCGTGCGGTGATCCCGGCCAGCGCGAGGGCCCGGCTGTTGGCCCAGGCCCCGTGGTGGTCGCGGTTGACCAGGCAGGCGGGGCGGTCGGGGACGGCGGTGTCGAGCTGCTGCCGGGTGGGGGCGCCGCCCTCGAACGCGTCCATGGACCAGCCGCCGCCGGTGATCCACTCCCGTTCCGGGTTCGCGTCGGCGTAGGCCCGTACGGCGGCGAGGGTGGCGGGGGCGTCGCCGGCGCCCGTGAGGTCGCACTGCGCGAGTTCCTGCCCGGCGGTGACCGGGTGGATGTGGGCGTCCTGGAAGCCGGGGAGCAGGAGGCGTCCGGCGAGGTCCACGACCTCGGTGCGGGGGCCGATGAGTTCGCGTACCTCGTCGTGGCCGACCGCGGTGACGCGGTCGCCGGTGACGGCGACCGTGGTCGCGCGGGTCCGGGCGGCGTCCATCGTGTGGACGGGGCCGCCCGTGAGGACGAGGTCGGCGGGGGTGCGGGGCATGGTTCGTTCCGTTTCGTGGGGTGGCGGGGCTGTGGCGGGGCGGGAGTCAGGCCGGGCCGGGGGCGGGGTCCGCGAGTGCGTCCGGGGCAACGGAGCGGCCGGTGACGAAGTAGGGGGATCTCCTGACCCACTTGGCCCAGGCCGCCGCGACGACACCGGTCAGCAGCATGACGGCCGGGCAGAAGAGCATGAACCACCCGTTGTCCGGGCTGATCTCGAAGTGGTCGGCGGAGGTGTAGAACGTCCAGCAGAGGTACCCGCCGAGGCCGAGCAGCACGGCGGCGCTGGCCACGGGGATGACCACCGCCCGCAACGCCTGCGCCCAGCCCTCGCGCAGGGCGCCCCGGAAACGCGCGGCGGCGGCCAGCGCGGTGAGGGCGTAGTAGAGGGCGACGACCACCCCGATCGCGTTCACGGAGGCCAGGATCAGGTCGCCGACCTTCGGGATGACGAGCGAGAGCACGGCGATGGCGGCGGCGACGCATCCGATCACGACGGTTCCGGCGGCGGGGGTCGCGTACCGCGGGCTGACCTTGGTCCACAGCGGTCCGAGCGTACGGTCCCGGCTCATCGCGAACATGCCGCGCACCGTCGGTATCACTCCGGACTGCAGCGAGGCGACGGCCGAGAAGGTGAGCGCGATCAGCGGCAGCGCGGCGAGCGGCTGGTCGGCCAGCCGGTCGCCGAAGTAGGTGAGCCCCTGGGCACCGTGGCCGGTCAGCTCGTCGAGCGACAGGACGCGCTGGAAGGCGAAGGAGCCGAGCAGGAACAGGCCCAGCATCGTGAAGAGCGTGAGGAACCCGGCCTTGGAGGCGTCCTGCGGATCGCGGATCTCCTCGGTGACGCTGAAGGTGGACTCGAAGCCCCAGAAGCAGAAGACGGAGAGCAGGAGCCCCTGGGCGAGCTGTTGCCCGGAGGGGATGGTGAACGGGTTGATCCAGTCGAGGCTGAACGGGTGCGGGCCGGCGAACAGTCCGTATCCGCAGAAGCCGAGCAGGACGAGGTACTCGAAGACCAGGAGGTACTTCTGGAAGGTGGCGGCCGACCGGAGCCCGGTGATCGCGGTGAAGGTGACGGCGACGAGGACGACGATGCCGAGTGCGGTCGACTGGGCCGTGGAGTCCGGGTCGAGACCGATCCCGGCGAGCCGGTGCAGCCCTCCCTCATGGGCGAGTTGGAGCAGGGCGGAGCCGGTGACGGTCGTGGTGTACGCGAGGAACACGACGGTGGAGACGATGCCGATCCAGCCGACCAGGAAGCCGAGCCAGGGGTTGAGGGAGCGGCCGACCCAGACGTAGCCGCTGCCCATGTTCGGCTCGACCCGGTTGAGGCGGGAGTAGGCGCTCGCGATGCCCAGGATCGGCAGGAAGGCGAGCAGCATGATGGCCGGCAGGTGCAGCCCGACGGCGCCGGCGGTCACGCCGAGCCCGATGCCGATGCTGGTGGTGGCCGCGGTCGACGAGGCCGCGATGGCGAACCCGTCGACCACACCGAGGCTCTTGCGCAGGGTCGCGGGCGGCCGCGTCGGTCCGGGTGGTTCATCGCGGTAGCGCGTACGAGAGGACGTCACGGTCGCTCCTTCACCGAGGGGCGCTGTTCGGCCCCGATGGCGGCACATCGAACTCCCCGGGGGTTCCACAGGTCAACGCCGTTGTCATAAGGTGCCGCCATGAACGCGAGCGAGCGGGTGGTGCCGGAGGGGGCGAGGCGCCGCAGGCGACCCACCAAACAGGGCACGGTGCTCTCCGAGCAGTTGATCGTGGAGACGGCGCTGCGGCTGATCGGCGAGCACGGGGCGGCGGCGCTCACCGTGCGCCGGCTCGGTGCGGCACTGGGGTGCGATCCGAGCGCGCTCTACCGGTACTTCCGCGACATGGACGAGCTGTTGCTGGCGGTGGCCGACGAGTTGATCGGGCGGACGCTGCGCGACTGGCGGCCGACGGGTGACTGGCGGGCCGATCTGCGGTCGCTGGGACTGCGGATGCACGCGGACTACCTGGCCCACCCGCAGGCGGCGATGCTGACCTGTGCGCGCGTGACCGGCCGCACGCACGAGATCCGGTCGGTGGAGGCGATCCTGGGGGTGCTGCGGGCGGCGGGGTTCCCGGACGCCGAGGCGGTGCGGGTCTATCACGTGTTCGTCGATCAGACCCTGTCGTTCGCGGCGCTGGACGCGTCGACGATGGTGCTCCCGGAGCAGGCCAGGGCCCTGGAGGTGCGGGCCTGGCCCGAGATCTACGCCCGGCAGCCGGCCGGGACGCACCCCAACATCGCGGCGACGGCCCCCGTCCTGGTGGCGGAGATGAGCCGTAGCGGCTATCCGGCGGCCCTGGACATGGTGCTCGCCGCGGCCGCCGCGCGGCTGCAGCACGTGCGGGCGAGCCGGCCCGGCGCCTGAGGACGGCTCAGGGCGCGAGCACGTCCGGAGCCGGGCCACCGCGGGGACGGCTCAGGGGGCGAGCACGTCCAGTTCGTGCAGGGCGCCGACCGCGATCTCCTTCGTCAACCGCTCCGCCGCCGCCGGATCGCCCTCGCGCACCGCTTCGGCGAGCCGGACGTGGAGGGTGACGGCCGCCGGGTCGGGGTCCTCGAACATCACCTGGTGGTGGGTGCGTCCGGCCAGGACCTCCGCGACCACGTCTCCGAGGCGCGCGAACATCTCGTTGCCGGAGGCGTTGAGGACGATCCGGTGGAACGCGATGTCGTGTTCCAGGTAGCCCTCCAACTGCTGGCCGCGCGAGGTGGCGACCATGCCGAGGGCCCGTTCGGTGAGTTCGGCGCACTGTTCGGCGGTGGCGTTGCGGGCGGCGAGCGAGGCGGCGACGGGTTCGATCGCCGAGCGCAGGACGGTCAGCGAGCGCAGTTGCCGAGGGCGGTCCGCGCCGGCCAGCCGCCACCGGATGACCTGCGGGTCGTAGACGTTCCACGCCTCGGTCGGCCGTACGGTCACGCCGACGCGGCGCCGGGACTCGACCAGGTGCATGGCCTCCAGGACGCGGATCACCTCCCGTACGACCGTGCGGGAGACGTCGAAGCGCTGGGCCAGCTCGTCCGTGCGCAGGACCTGGCCGGGCGGGTGCTCACCCGCGGCGATCTCCAGACCCAGGGCGTCCAGCACATGCGTATGCAGCCCCTGGCTCTGTGTGGTCATGGACCAAGAGTACGGGGGCACCCGCAGGGGGCCGGTCGGGGAAGCCCTCTCCACCCCACCCCGGATCAAAAAGTACGACGTTTATGTCACACCATCTTGAATAAGTCGTACGTATGGGTTTCAGTAGCGCGACGGACCGGTGTCGAGGACGACATCGAAGAAGACAGCGAGGCACCGTAATGAGCACCCCCCACGTCGTCGTGGTGATGGGCGTCGCAGGGACCGGCAAGACCACGATCGGTCCCCTGCTCGCCGCCGAACTGGGCGTCCCGTACGCCGAGGGCGACGACTTCCATCCCGCGGCGAACATCGCCAAGATGTCGGCCGGCACCCCGCTGGACGATGCGGACCGGTGGCCCTGGCTCGACGCGATCGGGCAGTGGGCACACGGCAGGGCGGGGCTCGGCGGCGTGGTCAGCAGTTCGGCGCTCAAGCGCGCCTACCGCGACCGGCTGCGCAGCGAGGCCCCCGGCGCCGTCTTCCTTCATCTGAGCGGCGACCGGTCGCTCATCGAGGAACGGATGGCGGGCCGCAAGGGCCACTTCATGCCGACCGCACTCCTCGACTCGCAGTTCGCCACCCTCCAGCCCCTTGAGGACGACGAGGCAGGCGTGGCCGTGGATGTGTCCGGCACACCCGAGGAAATCACCCAGCGAGCCGTCGCCGCGTTGCGCCGGCTCGATACCTAAGGATCTTCACCGTGACCAGTCTCAGCGTCGAGACGCTGGCAGCGGACGCCGTCGAACCGATCACTTCGGCCGGCAACGCGCAGTTGGGCATCGCCGTCCTGGCGGGCATCGCCGTCATCGTTCTGCTCATCACCAAGTTCAAGATGCACGCGTTCCTCGCGCTGACCATCGGCTCGCTGGCGCTCGGTTCGTTCGCCGGCGCCGCGCCGGCGAAGACGATAGCCAGCTTCACCGCGGGGCTCGGCTCGACCGTCGCGGGCGTCGGCGTCCTCATCGCGCTCGGCGCGATCCTGGGCAAGCTGCTCGCCGACTCCGGCGGCGCGGACCAGATCGTCGACACGATCCTCGCGAGGACGAGCAACCGGGCCATGCCGTGGGCCATGGTCCTGATCGCCTCGATCATCGGTCTGCCGCTGTTCTTCGAGGTCGGGATCGTGCTGATGATCCCGGTGGTGCTGCTCGTCGCCAAGCGCGGCAACTACTCCCTGATGCGGATCGGCATCCCGGCCCTGGCCGGCCTGTCCGTCATGCACGGGCTCATTCCCCCGCACCCCGGCCCGCTGGTGGCGATCGACGCCCTCGGCGCCAACCTGGGCGTCACCCTGGCCCTCGGTGTCCTGGTCGCCATCCCCACGGTGATCATCGCCGGTCCGGTCTTCTCCCGTTATGCCGCCCGCTGGGTGGACATCAAGGCGCCGGAGAAGATGATCCCGCAGCGCCCGTCCGAGGACCTGGACCGCCGGCCGAGCTTCGGCGCCACCCTGGCGACGATCCTGCTGCCGGTCGTCCTGATGCTGGCCAAGGCCCTCGTCGACATCGTGGTGGACGACCCGGAGCAGGGGCTCCAGCGGGTCACCGATGTGATCGGCTCGCCCCTCATCGCCCTGCTCGCGGCGGTCATCGTGGGCATGTTCACGCTGGGCCGCGCGGCCGGCTTCACGAAGGGCCGGCTCTCCACCACCGTGGAGAAGTCCCTCGCCCCGATCGCCGGTGTGCTGCTCATCGTCGGCGCCGGCGGCGGCTTCAAGCAGACGCTGATCGACGCCGGTGTCGGCCAGATGATCCTGGAGTTCTCCGAGGACTGGTCGATCCCCGCGCTGCTGCTCGGCTGGCTGATCGCCGTGGGCATCCGGCTCGCGACCGGCTCGGCGACGGTCGCCACCATCTCGGCGGCCGGTCTGGTCGCCCCGCTGGCGGCCGACATGTCGACCTCGCACGCCGCTCTGCTGGTCCTCGCCGTCGGCGCGGGCTCGCTCTTCTTCAGCCACGTCAACGACGCGGGGTTCTGGCTGGTGAAGGAGTACTTCGGCATGGACGTCGGCCAGACGGTGAAGACCTGGTCGGTGATGGAGACCATCATCTCCGTGGTCTCCCTGGCCTTCATCCTGCTGCTGTCACTGATCCTCTAGGGACCTTCCCCCGGCTCCCGCCACAGCGGGTGCTCGCGACGGGCCCACTGGCGCTCGACCGACCCGGTGCGCATGCCACGGCGTGCCTCCGGGTCGGCGAGCGCCATCGCGATGTGTCCGCCCAGCACGATGCCGATGGCGAGCGCCAGCCAGTCGTGGACGAAGGTCGCGCCGGTCCGCCACATCAGCGGCGCGAGACCGGTGAACCACATCAGCAGCCCGGTGGCCGCCATCACGAGCACCGCTCCCGCGATCCATGCCGCGTACAGCTTCTGTCCGGCGTTGAACTTCCCGGCCGGGCGGGATGCCGGCCGGTGGTCACGGCGGCGTACCGCCCGCAGCCACTGCCGGTCGTGCGGCCCGAAGCGGTTGAGCCGGCCCAGGTCCGCCCGCAGGGACCGCGAGACGAGTCCGGTCAGCAGCGGTACGGCGATGAGCAGCCCGGACCACTCGTGCACGGTGACCACGAGGTGGCGGCGCCCGACGAGTTCGGCGAGCTGTGGCACGTACAGACAGGCAGCCGACGCCACGCACACGAGCATCAGCCCGGCCGTGGTGCGGTGCACCCAGCGCACCGAAGCGCTGAAGCGTCGTACCCGGCCGGCCGTCTCAGGTGGTGGGGGCATCGTCGCGGCCGTTGGACCGGCCGACCCAGGCGTCGACGTCATATCCGAGCTTCTCCCAGTAACCGGGGCGAACCGAGTCCGTGACGGTGATCCCGGAGAGCCATTTCGCGGACTTGTAGAAATACATCGGGGCCACGTAGAGCCGGACCGGCCCGCCGTGGGAGTGGGACACCGGCTTGTCCTGCATCCGCAGCGCGACCAGCACGTCGGCCCGGCGCGCCTGGTCGAGGGTGAGGCTCTCGCTGTACGTGCCGTCGAAGCAGGTGAAGCGGACGGCCTTCGCCCCCGGCCTCACCCCCGCCGCGTCCAGCAGGGCGGAGAGCCGTACGCCCTCGAAGGGCGTCTCGGGCACGCGCCAGCCGGTGACGCACTGGACGTCCCGGACCATGCGGGTCTGTTCCATGTGCTGGAGGGCGCCCAGGGTGTACGAGGCCGGGCGGTCGACCAGGCCGTCGACGGTCAGCCGGTAGTCGGCGGCGCTCTTCTTCGGTACGGACGTCGCGACGGAGTAGTAACGGAAGCCGCCGCCGTTGGGCAGCAGTCCCGTCAGTCCGGTGGGGTCCTTGGTGGAGAGCGCGCCCAGGCCGGACTCCAGGGTCCGTTGCAGTACGGGGGCGGCGACGAGCCCGGCGGCGCCGAGGCCGAGCATCGTCAGGACGAGCCGACGGCCCACGGGTGCGCCGGTGCCGTCCGGATCGGGGCCGTGCGGCGCCGGGTCCGGTTCCGCGCCGGAAGAGGAACTGTTCACCCTTCGATTCGAGCACTCCGGGGCGCCGGACGCCAGGGGCGACGGGGGCACGTCACCGTCCCGTCAGATTCTCCCCGCCCGCGGCCGGCCGCGGATGCCAGACTTGCGCCATGCCGAACCGTGAAGCGCTCAAGCCCTTTCTCCTCGTCTTCCCCGGTCCGTTGCGCGATCAGCTGGTCGCCGCGGTGCTCGAGGGCCGGAAGGTGTCGACCACCGGACTCCTCGTGGAGTACCAGGTGGAGAAGGAGGAGCCGCCGCCGGTGGGCGAGCGGTCCGCCCTGATCGACTCGGACGGGCGGGAGATCGCGGTGACGGAGATCACCGAGGTGCGGATCCTGCGGCTCGGGGACGTCGATCTGCGGCATGTGCTCGACGAGGGCGAGGGCGACACCTCGGTGGCCGGGTGGCGGGAGAGCCACGAGCGGTTCTGGCACAGCGACGAGATGCGGGAGGCGCTCGGCGACCCGGAGTTCACGGTCGACGACGACACACTGGTCGTGGCGGAGCGGTTCCGGGTCGTCGAACTCATCGAACCGGTCTGACCGGCTCCGTCCTCACAGCGCCTCCGCCTCCGCCTTCTTCCGGTTCGCGCCCTTGACGAGGCCCAGGCGGCGCCGGAGCGCGAGCAGCCGGGGGTGGCGCTCGTGCAGCTCGGCCGAGCGGCGGTCGAGCTCCTGGCCCAGACGTTCGGCGCGCTTCTCGATGTCGAGCTCGTCCAGGATGCGGTCGACCTCGGCGAGCAGGGCCCCGTGCAGCTGCCACTTCCTGGGATGCTCCTGGACGGCGGCCAGCAGCATGTCGGCCACCAGGTCCCGGGTTGTCCGGCTGGCGGTGAGCGCCTCGGTGAGCCGCTCCTCGGCCTCCTCGGCGCTGGCGGCCACCGGAGTGGTGATGAGCACCGAGAAGCTTTCGATGGCCCCCGCCATCTGCTCGAACAGTTCCGTGATGTGCCCGGCGACCTCAGCGGGGAAGAGGGGTTCGTCGACCCGGTCCTTGGCGAGGTCGGTCAGCGTCCTGGACAGCACCCGCACGACGACCGCGCAGATCTCCAGCGTGTCCAGACCGGTGCGCAGCACCACCCGGTGCAGCAGCCCCTGCCGCACCCTCGGGTTGTACATCAGGCTTTCCTCGGCCTGCCGCAGTGAGGCGTCCACCTCGACGATGTCGTGGTCGAGACGGCGGGCCCGGTGCAGCCGGTCGGCCGCCTCCGGGACGGTGACCGGACGGGCGAGGTCGCTCCCCAGGTCGCGGAACATCTGCCCCATCTCGCGGGCCAGTCCGTCGATGGACGTGCCCGCGGTCTGCACCCAGACGGGCGGGGCGAACAGCAGGTTGAACAGCAGGCCCACACCGGCGCCGATGAGTGTCTCGTACACGCGGTCCCACGCCATGCTGGACCGCGCGGTCTGCGAGGTGACGCCGAGGACGAGCATGGCGCTGATCGCCACCTCGGGGACGAACTCGTCGACGCGGACCAGTCTGCCGATGACCAGCGCCGTGAAGATGGTCAGCCCCAGGCTCCACCAGGAAATGCCGACCAGGGCGCTGAAGCCGCTCGCGATGAGGACACCGACGATGACGGCCACCACACGCTTGACCGACATGTTGACGGTGGCGTAGAGGGTCACCTGGACGACGAGCAGTGCGGTCAGCGGTGCGGTCAGGGGTGCGGGCTCGGTCAGCGTCGCGGTCGCCACGGCATAGGCGATCACCGCCGCGCCCGTGGAACGCAGGGTCTGCGCGGCCACGGGCTCGGTGGTGCGCCGGACGAGGTTGATGACGGGTTCGGCTACTCCTGGCATCTTGTTCCCATGCCCGAATCCGGCGCCTCGGCACGGTTCCGGCTCCGGAACCCCACCGGACGGACGCGCGCGGGGCCGTGGGCGGCCCGCCGGCCGCCCGCCGGCCGCTCTATCCGACCGCCGCCGCGGCCGCGCGCCCCGCTGCCCGGCCGGAGAAGATGCAGCCGCCGAGGAAGGTGCCCTCCAGGGAGCGGTAACCGTGCACTCCGCCGCCGCCGAAGCCGGCCGCCTCGCCGGCCGCGTACACCCCGGCCAACGGGCTGCCGCCGGCGGTGAGGACGCGGGAGGACAGGTCCGTCTCCAGTCCGCCGAGCGACTTGCGGGTCAGGATGTTGAGCCGCACGGCGATCAGCGGCCCGGCCTCGGGGTCGAGGATGCGGTGCGGCGCGGCCGTACGGATGAGCTTGTCGCCGAGGTAGGTGCGGGCGCCCCTGATCGCGGTGATCTGCAGGTCCTTGGTGAAGGGGTTGGCGACCTCGCGGTCGCGGGCCGTGATCTCGCGGCGCAGGTCGTCCTCGTCGATGAGCGCTTCGCCGGTGAGCGCGTTCATGCCGCGGACCAGGGCCCCGAGGTCCTTCTCGACGACGAAGTCCACGCCCCGGTCCATGAACGCCTTCACCGGCCCCGGCACGTCCGCGCGGGCCCGTCCGATCACGTCGCGGATGGACTTGCCGGTCAGATCGGGGTTCTGTTCGGATCCGGAGAGGGCGAACTCCTTGCCGATGATCTTCTGGTCCAGGACGAACCAGGTGTATTCGTGGCCGCTGCGCATGATGTGTTCGAGGGTGCCGAGGGTGTCGAAGCCGGGGAAGAGCGGGACGGGCAGCCGCTTGCCGCGGGCGTCCAGCCAGAGTGAGGACGGGCCGGGCAGGATGCGGATGCCGTGCTTGTCCCAGATCGGGTTCCAGTTCTCGATGCCCTCGGTGTAGTGCCACATCCGGTCGCGGTTGATGTGGTGGGCGCCCGCGTCCTCGGTGATGCCGAGCATCAGCCCGTCGACGTGGGCGGGGACGCCGGAGAGCATCTTCGCGGGCGGTGTGCCGAGCCGCTCGGGCCACTGCTTGCGTACGAGGTCGTGGTTGCCGCCGATGCCGCCCGAGGTGACGATCACCGCCTGGGCCGTGAGCTCGAAGTCGCCGGCCTTCTCACGGCTGCTCGCGGTGCCGCGGGCCGCGGCGCTCGGCTCCAGGATCTCGCCGCTCACGGTGTCGACGGTGCCCCCGGTGCGGCCGAGGCCGGTGACGCGGTGGCGGAAGCGGAAGCTGACGAGCCCCTTGGCGACGCCCTCGCGCACGCGGCGCTCGAAGGGGGCGACGACGCCGGGGCCGGTGCCCCAGGTGATGTGGAAGCGGGGGACCGAGTTGCCGTGGCCGTTCGCGTCGTAGCCGCCGCGCTCGGCCCAGCCGACGACGGGGAAGAACCGCATGCCCTGCTGGTGCAGCCAGGAGCGCTTCTCACCGGCGGCGAAGTCGACGTACGCCTCGGCCCACTTCTTGGGCCAGTGGTCCTCCTCGCGGTCGAATCCGGCCGTGCCGAACCAGTCCTGGAGGGCCAGCTCATGGCTGTCCTTGATCCGCATGCGGCGTTGTTCGGGCGAGTCGACGAGGAAGAGACCGCCGAAGGACCAGTGCGCCTGGCCGCCGAGCGACTGCTCGGGTTCCTGGTCGAGCACGATGACCGAGCGGCCCGCGTCGACGAGTTCCGCGGTGGCGACCAGCCCCGCGAGTCCTGCCCCGATCACAATCACGTCAGCGTCGTACGCCATGGGTTCCATCCTTGTCGGGGCGACCGGGCCGCGGTCCGGTCGAAGGACCGCACGTCATCCGTGCGGCCGCTCGGGAAGTTACTCGTGCGTCAGATCTTCGGTACCGGCCGTCCCGGCGTCAACCGCCCGGTCGGCGGCACACCGGCCGCAGCGGTGACCGGCAGGCGTTATCGTCGAGACACATCACCCTCTTACGGCCTGACTCGGGGTGGAGAAGCGTGTCGGTGCTGGTCCTCGTGCTCGCCGTGAGTGCGGCCTGTTGTCTGGGGTTCGGCTTCGTGCTGCAGCAGGCCGCCGCCCGCCATGCCCCGAAGAGGGACTACCTCTCGCCCCGGCTGCTGCTGGACCTGATGCGGGTGCGCAGCTGGCTGGCCGGCATCGGACTGATGGTCTGCGGGATGGTGCTGGGCGCGCTGGCCCTGGGCAAGGGCGAGGTCTCCGTCGTGGAACCGCTCCTGGCCACCAACCTCCTCTTCGCGATGGCCCTGTCCCGTCACCGCACCGGTCAGCGGCTGGGCCGGCAGGGCTGGGCGGGGCTCTGGCTGCTGGCCGGCGGGGTCGCCGCGTTCCTGGTGGCGGGCGAGCCCAAGGGCGGGCAGGCGGTGTCCAGTCCGCTGCGGCACTGGCTGGTGATCGGTGTGGTGGTGGGCCTGGCCCTGCTGCTGACCGCGTTCGCCAAGCGCTCACGGTCGGGGGCGTCCCCCGCGCTGCTCGCGGTGGCGGCGGGGCTGCTGTACGGACTCCAGGACGCCCTCACCCGGGTCAGCGGGGAGCGGTTCTCCGACGGTGGCTGGGCGGGGCTCGTCACCAGCTGGCAGCCGTACGCGGTGCTGGTGCTGGGGGTGACCGGACTGATCCTCGTCCAGAGTGCCTTCGAGACGGGCCCGCTGCGGATGTCCCTGCCGGCGCTGACCGCGGCCCAGCCGCTGGCCGGGATCGCCTGCGGGATCGGTTTCCTGGGTGACCAGGTGCGTACGGACACGGGAGCCCTGGCCTGGCAGGCGGCCGGGCTGGCGGCGATCGTGGCCGGGATCGTGCTGCTGGGACTGCACCCCGCGATGCCGGAGGGGCCCGTGGGCGGACGTCGCACGCAGAGCCTCCAGCCGCGTTGAGGGGTGCTCGCCGCTCGCGAGTCGTGGGGCTGCTGTTGGATGAAGGCATGAATCCTTCTGACGAGATCCTGGACATCGTCGACGAGAACGATGTCGTCGTGGGACAGGCCCCGCGCGGTGAGGCGACAGCGCGGGGCCTGCGCCATCGCTGTGTCTTCATCGAGGCCCGGGACGCCGACGGCAGGATCTTCGTGCACCGCAGGACCGCCACCAAGCTGGTCTTCCCCTCCCACTACGACATGTTCGTCGGCGGGGTCGTCGGTGCCGGTGAGTCCTACGACGAGGCGGCGCTGCGGGAGGCCGAGGAGGAGCTGGGCGTCACGGGACTGCCCCGGCCCGAGCCGCTGTTCACGTTCCTCTACGAGGGCGGCGGGCACAGCTGGTGGTCCTCCGTGTACCGGGTACGGTGCACGCTGCCGGTGCGGCCGCAGGTGGAGGAGGTCGCCTGGCACACCTTCCTCACGGACGCGGAGCTGGAGCAGCGGCTCGGCGACTGGCCGTGGGTGCCGGACGGGCTGGAGGGTTACCGGCGGCTCCAGGCGTTCCGGGCATCGTCCTGAAGCGGCCGGGGAGGGCCGCCGAAGCAGCGGATAAGGTCCACACGTGAACGAATTCGTACAGAGTCTGCGGCTGTGGTTCGCGCCGCAGCGGATCCGCGAAGAGGGCGACACCCCCGACTACCGCTTCTCGCTCGCCAACGAGCGGACGTTCCTCGCCTGGATCCGGACGGCTCTCGCACTGATCGGCGGCGGTTTCGCGGTCGACCAGTTCCTGCCGGAACTGGCGTGGGGCGTGCGCGCGGGCCTTGCGCTCGCGTTGCTCGCGGCGGGGGTGCTGTGTGCGCTGCGGGCCGTCAACCACTGGGTGCGGTGCGAGCGGGCGATGCGGCGCGGGGAGGACCTGCCGGTGTCGCGTTTCCCGACGCTGCTGAGTCTGGTGGTCGCCGTGGTGGCCGTGGCGATGGTGGTGGTGGTCCTGTTCCGTTGGGAGGGCCGGTGAGCACGGCGGAGCGCGACCCGGGGCTCCAGCCCGAGCGGACCAGGCTGGCCTGGCGGCGTACGACCCTGTCCTGCACGGTGGTGGCTCTGCTGGCCGGAAAACAGGCGCTGCACGGCGGGGTGACCCCGGCCGGGGTCGTCGCGCTGTCGCTGAGCGTGCTGGCCTGGCTGGGGTTCCTGCGGGTGGCGAACCGGCGGGTGCAGGGCATGGGGGCCTCGCGCCCCCAGCCGCTCGGGGCCCGCGCGGCACTGACGGCCGCGGCGTGCACGGTGGCACTGGCGGGGTTCGCCGCGGCGATGCTGTTCTGAGGGCGGCCCGCCGGTTCAGCTCTCCCAGTCCACGGTGACGACGATCTTGCCGCGCGTGCGGCCCTCGGCGTTGAGCCGGTGGGCCTCCGCGGCCTCGGCCAGCGGGAAGACCCGGTCCACGTGGACCGAGACGATGCCCCGCTCGGCCAGCTCCGCCAGATGGGCCAGGTCCTTCGCGTCGGGCCGTACGAACGCGTAGGTGCCGCCGTACGAGAACACCTCGTCGTCCACGATGGAGGCCAGGCGCCCCTCCGGTGCGAGCGTCTCGGCGGACACCCGCAGCGCCTCCCCGCCCACGGTGTCGAAGGCTGCGTCGATCCCGTCCGGCGCCAGCGCCCGCAGCCGGTCCGCGAGGCCGTCCCCGTACGCCACGGGTTCCGCGCCGAGCTGCCGGAGGTGGTCGTGGTTGCGTTCGCTCGCGGTCCCGATGACCCGGCATCCGGTGTGGCGGGCGATCTGCACGGCCATCGAGCCGACGCCGCCGGCCGCCGCGTGGACGAGGACGGTGTCGCCGTCGCGGACGCGCAGCGAGTGGTACAGCACCTGGTACGCGGTGAGACCGGCCAGGGGCAGGCCCGCCGCCTCCTCGAAGCTGAGGCTCAGCGGCTTGCGGGCCAGGGTGCGCACGGGCGCGGCCACGTACTCGGCGAAGGTCCCGCGGCTGAGGAAGTCCTCCCGCACATAGCCGATGACCTCGTCGCCGACGGCGAACTCGTCGACGGCGATGCCGGGCTGGACGACGACCCCCGAGACGTCCCAGCCGGGAATCACCGGGAAGACCGTGTCCATGAGGGCGTCGAGGTGCCCCTCCCTGGCGACGCGGTCGACCGGATTGACCGCCGCGGCCCGTACCTTCACCAGGACGGTGTCGGGGCCGACCTTGGGGTCGGGCCGCTCGCCGTACTCCAGGACGTCGGCCCCGCCGTATCCGCTGTAGCTGATCGCCTTCATGTACCGACACTCGCCGCGGGGCGGGGCGTCCGCAACTCAGGCCGTCACCAGCGCGGGATCGAGGGCGTCACCCACCCCGGTTCGGCCTTGCGCATCGCGGCGGCGTCGTCGCGCTCGCGCATCGTGCCGTCGTCGTCGAGCCAGCGGCGGTGCAGCACGGCGAGGCGTTCCCGGTCGAGTTCGACGCCGAGGCCGGGGGCGTCGGAGATGGTCAGCCGTCCGTCCTCGAAGACATGACGGGCGGTGATGACGTCCTCGGTCTGCCAGGGGTAGTGGCTGTCGCAGGCGTAGTCGAGGTTGGGGACGGTGGCCGCGACGTGCGTCATGGCGGCGAGGCTGATCCCGAGGTGGGTGTTGGAGTGCATGGAGAGGCCGACGCCGAAGGTGCGGCAGATGCCGGCCAGTTCGCGGGTGCGGTGCAGCCCGCCCCAGTAGTGGTGGTCGGAGAGGACGACCTGCACGGCGTCCCGGGCGAAGGCCTCCGGGACCTCGGCGAGCGTGGTGACGCACATGTTCGTGGCCAGCGGTACGTCGGTGCCGGCCGCGACGGCGGCCATCAGGTCCGTACCGCTCGCCGGGTCCTCCAGGTATTCGAGTACGTCCCCCAGCTGCCCGGCGACGTACAGCGAGGTCTCCACGGACCAGGCACCGTTGGGGTCCAGGCGCAGCGGCTGCCCGGGGAACGCCTCGGCCAGTGCGCGGATCGCGGCGATCTCCTCGTCGGGCGGGAAGACGCCCCCCTTCAGCTTGAAGGAGGAGAAGCCGTACTCCCGGGCGAAGCGCCGTGCCTGGGCGACGACTCCGGCCGGGTCGACGGCCGCGCCCCAGTCGTCGCGCTCGCCGCCGTCCGGGTGGCCTGCCCAGCGGTAGAAGAGGTACGCGCTGTACTCGACGCTGTCACGGACCTTGCCGCCGAGCAGCGCGTGCACCGGCAGGCCGAGCGTCTTGCCCCACGCGTCCAGGCAGGCCACCTCGAAGCCGGAGACCACCGACAGCCGCAGCTTGTCCGCGGTCTGCACACCGCGCAGCCCGCCCGCGTCGACCCGCTCGTCGGCCGCGCGTGAATCGCCGCACACCTCGTCGGCGAGGGCGAAGAGGCCGTTCACATCGCTGACCGGGCGTCCGACCAGAGCCGTGGCGAGCGGCTGGGCCAGGTCGAGGTACTTGCCGTCGCCGTACGTCTCCCCGATGCCGGTCACGCCGCCACGGGTGACGACCTCCACGATGAGCCGCGGGGTGTACGGCTGGTGGACGCCCTGGGTGTTCAGGAGCGGCGGGTCGGCGATGAGGATCGGGGTCAGCCGGACTTCGTCGATCAACCAGTCTGTATTCATACGTGAACTCTATTCAGCCATGCGACTGAAAGCCAGGGCCCGCCCGTCATTCGGGCCGGAGTCACACATTCCAATGCGGGAGTTCACTGGACGACATACCGACTGGTCGGCATCATGAACACCGACGTCATAGGCCGGTCGGTCTTTTTCCACCCCGGAGGTGCGCACGATGAGCCCAGTCCACCCGCCAGGTCTCGATCTGGACCGCTTGCGCGGACATCTCGACCGCGAGCGGCCGGGTCTGGTGAACGGACCGCTCGACGCCCGGCTCATCGAGGGCGGTCGCTCGAACCTGACGTACGTCGTCACGGAGACGGACGGCACGGGCCGCTGGGTCGTGCGCCGGCCGCCCCTGGGCCACGTCCTGGCCACCGCGCACGACATGAAGCGCGAGCACCGCGTGATCAGCGGGCTGCATCCCACGGCCGTCCCGGTCCCCGAACCGGTCCTGCTCTGCGAGGACGACTCGGTCATCGGCTCGCCCTTCTACGTCATGGAGTACGTCGAGGGCACCCCGTACCGCACCGCGGAGCAGCTCGCCCCGCTGGGCGCCGAGCGCACCCGCAAGGCGGTGCTGGGTCTGGTCGACACCCTCGTGGAGCTGCACGCCGTGGATCCGCAGGCGGTCGGCCTCGGCGACTTCGGGCGCCCCGAGGGCTTCCTGGACCGGCAGTCGCGCCGCTGGGGCAAGCAGCTGGACGCCTCCCGCAACCGCGAACTCCCCGGCATCGACGAGCTGCACGCGGCACTCGGACGGCAGCTGCCCCACTCCCCCGCCCCCACCGTCATCCACGGCGACTACCGCCTGGACAACGTACTGATCGGGTCCGACGACGAGATCAAGGCGGTCCTCGACTGGGAGATGTCCACGCTCGGCGACCCGCTCACGGACCTGGGCCTGCTGGTGATGTACAGCTCCGACCTGGACCTGCCCGCGTCCCCGGTGTCCACCACCAGCGGCGCGGCCGGCCACCCCTCCCCCGCCGAGCTGATCGAGCGCTACGCGGCCCGCTCCGGCCGGGACACCTCCGGCATCTCCTGGTACACGGCGTTCGCCTGGTTCAAGCTCGCCGTGATCCTGGAGGGCATCCACTACCGCTACACCCTGGGCCAGACGGTCGGCGGCGGCTTCGACCGCATCGGCGACCTCGTCCCCGTCTTCATCGAGCACGGCCTCACCACCCTCCAGGAAGGCTGACCCACCCCATGGACTTCGCATTCGACGCCCGTACCGAGGAGCTGCGCGCCAAGCTGCTCACCTTCATGGACGAGCACGTCTACCCCGCCGAACAGACCGCGGAGGAGCAGCGCGCGCAGCTCGCGTCGCCGTGGGACACCCCACAGATCGTGGAGGACCTCAAGGCCGAGGCGCGCAGGCAGGGCCTGTGGAACGTCTTCCTGCCGGACGCCGAGTACGGCGCCGGGCTCACCAACCTCCAGTACGCCCCGCTGGCGGAGATCCTGGGCCGCTCCCCGCAGTTGGCGCCCACCGCGCTGAACTGCGCGGCACCGGACACCGGGAACATGGAGGTGCTGGCGCAGTTCGGCACCGAGGAGCAGAAGAAGCAGTGGCTGGAGCCGCTGCTGGCCGGTGAGATCCGGTCCGCGTTCGCGATGACGGAACCGGAGGTCGCCTCGTCGGACGCGACCAACATCGAGACCCGGATCACCCGGGACGGAGGGGGCACCTCCCGTTCGAGCGGAGCCGAGAACGGGGGAGACTACGTCATCAACGGCCGCAAGTGGTACATCTCCGGGGCGATGAACCCGGACTGCGCCGTCTTCATCGTGATGGGCAAGACCGACCCGGACGGCGAGGACCTCCGCCGCCAGCAGTCGCAGATCCTGGTCCCGCGCGACACCCCGGGCCTGACGGTGAAGCGGGCCATGAAGGTGTACGGCTACGAGGACCACTACCACGGCGGTCACGCCGAGGTGGTCTTCGACGACGTGCGGGTGCCCGCCACGAACCTGATCGGCGAGGAGGGCGGCGGCTTCGCCATCGCCCAGGCGCGACTGGGCCCGGGCCGTATCCACCACTGCATGCGGCTGATCGGCATGGCCGAGCGCGCCATCGAGCTGATGTGCCGGCGCGCGGTGGCCCGTACGGCCTTCGGCAAGCCGCTCGCCCAGCAGGGCGTCGTGCAGAACTGGATCGCGGACGCCCGGGTCACGGTGGAGCAGTTGCGGCTGCTGGTGCTGAAGACCGCCTGGCTGATGGACACCGTCGGCAACCGGGGCGCGCACACCGAGATCCAGTCCATCAAGATCGCCACCCCGCGTGCGGTGGTCGCCATCCTCGACCAGGCGGTGCAGCTGCACGGCGCGGGCGGGGTCAGCCAGGACTTCCCGCTGGCCGAACTGTGGGCGGCGGCGCGGACGCTGCGGCTGGCGGACGGCCCGGACGAGGTGCACCAGCGGTCGCTGGCGCAGCGGGAGATCAAGAAGTACCTCTAGGGCGTGTTCCCGGCCGGCCGGGGCGGCGCATCACGTCAGGGTGCGCCGTCCCCGATCCGGTCCAGAACCGCCGTGTACAGGGAGCGACGGTCGGGCCGGGCCCGGGCCGTGGCGTGACGGAGTGCGGGGACCGCCGCCCCGCCCATTTCCACGAGCCCTTCGGCGGCCGCCTCGCGCACGACGGCGTGCGGGTGCCCGAGCAGGGCCGCCACCGCTGGGACCGCCGGCTCCCAGCCCGCCCGGCAGAGCGTGCGGACCGCCATGCGCACCACGTCCGGACGGGGATCGTCCAGGAGGAGTTCGGTGTGGCGCAGATGCGCCGTCCGGCCGAGCATCGCCCGTGAGGTCCGGTGGGCGCGCAGTCGGACGCGGGGGCGGGGATGCGTGAGCAACCGGCCCAGCAGGTCGAGGAGTCGCCGGTCCTGGTCGGGTGCGGGGCCGGGGTCCGTCTGGGCCAGTTCCGTGAGCGCCCGGCAGATCTGCTCCGGGGTGCCCGTCGCGGCCAGGTCCAGCAGGTCCTGCCGGGTGGGGCCGCGCCCCCTCGCGGCGTCAGGGGCCGCACCGCGGTCGCGGAGGGCGGCCACCGCCGCCGCGTCCTGCTGTCCGGCGTCCGGTCCCCGCAACGGCCCCTGCACGAGGTGGAGTCGGTCGGCGAGTTCGGCGCGCCCTTCCCTGCGCAGGCGCCGGCAGGTCTTCGTCAGGGCCGGGGTACGCAGCAGCGGGCGGGCGGCGAGCAGGTCGAGGAAGCCCCATGCTCCGGCGTCGAGCCGCTCTCCCAGCGTTTCGGCCAGCGCGTCGGCGGGGTACGCGCGCAAGGCGTCCCCGGCGGCGCGGGCCACGACGGGCGGTGCATGTTCCCACCACTCCAGCAGCAGCGGGACCAGCGGTGCCGCCTCGCCCGGGCCGAGCCCGCCGGCCGCGCGTGCCACCCTTTCGCGCACGATCCCCTCCTGGCGGAGTTCCGTCTCGCCGAGGGTGCCCAGCGCACGGGTGAAGTCGGCGCCGGTGGGCAGGTCGACGTGGCCGCGCAGGTACGCGCGGAGCACGGCCAGGCGGACCTCCGGCTCGGGCCACCGCGCCAGCGCCTCGGCCGCGGTCCGCCGGCTCTCCGCGTCGGCCGACCCCAGCATGGTGAGCAGCCGCTCCCGCAGGGCCGCCGAACGCGGCTGGTCGAGGTCGTCGGCCCGTACCCGGCGCGCAGGAGGCTCCGGCACGCGGGCGGTCTCCGCGAGGGTCCAGGGCGGCGCGTCCACGGGCTGCAGCCACGTCATCCAGTCGACGAGGGCGGCGCCGGCCCCGGGACCGGCGCCTCGGTGGGCCTCGACCAGCGCGGCGAGCCGCTCACGCGAGGGGACCGCGCCGTCGTCCTTCCGGCGGAACTCCGCCAGGGCACCCGGCGCCCGTACGGCGTCGGCCAGCGCGGACCGCCAGGCCCGCGTCCCGGCCGACCCGGACGCGGCGGCGCCGGGCTCCGGTACGTCAAAGGCCCCCCGCAGCACGGCGGCCTCGGCCCGCCAGGGGTCGGCGCCGAGCCGGGCCCCCGCGAGGGCCCGGTCCAGATCGGCGCGGACCAGGACAGCGCCGAGACGGCGCAGCAGGGTCAGCGTCGACCGGTTCGGCCTCGACGGTGCGGGGTCCAGGGCCCGTACCGCGGCGACGGCGGCCGGTCTCGCGGTGGCCGTCAGCAGCGGCGCGACCGCTTCGAGCACGGCGAGCAGATCGTGCCGGTCCCCGTCCCGGGCGTCGGCCAGCGCGTCCAGCAGGACCGGGGCGGACCGGGAGAACGCCGTGAGCTCCCCGGCGCTCCACGGCTCGGCGCACAGCCTCAGCGCGAACCGCACCACCTTGTTCCGCAGCGCCTTGTCCCGGGGCTGCGCCCGGGAGCCCGCCAGCACCAGCCAGCCGCCCACCATCGATCGCAGCCGTTGCGAGGCGGGGCCCAGGGGCTCGTCCCGCTCGGCCAGGCGCAGCGCGGGCCCGGGGTCCCAGCCTCCGGAGACCAGGGCCTCGATGTCGCGGTCCGCCGCACCGGTCGCCGGCGGCTCGTCGTCGACCGGTACGGCGATCTCGTGCCGGGCCAGCGCGGGGGCCAGCAACCGGACTGCCGTCGCCGGGGTCAGCAACGGGCCGGTGCCGGAGACCAGGGCGACCCGGCGGGCCGCCACCAGGGTGAGCAGGTCACGCGCCACGGCTGACTTCTGTTCGTCCAGTGCGAGGACCGCGCGTGCGGTGAGGACGCCATCGAGGCCCTCCAGCAGCAGGCGGCGGGAGGCGTCGTCCCGGCTGTGTTCGGCGGCAGCGACGAGGGTGGCCGCGTAGGCGTCGCCGAGCACGGCGTGCAGAGCCGCGACGAGGGCGGCGCGCAGACCGGGATTGCTGTCCTGCCCGAGCCGGGAGAGGAGCCCCGGGAGCGCCGCCGGTGCGGCGGCCCGGACCAGCGCCACGGCCGCCGTCCTCCTGATGTTCATGTTCGGATGGCCGAGGCAGGCGGAGATCGCGGCGCTCGCCCAGTGGGCCCGGGCATGGCCCAGGGCGAGCAGTGCCTGCCGGACCGTCTGGATGTCCCGGGCTCTCGTCAGCACGATCAGGGTCGCCGAGAGCGCCTGGGCATCCTCGCCGGTGGCGTCGTGGGCGAGCAGGGCGATGACGTGCTTGCGGACGTGCCGGTCGCGGTGGCGCAGCAGGCGGTGCGCCCGCGCACGGGTTCCCGTCCAGGGGGCCCTGACCAGCATGTCGACGAGGATCACCTGCTCGTCGTCGGACAGTCCGGGGCGGTCGAGCAGGTCCAGTGCCATGGTCGCGACCAGCGCGTGTCCGGCCTCGCGCGCGTCCGCCGCGTCGAGCAGGCAGACGGGCCGGATCGCGCCCCGCCCGTGGAGTCGCCGGCCCAGGGCGCTCAAGGCGTCCAGGACCTCCTGCGGGACCGCGGGCTCGCCGGCCGGCTGTCCGTGCTCCCCTGTCCGGGGAGCGGAGTCCGGGCTCCTCGCCGCGGCCTGCCCGGTCACGACGCGCAGCAGCAGGTCGGCGATGACGGGGAGGGTGGCGGCGTCGCCGCGGGCCGCCAGCCGGCACAGGGCCGGCACCGGCGCGTCCGGGTCCAGGTGGGAGCTCAGCAGGGCCATTTCGCGCGCGTCGGGTCCGCCGAGCCCGGCCGCGATGCGCGGCGGCAGGTCGAGGGGGTCGAGCCGGGCGAGCAGGGCGCGGCGCTGCTCCGGATCGACGTTCAGCTGCCACACCAGTTCGAGGGCCCGGTCGCGTACGGGGCGCAGGTGGGGCGCCGTCCGGCCGCCGGTGAGGCCAAGTCCTTCGCGCAGGGCCCGCAGCGTCCGCTCGCCGCCGATCGCCTCCAGGGTGTCCAGGGCGGCGGCCGGCACCGAGGGCAGCAGGGCGATCACGGCGTCCTCCGCGTCCGCGTGGCGCAGTGCCCGGATCGCGGCGAGGAAGGGCACGGGTGCGGGAGCGGAGGGCAGCACGCGTGCGATGGCCTCCCCGACCGGGAGGTCCGCGGCCCCCTGCCCGGCCAGGGCGACGAGCAGGGCGAGCCGCCGCGGCCAGCCCGGATCATCGGCCGGTACGTCCGTCAGGAGACGGAGCACCTCCGTCCGGCAGGTGTAGAGGATCGTCGCCACGTCGCCGGGCCGGATCGAGTGATCGGACAGGGCCAGTTCGACGACGGTGCGGGCGGAGGGACCGTCCGGGAAGTGCCCGCGGCGGTGGAGACCGCGCAGGCAGGCCACAGCCGGGCCGCCGAGCAGCAGGGGATCGCGGGCGGCGAGGGCCGTCAGGTCGCCGATGTCGTCGCGGTCCGCCAGGTCCCCGAGCCGTTCCATCGCGCGGCGCCGAAGGCCCGGCGCGAGCCCGGGTTCGGCCACGACCCGGCGCAGCACTTCCCGGTGTCCGTGGCGGGCGGCGGCCGCGAGGGCGGCCTCGGCCACTGCGGGCCGCTCCCGCACCGCGTCCCCGGCCGGGCCGGGAAGGGGGCCGCGGACGAGAAAGGGGGCGAAGTGGCCGGGCGGCAAGGGGTCCGCCGCCGCCCACGGTTCGGCCAGCCCGCCCAGCGCGCCCGCGACGACCGGGGCCGCTGCGGCTCCCAGCAGAGCGACCAGTCTCCCCCGGACCAGGGCGGGGGCCAGGAGTCCGGCGTGCAGGCCCTCCCGGGCCAGCCGCAGCGCCTCGGCCTGAAGCACCGGATCGCCGCTGCCCGCCAGCACGTCCACCAGGAGCGCCGGCCGGGGCGCGCCGGTGATCTCCACACCCCGCACGGCCTGGTACAGGAGCTCGCCCGGAGCCTCGTCACGGAGCACCTCGGGATCGTGGAGCACATCGGCGCGCAGCCAGGCGATCCGTACCCGGGCGGGCAGGTACCCGGCCGTGCGCCACGGCGGCCGGGGTCGGCCGACCAGGTGGTGGCCGAGCCGCTCGTAGAGCTCTGCCAGGAGCAGGTCGGCCTCAGGCAGTCCGGTGAGTGACGTGGGCAGCAGGTCGGCGAGAGCGTCCACCTCGCCGTCGTCGGGCGGCGGGCACCCGGTGACGCGCTCGGCCAGGCGGACCAGCGCCGCATGACGCTGCCCGGGGTCCTCGTGCCCGAACAGTCGGCCCAGGGCTCGGATCTCTTCGTCGACCGGCGTCCGCATCGTCGGATGCTAACCGTGCCCACCGCAGCCCCACCAACGCCTTTCGGGCTCTCCCGCGGCCCCGCCCACGTGTGCCGAGCCTCCCCCGCGACCGCCTCAGTAGCCGCCGTACGGTACGTGGTCGGCCAGCGCCAGCTCGCGGACGAAGGCCCGCACCCGCAGCAGGCCGCGGGCGAGGATCCGGACGGCCCTCGGCCGGTGCCGCCCGTAGGCCACGTTCCACAGGGCGGGGACACGCGTCGAAACCTGGATGTGCGCCATGTATCCAGCTTCGCCCCACCCCCTGCGTCGGCCCAACAGATGGGTTCGCCGGCTGGGATCGCTGCCGACCGGCGCGGACGCCGGGCTGCCGTGCGTGAGTGTCCGCCGGCCGGAACCGGGGCGGACCGTGCTGCTCGTGGGCCGGGCGCACCGGCCGCGCGGCTCGGCGGAGGCGCTGCCGGGCCGGCCGGCAGCGCCTCCTGAGGCAGAAGGGCAGACGCTCCCTACGGCCGCAGCGCGCGCAGCAGCAGGTCGGCGAGGTGGTCGGCGACCTGCTGCTGGGTCAGCGGGCCGTCCGGCCGGTACCAGGTCGACAGGTGGTGGACCGAGCCGAAGTGGTAGTCGACGATCAGGTCCGCCGGGGTGGCGGTGGAGAAGACCCCGCTGCGCTGCCCCTCCTCCACGAGTGCGCGGAAGCGCTCGTGGTAGCGGCGGCGCTCCACGCGTACCTGCTTGTTCTTCTCGGGGCTCAGGTGGTGCATGGAGCGGAAGAAGATCGAGGCGTCGTCGAGGTTCTCGATGGTGGTGACGACGACGTCGGCAGCGGCTTCGCGCAGCCGCTGCTCGACGGGCGCGTCGGCGTCCGCGAAGGCGTCGAGCCGCTCCTGCTGGAGCCGCAGCACCCGGGCGTAGACCTCCTGGAGGAGGTCCTCCTTGGAGCCGAAGTAGTGGTAGAGCGCGCCCTTGGTGACCCCGGCCGCCTCGACGATCTCCTGGACCGAGGTGCGGTCGTACCCCTGCTCGGCGAAGAGCCGGGTGGCGGCGGCCAGCAGCCTCTGGGGGACGGGGGTACCGCTCCCGTCCGTCGCCTTGGCCATTGCCGCCACCTTCCTTCCGTGAGTCGCGTGGACCGGTGACCGGTCCTAGCGGGGTGAACGCAGTTCCCGCCTGAGGATCTTCCCACTTGCGGTCTTGGGAAGTTCCGTCAGGATCTCGACTTCGCGCGGATACTTGTACGCGGCGAGCCGTTCCTTGCAGTACGCACCCAATTCGCCGGGTTCGACCGCGGCGCCGGGCCGCAGACTGACGTAGGCGCGGACCGTCTCGCCGCGGTAGGGGTCGGGGACGCCGACGACGGCGGCCTCGCGCACGGCGGGGTGGGTGTACAGGACATCTTCCACCTCGCGGGGCCAGACCTTGAAGCCGGAGGCGTTGATCATGTCCTTCTTGCGGTCGACGACGTAGAGCCAGCCCTCGCGGTCCATGAAGCCGATGTCCCCGGTGCGCAGCTCGCCGTCCGGGAACGCGGCGGCGGTGGCGTCGGGCAGCCGCCAGTAGCCGGAGACGACCTGCGGGCCGCGCACCGCGATCTCGCCCTGCTCGCCGAAGGGCACGTCCGCCCCGTTCTCGTCGATGATCCGTACGACGGTGTCCGGGCCGGGCACGCCGACCGAGAGGGTGCCGGAGACCGGGTCGACGGGTGCCTCGCGCTCGGGCGGCACGGAGGCGCACGGCGCGGTGCACTCGGTGAGGCCGTAGCCGTTGCGTATGTACGGGCCGAAGCCCGCCCGGAACTTCTCGACGAGCGCGGGAGGCAGCGGTGCGCCGCCGGAGGAGATCACCTCGAAGGAGGCGAAGTGCTCGGGCGTGACGCCGGGGGTCGCGGCGAGCGCCATGAAGGCGGTCGACGGGCCGACGGTGTAGGCCGGGCGGTGCTCGGTGAAGGCGTCGAGGACGACGCCGGGGTGGAAGCGGTACGCCAGGACCAGGGTGCCCGCGTTGGCGAGACAGGCGGCCAGTTGGCAGACCATGCCGGTGATGTGGAAGAGCGGGGCGAGGGCGAAGTAGGCCGAGCCCTCGGCGATGGGGTGGCCGGTGCGCTGGCGTTCGGCGTTGACCATGATGTTGCCGTGGGAGTTCATGGCGCCCTTGGGGGTGCCGCTGGTCCCGGAGGTGTAGCTGATCAGCGCCACGTCGTCGGCGCCGAGCTCCCGGCCGGCGGGGGCCGCGAGGCCCTTGCGGGCGACGGCCACCAGATCGTCGGCGTCACCGGCGGCGGGCAGCCGCTCGAAGTTCAGCACCCGCTCGTCGTTCTTCGTCTGGAGGTCCAGCTCGCAAGTGGTGACGGCGATCCGGACGGACGGGGCACCGGCCGCGGTGTCCCGCAGATACGCCTCCCAGGCCCGGTCGGAGCAGATCAGCGCCGTGACGTCGGCGTCCTTCAGTACGTGGCCGACCTCGGCGGACTTGTACATCGGGTTGAGCGGGACGACCGTCGCCCCGGCCTTCCACGCGCCGAGCAGCGCGAGCACGAACTGCGGGGAGTTCTGCAGCATGATCGCCACCCGCTCGCCGCGCTCCAGGCCCCGGGCCGCCAGGTGCCCCGCCACGGAGTCGGAGAGCTCGTCCGTCTCGCGGTAGGTGAGGCGTCCGTCGAAGTAGGCGAGCGCCGGATGGGCGGGGGCCCGGGACGCGGACTCCCGGAAAGCGTGCACCAGGGTCTCGGCGGGGCTGACGGGCGCCCGCTGGGCCTCGCTGAGGAGGTGGAGCCAGGGCTTGGCCGCGTAGATCGAGTCGCTCATGCGCCGGTCTCCTCCCAGGTGCGCTGAAGGCGGTTCATACCGCGGAGCCAGCGATCGGTGTTCTCGGCCCGGGCCCCGTAGTACTGGGCGACCTCGGGGTGGGGCAGGACCAGGAAGCGGTCCTCGGCCATGGCGTCGAAGAGGGCGTCGGCCACGTCCTCGGGCTCGATCGCGCCGGGGGTGAGGACGAGCTTCCCGGCCGATCCGGCGGCGGTGAGCATGTCCGTACGCACGCCCTGCGGGCAGATCGCGTGGACCTTGACGCCGCGGTGGCGGTAGGTGAGGGAGAGCCACTCGGCGAAGGCGACCACGCCGTGCTTGGTGACGCTGTACGGCGCCGCGCCGATCATCGTCAGCAGTCCCGCGGCGGAGGCCGTGGAGACGAACGTGCCGCTGCCGCGCTCCAGCCAGTCCGGGAGCAGCGCCCTGGCCGCGCGGACGTGGGCCATCACGTTGACGTCCCAGGCGGCGGCCCAGACCTCCTCGTCGGCGAAGACGTCACCGGGCGAGGCGAGGCCTGCGTTGGCGCAGTAGACGTCCACGGTGCCGTCCAGCGCGTCCCGGGCGGCCCCGACCATCTGTGAGGCGTCACCGGCGACGGCGATGCCGCCGATCTCCTCGGCCAGTGCCTTGATCCGGCTCTCGTCGAGGTCGTTGACCACGACCCGTGCGCCCTCGGCGGCGAATCTGCGGGCCAGTGCGGCTCCGATGCCGCCTCCGGCTCCCGTGACCACTACGCCCGCGCCCTGCACCGTACTCATCGGTCCCGCCTCTCTCAGCCGATTGCTCCAGCAGACTAACCAGTCGGTATGTCGTCGGGGAAGGGGTGGGGGCGAGTCATCCGCCACTCGACGCACAGCCGTCCCGTCCGGCTCGTTCCCTGCGGCCGTCACGCGCGCTAGCGTGCGTGACCATGACAGACGTCGCGATCATGGAGGTAGCTGAATGAGCCTGTCCAGGCGTGGATTGCTGGCCGCCGGCGGTGCGGTCGGAGCGCTCGCGGCGACTGCCGCTTCGGCCGGGCCCGCGGCCGCCGTCCCCCAGCACGGCAAGGGGCACGGCGGTGGACACGGCCGGGTCCGCACCGGCTTCGACCGGCTGGCGGCGGACGGCTACGCGGCCCTGAAGGGGCAGCGCGTCGGCATCGTCACGAATCCCACCGGGATCACGTCCGACGTCCGGCACATCGTCGATGTGATGCACCCGGACGAGCGCGTGAACCTGATCGCCGTCTTCGGCCCCGAGCACGGCTTCCGCGGCACCGCGCAGGCGGGCGGCTCGGAGGGGCGCTACGACGACCCGGCGACCGGGCTGCCGGTCTACGACACGTACCTGAAGAGCGGGCAGGCGCTCGCCGACGTCTTCACCGCGTCGGGCGTGGACACGATCGTCTTCGACATCCAGGACGCGGGCGCCCGCTTCTACACGTACATCTGGACGCTGTACGACTGCCTGGAGGCGGCCGCCCTCGCGGGGAAGAAGTTCGTCGTGCTGGACCGGCCGAACCCGGTGACGGGGCGGGCGGCTCTCGGGCCCGTGCTCGACCCCGCGTTCGGCACCTTCGTGGGGCGTCGGGAGATCTCCCAGGCGCACGGCATGACGGTCACCGAGCTGGCGCTGCTGTTCAACTCGGAGTTCCTCGCAGAGCGTCCGGCCGAGCTGGAGATCGTGAAGATGTCGGGGTGGTCGCGGTCGGACTTCTTCGACGACACCGGGCTGCCGTGGGTGCCGCCGAGCCCCAACATGCCGACGCCCGACACCGCGCTCGTCTACTCGGGCACCTGCCTGTTCGAGGGCACCAACCTCTCCGAGGGGCGCGGCACCACGCGCCCGTTCGAACTGCTGGGGGCCGAGGGGGTCGACCACACCTGGGCGGCGGCTGCCAACGCGCTGGAGCTGCCCGGAGTGGCGTTCCGCGAGGCGTACTTCGCGCCCACGTTCTCCAAGTTCCAGGGCAGGACCGTGGGCGGGGTCCAGGTGCACGTGCTGGACCGCCAGGTCTTCGACCCGGTGCGCACCGGGATCGCGCTCCTCGTGACGGCGAAGCAGTCGTGGAGCGGGTTCGCCTGGCGGCCGGACAACTGGATCGACAAGCTCACCGGCAACACCCGGGTCCGCACGATGATCGACGCGGGCGCGGACACGGATGAGGTCGTGGGGGCGTGGGCGGCGGACCTCGCCGCGTTCCGGGCGGTGCGGAAGCGTTATCTGCAGTACCGGTGAGCTGTGCCGGGCGGGCCCGTCGGATGCGGGCCCGCCCGGCGACCGGTCATGTCCCCGGTCGCCGGACGGACTTGGACTCAGCGGTGCGCCGGGAACTCCACCACCTGCTGGTACGTCGGGCGGTTCTGCCAGTGGATCGCCTTCTGCGCGATGCCGCCCAGCGCCCGGTGGATGATCGAGTCGGTGCACCACTGGTCACCCGCCGCGCAGGTGTCGTCGGCCGGGTACACCTCGGCCGCCGGCACGGCTGCCGCCTGCTCGAGCGAGGTGAGCAGCGCCGTGCGGCAGCTGCTCAGATCGCCGTTGCCGCAGTAGGACTTGGCGAGCGGCCCCTTGACGGGCTGTCCCAGGACCTGGCGCAGGTCCTTGTCGGCGAAGCCCCACCAGCCGTACTGGAACGCGGAACCACTGTGCGCGCCACTCGGCCCGTGGCTGGCCGCCGGGGACTCGTCGGTGGCGAGGTTCGCGGTCAGCGCCCCGTACAGGTCGTCACCGAGCCCCGGCTTGAACTCCGCCTCGATCAGCCTGGGCCACCACGCGTCCATGACACGTACCGCGTCGGCGTGGTTGTACGCGTGCGAGCCCGGGCTGCTCTCCTTGCGCTGGGCGCCCGACGCCCGCCAGGAGTCCAGCTGCTGGACCACCGCGTTCAGCTCGGGGTCGGTGACCGGCTGGGAGTGGATCACCTTCAGCAGCTCGGGAAGCAGCTGCTCGCCGCGCAGATCGGTGAGCGCGGCGTCCGCCATCGCCCGGGTGAGGGAGGCGCGGGTCACGCCGCCCTCCTCGACCAGCTTCGACACCCGGTCGTCGAGCAGGTCGGCCCGGTGGACCGCGCTGAGCCCGAAGCCCGCGGAGGCGTACCCCTTCGCCTGCTTGTTGTTCCAGGAGACGTAGTAGTCCTGCCCGCTGGAGCGCGGGTGCTCCGCGAAGGGGGTGTAGGCGGCGGTGTTGCCCGCCGGGTCGTAGCCCTGCCACTCGTACGCCTTCTCGGCCTTGATGGGCAGGGCCGGATCGACGCCGGCGGCCCGGACCGGGTTCATGCCGCTGTTGTAGTAGGCGGCGGTGCGGGAGTCGGCGTAGAACCAGTTGAAGGCGTAGTCGATGTTGCTCGCCGCCCGCTGGAAGGAGGCGGCGTCGGTGACGTACGACGGGTCGTTGAGCATCTGGAAGCCGATGATCGAGTCGGCCTCGTGCCGGTAGGTGGTGCGCAGGCTCGTGTACGCGACGGGCTTGGCGCCCACCGTGGCGCGGTGGGTGACGATGCCGTAGCCGGTGCGCCAGACCTGCATCCGGTAGGAGCCCTTGGCCGTGGAGTCGGCGACGGTCGGCTTCCAGGAGTTGGTGCGCTCCAGCTTCTCCATGGCGGTGCAGGCGCCGCGGTAGAGGTAGTGCGTGGAGGCCTTGGTGGGCGTGGAGCCGTCGGGCTCGCACAGGTCGACGGCGTACGTGTCGGTGATGTCCTGGCCGGCCGAGGTGGCGCTCCAGGCGTAGTCCTGGCCGCGGCCCATCTGGATGTACATGCCGACACCGGCGAAGGAGACGCCGCGGGCGCTGATGCCGGGGCCCTGGAGTTCCTGGAGCATCATCAGCTGCGGGGCGAAGTAACCGGTCTGCGGGCCGAAGACGGCGACCGGGTTTCCGCTCGCGGTGTGCTCGCCGGAGACCAGCAGGGCGTTGGACATGCCGCGCTTCTGGGCGCCGGAGCCGGAGCCCGGGAGCGAGCCCTCGGGGATGACGCCGTCGTCGTAGATGCCCTGGGCCTTCTTGAGCGTGGCAGGGGCCTTGACGGGCGCCTTCGCGTTCGTGCCGGCGGAGCCGGTGCGGTCGTGGATCAGCGGCTCGGTGGTGACGGAGCCCGGATCGGGGAGCGCGGTCCCCACGGCCTTTTCGGGCTTGTTCGCGTACGGGAACGAGGTGCCGTCGTGGATGGTCAGCACGGCCTCGGGGTCATTGCGCTGACGGAAGGACTCCCAGACCTTCGTGCCTTCGGCGACGCCGTACTTCTGCTGGGCCGACAGCAGGGAGAGCGCCGCCTGCACCTCGCCGCCGCCACCGCCGCCGAACTGGCCGCCGACGACCGAGGCGATCGAGATCAGGTCGGTGAGCTTGAACGGCTGGATCTCACCTATGTTGGTGATCGCGTCGATCTTGCCGGTGAGGACGTACTCACCGGGGAAGTAGCGGCCCTTCTTCGACTTCTCCCGGTAGGAGTTGATGCCGTCCACGTAGGCCTGGGCGTCCGCCATCGCCTGTTCGCCGCGGGCGCCCTCATGGGTCCTGATGGAGGTGACCTGGGCCTCCAGGTCGGCCTCGGTGTACGGGGCCTGCGGCCAGAACTGCTGCTCCAGGCCCTGGTTGGCCAGGGCGCCGCCGGCGAACGAGGTCAGCTCGCCGCGTCCGATGTGGCGGAAGAGGTCCATCAGCCACAGCCGGTCCTGGCCCGCCGCGAAGCCGGCGCCGAACTCGGTCCCGTAGCGGGTGGTGCCCTTGATGTGCGGGACGCCCGACACCTTGTCGCGGGTGATGGTGACGTCGTCGCGCGGCGCGGTGACGGACTCGACCTGGTCCTTCGCGACGCCGAAGGAGGCGTCGTTGAAGAAGTCGTTCAGCTTCTGGTCGGTGAGGCCGGTGTGTCCTGCCACCAGCCCGTCGTAGCGGTCGAGCTGGTCGTCGCTGTGTGCGGGATGGGTGCCGAACGCCTTGTTGCCGAGGATCTCGACGAGGGTGGCGTTGCCGTTCTCGCCGGGCGGCAGGATGTCGTCGCACTGCCCCTGGCAGTAGTCGACGACGGGGACGGGGTCCGCCTCCGCCGCGCCCGCATGGGGTGCGGAGGCCAGCAGGGACGAGCCGAGGGCGAGGACGGCGGCGACGGTGGCGGCGCGCGTCCTGCCGGTGGGTACGGACATGCGGGTGCGTGGGGGCATGCGTGCTCCTCGGAGAGGCCGGTGCGCCGGAGGTTACCGACGGTATGACCCGTCGGTAAGGTGAACATCGGTCACCTTTTCCGAATCGCCACATACTCGGCCTGACGAGCCGTCATCTCACCTGGTGGACGAACCGACCTTTGAAGGGAGCCGATCCGGGCAGGCGTACGTCCACTCACTGACGCCGAAGTACGGGCAACGGAGTACGAGCGACGGAGGTGGCGGCGCCATGGCCGGTTTCCGGAGTCTTGCGAGACAGGTCCGCGATCCGCGGAGCGACCTGGCACTGCGGCGGTATTCGCTGCGCAAATGCCTGGAACGCTTCGCACCTTACGGTCACCGGGCGACCTGGGACCATCTGTGCGCCCGGCACGGGATGGGCCCCGAGGACCGGGCACCCGATCCGGCGCGGCTGGTGCGCGCGCTGGAGGAGCTGGAGACCGCACGGGCGGTCTGGCTCGGTTACGAGGCGGGTTTCGCCGAGCGCCGCAGGCGGGAGAAGCACGAGGGGCTGCGCCGGCCGGCCGCGTTCGACGACTGGCACCGGTGCACCTGGGGCGGCAACGGGGTCGCGCGGTGCGAGGACCCGGGGCTCCACCCGGCGGCCCCGCTCGCGGAGGTCCTGGTCCGGCTGATCTCGGCACTGGAGTCGGAGCCCGGCACCGGCTGCCCGGTGTGCGCGCAGGCCCGCATCGTGTGGCGGCAGGACCTGGACAGCGAACCGTGGTCCGGCCCCGTCTGCACGGGCTGCGGGATCGTGGTGCCGCAGCCCGTGCTCACGGCGGACGCGCTGGCGAAGGCACAACGGACCCGGCGCGGCAGCCTGGCGGCGATCGCCTGAGGCACGGAGCGACCCGCCCGGCGCGACCGCCTGGCGGCAATCACCTGAGGCACGGAGCCGCCCGCCCGGCACCCGGAGCCGCCGGGCGGGGCCACACCGGCCGGAGGCACACCGGCCGAGGCCTCATCACCTGCCCGCGGCCCTGCCCTCCGGCATCAGACGCGAGCCGCTGATCCGCTCCCCGGAGATGTCGTCCGGGTTGGAGAGGACACAGGTCTCCAACGACAGGCAGCCGCAGCCGATGCAGTCCGTGAGGTGGTCGCGCAGTCTGGCCAGCTGCCGGATCCGCTCGTCCAGCTCCGAGCGCCAGGCCTCGGAGAGCCGGGCCCAGTCGTCCCGGTTCGGGGTGCGCTCCTCCGGGAGCTCGGTCAGGGCGTCGCGGATGGTCGCCAGCGGGATGCCGACCCGTTGCGCCGCCCGGACGAAGGCGACCCGGCGCAGCGCGTCCCTGGTGTAGCGGCGCTGGTTGCCGCTCGTACGGCTGCTGCTGATCAGGCCCTTGGCCTCGTAGAAGTGCAGGGCCGAGACCGCGGCGCCGCTGCGCGCGGAGAGCTGGCCGACCGTGAGTTCGTGGAGTGTCTGTGGGATCTGGGGCACTCATCGAACCCTACGTGGCCCATTCCCCGGCGGTCCGTCGTTGACAGGAACGCACCCTCCAACCATGCTGAGCAAGCGCTTAGACATACGGTCGAGAGTGGGAAGGCAGGGACCAGGGACATGGCAGAGCCGAGGATCTTCACGTCCGCGCAGGAGCTGCGCGACGGCGTGGGCGAGCAGCTGGGGCACAGCGACTGGCTGGAGGTCGACCAGAAGAGGATCGACCTCTTCGCCGACGCCACCGGCGACCACCAGTGGATCCACGTGGACGCCGAGCGCGCCGCCGCCGGTCCGTTCGGCACGACGATCGCGCACGGCTACCTCACGCTCTCGCTGCTGCCGGCGCTCGTACCGCAGGTCATGCAGGTCGAGAACATCAAGATGGGCATCAACTACGGGACCAACAAGGTCCGCTTCCCCGCCCCCGTACCCGTGGGCTCCCGGCTGCGGGCGACGGCCGTCCTGAAGAGCGTCGAGGAGGCGGGCGGCGGCTTCCAGGTCACCGCCGTCGTCACCGTCGAGCGCGAGGGCGGCGAAAAGCCGGCGTGCGTCGCGGAGTCGGTGTCGCGCTACTACTTCTGAGCCGTACGCGGGCGTCGGCCCGGTCCCCGCGGGGACCGGGCCGGCGCCCGCGCGCAAAGGTCCCGGCCGCGGGCGGCGTCAGCGCTGGGCCGCGACCATCCGCAGCACGAGCCCGGCGTACAGCTCGCCCACCTCGTCCGGCGTGCGGCTGCCCTGCGCGTTGAACCAGCGCGCCACGTCGATGCAGAGCGAGAGCACGGCGAGCGCGGTGCCGGGCACGTCGGCGACGTCGAACTCCCCCGCCGCCACCCCCTCGCCGATGATCCGCCGCACCGCCGCATCGCTCCTGCGGCGCAGCTCGACGATCTCGGTGCGGTGCTCCTCGGCGAGCGCGTCGAGCTCGTACTGGACCACGCGTGCGGTGGTGTGGCGCTCGGCGTGCCAGCGGACGAAGGCCCGTACGGCGCCCGCGAGCCGCTCCGTGGCCGTGCCCTCGCTGTCGGCCGCCGACTCCAGAAGGGTCAGGGCCCGGTCGTGCCCGATCCTGCTGATCCGGTGGAGCAGCTCTTCCTTCGTCTTGAAGTGGATGTAGAGCGCCGCGGGGCTCATTCCGGCGCGGCCCGCGATGTCCCGGGTGGTGGTCGCGTGGTACCCGCGCTCGGCGAAGGCGTCGACGGCCGCCACGAGGAGCCGCCGGGCGGCCTCGGGCGTCACTTCGGCCCACGGCGTGTTCTCGCCGTCGGTCTCCTCCGCCGTGCTCATCGTCGGTCGCCCCTCTCAGTCAGCAGGACGAACACCATACCCCGATCCTGAGCAAGCGCTTAGAGGTCATATGGGGAGATCGTCAGAGCTTCTGGAAGGGATCGTGCTCGGCGAGGATCTTCTCCAGCCGGGCCTGGTCGACCCGGCTGATGATCTGACCGGCCTCCTGCCGGTCCCGGATCACCTTGGCCAGGGTGAAGGCGGACGTGACGAGATAGAGGACGCCGATGGCGAGGAAGCCCCGCACCCAGGCGTCGGCGTCGAGGGAGTAGATCCCGAGGGCCACCGCCCCGATCGCGACCCCGAAGGACGCGACGGCCTGGCCGTAGAAGGCGGCGGTGTTCTGCTGCTTGACCGTGGTCGTCTCACTCATGCCACCCAGCATCGGATGGTGTGGCGCACACCACATCCGTACGCGTACTCAGGCGGGTACTCAGACAGCCGTTCGGGCACGCGGGGTTCAGAAGGCGGAGACCCCCGTCAGGGCGCGGCCGATGATCAGCTTCTGGATCTGGCTGGTGCCCTCGTAGAGCGTCATCACCCGGGCATCGCGAAGCAGCTTGCCGACCGGGTACTCGTCGATGTAGCCGTAGCCGCCGAAGACCTGGACGGCGTTGTTCGCGGCACGGACGGCGGCCTCGGAGGCGAAGAGCTTCGCCCGGGAGGCGGCGGTCGCGAAGTCCTGCCCCCGGTCGATCAGATCGGCCACCCGCCAGGTGAGCAGGCGGGCCGCCTCCACGTCCACGGAGATGTCGCTGATGAGCTCCTGGACGAGCTGGTAGCTCGCTATGGACTTGCCGAACTGCTCGCGCTCCCCCGCGTACCCCACCGCCGCGTCCAGGGCGGCCTGAGCGATGCCGACGCAGCCGGCCGCGACGGACATCCGCCCCTTCGCCAGCGCGGACATGGCGAGGGAGAAGCCCTTGCCCTCCGGGCCCATGAGGGCGGCGGCGGGGACGCGGACGTCCTCCAGGACCAGTTCGGCGGTGGCCTGGCCGCGCAGACCGAGCTTGCCGTGGATGGTGCGCCGGGTGAGTCCGGGGGTGTCGGTGGGCACCAGGAAGGCGGACACGCCCCGGTGACCGGGGGTGTCGTTGGTGCGCGCGAAGAGGAGCACCACATCGGCCCAGGTGCCGTTGGTGATGAACATCTTGCTGCCGTTGATGACGTAGTCCCCGCCGTCCCGGACCGCCCTCGTCGTCAGGTTCCCGGCGTCCGATCCCGTGCCGGGCTCGGTGAGGCCGAAGCAGCCGAGCGCGTCGCCGGACGTCAGCCGCGGCAGCCACTGCCGCTTCTGGTCCTCGTCGCCCCACGCGGCGATGGTCTTGGCGACCAGACCGAGCGAGACCGAGACGATGCCGCGTACCGACGAATCCCCGCGGCCGAGCTCCTCGGTCACCAGGCAGTACGCGAGGTGGTCGCCGCCCGAGCCGCCGTACTCCTCGGGGACCGTCAGACCGAGGAAGCCGAGGGCGCCCAGCTTCTTCACGATCGACTTGTCGACGTTCTCGGCCCGGTCCCAGGCGGCGGCGTGCGGCGTGACGTCACGGGCCACGAAGTCCTTGGCGAGCCGCTGGACGGCTTCCTGCTCCTCGCTGAGCTCCAGGTTCATCCTTCGACCCTCACTTTAATTAGCACTGCTAGTTTTAGGGGTGCAGGGCCTACTATGTGCCGCATGGCCCGCCCGCGCAAGCCCCTCCTCAGCAGAGACCGCATCGTCGAGACGGCGAGCGCCCTCGTGGACGCCGAGGGGCTCGACGCCGTCTCGACCCGCCGCCTGGCGGCCGAGCTCGGAGTCAGCGGGCCGTCGCTCTACAACCACTTCCGCAACAAGGACGAGATCCTGGACGCGGTCGCCGACGCCGTCTCCGCACAGGTCGATCTGTCGATGTTCGACGAGTCCGACGCACGTGACTGGCGGGCCGCGCTGCACGACTGGGCCGTCTCCTACCGTGCGGCGCTCGCCGCGCATCCGCACATCGTCCCGGTGCTCGCCCAGGGCCCCGGCCGGCGCCCGGCCGGGCTGCGGGTCGCCGACGCGGTCTTCGGCGCCATGGTCCGCGCGGGCTGGCCGCCCGCCCAGGCCACCTACATCGGCGCGCTGATGCGCTACTTCATCACCGGCTCGGCCCTCGGCTCGTTCGCCCGGGGCTTCGTCGACGACGAGACGGCATACGACCCGGCCGACTATCCGCACCTGGGTCAGGCGCACCTGCTGGCGGAGCGCCGCCAGCAGGTCGACGAGGGGGCCTTCGAGACGGGCCTGCGGGCACTGATCGACGGACTCGCCCTCCAGTACGCCCCTCCCGCGCAGGGCGTGCGGTAGCGCGCTGCGCGGCCCACGACAATTCGGTGGGCACCGGACCGTCCTGGGCCTACGGTCGGGCTCATGACGACGTCCCCTCCCTCCGCCGCACCCCCGCGCTCCCCCGACCGGCGGGCCACGGCCGCCGCCTGCACCACCGTGGTGCTGTGGGCCTCCGCCTTCGTCTCCATCCGCAGCGCGGGCGAGGCGTACTCCCCCGGCGCGCTGGCCCTCGGGCGGCTGCTGGCCGGCTCCCTGGCGCTCGGCACCCTCCTGCTCGTACGCCGGGAGGGTCTGCCGTCGCGGGCGGCCTGGCCGGGGATCCTCTGGTCCGGGCTGCTGTGGTTCGGCCTCTACATGGTGGTGCTCAACTGGGGTGAGCAGCAGGTGGACGCGGGCACGGCCGCGATGGTCGTGAACATCGGGCCCCTGCTGATCGCCCTGCTCGGCGCCCGGCTGCTCGGTGAGGGACTGCCGCGCCGGCTGCTGCTGGGCATGGGCGTGTCCTTCGCGGGCGCCGCGGTGGTCGGGCTCTCCATGTCGGGCCACGGAAGTTCCTCGGTACTGGGTGTGCTGCTCTGCCTGCTGGCGGCGGTGGCGTACGCGGGCGGAGTCGTGGGCCAGAAGCCGGCGCTCCGGCACGGCTCGGCGCTCCAGATCACCACCTTCGGCTGCCTGGTCGGCACCGTGGCGTGTCTGCCGTTCGCCGGTGCGCTGATCTCGGACGCGGCCGACGCCCCGGTGTCGGCCACCCTGAACATGGTCTACCTGGGCATCTTCCCGACCGCGCTGGCCTTCACCACCTGGGCCTACGCGCTCGCCCGCACCACGGCGGGGCGGATGGGCGCCACCACCTACGCGGTGCCCGCACTCGTGGTGCTGATGTCGTGGCTCCTGCTGGACGAGGTGCCCGCGCTGCTCACCGTCGCCGGCGGGCTGCTCTGTCTGGCCGGAGTGGCGGTGTCCCGGATGCGTCCGCAGACTGGTGCGACGCTCAATCATCCGGCCCCTCCGGTGGAAGGACCCCCTCATGACGCGAAGCGCCAAGCAGCGGACCGGCCGTAGAAAGGCTAAGGGGGCCGGCGATCCGGCCCCCGTGACACCCCGGGGACGGGCCCGTGACGCCTGGCGCGAGGACTATCCGTACGCCAAAAAGCTGGGCCGCAAGGCGTACGACACGTCCAAGCGTGCCCTGCAGATAGAGCTGCTCAAGCTCCAGCACTGGATCAAGGAGCACGACGAACGGCTGGTCATCCTCTTCGAGGGGCGGGACGCCGCCGGCAAGGGCGGCACCATCAAGCGGTTCACCGAGCACCTCAACCCCCGTGGTGCGCGGGTGGTGGCGCTGGAGAAGCCCACCGAACGCGAGCGTTCCCAGTGGTACTTCCAGCGGTACGTGGCGCATCTGCCGGCCGCCGGGGAGATCGTGATGTTCGACCGGTCCTGGTACAACCGGGCCGGTGTGGAGCGGGTGATGAACTTCTGCTCGACGCCCGAGTACCTCGAATTCATGCACCAGACACCCGGGTTCGAGCGGATGCTCGCCCGTGACGGCATCCACCTGGTGAAGTTCTGGTTCTCCGTCTCGCGCGACGAGCAGCGCAACCGGTTCATGAGCCGGCAGACCGATCCGGTACGGCAGTGGAAGCTGAGCCCGGTCGACCTCGCGTCTCTCGACAAGTGGGACGCGTACACCGAGGCCAAGGAGCTGATGCTCTTCCACACGGACACGGCGGACGCTCCCTGGACCGTGGTGAAGAGCAACGACAAGAAGCGGGCCCGGCTGGAGGCGATCCGGCACGTCCTGCACCGCTTCGACTACCCGGACAAGGACGCGACGGTGGCCGGGGAGCCGGACCCGCTGGTCGTGGGCCCGGCCTCCCGGCTCTTCGAGCAGGGCGAGACGGAGGCCCGCATACTCACCACCGGCCGGTCGGAGGCCGGGCAGGAGAATGACTAGAAGACCACCAGGGCCCGGCCGCCCTTGCCGGCGATCATGTTGTCGAAAGCCGCCGGAATGCCGTCCAGCGCGATCCGTTCGGTGACCATCATCGAGAGGTCGAAGCGGCCCTCCCGGATGTGGTCGGCCAGCACCGGAAGATCGCGGGCAGGGTCGCTGTTGCCGTACACACAACCGGTGAGGGACCTGCCCCAGTGGAAGATCTCCAGGGCGTTGAACGTCACCTGCTGGTCCTTGCCGCCGATGCCGACGACCGTGGTGCGGCCGCCTCGGCGGGTGGACTCCCAGGCGCTGCGGATGGTGGCGGCCCGGCCGACGCACTCGACGGCCACGTCCGCGCCCTGTCCTCCGGTGAGCCCCCGGATCTCGCGGGGCGTGGTGGCGGAGGCGATCACGTAGTCCGTGGCACCTGCCCGGCGGGCGAGGTCCTCCTTCTCCGGGGAGACATCCACCGCGATGATCTTGGACGCGCCCGCGATCCGGGCGGCCTGGAGCACGGCGAGACCGACGCCGCCGATACCGAACACCACGACGGACTCGCCGGCGCGGACCTGGGCGCTGTGGTGGATCGCCCCGTACCCCGTCAGTACGGCGCAGCCGAGCAGGGCCGCGTCGGTGAGCGGGATGCCGTCCGGGGCGGGCAGGACGCAGTTCGCGGCGACCACCGTCTCCTGCGCGAAGGCGGCGACGTTCAGGCCGGGGTGCAGTTCGGTGCCGTCGGCGGTGTGGGCGTGGATGTTCGCCGCCCCGGCCAGGGCGTTGACGCACAGCCAGACCTCGCCGATGCCGCAGTGGTGGCAGCTGCCGCAGGAGGGCGCCCAGTTGAGGACGACGTCGTCCCCCGGGGCGAGGTGCCCGACGCCCTCGCCCACCGAGACGACGGTGCCCGCGCCCTCGTGGCCGAGGACCGCGGGGACGGGCAGCCGCATGGTGCCGTTGGACAGCGAGAGGTCGGAGTGGCAGACGCCGGCGGCGGCGAGACGGACGCGGACCTGGCCGGGGCCGGGCTCGGGCAGGGCGATGTCGGTGATCTCCAGCGGAGCTCCGACGGCGGACAGTACGGCGGCGCGGACCACGGACTGGCTCCTTGCTGATCGGGGGTGCGGAAGAGCAGAGCGGTTCAGAACTGGAGGGACTTGGTCTGGAGGTACTCGGCGAGACCGTGCGCACCGAGTTCGCGGCCGACGCCGGACTGCTTGTAACCGCCGAAGGGGGCGAGCGGGTTGAAGCGGCCGCCGTTGATGTCGACCTGGCCGGTGTCCATCCGGCGGGCGAAGGCGACGGCCTCCGCGTCGTCGGCGGCCCAGACGGCGCCCGCGAGCCCGTACACGGTGCCGTTGGCGATGCGCAGCGCGTCCGCCTCGTCCTCGTACTTCAGGATCGAGACGACCGGGCCGAAGATCTCCTCCCGGGCGATGGCCATCTCGGGGGTGACGTCGGCGAACACGGTGGGGCTGACGTAGTAACCGGTGGCGAGCGGGGCTTCGGGGCCGCCGGCCACGACGCGGGCGCCCTCCTCGATGCCCTTCTCGATGTAACCGCGCACCCGGGCCTGCTGCTTCGCGTTGACGAGCGGACCGACCCGCTCGCCGGGTACGTACTTGGCGACGGCCGCGGCGGCGAGGGCGACGGCCTCCTCGTACCGTCCGGCGTCCACCAGCATCCGGGTCCAGGCGCTGCACGTCTGGCCGGAGTTGGACATCACGTTGGCGATGCCGACGTTGACCGCCCTGGCCAGATCGGCCGAGGGCAGGATGACGTTGGCGGACTTGCCGCCGAGCTCCAGCGCGACGCGCTTCACGGCGCCGCCCGCCGTGGCGCCGATCCGCCGGCCGACAGCGGTGGAGCCGGTGAAGGAGACCAGGTCGACGTCCTCGTGCTCGGCGAGTGCCTGTCCGGCGACCGGGCCCAGGCCGGTGACCAGGTTGAAGACACCGGCGGGCAGCCCGGCTTCCCCGATGGCCTCGGCGAAGAGCTGCGCGGTGAGCGGAGTGTCCTCGGCGGGCTTGAGGACGACGGTGCAGCCGGCGGCGAGCGCGGGGGCCACCTTGGCGACGATCTGGTGCAGCGGGTAGTTCCACGGGGTGATCGCGCCGACCACGCCCACGGGCTCCAGGAAGACGGTGGAGTTGCCGTGGCGTTCCTCGAAGGCATACGCGGCGGTCAGCTCGGCGTACGAACCGGCGACCAGCACCGGCACGCCCGCGTGCACCATCTGCGACAGCGGCAGCGGCGAGCCCAGTTCGGCGGTGACCGTCTCGGCGATCTCGTCCTTGCGGGCGGCCAGCACGTCGCGCAGCGCGCCGATCCGGGCGGCCCGTTCGGCGGGCGGGGTCGCGGCCCAGCCGGGGAAGGCCGCGCGGGCGGCGCGTACGGCGGCGTCGACGTCCTCGGCCGTGCCGGCCGGGACGTGGGCGATGACCTGTTCGTCCGCGGGGTTCACCACCGCGATGGTGTCCGTTCCGGCGGCGGGCCGCCACGCGCCGCCGATGTACATACCGTCATGGGCCTTCATGGCTGTTCCTCCCGGACGCGGTGACGGACGAGGTCGTCCGCGCCCTAAACTAGCGCCGTTAGTTTTCTGGCGCCAGAGACGTCCGTCACGTGCCGGGGCCCGTCCGCCGCCCATGGCCTCGGTGAGGCCGTCGGGGAGGCGGGCGGCGGACGGGCCCGTGCCGCCGCTCTACACCTCCAGGCCCGGGACGTCCCTGGGGAGGGGGCAGATCCGGCGGCCCTGGTGGTCGAAGACGTACAGGTGCGCGAGGTCGACCAGGAGCGGGACCTGGCCGCCGGTGCGCAGCCGCATGTCGGGACCGGTGCGGACGACGAGGTCGCTGGAGGTGACCGCGGGGCGGTCGGGGCTGTGCACGCCGGCCGGGAGCGGCTCGGACCCCGGATGGTCGAGGACGGCCACGGGGGCGCCGGACTGACCGGTGGCGCGTTCCTTGAGGCGCTCCAGGACGCGGGCCCCTCCCTGGCCGCCCCGGCGCCTGCGCACGCCGCCCCGGTCCGGGCGGGCCGATTCGAGGTCCGGCACCACGGCGGGCTGTGAGCCGGTGTTGAGGTGCACGAGCGCTTCGTGCCCCTGGTACTCGACGTGCTCGACGATGCCGCTGAGCGCGACCTCGCCGGGGCGGGCCTGGCTGGGCGGGGCGATCCTGACCGCCTCGGAGCGCAGCCCGACGATGATGCGCCGGCCCTGCTGGATCCGCAGCAACTGATGGTCGGGGCTGAGGGGTTCGGGCAGCGGGAGACGCTGGCGGCCGAGGTCGATCGACATCCGCCCCTCCAGCGGCGCGTGGACGACGGCCTGCAGCAGGTTGATCCGCGGGGTGCCGATGAAGGCGGCGACGAACACGTTCTCCGGCAGGGAGTACACCTCTCGCGGCGGGCTGACCTGCTGGAGCACTCCCCCGCGCATGACGGCGACCCGGTGGCCCAGGGACATCGCCTCGGCCTGGTCGTGCGTCACGTAGACCGTGGTGACGCCGAGTTCCTTGGTGAGCAGGGATATCTCGGCCCGCAGGTGGTTGCGGAGCTTCGCGTCGAGGTTGGAGAGCGGCTCGTCCATGAGGAAGGCCGAGGGCTGGCGCGAAATCGCCCGGCCCATCGCGACCCGCTGGCGCTCACCGCCGGAGAGCTGGCCGGGGAAGCGGTCCAGGACGCTCTCGATGCCGAGCATCCGGGCCGTGTTCTCGATGCGCTCGTTGTGGTCCTGGCGCGGGTTCTCCAGCTTCAGCGGGAAGCCGATGTTGGCCCGGTTGGTCATCGTCGGGTAGAGCGCGAAGTTCTGGAAGACCATGGCCATGCCGCGTTCGCGGGGGGTCAGGTGGTTGGCCTCTTCACCGTCGAGCAGGATCTCGCCCTCGGTGACGTCCTCCAGGCCGGCGATCATGCGGAGCACGGTCGACTTGCCGCACCCCGAAGGGCCCAGCAGGACGACGAACTCGCCCGGGTCGATGGAGAGCGAGAGGTGGTCGACGGCACGCGCGGAGCGTCCGTAGGCCTTGCTTACGTTGTTCAGTGTGATGGCGCGAGTCATGTGGTTCCGCCCGGGAGGATGAAGGTGGAGCGGTGGGGAGCGGCAGCAGTGGCCTGAAATTAACCCACTGCGGAGGGTGAGGGAATGACTCGCGCAAAGGTTGCACCGTACTGGGGGTGCGGGGACGTAAGTGTCAGGCGGGATTCCGGTTGAGTCCGGCCCGCGTCGGGCCGTCCTCGGGAACGGCCGGATCCGGATCAGGGGCCCGGTCCCGGCGCCGGGCGCGGCCGCCATCGCCGCGGGCGCCCAGGCCCGCCGCCGCGACGAGCAGCGCGCCGAGCATGACGAACGGGGCCGCGGTGCCCGCCACTCCGGCGACGAGCCCCGCGGCCGCCGGTGTCGCCACCTGGCCGAGCCGGTTGCCGGTCAGCCGCAGGGCGAGTGCGGTCGAGCGTGCGGCCGCCGGGGCGGCCTGGACCACCGTGGTCATCGACAGGGGCTGACCGGCCCCGAGGCAGAAGCCGAGGACGGCGAGCATCGCGGCGAGCGCCCACAGGGGGACCGGGAGGGCGATACCGGCGCAGAGCGCTCCGGCCAGCAGGCAGGTCGAGGCCAGCAGGGCCGCCCGGCCCATCAGCCGGAGCATCGGGGTCATCACCAGCCGGCAGGCGATGGTGGCGGCCGCACGCAGGCTCAGCAGCATGCCGACCGTGGCGGGGGCGATGCCGCGGTGTTCGCCGACGACGGGCAGATACGCGGTGAGGATGTCGGTCGCGGAGAGCACCGCGAGGCTGATGAAGATCCCGGCCGGGACGCCCCGGGTGCGCAGGATGCTGCCGACGGGCACCTTGGCGCCCGGCGCCTCACCGCGGCGCGCGGGGGCCCTCCGGTGCTCGATGCGCCGGAGGGAGGCGAGGGAGACGGCGGCGACGGCCGCCGCGACGGTCAGGGCGAGGGCGCTGGTACGGCCCATGGCGCCGTCGCGCTCGGAGATCAGGTACCCGGCCGCGATCGGGCCGATGAGCTGGCCGAGGGAGGCGCCGATGGTGAAGTGGCCGAAGTTGCGGTCCTGTTCGGCCGGGGCGGACTGGCGGGCGACGATCGACTGGGCGCCGATCACGAAGCTGAGGTGGCCGAGCCCCATGACTCCGCTCCAGGCGGCCATCGCGGTCAGCGAACCCGCCCGGCCGCTGAGCGCGCAGCCCCCGGCGATCAGGACGACGCCGACGGGCAGCAGGGGTGCGCATCTGCCGTGGTCCGTACGGCGTCCCAGCGGTACGGCGGCGAAGAGCGGCAGGAGCGCGTACACCCCGGTGATCACACCGATCGCGCGCTCGTCCGCACCGAGCGCCAGGGCCCGGTAGGAGACGGCGGGCCGCGCCATCGACACCGCCCCCTGCGCGAAGGCGAAGGCGATGACGAGGCGCAGCAGCCAGCTCCGGCCGGGCCGGATGGGAGCTGTCATGGATCAGATGATCCCGAACAGGAGTCCCGCGCCGAGCACCACCAGGGAGGTGATCGCGGCCCATTTGACGGTGAAGCGGGTGTGGTCGCCGAACTCGACCTTGGCCATGCCGACGAGGACGTAGACGGCGGGCACCAGCGGGGAGGACATGTGCAGGGGCTGGCCGACCAGGGAGGCGCGGGCGATCTCCAGCGGGGAGACGCCATGGGCGGCGCCGGCCTCGGCGAGCACGGGCACGACTCCGAAGTAGAAGCCGTCGTTGGACATGAAGTAGGTGAGCGGGATGCTCAGCACGCCGGTGACGAGGGCCATGTGCGGTCCCATGCCCTGCGGGATCGCGCCGACGAGCCAGTCGGCCATGTGGTCGACCATGCCCGTGCCGGTGAGCACGCCGGTGAATACGGCGGCGGCGAAGACCATGCCGGAGACGTTGAGGACGTTGTCGGCGTGGGCCGCGATGCGGGCCCGCTGGTCGGGCATGTGGGGGAAGTTGACCGTGAGGGCGAGGGCGGCGCCGAGGAGGAAGAGCACCGGGATCGGCATCACTTCCATGATCATCGCGGTGAGCAGGGCGATGGTGAGCGCCGCGTTGAACCAGTAGAGCTTCGGGCGAAGGGTGGCGCGGTGGGGGTCGAGGCCCTTGAAGCCCTCGTCGGCCCCGTCGTCGGCGGTCCCGGAGTCCGTGCCGGCCCCGCCGGTGCTCCTGTGCGGCCGGTCGCCGCCGCCCGCGGTCACGAGGACCTGCTCCGACTCCGTCACCCGTGCCTCGTCGGGGGCGAGAGTGAGCGTGCCCAGCCGCTTGCGCTCGCGTCGGCCGAGGACCACGGCCAGCAGGATCACCGCGAGGAGTCCGACACCGAGCGCCGGGATCATGGGGACGAAGATGTCGCCCGCGTCGAGCTTGAGGGCGGTGGCGGCGCGGGCCGTGGGGCCGCCCCAGGGGAGGGTGTTCATGACGCCGTTCGCCGTGGCGGCGACCCCGGTCATCACGACCAGGCTCATCTTCAGGCGCTTGTAGAGCGGATACATCGCCGAGACGGTGATCATGAAGGTGGTGGAGCCGTCACCGTCCAGTGAGACGATCGCGGCGAGCACCGCCGTACCCACGACGATCCGCATGGGGTCGGCCTTGCAGAACCGCAGGATGCCCCGGACGATCGGGTCGAAGAGGCCGACGTCGATCATCACGCCGAAGTAGACGATCGCGAACATCAGCATGGCGGCGGTCGGCGCCAGGTTGCCGACGCCTTCGATGACGTAGTCGCCGAGATGCGCGCCCTTGCCGACGGCTACGCAGAAGAGGGCAGGGATCAGGACGAGCGCCGCGATCGGCGACATCTTCTTCATCATGATCAGGACCAGGAAGGTCGCGATCATGGCGAAGCCGAGGATGGTCAGCATGTGGATACCTAACGTTCACCTTTGAACTCCCACCGGACCGGCGGTTCGGATGACGTTAGGACGCGCCACAGGGCGTTAACAAGACGTTGACATGCGAGCAATACGAGCAAAACCCCAGGTCAACGCGAGGGTGCCACGGTGACGGGGATGGCGTTGAGCACGGCGGTGCCGGAGAGCGGGTCGAGGCGGCTGCCGTCGAGGAGCTGGTTGACGTTGACACCGGGCTGCTCGGCGGCGACGGACATCCTGGTGCCGGGGCGGTGGTGCCCCCAGCCGTGCGGCAGGCTCACCACGCCGGTCCGCACGCTGTCGGTGACCTCGACGGGCACCGTGAGTTCGCCGCCGTCCGCGGTGACCGTGGCGGGCGCGCCGTCTTCCAGTCCGAGGCGTTCCGCGTCCTCGGGGTGGATCTGGAGGGTGCAGACGTTCGAGCCCCCGCGGAGTGCGGCGACGTTGTGCAGCCAGCTGTTGTTGGAGCGGAGATGGCGGCGGCCGATGAGGACGAGCGCCTCGGGGTCGGTACGGCCCTGGAGGGCGCGCCGCAGCCTCGGCAGATCGGCGGCGATCGGGGCGGGGAACAGTTCGACGCGCCCGCTGCGGGTGGTGAGGACCTCCGGGACGCGGGGAGCGAGCGGGCCGAGGTCGATGCCGTGGGGGTGGGCGAGCAGCCGCTCCAGGCTCAGCCCCTCCGGGTCGGCGCCGAAGCCCTCGCCGTACGGGCCGAGGCGGAGCATCAGGTCGAGGCGACGCTCCGTCCCGCCGCGGCCGGTGAGCGCGGCGGAGATGTCGGCGGGGGCCCGGCCGTGCACGGGCGAGAGCGGGTCGGCGACCGCCTTGCCGAGGGCCCGGTCGATGATCATGGCGTCCACGGTGTCCGGCTCCGCCCCGTGCGTCCCGGAGACGGCGAGGACGAGCCGGGCGAGGATCTCGGCCTCGTCCATCCGGTCGTCGTCCAGGGGCAGGGCGGGGCGGGTGTAGCGGACCTGGTTGCGCACGGCCAGGGTGTTGAACGCGAAGTCGAAGTGGGCGCTCTGCGAGGGCGGCGGAGGAGGAAGCACCACGTCCGCGTGGCGGGAGGTCTCGTTGAGGTAGGGGTCGACGCTCACCATGAAGTCGAGCCCGCCGGCCAGCGCACCGTCGAGCCGGTCGCCGTCGGGCGCGGAGAGCACGGGGTTCGCCGCGAGGACGATCAGGGCGCGGATCCGCCCCTCGCCGGGCGTCGTGATCTCCTCGGCCAGTGCGGAGATGGGCAGTTCGCCCTTGGCCTCGGGGTGCCCGGAGACCCGGCTCGCCCAGCGGCCGAGGGCGAATCCCTTCCCGGGGGCGGCGGGGCGCGGGGCACGGGCGGTCGCGGAGAGCGGGAAGAGGGCGCCGCCGGGGCGGTCGAGGTTGCCGGTGAGGACGTTGAGGACGTCGACGAGCCAGCTGGCGAGGGTGCCGTGCTCCACGGTGCAGCTGCCGATGCGGCCGTACACGGCGGCGGAGGGGGCGGCCGCGAGTTCCCGGGCGAGGGTGCGGATGGTCGCGGCGTCCACGTCGCAGGCCGCGGCGACGGCCTCCGGCGTGAAGTCACGCACCGCGTCGGCGACTTCGCCGACCCCCTCGACGTGGTCGGCGAGCGCGCCGGGGTCGGTGAGCTTCTCCTCGAACAGGACGTGCGTCATCGCGGCGAGCAGGAGGGCGTCGGTGCCGGGCCGGATGGCCACGTGCCGGTCGGCGAGGCGTGCGGTGCGGGTGCGGCGCGGGTCGACGACGGTGAGGGTGCCGCCGCGGCGGCGCAGGGCCTTGAGCCTGCCGGGGAAGTCGGGGGCGGTGCAGAGGCTGCCGTTGGATTCGAGGGGGTTGGCGCCGAGCATCAGCAGGTGGTCGGTGTGGTCGAGGTCCGGCACGGGGATGGTGTTCGGATCTCCGAAGAGCAGTCCGCTGGAGACGTGCTTGGGCATCTGGTCCAGGGTGCTCGCGGTGAACAGCGCCCGGGTCCGCAGCGCGGCGAGCAGGGCGGGCGGGTAGAGCGCGCCGGCCATGGTGTGCACGTTGGGGTTGCCGAGGACGACGCCGACCGCCTGCGGGCCGTGTTCTCGTGCGATCTCCGGCAGGGCGCGGGCGATCGCGTCGAACGCCTCGCCCCAGCTCGCCTCCGTCAGGACGTCGTCCTTGCGGACGAGGGGGGTGCGCAGCCGGTCGGGATCCTCGTCCAGCCCGCCGATCGACGCGCCCTTGGGGCAGATGAAGCCCTTGCTGAACACGTCCTCCCGGTCGCCGCGGGCGCCGGTGACCCTGGTCCCCTCGATGGTGAGGGTGAGCCCGCAGGTGGCCTCGCAGAGGGGACAGATGCGCAGGGCGGTGCGGGAGCTGCTGGGGTCGTGCGGCATGGGGCCCTCCCGGGGCGGCGGCAGCGGTGGCGCGGACATGCGCAAGCACGGGCGAGCATACCGACCGGTACGCATGCTGGGGAGGCGTGCGGCGAAGAAGGTTGCTCCGAGGCCGGGCCCGGAGCCGGCTCCGGCTCAGTCCAGCACGCGCGCGAGGTAGGCCTGGAGCAGTACGCGGGTCTCGGCGACGATGGCCCGGTCGCCGGACGGGTCGGTGCGGAAGGCGAGTTGGAGCAGGGCGTCGGCGGCCTCCACACAGACCAGGATGGAGCGCAGGAGGTCCTCGTCGGCGTCGCGGTCCAGATGACCGGCGAGCAGTTCCGTGAGCCGGCCCGCCACCCGCTGATTGGCGTCGTCTGCCGGATCGTCGTCGGGGGCGGGGGCTCCGAAGTCGATGAGGGAGAAGCCGGGGACGGAGCTCTTCATCGCCAGGTACTCGTCGAGCACGGCGTCGATGGCGCTGCGCCAGTCGCCGGCCGGGATGGCGACCAGCCGGGCGGTGATCCGCTCGGCGTAGCTGTCCAGGTTGCGACGGGCGAGGGCGTCGGCGAGGGCCCTCTTGTTGGAGAAGAACCGGTAGACGGAGCCGATGGGAACACCGGCGCGCACGGCCACCGCCCGGGTGGAGAGCTGCTCGTAGCCGGTCTCGTCGAGGAGTTCGGCGCAGGCGTCGAGTATCCGGGCGAGGCGCTCGGCGCTGCGCTGTTGCACGGGGGCGCGGCGGAGGTTCGTGTTCGCATGGTTCGCATGGGGCACGGGTTCCATGATGCCGTGGACCTCCTCTGCCGGGGGCGGGGGCCCGCACCCCCGGGGACGGGGCTCCGGTCCCCTCCGGGACCTCGAACTCAGGCGATGAGCAGCGCCAGCCCGCCGATCGTGTACGCGACCATCAGGACCAGGAGCGGCAGCTGGCCGGCGACGGCGCGTCCGGGCGGGAAGAGCCGGACCGAGCGGTCGTGTGCGGCGACGACGCCGAGGACATGGCCGAGGACGATCGCGACGACCTGGAGCGTGGCGATGCCGCCCGGGCCCAGGGGCGGTTCGGGTGGCGCCGGATTGTCGGTGCCGAGTGCCACCATGACGGTACGTGGGCCTTCGGTGACGAAGAGTGTGAAGTAGTGGGCGACGAGGTAGCCGAGGGCGATCGGGACGAGGGAGTGCGCGAAGGCGGTGAGGGGGTGCGGCAGTTGGCCGGAGAGGAGCCTGGTGGCGCCGGCGCAGAGGGCGTAGAGGGTGGCGACGAGGGCGACGGTGCCGAGCAGTCCGAGGGTGGCGGTGGTGGTACGGCCCAGGGCCGAGGTCTGGACGGTGGTGATCCAGGAGGGCGCGTCGGAGAAGCCGTCGTAGGCCGTGGAGCCGAGCATCACGCAGACGGTGGCGACGAGCCCGGGGAGCTGGGGCGTGGCGTCGAGTCCGTTGAAGGGGGAGCGCAGGACGAGGCGGCGGTCGGCGGGGCGGCGGCCGAGCGGGGAGAGCCGGGCGAGGAGGCCCGAGTAGACCTCGAAGGCGTCGGCATGGTCGAACCAACGGGCCCCGTAGCGGGCGGCGCCCGTGAGCTGGGCGGCGGAGTGGAGGGCGAGGAAGACCAGCAGGGCGGTGGGTGAGGCGGGGTCGGGGGCGACGAGTTCGAGCCAGGTGAAGGCGAGGAGCCCGGCCGCGGCGGGCCACATGCCGAGACGCGGGGGCAGGGGGCGGCCGGCGGCGGCCGGGTCGCGTCCGAGCGCCCGGCAGCCGAGGAGATGGAGGGTCCGCAAGGGGTTGAGCAGCCGCCAGACGGGCCCGAACAGCAGCGAGGCCGGGACGAGCCCGACCCACAGGAGTACGTAGACGGCGCCGGGCGCCGGGTTGCGGGCCGGGTCGGCCGGGCCGAGGAGGAGGTGCAGCACGACCAGGAGCGCCGCGGCCAGGCCGAGCGCGCGGGCGGTGATGCGGGTGGGGCGTGCGTCGGCCGCGCGCCGGACGGCTGCCGGCAGCGGGCGGCCCGCCCGGTCGCCCCGGAACCGGGAGGACGACCAGAGCAGGCCCAGCGCGAGAAAGGAGACGAAGAGCGCGGCGAAGGCTCCCGCGAAGGCGTAGAAGGGCGAGAGCGGCAGATCGTGCTGGGCGCCGATGCCGTGGGCGAGGACGCTCACGGCACGGGAGTCGTCGAGGGCCGTCACCGTACGACGAGTTGGGTCAGCAGCAGGTCCGACTCGTGCGTCTCGACCTCGAAGAGCCCGGTGCGGTCTGCGGTGAAGGTGAGGGTGACGGTCCGGCCGGCGGGCAGCCGTGCCTCCTTGTCGTAGCCGTGGACGTGCAGGGTGTCGTCGCGGTCGCTGCGCACCTCCAGGCGCACGGTCCGGCCCTTCTTGACCTCGGTGCGCCCGGGTGCGGGACTGACCTTGCCCGCGTGGACGGAGATCTCCACGGTGGTCCCGGGGGTCGGGGTGGGGGCGGCCGAAGTGGCCCCGCCGAGCGTGGCGGTGGCCTGGACCGGGGCGGAATCGACCGCCCAGGCGGTGTGGTCGTCCGCGTAGAGGCGGGCGGTCAGCCGGGTCCCGCCCCCGGCGGCGCGCAGGAGCGACCGGGGGAGGTGGAACCAGGTGCCGTAGACACGGGCGAGGGGGTGGCCGTCGAGGAAGAGCCGGGCGTGGCCGCGTCCGAGGAGTGCGGCGCCGCCGACGCTGTCCGGGGTGAACCGGAAGTTGCGCACCGAGAGGTGAACGTTCCAGCCGTCCTCCGAATCGGGCCGCACGGCGACGGCGACCTCGGGCGCGCCCTGGGCGTCGACCTGGCGCAGCCGGTTGCCCGAGCCGTCGTCCGCGGTCAGGAGCCGGCCGTTGCTGCCGGTGGCCTGCTCATGGCTGGTGCCCGGCTTGTGGTGGGTGGTGGGCCGCCCCCCACAGGCGCCCGCGCCGAGCAGGAGGACGGCGGCGAGGAGGGCCGCGGCGGGCCTGCGTCCGCGGCACGGCGCCCACGCCGCGTGCCAGCGACGGTTCACCTGGCGCGGCGCCCACGCCCCGTTCAGGTGGCGGTTCACGAAGGTTCCCCGTTCGGGTCGGTGGCCGGCGGGGTGGTCGACGCGGGGCGGGCAGACCCCTTCGGCACCGATGCGCTGTCGGAGCCGGTGGCCGGTGAGGTGTGAGTGGCGGGGTGCGCGAACTCCTTCGCAGCCGATGCGCTGTCGGAGCCGGTGGCCGGTTCCGCGGCGGGCCCCTCACCGACTCCCGTGTCCGCCTCCGCGTCCGGTGCCCCCTTCGCGCGCTCGCCGTGACGGGCGGCGGCCACGACGGCCCACACCACCCAGACGAGGCCGAGGAGTCCCCGCACCCAGGCCGGGCTCAGCGGAATCCACGGAATCATGAACACGCCCTTGTCGAGTGCGTCGAGCAGCGTCAGCCCGCCCAGCACCACCGTCACCCAGCCGAACACCGGCCGCTCCCGTCGCAGCACCAGCCCGATGCCCGTCCACCAGAGCCCGGTCAGCAGCAGCGCGAGGGCGGGTACATAGGTGGAGGCGAGGCCCGTGGTCGACCCGGCGACGTCCAGTCCGAGGCCGATGAGTCCGAGGACCGTGGCGGCGGTGGCGAGCCGGCTGGAGCGCAGCCGGCGCCACCACAGCACCCCGCCGACCAGTACCAGCACCACCGCGATGCCCAGGGCCGCCTGCACCTCGACGCGTTCGATGCCGCGCGCCCCGTACCAGTCGCAGCCGGCCGGCAACCGGCGCGCCTGCACGTTGTAGTCGGCGCAGACCAGGAGTTGCGCGAGCTTGACGGGCTCGCCGACCAGCCGGTCGGTGCTGCCGGTGATGTCACCCCGCTCCGACCCGCACGCGGGCAGGGAGCGCGGCGTGGACGCCCCGCTGTCCGACTGCCAGCAGTTGCCGTCGCCCTGGCCGTCCCACCACACGTCGGTGCCGTTGGGGCGCGAGCGGCCCTGTCTGTCGGTGCCGAGGTGGTTGTTCGCGTAGCGGTTGTGGTGCGAGGTGTCGGTCTGCTTGCCGAGTGCGTCCTCGCCCCGGATGAAGGCGGGGACGGCGCTCAGGAAGAAGGCGGCGCGCTTTTGCCCGTAGACCCAGTTGTTCTCGTAGAGGTTCCAGTTGCCGCCGGCGGTGATGATGCCGGTGCCCGGCGGCATGGAGATCTGCGGACAGACCACCCCGTCCTCGTAGCCGCGCTCGACGGGTGGCTTGGCGCAGGTGCCGTCGGCGACGTACGGGTAGTAGTCGGCGTTGTTGTCGTGGATCAGGTTGCGCTCGAAGCGGGCGTGGTTCTGCGGCAGGCCGGGGTGGCCGGGGAAGGCGCTGTCCATCGAGGCGCCACCCATGTTGTGGTCGAACTCGTTGTCGTGGACGTAGACGGAGTCACCTGCCGTGCCGGAGTAGCCGACCATGTTGTGGTGGCTGCGGCAGCCGGTGATCTCGATCGAGTAGCGCGGCACCTCGTAGCCGTACGCGTCGTTGATGTCCGACGCGCTGCCCGGGTAGATGCCGGAGTCGCCGTTGCCGTAGGACTCGCAGTTCTTGTACAGGCCGTGGTCGCTGGCGAAGGTCAGGAAGCCGTACTCGTCGTTCCACCGGGTCAGGACGTCGTCGATGACGAAGCCGTCCTGGGCCAGGATGTACAGCGAGTTGAACGTGGTGCGCTGGGCGGTGAAGTTCTTGAAGTAGACGCCGTCCGAGCCGTCCGCGCGGACCGCGTTGAGCTTCTGGTACTTGGCGTCGATGACGACGTCCGTGCGCGCGGCGCCGGTGCCCTCGATCTGGAGGTCCTCCTTGCCGAGGATCGCCACCAGGTTCTGGTTGTGCGGGCACTTCGCCTGCTGCTCGTAGCTCAGGATCTGGTAACCGAGCTGGGAGTTGGGGGCCTTCAGCCGCTTGCACTCCCCCGTCGGCTCCGGCAGCGAGGGCTCCTCCTCGTAGAGGCCGGGCAGGATCGCGATGTTCTTCCCCGGGCCGGTGACGGCGTCGACGGCCTGCTGGAGGTGGCGGTAGCCGGACTTCCGGCACCGGTCGAAGAGCGCCAGGTTCCTGGTCCGCAGGGCATCCGGGAAGCCGGATATCCGGCGCTCGAAGTCGGCCCGGTCGTTCTTGCAGACCAGGAGATCGGGTTCGCCCGTGCGGTACACGGGGACGCTGCCGGTGCCATCGGGCAGGGTGACCGGCCGCTCCTCGTGCGCCTGGGCGGCCGGGGCCGCGAGCAGGGCGGCCGCGAGCGCCGCCAGAACCACCAGAAGTCTTCGTGTCCACGACATGAGCCGGAGAGTAGAGCATTGTTCACCTTTTGAAACCCCCCTGTGCCGCACCGAATGCCGTTGACTCCCGGCGCTTCGATTCCTACGGTTAACCATAGGATTCCAGGATTCCTCAGGCACCGGGAGCACATATGGGCGGCATCGAGCAGGCGCGGAAGACGGCGGAAGGGCTCGCGCACTCCGCCGGATTCGGCAATCAGCACAGCTCGGAAGCGGTGCCGGGGGCACTGCCGCACGGCCGCAACTCACCGCAGCGCGCGCCCCTGGGGCTCTACGCGGAGCAGCTGAGCGGTTCGGCCTTCACCGAGCCGCGCGTCCACAACCGCCGCTCCTGGCTCTACCGGATCCGCCCCTCGGCGGCCCACCCCCCGTTCACGCGGATCGACAACGGCGCCCTGCGCAGCGCCCCCTTCACCGAGACCGTCCCGGACCCCAACCGGCTGCGCTGGGACCCGCTCCCGGAGCCCGCGCCCGGCACGGACTTCCTGTCCGGCCTGTGGACGCTGGGCGGCAACGGCGACGCCGGCCGGCGCACCGGCATGGCCGTACACCTCTACGCCGCCGACACCGCCATGACCGACCGGGTCTTCAGCGACAGCGACGGCGAGCTCCTGATCGTCCCCGAGCAGGGCGGTCTGCTGCTGCGCACCGAACTGGGCCTGCTGCGCGTCGAACCGGGCCATGTCGCCCTGATCCCGCGGGGTGTCCGCTTCCGGGTCGAACTGCTCGACGCCACCGCCCGCGGCTACGTCTGCGAGAACTACGGCCAGCCGTTCGTCCTCCCGGAGCTCGGCCCGATCGGCGCCAACGGCCTCGCGAACGCCCGGGACTTCCTCGCGCCGGTCGCCGCGTACGAGGACGTGGAGCGCCCGGTCGAGGTGGTCAACAAGTACTGCGGCAACCTCTGGTCGGCGACGTACGACCACTCGCCGCTCGATGTGGTCGCCTGGCACGGCAACCACACCCCGTACGTCTACGACCTGCGCCGGTTCAACGTCATGGGCTCGATCAGCTACGACCACCCGGACCCGTCGATCTTCACGGTGCTGACCTCGCCCTCGGACACCCCCGGTCTCGCCGGGGTGGACTTCGTGGTGTTCGCACCGCGCTGGCTGGTGGGCGAGGACACCTTCCGGCCGCCGTACTTCCACCGCAACGTCATGAGCGAGTACATGGGCCTGATCGAGGGCGCGTACGACGCGAAGACCGCCGGCCGGGGGGGATTCGTGCCCGGTGGCGGCTCCCTGCACAACATGATGTCGGCGCACGGTCCGGACCGGGAGACCTTCGAGCGGGCGAGCGCGGCGGAGCTGAAGCCGCAGAAGATCGACGACGGTCTGGCCTTCATGTTCGAGACCCGCTGGCCCGTCACCGCGACCGGGCAGGCGGCGACGGCCGGACACCTCCAGCACGGCTACGACGACGTGTGGCAGGGTCTGAGCCGCAACTTCCGGCCGTAACGGCCCCGCGCCGCAGCGACGACGAAATGGCAGGTGACCCAGGTGCCGCAGCCCCCTCCGACACCCCCCGCGCCCCCGGGGGCCGCCTTCGCGCCCGACTCACTGGTCCTGAACCGCAAGCTCCCGCTGTGGTACCAGGTCTCGCAGTCGTTGCGGGCCTCGATACTCGGCCGCACCGCGGACGCCACCCTGCGGCTGCCGACCGAGGAGCAGCTCGCCGTGCACTACGGCGTCAGCGTCCTCACGATGCGCCAGGCGCTGAAGGAGCTGGAGACGGAGGGGCTGATCAGCCGTCACCGGCGGCGCGGCACCTTCATCGAACCGCGCGCCCGCCGGGTGTCGCCGGTGCGGCTGCTCGGTTCGATCGACGCGATCGTCGCCCAGCAGTCGGGTGAGCGGACCACGGTCCTCGACCACGGTCCGTCCCCGGTGCCGGGCGATGTCGCGGAGTACTTCCCCGGCTGCCCGGAGGTCATCGGCTACCGGCGTCTGCGGTGCGAGGAGGACACCGGCGAGCCGACCAACTGGGCCCGGAACTGGGTCCATCCGCAGGTCGCGGCCGGTCTCGACCCCGCCGATCTCGAACGCTGGCCGATGACCAAGGTGCTGCGCGACCGCGTCGGCGTCCCGATCGCCCGGATCACCGACACGGTCGAGGCCCGGCTCGCCGACCCGGCCACCGCCGAGCTGCTCCGGGTCCCGCTGCTCAGCCCGATCCTGTACTACACGGGCGTGACGTACGACGACAGCGGCCGGGTGGTCGATGTGGCGCAGATCCGCTACCGGGGCGACCGGTTCTCCTTCTCGGTCACGGTGGAGGCGCACTGACGGCAGCCGCCCCACGTCCCGGCAGGCGCCCTGCCGGGGTGTGGGGCTCCGCCGTTACGATGCCGGGGAAGGCGGCAGACGTGGCGACGGGGAGGACGACACGGTGGCAGCTCCGGCAGCGGCCGGCCCCGGCGAGGGCCCGCGCAGCCCGCTCCTCGACGACCTCATGCCCTGGTCGGTGCGGCCGCTCAGGACCGGCCGCCCCTGGGTGACCGCACCCGACGCCGCGTCCCTCAGGGCCCGCTGGGAACGCCTCGTCCGGGCAGGGGACACCGAAGGCGAACGGCTTTTCGGCCCCACCCGGGCGCGCACCCCGCAGACCCCGGTGGCGGCCCTGCCCGGCCAGTCCACCGGCACCGGCCGGTTCGCGCGCGATCCGGGGCCGTGCCCGGAGCCGGTACGCATCCTGCACGGGCCGTTCGACGAGCAGTGGCTGCTCCCCGACCACCGCCTGATCGACGTCGCCCGGCCCGAGCTGTGGCGGGTCGCCGACGTCCACCAGCTCTTCCTCGTCGAGCACGGACGGGTCCCCCAGGACACCGGCCCCGCCCTCTCCGTGACCGCGCTGCTCCCCGACGGCCACTCCCCGGCGGGGCGGCCCGGCCGGATCCGCCCGCTGTACCGGCGCCCCGGCGGCGCCGAACCCAATCTCGCCCCCGGGCTGCTCGCCCTGCTCCGCGCCCGCCACGGGAACGCGGTCACCGCCGAGTCGGTGCTGGCCTGGATCCTGGCGGCGGCCCGCCGCACCCCGGACGGCTGCGCGGTGCCGCTGCCCGCGGACACCGCGCGCTGGGCGGCGGGGGTGGAGCTGGGGCACGAACTGCTGCGGCTCCAGCTGCGCGGGGCCCGGGGCGGGGAGCGCCCCCGGCTGCCGGGCGGGCGGCGCCCCTATGTGCGGGCCGCCGTGCCGTCCGCCCCGGCGGAGCTGTCGTACGACGCCGGGGAAGAGGTGCTGTGCCTCGGTACGGGCCGCATCTCGCCGGTGCCGGCCGGTGCGTGGGAGTTCCGGGTGGGCGGCGTACGGATGCTGGAGCTGTGGTTCGGGCGCCGGAGCGCGGCGCCCGGAGCGGAAGGTCTGGGGGCCGTACTCCCCCGCGTCTGGCCGCAGGAGTGGACATCGGAGTTGCTGGAACTGATCACACTGCTCGCCCTGCTCGCCGAACTGCGCCCCCGCCAGGAGGGACTGGCGGAAGGTCCGGAGATCGACGTGCACGAACTGCGGGCGGCGGGCGTGGTGCCGGTGGCCGCAGCGGCCCGGCGGCCCGCGTCCGTGCTCGATCACCAGGAGGAGGGCCCGGACGGCCAGTTCGCCCTGCTGTGACCCGGGCCGGCCCTACGCGCGGCCGAACGAGTCCAGTACGCGGGCGAGCGCCCGGTCGAACACGGCGTCCAGATCGATCGGCCCGGGGTCCTCGGCGAATCCGGCCGCCATCCGCGGGTACTTCCCGGTCATGATCTGACTGATCAGGTACCCGGTGCGGGCGGCCTGCTCCTGCTCCTCGGACCAGGGCAGCGACCGGCTGCGTTCCGCCGTGGCGATCTCGTTTGCGGTGTAGGTGGTGACCACACCGTTGACCATGGCGATGAGTTCCATCTTCTCGCCGAACCGCGCGTCGACCCCGTCCAGGCAGCTCAGCGCGTACTCCAGGTAGCGCAGGGCGTTCGGGCTGAATCCGTACACGGGTGACATCAGTCGGGGCACCCAGGTGTGGCGGCGCATCATGCCCCGAGCCTGGTGGGCGAGGGCGAGCAGGTCGGCGCGCCAGTCACCGGAGGGCTCGGGATACTCGTACCCGGCGCTGACCGCGTCGAGCATCAGCTCGTGCAGGTCCTCCTTGCGGGGCACGTAGTTGTAGAGCGACATGGTGCCGCAGCCGAGTTCGGCCGCCACCTTGCGCATCGACACCGCGTCGAACCCCTCCGCGTCCGCGATGCGCACGGCCGCCGCCGCGATGTCCCCACGGCTGAACGCGGGTTTGGGGCCGCGGCCCGCACGCTCGGGGCGCGCCCAGATCACTTCCGGTACAGCGGGTCGCCCCACCATTGATCATCACCTCGGTCCCCATAGTAGTTACGTACACCGTACGTAGTGCGGTACCGTTGCGGCATGACAACTACGTACGCTGTACTTAGTGAAGGTCTGGAGAAGCGCTATGGCGACGTCCACGCGCTGCGCGGCCTCGATCTGGCCGTCGCCGAAGGCACCGTCTGCGGAGTACTGGGGCCCAACGGCGCCGGCAAGACCACCGCCGTCCGCGTCCTCACCACGCTGACCGCCCCCGACGCCGGCAGCGCCCGGATCGCGGGTCACGACGTGGTGCGGGAGGCCCGGGCCGTACGGGCGGCGATCGGCGTCACGGGGCAGAGCGCCTCCGTCGACGGCGAGCTGTCCGGCCGGCAGAACCTGCGGCTCTTCGCCAAGCTGCTGGGGTACCGCAGCGGCGCGGCCCGCGCCCGGGCCGACGAGCTCCTCGAACGCTTCGAGCTGACCGACGCCGCCGACCGCCCGGCCCGCACCTACTCCGGCGGGATGCGCCGCCGCCTGGATCTCGCCGCCAGCCTCCTGGCCCGCCCGCAGGTGCTGTTCCTGGACGAGCCGACCACCGGACTCGACCCGCACAGCCGCAACCAGATCTGGGCGGCGGTGCGGGAGCTGGCGGACCGCGGCACCACCGTCCTGCTCACCACGCAGTACCTCGAGGAGGCGGATCAGCTGGCCGACGACATCGTGCTCGTCGACAGCGGACGGGCCGCCCACAGCGGCAGCCCCGCCGAGCTGAAGGCCAGGATCGGCAGCTACGCCGAAGTCGTCGTCGCCCACGTCTCGGCGCTCGGGCCGGCCGCCGCGGTCCTTGACCAGCTGACGGGCGCCGCGCCGGTGCTCGACCACGAGCGCCGCACGGTGGGCGCGGTCGCCACGGACCCCTCGCTCACCCTGCCCCGGATCGTCCGCGAGCTCGACGCGGCGGGCGCGGCGGTGATCGACGCCAGTCTGCGCCCGCCCACACTCGACGAGGTCTTCCTGCGCCTGACCGGCCGCAGCGCCCCCATCAAGGAGACGGCAGCATGAGCACCGACACACTCGCGACCGACCGGTGGACGACGGACGCCACCAGGTCCGCGCACACACCGGTCGCGGACGGTCTGGCCGTCCTCGGCCGCCATCTGCAGCGGATCAAGGCGGCTCCGGGCGTACTGATCCTCACCCAGACCATGCCGATCACGATGCTGCTGTTCTTCGGGTACGTCTTCGGCAGCGCCCTGGCCGTCCCCGGCCAGGAGTACCGCGCCTTCCTGGTGCCGGGGCTGCTGGCGGCGACCGCGGCGAACGGCGTCATGACGGGCATGTTCCAGTCCGCGCAGGACTGTCACCGGGGCGTGATGGACCGGCTGCGCACCCTGCCGATGAGCCGGTCCGCCGTGCCGTTCGGGCAGACCGCGGCCGATGCGCTGACCACGGCGGTGGGCCTGGTCCCGCTGATGCTGGTGGGGCTCGCCGTGGGCTGGCGGATCGAGGGCGGCCCGGCTGCCGCACTGGGGGCGTTCGGACTGCTGCTGCTGTTCCGGTTCGCCACGTCGTGGGTGGGCTGCTGGCTGGGGCTGCTGATCCGGAACGAGGAGGCCGCGGGGCAACTGGGCGCGTCCACGTTCGTCCTGCCGCTGCTCTCCAGCGCGTACATCCCGACCGGCAACCTGCCGGGATGGCTGCGCACGCTCGCGGAGTGGAACCCGATCAGCGCCGTCGCCGCGGCCGCCCGCGACCTCTTCGGCAACGCGGCCCCGGCCGCCGACGCCGCCTGGCCGGTCGCCCATCCGGTGGCCGGAACGCTGCTCTGGTCGGCGGTCCTGCTCGCGGTCGCCGTGCCGCTGACCGTACGCAGTTACTCCCGCGGCGGCGAATGAGGGCACGGGCGGCGCGGCCCGCTCAGCCGGGCAGCGCGACCGGCCGGTCCAGGGCGCCGAGCAGCGAGACGAAGCTCGACTCCAGGAAGGCGCCGAGTTCGCCGAGGGCGTCCGGCTCGTCGAGCGGCCAGCTGGTGGCGGCTTCCTCGGCGAAGGCCATCCAGGCCCGCGCGGCGACGAGCAGCCGCGGCGAGTCCGGCATGCCGAGCCGTCGCTGCCCCTCCCCCACCCGCCGGGCCAGGGTGTCGCGGGTGGACTCGACGATGTCCTCCACGGCGGGATGACTGCCGGCGGCGCCGCGGACCAGGGCGAGATAGACCCTGCGGTGCTCCGTGACGTACGCCGCGAACCCGGCGATGAACGACCGCAGCCAGGGGACGGGCTCCAGCGAGGGGTCCGGCTCCATGGCCGCGGCGAAGTCGTCGCACTCCCGCTGCACCATGGAGCGGTAGAAGTCGCGCTTGGAGTCGAAGTAGTGGAAGAGCAGCCCCCGGGAGATCCCGGCACGGCGCGCCACATCGTCGGTGGAGAGCTCGTCCAGCGAGCGATCGGAGAGCATGTCCACGCCAATCGCGACCAATTGCGCCCTTCGTTCGTCGGGACTCAGGCGCGCGGCTCGCTTCTCGGGCATGCGGACAGTGTAGAAGTACTTCGGCACCGAATTACCTCGGCACCCACCCCACCGGCGACTGACAGGCGCTGGCGGACATGGCGACGCGCCACTACCGGCTCCGGGGATGACGGAAGAGCGGACAGCGGCGCGAAGCCTGGACCGGGCGTCCGATCAGCGGCGGCTGCCGAAGAGCGAGCGCCGCAGTCGCCGCAGCGGGGCGAAGAGCGAAACCCTCGCACTCTTGCTCCGGCGGGTGTGCGCGACGTCGCGCGAGGTCAGCTCGAGCATCAGCAGCGTCGCCTCCGCGGACTCACGCTGCGGAACGGCGGGGCCGCCCAGCACTGCGAGATGGCGGTCGAGGCGCGAACTCGTCGCACCGCTCCCGCATGTAATGGCAGGCACGCGAGGCCTGCTGCGCACTGATATCTGTTCCATGTCACTCCCCACCCGTACGAGGGCACCCGGCCCGGGCAGGTTAACCCTATCGCCCCTCGGCGACACGCGTGTATCCCGGGCACAGGATTGAGCACACACATACGGAGGTTGACGACCTGTCGGCGAATCTGCCCGATTCCAGGGTGAGTTGGACAGATCATCACCGCCCGCACGGAGCGCGGCAATCGGGAGCACGCCGCCGTAAGGGCCCTGACCTGCAGGACTCCCACCGACGGGGCGCCACCCGAAGCCGCGGACCGATTGACGCGCCGGTCAGTCGAGCGAGTTGAGAACGGGCAGATATCCACCGGACTGCCCGGCGGCGAAGGGGTGGTACGACTCGCCGATGTTGAGCCAGTTGAGACTGTGCAGCCAGGCGCTTCCCGAGCAGATCTCGTGCCCCGTGAACTGCCCGGCCACGTCACCGAAGGTGAAGCCGTGGTCGGCGGCGCGCTTGGCGGTCGCCGCGTTGAGGTAGTCGGCGGCGCCGTTTATGGCGGTGCGCACCTTGTCACTCAGACCGACGACGCAGCTGCCGCCGATCTTGTAGAAGCGCGGGTAGCCGAGCACCACGACGTGGGCGGACGGAGCCTTGGCACTGATCGCGGAGTACACCGAGTCGAGCCGGCCGGGCAGCGTGGAGTCCACATAGCCGCGGGCGGTGGCGATCCGGTTGAGGCAGGTGGCCTCGGACTGGAGGACACAGGTCGTCATGACATCGGCGAATCCGGCGTCGTTGCCGCCGATGGAGATCGATACGAGGTCGGTCGAGGAGGTGAGCGGACCGAGCTGACTCGCGGTCACGTCGTTGGTACGGGCGCCCGAGCAGGCGGTGAAGGCGAAGGAGGCGGGCGAGTGCGCGGCCGCCCAGAGCGAGGGGTAGGCGAGGGTGCTGCGCTTGCAGTCACCGCTGGAGCCGATGTAGCTGCCCGAGCCGACCCCCGAGGAGTAGGAGTCCCCCAGGGCGACATAGTCGACGGCTTGGACGGAGGGTGCGGCGTTCGCGGTGGCTGCCCCGGTCAGGGCGATGACGGCGCCGAGCAGGAGCGAGGACGAGAACGCCACGAGTCTGGACATTTTCATGGGACCTCCCTTGGACCGACCAGCAGGATCTCTGCCTACTCAGTGGTAGCAGCAGCGGAGCCCATTCCGGAAGTGTCCATGCCAAGTTCCATCGAACGAGGTTTGCCGACAGCGCTTCTGAGCGCGTGTCACATCGGCGCGCGGCAGAACGGGCCCTGACCACGCGCATGCGGAGCAGGTGCCGAAACCTGGGTGCGCCGGGTGCCCACGTGCCGGATCATGGGCGCCATGTCCGCCAACCCCGAGTCCGCTCTGCCGATCCGGCTCAACGTCGACGACAGCGACTCCCCGTCCGATGTCGTCGACGCGCTGCTCCTCGGCCGCTTCACGACGGGCGAGCAGCCTTACTCGCACAGCTCCTCGCTCGACCGGGTCAGGAAGAGCGCCACGTTGCTGCCCGAGGGGGCGAAGGTGCTGCGCGCCGCCCGCGACGACGACCGCAGCGCCACGCTGGCCGAGGGCGAGGGCTGGACGCTGCTCATCTCGCGGTGGAACCGGGGCGCCGACGTCACGGTCACCGCGACCAGCGCCGAACTGGCCCACAAGGTGCTCGACGAGGCCACGGAAGGCGCCCAGGACGAACCGGAACCCCAGCCCGAGAACGTGACGATGGGCTTCTGGTACGTCTCGCCGCGCCGCGGTCCGTACCGTACGACCCGCCAGATCGCGGCCGGTACGTGGGACGAGGTCAGGCCCAACTACACCGCGCCCGTGGCCGAGGCCATGGACCGGCTGATGAAGGTCACCCCGGACGACATCGCGGGCCGGCTGCTCCTGCTCCACGGCCCTCCCGGGACCGGCAAGACGTCCGCCCTGCGCACACTGGCCCGGTCCTGGCGGGACTGGTGCCAGGTCGACTGCGTCCTCGACCCCGAGCGGCTCTTCAACGACGTCGGCTATCTGATGGACATCGCGATCGGCGAGGACGAGGGCAGCGCGAAGGGCCGCTGGCGCCTGCTGCTCCTGGAGGACTGCGACGAGCTGATCCGCGGCGAGGCCAAGCACACGGCCGGCCAGGCACTGTCGCGGCTGCTCAACCTCACGGACGGGCTGCTGGGCCAGGGCCGCAACGTACTGGTCGGAGTGACGACCAACGAGGACCTGGAACGGCTGCACCCGGCGGTCGTCAGGCCCGGCCGCTGCCTGGCCCGGATCGAGGTGGGCCCGCTGACCCGCGCCGAGTCGGTGGCCTGGCTCGGCACGGACGAGGGTCTGGGCCGGGACGCGGCCCGCGAGGGAACGACTCTGGCGGAGCTGTACGCGCTACGCCGCGGCACGGGGCCCGCCTCGGTCCCCAAGCAGGACTCGGGGGCGGACGCGGGGCTGTACCTCTGAGGGCACCCGGCGTCCCGGGCCGCCCCGCCTCACCCCGCGTACACCGCCCGCACCGCGTCCTCGGCCAGTTCCCGTGCCCGTGCCCGGGACATCCCCAGCCGCCGGGCCTGCTCCGCGTACTCGCGCGCGGCGGACGCCGCGTTGCGTTCGGCCGCGTCGCCCGCGGCCGCGACGAACGTGCCGTTGCGCCCCCGCGTCTCGATCACCCCGTCCGCCTCCAGTGCGCGGTACGCCTTGGCCACGGTGTTGGCGGCGAGGCCCAGCTCCTCGGCGAAGCCGCGTACGGTGGGGAGCTTGTAGCCGACCGGCAGCGCCCCCGAACGGGCCAGTTCGGAGATCTGCGTGCGCAGCTGCTCGTACGGGGCGGTGCCGGCATCCGGGTCAACGGCGATCTTCAGAGTCACGAACCGATTCTGCCCCACCGCCGGAAAATCGGGGGCGCCCGGGCCGGACCTGCGGGTACGGTCCGGCGCATGACTGTCATCGTGCGCGATTTCCGGCCCGCCGACGCCGGGGACTGGGTGCGGGTGAGGCGCGCGGCCCTCCCGTACATGGTCACCACGCCGGAGCAGGTCGTCTTCGACCTGGCCACCGCCCATCCGGACAAGCGGTACCGGCTGCTGGTCGCGGAGGAGGACGGCGAGGTCATCGGGACGGCCCAGGTGGGACTGGCCTACGAGAGCCCGGAGCCGGGGCAGGCGTTCTGCAATCCGTACACCCACCCGGAGCGGACCGGCCGGGGCGCGGGCACGCTGCTGCTGCGCACGGCCGAGGAGTACTTGGCCCTGGCCGGCGCGACCTCGGTCTACACCTGGGTGCTGGACACCCCCGGCGACCGGGCGTTCGCCGGGAAGCACGGCTATGCGCCGAGCAGGCCGGCGCACTTCCTCCACCTCGATCTGGCGGGCGGAACGCTGCCGCCCCGTCAGGAGCTCCCGGCCGGAGTCGAGCTGCGTACGGGTGCCGACTTCGACGACGATCCGCGCCCGCTCTTCGAGGCCGATGCCGAGACCACCGCGGACGAGCCCAGCGACACACCGGTCCAGCTGTCGGACTACGAGGAGTGGCTCGGCGAGACCTGGGGCAATCCCGGCCTCGACCACCGCCTCACCTCGGTCGTCGTGGCCGACGGTGAGGTGGCGGCGTTCAGCGCGGCGGAGACCGACGGCGCGAACCGCTACTGGTCGGGAATGACCGGCACCCGGCGGGCCCACCGCAACCGCGGGCTGGCGAAGCTCGCCAAGAACGACTCGCTGCACCGGGCGCGCGATGCCGGGTACACCGATGCCTACACCGGCAACGACGCCGACAACGGTCCGATGCTGGCGATCAACCGCTGGTTCGGCTACGAGATCTGCGCGACGGAGGTGCGCCATGTCCGCAAGCTCGGCTGACGCCGGACTGACGGTCGTCCTGGTCAAGGCGGGCAGGACCAAGATCCGCTACCCCGCCGCCCTGCTCGCCGACGACGGCACGCGGGTGACGGTGCGGGCGCCCTGGGCCGCGCCGGGTGTACGCGACTTCGGCTTCGTCCGCTTCGAGCCGGGTGACGTCTTCACCGAGTACTACTGGCGCGATGCCTGGTTCGCCGTGAAGGAGGTCCGCACCGGCGCGGGTGAACTCAAGGGCTGGTACTGCGATGTGACCCGCCCGGCCGTGGTGCGGGGCGGTGAGTTGCTCGTCGAGGACCTCGATCTCGACCTGTGGGTCTCCGCTGACCGGTCCGCCGTCCTGCGGCTGGACGAGGACGAGTTCGAGGAGAGCGGTCTGACCGGTCGCGATCCGGAGGCGGCGAAGGCCGCCGTGGCGGCCCTGGACGAGCTGGAACGGCTCGCCCGCACGGAGGAGGGCTTCGCCGGGCTGCTGGGCTGAGGCACCTCCGGAGGCCGGTCCCCGCTGAGGCCCCTCCGGCCGGTCCCCGCTGAGGCCCCTCCGGAGGCCGGTCTCCGGGGCTCAGCCCACCACCAGTTCCACCTCGTACCCCGCCGCGTCCTCCAGGTACGCGGCCACGTGCCCGTCACCGCCCGCGTGCGGATGCCGGTCCGCGAAGAGCAGCCGCCACCCGTGCTCAGGGGCCCGGGCCACCAGCGCGTCGAGGGCGGCCCGGTCCTCGACGTGGAAGGCCAGGTGGTTGAGCCCGGGACGCCGTCGTTCGTGCGCTCCGGGGTCCAGGTCGGGCGACTGCTCGATCACCACATAGCTGTCACCCCGCCGCCAGCTGCGCCCGTGCGCCCATTGCTGGTACGGGACATGGCCCAGCTCGCCGAGGAGCCAGCCCCAGGCCGGAGCGGCGGCCACCAGGTCGGGCACCCACAGCTCGATGTGGTGGAGCCGCCCGGTGCGTGCCCCGCCGGCCGGCAGCGGGACGGCCCGTCGGGCGCCGCGTGGCTCGTACGCGACGGTGTCGCCGTCCTCGTGCCAGTGCATCAGGAAGTGCTCCCCCGCCCGGTAGCCGTCGAGGCCGGCGCGGCAGTACGCGACCATGTCGTCGGGCAGGGCGTCCAGCGGGAACCAGTCCAGCTCCGAGCACTTGTCCGGCTCCCGGTTGTACGGCGGCCGGTCCGGGTCGTACGCCGCCTCGAAGAACCAGCCCGTCCGGGGGTTGCCGCCCGGCCCCCGGTGCTGCATGACCAGGGCCGTGCGCAGTTCCTCCGGTGCGAGCGCCACCCCGATCTCCTCGGCCGTCTCCCGGATCACCGCCGCGCGGACGTCCTCGCCGTCCTCCACATGCCCGGACGGGGCGTGCAGCAGCCCGTCCGCGTATCCCGTGCCGGCCCGCCGGGCGAGCAGGACGTCGGAGCCGCGGCGGAGGATCAGGTGGACGTCGACGACCTCGGTGTGCCGGCGCGGAGGTTCGGCCCGCGCCACCAGGGCGTAGCGCTCGTCGTCGACCTCCTTGCCCCAGAGGTCGCGGTCGCCCGAGAGCCGCTCGTGGTGGATGCGTTCGGTGAAGGGGGCGATCAGCGCGGTGAGTTGCCCGGCGGACAGGCCGACCCCGTTCCACACGCCCTCGACCAGTACCAGTCTGCCGCCCGGCCGCAGCAGGCCGAACCAGTGGCGCAGGACCTGGTCCGGATCGGGGAGCAGCCACACCACGTGCCGGGCGAGGATGACGTCGAACCGCTGCCTGCCGACCGGTGGTGCGCCCGCGTCCCCGGTCAGCACCTCGGTCCCCGTACCGGCCAGCTTGGCGCGCGCCTGCTCGACCATGCGGGGCGAGCGGTCCACGGCGGTGACCCGGTGGCCCTGCCCCGCGACGAGCAGCGCCAGACTTCCGGTGCCGCACCCCAGGTCGAGCACCTCGGAACGCTCCCGGGGCAGCCAGTTCTCCAGGCGCTGCGCCCAGGCGTGCCGGACCACGGGGTCCAGCAGGCCGTGATCCGGCTCGTCGTCGAAAGAACCGGCGGCTGAATCCCAGTCGATCGTCGTCATGAACCGATCGTGCCAGTTGCCACTGACAACGGCGCCGGTCTCTCTCCTGACGACCGGTCTTAAGCGTTCTTGATCGGCCCCTTAAGGGCGTCATAACGATCGCCACCAGCCCCTTCGCACGGGCTTTCCGGAGCCGGCCGGAGGCTAGCTTGCTGTTTCCGGGGAGGCCCCGCACACCGCCCCCGGACCCCCCGCACACGGACCCGCACCGCTGAAGGAGTACCCCGCCATGGCCGCCATCACCCCCGCCCGCCGCAGGGCCGCCGCTGTAGCCGCGCTCGGTGCGACGCCGCTCGTCCTCACCGTTCTGACCGCGGCTCCGGCCGCGGCGCACGGCTCGCTGACGGATCCGGTCAGCCGGGTCTCGGCCTGCTTCGCCGAGGGCCCGGAACACCCGAAGTCGCCCGCCTGCGTGGCCGCGGTCGCCGCGGGCGGCACGCAGGCGCTGTACGACTGGAACGGCGTCAACATCGCCAACGCGGCCGGGAACCACCGTCAGTTGATCCCGGACGGCAAGCTGTGCAGCGCGGGCAACGACAAGTTCGGGGGACTCGACCTGCCGCGCGCCGACTGGCTGGCCACCGGTATGAAGGCGGGCTCGCATACGTTCCGCTTCCGGGCCACCGCCCCGCACAAGGGGTCCTTCGCGCTGTACCTCACCACCACCGGCTACGACCCGGCGAAGCCGCTGAAGTGGTCGGACCTGGAGGAGAAGCCGTTCGCCGAGGCCACCGACCCGAAGCTGGTGGACGGTTCGTACGTGTTCGACGGCACCGTCCCCGAGCGTTCGGGGCGTCAGCTGATCTACACCGTCTGGCAGCGGTCGGACTCCCCGGAGGCGTTCTACGCGTGCTCCGACGTGGTCTTCGCCGGTACGGGCGCGAGCGGTGCGGGCGGCAGCGGGACGGACGGCGACGGCACCACCGGCAGCGGTTCGGTCGCCGCGGTACCCGCGCCGTCCGCGTCCGCGCCCTCGGAGCAGGAGATCACCGAGGGCGAGGAGAAGTCGTCGGTCGAGCACGGCGGCCACGGGGACGACGACGCCGGTACGGGCGCGGCCGTCACCGAGGCGGCAGCCCCGGCGGATTCCGGTACGGCCGGTGCCAACGCCCCGGAGCCGGACAGCGCGTCCGGTGACGTCCCCGTCGCGGGAGTGGACAACCTCGCCGAGACGGGAGGCAGCGCCGCCACGCGTTACTGGGCCATGGGCGGTGCGGCCGCGATCGCCCTGGGCGCGGCCGCACTGCTGGCCTCGGTCCGCCGCCGGTCCGCCGCAGCGGCCCGGCGCGGACTCTGATCCGGCCTGCTCCGGACTACCCGATGACCGAGGCGCAGGTGGTCGGGGTGGCGTGCGCCGGGTCGAGGGCGTTCGCCACCTCGTGGTAGGCGATGCGGTCGATGGTCCCGATCGCCACGTGCTCGGACAGGTCGACCGGGCACAGGTCCTGGAGCAGGACGTTGTGTACGTCCGGCCCGTCGAGGAACTGTGTCCGGTACGGGGTCACGACCTCGTCGTACCTGGTCGCGATGACGGTGTAGTGCACGCCGGGCACGGTGTCGGGCACCGAGTTGAGCTTGGTGACGAAGGGCGATCCGGCCACCTGGTCGGCGAGGCCGGGGGTTCCGGCGTTGAGCAGGTCCTCGGCGCCGGGGAAGTACGGCAGCAGCTTCGTCAGGCCGAGGAGGGTGGTGCCGTGGTTGTCGGGCGCGAGCCCGACGAGCGCGTTCACCCTGGCCGCTCCGCCGAGGAACTTCAGGTAGTAGTTCGGCATCATGCCGCCCTGGGAGTGGCCGACCACGTCGGCCTTGGGTGCCCCGGTGGAGGCGAGCACCTTGTTGACGAAGGTGGCGAGCTGGCCGGCCGACTTGTCGATCGGGCCGAGGCCGTTGAAGAACGGCACACCGGGAAGCTGTCCGTAGTCGAGCGAGTAGACGCAGTAGCCCCGGTTGACGAGGTAGGGGGCGAGGACGAGCCAGTTGTCGACCGAGTTCCCGAAGGTGCCGTGGACCAGGACGACGGGCCGGGGGTGGGCTGCGGAGGGCTTGCAGGAGTAGTCGTTCCAGCCGCGGGAGGTGACCGTGGCGGTGGTGGGGGTGGCTGCGGCGGCAGTGGCCGTGGGGGTGACGACTGCGGCGACGGCGAGGAGCAGTGCGGCGAGGGTGGTCCGCGCACGTGGGGTACGCGGCGCACGGGTCCGGGGCAGCATCGAATGGTCTCCTTGCGGCTCAAGGGAGTTGCGATGTCTGTGCAGGAGTTGCGTTGTCGGTGCACCCTGCGGTCCGGACCGCGAGTTCTGGCGAAGTTCTACGTGCTCATGCCAACTTACGCATCAGTAAGGTGAGGTGGGAAGTTACGCGTCGGTAAAAACTGACGCGGCAGTAACCGCGGCTTCAGGACAGCCCGGCAGGCGGATCAGGCCGCGAGCCGCCCGGGCACCACGGCCTGCGGCCCGAACCTGGCCCGCAGCCGGTCCGCGACCGCCTCGATCCGTCGCGCCCGTTCGTCGACCGGGTCGAAGGTCAGCTGGTGCGCGGCCCGATCGGCTTCGCCCAGCCCCTCGGCACGCAGCGCGATCCCCCGCACCCGGGCCCGTTGCAGGGCGAACGAGTCATGGATCCGGTAGGCGAGCGCGGTGAGTTCCGCGGAATGGGCGGTGGGCTCGCGGAGCGTACGGCTGCGCGTCAGCGTCGAGTATCCGGTCCGGTCGGCATAGCGCACGGAGACCGCGAGCGAGCGGCACACCTGCCCCTCGCCGCGCATCCTCGCCCCCAACTCCTCGGTGAGCGACATGAGGGCACGCCGCTGCCGCTCCCGGTCCAGCTCGTCGCGCGGGAAGGTCCGTTCGGCGGCGAGCGAGCGGGCGGCGGCGTTCGGCACGACCGTCGTGCGGTCGATGCCGTGCGCCCGCTCCCACAGCTCGCGCCCGGTCCGCACCCCGGTGATCCGTTGCAGGGTGCCGAGCGGGGCGGCCGCGATCCGGCCGACGGAGTCGAGCCCGTAACCGCACAGGGTGCGGGCCGTCGCCGCCCCGACGCCGTCCAGCGCGGCGGCCGGCCGGTCCGCGAGGAAGGCGGCGGCCCCGCCGACGGGCACCACGAAGGTCGTCCCGGGCGCGGCCTGCCGCAGCGCCATCCTGGCCAGCATCGGGTTCTCGGCGGCCCCGATCGCGCAGTCCGCCCCGTGCAGGGCCAGGGCACGGACCCGGATCACCGACGCCAGCCCCGTCACGTCCCGCCCGAAGTACCGCAGCGCGCCCCGGACATCGGCGAGCGCCCCGTCGGGCGGCGCCGCCTCGATGACCGGGGTGAACGAACCGAGCAGGGCGAGCAGCCCCGCGTAGCCGTCGGCGTCCGGCAGGCCGCCGCCGACCCGGCGGAACCGCAGACAGAGGATTCCGGGCTGCTCACCCATCCCACTCACCTCGCTCATCCCGCGCTCCCCGGGCTCTGGTGCCACAACTTCCTTCCGGTGGGTACCCCCTCGCCGGGCGGCTGGAGGTCGGACCAGGGGTTCATCTCGTAGCCGTTGGGCATCCGGATCCGGCGGCCGCCGTCGGCAGCGGCCTCCTCCTCCTCCTCCTCCTCCTCCGGGGCGGCCGGCTCGGCGGGCACCTCCGCCAGCCGGGCCGCGACCGCGTCGAGTCCGCCGGTGCGCCGGAGCTCGGCCAGCTCGGCCAGGTTCCAGGCGGCGGCGCCGACCACGCTCAGGCTCCGCGGCCCGCGCCGCTGCACCACTCCGCGCACCAGCAGCAGCCAGGAGTGGAAGACGGTGTGCGCGCAGGCGGCGTGGCTGTCGTCGAAGAAGGCCAGGTCGACCAGGCCCGTACCGTCGTCCAGGGTGGTGAAGACGACTCGGCGGCCGGAGCGGATGGGCGGGGTCTGGGTGGCCGCCTTGGCGCCCGCGACCAGCACGGTGTCCCCGTGCCGCGCCTCGCGCAGCCGCTTGGCCGAGACCGCGCCGAGCTCCTTCAGGAAGGCGTGGTGATCACCCATCAGGTGGCGTGAGACGTCCATGCTCAGCACGCCCAGTTCGGCACTGAGCCGTTCCGCCTCGTTGAGGTCGGGCAGGCCGATCGAGCCGGTGCGGTGCCCGCCGCCGAGCGGGAGCTGCCCGCCGGAGCCGCCGGAGCCCGCGCCCCGCTGCGCGCGGTGGAGTTCGGACAGGTGCAGCAGCAGATCGCGGCGGTTGGCGCCGAACGCGTCCAGTGCGCCGACCTGGGCCAGCCGTTCGGCGGCGGGCTTGCCCGGACGGGCCCGCTGCCAGAAGTCCAGCAGCGAGGTGTAGGGCTGCCCGGCCTCGATCCGGTCGACCTCGGCCGCACTGATCCCATGGACGTCCGAGAGCGCCAGCCGCAGCCCCCAGGCCCCCTTCCCGTCCTTCCCTTCCCCCTCATCAGACACCAGTTCGATTCGATGGGCGGCCGCCGACCGGTTCACATCCAGCGGCAGCACCGGCACCCCGCGCCGCCGGGCGTCCGCGAGCAGCAGCCGCTTGGGGTACATCCCCGGGTCGTGGGTGAGCAGCCCGGCGTAGAAGGCCGCCGGGTGATGCGCCTTCAGCCAGGCCGACTGGTACGTCGGTACGGCGAAGGCCACCGCGTGCGCCTTGCAGAAGCCGTAACTGCCGAACGCCTCGATGATCTCCCAGGCGCGGGCGATCACTTCGGCGCTGTACTTGCGCCTCGCCGCGTGCTGGGCGAACCAGATCCTGATCCGGCCCTGCGACCCGGGGTCGGAGAGCCCGCGCCGGACCCGGTCCGCCTCGCCCCGGCCGCAGCCGGTCATGATGGCGACCATCTCGATGATCTGCTCGTGGAAGACCACCACTCCGTACGTCTCGCGCAGCGGCCCCTCCAGATCGGGGTGCGGATAGCGGACCGGCGCCCGGCCGTGCCGGGCCTCGATGAAGGGGCGCACCATGTCGGCGGCGACCGGGCCGGGCCGGAACAGTGAGATGTCGACCACCAGGTCGTGGAAGGTGGCGGGCTGGAGCCTGCCGACCAGATCGCGCTGGCCGGGCGACTCGATCTGGAAACAGCCCAGCGTCTCGGCGGTCCTGATCAGCCGGTACGTCTCCGGGTCGCCCGGCTCCACGGCGTCCAGGTCCACCTCCTGACCCGAGGCCCGCTTCACCTCCGCGACCGCGTGCGCCATCGCCGACTGCATCCGCACACCGAGCACGTCGAGCTTGAGCAGCCCGAGGTCCTCCACGTCCTCCTTGTCGAACTGCGCCATCGGGAAGCCCTCGCCGCTGGTGGGCATGACGGGGGTGCGGCGCAGCAGCGAGGCGTCGGAGAGGAGGACTCCGCACGGGTGCATGGCGATGCCGCGCGGCAGGGCGTCCAGCGCCTCCACCAGTTCCCACAGCCGCCCGTACTTCTCCTTCGTCCTCGCCACTTCGCGCAGCTCGGGCAGTTCCTCCATGGCCGCGCGGGCGTCGCGGGCCCGGATGTGCGGGAAGGCCTTGGCGAGCCGGTCGGTCTCGGCGGGGTTCATGGACAGTGCGGCGCCGACGTCGCGGATGGCGTGGCGCACCCGGTAGGTCTCGGGCATGGCGACGGTGGCGACCCGTTCGGCGCCGAAGCGGCCGATGATCGCGCGGTAGACGTCGAGGCGGCGGGCCGACTCGACGTCGATGTCGATGTCGGGCAGCACGAAGCGGCGCTTGGACAGGAAGCGCTCCATCAGCAGCCCGTGCTCGACCGGGTCGGCGTGGGCGATGCCCAGGAGGTGGTTGACCAGGGAACCGGCCCCGGAGCCGCGCGCGGCCACCCGGACCTTCATCTCCCGCACGTCGTCCACGACCTGGGCGACCGTGAGGAAGTACGAGGCGAAGCCGTGGTGGGCGATGATGTCCAGCTCGTGGTGCATCCGGTCCCAGTACTCGCGCCTGCGGTCGTAGCCGCGCAGCACCATGCCCGCCGTGGCACGGGAGGCCAGCACCCGCTGGGCGGTGCGCCGGTCCGCGCCGACGAGGTGCGGTTCGGGGAAGTGGACGGAGCCGAGGCCGATGTCGCCCTGGGGGTCGACCACGCAGGCGTCGGCGGTGTGCCGGGTCTCCGCGAGCAGTCGCGCCCCGGCGCCGGGACCGAGCCCGGCGGCGGAGGTGATCCGCTCGGCGGTCTCCGCCATCGCGCGGGCGTCCTTGAGCCAGCGCTCACCGCTGTCGAGCGGGGCGCGGCGCGGGTCGACGGGGACGAGCCTGCGGGCGGAGTCGAGTACGTCGGCGACCGGGCCCTGCCCCGGATCGGCGTACCGGACGGCGTTGGTCAGCACGGCCCGTATCCCCTGCTCGGCCGCGAAGCCGACGGTTCGGGCGGCGAGCCGCAGCGAACCGGGTCCGGTGCCGTCGCGCCCGTGGTGGACCGCCTCGAGCCGCAGGTCGTCGCCATACACCTCTCGCCAGGGGGCGAGCAGGGCGGCGGCCCGGTCGGGGCGGCCGGCGGCCAGCGCCCTGCCCACCTCGGAGGCGGGGCCGAGCAGCACGGTGAGCCCTTCGGCGGGCAGTGCGGAACGGTCGACCAGGGGCCGGCCGCCGTCGGGCACGGCTGCGTGGGCGGCGGTGACGAGGCGGCACAGTTCGGCCCAGCCCTGTGCGCCGTCGCGGGCGAGGAAGGTGACCCGGGGTGCGGATTCATCGACAAAGGCACCCCCGCGGACCGGGGTCCGCAGCCGGTGCGTACGTCCGTCGCCCTCCGCGCGCGCGGCGGGGGTCACGGCGAGTTCCACCCCGAAGAGCGGCCGCACTCCTGCCCGCTCGCAGGCCTTGGCGAACCGGACCGCACCCGCCAGGGTGTCTCGGTCGGTCAGTGCGAGGGCGTCCATCCCCCGCTCGGCGGCGCGCTCCGCCAGCCGCTCCGGGTGCGAGGCCCCATACCGCAGGGAGAACCCGGAAACGGTATGCAGATGCGTGAACCCGGGCACCCGCACCTCCTGAACCAATCCGTACTCGCCACCCCCTCGCTCTCCACCATAGACCAAATTTCGAACATTCGTACGATATCCGGGTGTGAGCCACCTCCGCCCCCTCCTTCAGCCATTCGGCCCGGCCCGACTGCGTGAACATCGGGCACCCCGGACCGTGGGGGCATGACTTTCGCTGACGAGGTGAAGAACGCCGTCACTCCACGGGCCGCACTGCTCGTCATCGGCGTACTGGCGCTGCAACTGCTGTTCATCGCGTCCTATATCGGAGCACTCCACAACCCGAAGCCCACGGACGTCCCCTTCGGCGTCGTCGCACCTCAGCAGGTGTCCACCCGGCTCGTCACCGAACTGGAGAACCTCCCCGGCGACCCCCTGGACCCCCGCACGGTCACCGACGCGGCCACCGCCCGCCGGCAGATCCTGAACCGCGAGATCGACGGCGCCCTGATCGTCAACCCCAGGGGCACGACCGACATCGTGCTGGTCGCCTCCGGCGGGGGCACCGTCCTGGCCACCTCCCTGACGAAGATCATCAAGGAGGCCGACCTCACCGAGCACCGCACGGCACGCGCGGTGGACGTGGCCCCGGCCTCGAAGCAGGACTTCGACGGGCTCTCCTCGTTCTACCTGGCCGTGGGCTGGTGCGTGGGCGGCTACCTCTGCGCATCGATCCTGGCGATCAGCGCGGGCAGCCGTCCCGCCAACCGGCAGCGCGCGGTGATCCGGACCGGCGTCATGGCGCTGTACTCGATCGCGGGCGGGATCGGCGGCGCGATCATCATCGGCCCGATCCTGGGAGCCCTGCCGGGAAGCTTCTGGGGGATGTCGGGCCTGGGCGCGCTGACCGTCTTCGCGGTCGGCATGATCACGCTCGCCCTGGAGGCGCTCACCGGCATCGTCGGCATCGGCCTGGCCGTCCTGATCGTGGTGATCGCGGGCAACCCGAGCGCGGGCGGCGCCTTCCCGCTCCCGATGCTCCCGGACTTCTGGCGGGCGATCGGCCCCGCCCTGCCACCGGGGGCCTCCACCTGGACGGCACGCTCGATCGCGTACTTCAGGGGCAACGCGGTGACCGGACCGCTGCTGGTGCTCTCCGCGTGGGCGGTGGTGGGCACGGTCATCACCCTGCTGATGGCGATGCGGAAGAAGCCGGAGGCGACGGACATCCCGGTCGCGGGGGCGACGGGCGGGGGCTCGACGCCGGCGTGACGGAGGATCTCCCCTCTCCACCCCATGGCCGGCTGCCTGAGCCGGCAGGCACCCCCTCCTGACTCAGTAGTCGCGCCACTCGTCCTGGACGTATTCGAGCACCGCGGGATCCATCAGCGTGCTCGGTCGTACGTCGGTGCGGCGGCGGTCGACGGGGAACACGGTGGCCGCCTTCAGCACCGCCTCGTCCAGGTAGCGGAGCTTCGGCGTGTCCGGGGCGAGCCGCAGCGGCGGGGCCTCGGAGCCGGGGGTGGCGAGGACGAAACCCCAGTTGCCGAAGCTCGGAACGTCGATCTGGAACTCCGTGGTCGCGTACCCGGCCGTCTCGATGGTCTTCGCGATCGACCAGTACGTCTTGGGGGCGAAGAACGGCGATCCGCTCTGCACCATGACCTGGCCGTGCGGCACCAGCACCCGGCGGAGCAGATCGTAGAACTCCACCGAGTACAGCTTCGCCAGCGACGCCGAGTCCGGGTCGGGGAAGTCGATGATCACCGCGTCGTACTGCTGCCGGGCTCCGCGCAGCCAGTTGAAGGCGTCCGCGTTGACGACCTCGGCCCGCGGATCGCCCAGCGAACCGTGGTTGAGCCCCCGCAGCGGCTCGAAGGTGCGCGCCAACCGGGTCATCGCCGGGTCCAGTTCGACCAGGGTGGCATGCCGGACGTCCTCGTAGCGCAGCACCTCGCGCAGCGCGAGCCCGTCACCACCGCCCAGGATCAGCACGTTGGAGCGGGGGCCGGACAGCGCGGGGTGGACCAGCGACTCGTGGTAGCGGTACTCGTCGACCGAGCTGAACTGGAGGTCGCCGTTGAGGAAGAGCCGTACGTCGGGCTTCCCGGTGAAGGCGGTGGAGCGGGTGACCACGATGTCCTGGTACTGCGTGGTCTCGGAGTGGATGATCGGGTCCGCGTACATGTGCTGCCGCGCGGTGACCTCCAGGTCGTCCGACAGCACATACGTCGCGCCGAGCACGGCGAGCACCACGGCGACGCCGGCCAGCAGCCCGGCCTTGGCCAACCGGCCGGTCTGGCGGCGGAAGATGAACACCACGACGATGACCCCGGCGACCGCGTTGACCCCGCCGACCACCAGCGCGCCCTTCAACTGCCCGAAGGTCGGCAGCAGGAACAGCGGGAAGCACAGGCCGCCGACGAGGGCGCCGATGTAGTCGACGGCGAACATGTCGGCGACGGCACTGCTCGCCTCCTGTTTGCGGATGCGCTGGAGCAGCGTCATCAGCAGCGGGATCTCGGCGCCGATGAGCAGGCCCACCACCAGGGACACCACGATCATCGCGGGCATGTAGAGCTGGAGCCAGGCGAAGGCCGCGTACAGGATCAGGACCGACAGGCCGCCGACCAGCGCGAGCACCCCCTCCACCACCGCGAAGGCGACGACGGGACGGCGGCGCAGCGGTTTGGCCGCCAGCGAGCCCACTCCCATCGCGAAGACCATCACGGAGATGACCACGGAGGTCTGGAGCACCGAGTTGCCGATGAGGTAGCTGCCCAGCGCTGTCAGGGCCAGTTCGTAGACGAGGCCGCAGGCGGCGCAGAGGAAGACGGCGAGCAGCAGCAGGAACCGCGCCCCCCGGGTGTGGCGCTCGGCCGGGGGGTGCGGGGGCGTCACGGTGGCACGGTCGCCCAGGGTGGAGCTCATGGGGTGGTCCTCGTGGTGGTCCTAGGAGAGGGCCGCGCCGACCATGACGGCGGTGCCCAGGTACATGCCGGCCTGGACCCAGGCGGCGGGGTGCGGGCGGTGGTCGTCGCCGTCGTCGAGGGCCACCGCGCCCATCTGGCCCGGCGTCAGCATGCCGATGACGATGCCGACCAGCGTCATCACCAGCACCCCGGCCAGACCGTAGATGAGCGTGCTGAACAGGCCGTATCCCAGGCCTTCTTCGGACTCGCTGGCCCGGATGGCCGACATGATGACCAGCCCGACCGCGATGGACTGGCTGCCGAGGAGCACGGCCGCGCCGCGGTTGCGGTCCCGCCACACCACGTGGAAGAGCTTGCCGGGCGTGACCAGGTCGAGGGCGACGAAGCCGATGGCCATCACGGCGAGGCCCACGACCCCGTAGAGCAGGGCCTGCCCGGCCGACTCGAAGATCTCGGTCACTGCATTGCCTTTCTGGAGGGCGTCGTCAGGGCCGCGGGGCGCCCGGCGTCACTTGCCGGAGCCGGGGCCGCCGCCGCGGAAGCTGCTCGGGTTGGGCCAGTAGGTGAGGTGCTGGTGATGCCGGCGGTAGCCGTTGCGGTAGTCCTCGATCTCGATCGTGCTGCCGCTCCGGTACGGCGACACGGTCACCATGTCGTCGCCGTAGCGCAGGAACTCCATGCCGCCGCCGGTCGTCCGGTCGAGGGCGTCGCGGTGGCCGTCGATCGCGTCGGCGACCTTGGCCGGCGAGCTGTTCCTGTCGAGCCACCCGCTCCCGCCGGCGGAGTACGTCTTGCCGATCCAGCTGCGCGGGACGCCGTCCTCCCCGTCGCTGGAGCAGGCGGAGAGCAGGACCGTGACCAGCACGGCCGCCACCGCCCCGCGTAGGAGTCGGGTGCTGTTCATCGAGCCTCCAGCCGGCTGTGGGTCGATACGATGTGCCCGTCCTGCGGGTAGCTGTGCCAGGTACGCCAGGCCAGCCCCGCGCCGGACCGCTCGTCGCAGGCCTCGACGACCACCGCCGTCACCGCTTCCGGAGACCCGGGGAAGACCCCGCACAGGCTGTGCTCCGCCTCGTCCGCGCGCCTCAGGGCGTCCGCGACCCGGTCACCGAACTCCCCGGGCCCGAAGCATGCCGTGGTGGCGCTGAAGTCGTACGTCCACCCCGCGAACCGCCGGGTGTGCGTGGCCGGCAGCCCCCTGACCGCTTCCGGCAGGCACGCCACGGTCTCCCGTACCGGGCCTGCGAAGACCTGATGGGACGCGCCGAGCAGCCGCAGTCGCACGGCGAGCCCTCCCACGGACACCTCGTGTTCGGCAAGCGCCGGCCGTTCGGGCAGGTCCAGGGAGAAGCAGAGCTGATCCGCGGCCGTATCCAGGTAAGGGGCTTGCAGAGATACGGCGTGCATGCGGCCCCCCGGTCCGATATTGCTATGAGCGGCGCCGAGTATGGCACATGCGTCAACCATGGCTGGAAGGCGGCCCCTTGAAGACTGGGGAAGATCATGGGGGTTCCGGTCCCGTTGCGCCATTTGAACCATCGGCACCTGGCGCCTCGCCCGGGCCGGCGGCGGGCGGGTTCCCGTTGCGTGCGAGCGATGCCTGCACTCGCCACGTGGCGCGCGACCCAATTCTCGGCAACCAGTTGACGCGCGGGCTAGGCATGACAGGTGCATGGCGGCATCCTGAAACGATCTCGCGAGCCTGGCGAGCACCTTGCCCTACGCACAACACCCGCCCACTGCCTGGAGGTTCAGCATGCGTCGTCAATTCGCCGTCCTGCTCAGCACAGCCGCCCTGTCGCTCCCGCTCGCTCTGCTGCCCGCCGCATCCGCTGTCGCCGCCCCCTCGGACAAGCCCCAGGTCCTCAGCTCCTGGACCCAGACGAGCGCCTCCAGCTACAACGCCTGGAACGCCGCCCGCAACAACACGGCCGCATGGTCTGCGTACGGCTTCGACTGGTCCACGGACTACTGCAGCACCTCGCCCGACAACCCCCTCGGCTTCCCCTTCAAGACGGCCTGCGCCCGCCACGACTTCGGCTACCGCAACTACAAGGCGGCCGGCTCCTTCTCCGCCAACAAGGCCCGCCTCGACTCCGCGCTCTACGCGGACCTCAAGCGCGTCTGCGCCGCCTACTCCGGCGCGAAGCTGACCTCGTGCAACGCCACGGCCTGGACGTACTACCACGCGGTGGACATCTTCGGCGTCGCACCGGCGAACGCGGGCGCCGGCAGAGCACTTCAGGCATCCTGACCGCCCCACCGCCGTGGGCCCGGGCTGTATTGCCAGCGCCTGAGCGTGCCCGCTCCGCGGGAGTGGCCCCCGGCGGGCTTCGCCGGGGGCCACTCCTCACCGCACGGAAACCGTCAGCCGATCTCCGCGCCGAACGCGGCCAGCGCCTCCGGCACCGGCTGGAAGAACGTCTCGCCGCCCGCGGAGCAGTCGCCGCTGCCGCCCGAGGTCAGGCCGATCGCCGTGTCGCCGGCGAAGAGCGAGCCGCCGCTGTCGCCGGGCTCGGCGCAGACCGTCGTCTGGATGAGGCCGTTGACGATGTCGCCGTTGCCGTAGTTGACCGTGGCGTCCAGCCCGGTCACCTGGCCGTCGTGCACCTGGGTGGTGGAGCCGCTGCGCGTCACCGTCATGCCGACGGTCGCCTCGCCCGCCTTGGTGATCGGCTGGGCGGAGCCGTTGTAGAGGTCGACCTCGCTGGGGTGCGCGGTGTCGGAGGTGTACTTGACCAGGCCGTAGTCGTTGTCGGGGAACGAGGAGCCCGCGTTCGTACCGATCTCCGGGCCGCCCTGGGAGTCCGACCAGCTGGAGATCGCCTCGGTGCAGTGGCCGGCGGTCAGGAAGTACGGTTCACCGCCCTTGACCACGTTGAAGCCGAGCGAGCAGCGCCCGCCGTTGCCCCAGATCGCGTCGCCGCCCGCGATGAACGGCTTGAACTCCCCGGCGGACCTCTTGAGCTCGGCCTTGCCGCCCAGGTGCTCGACCACCGAGCTGAGCCTCTGCCAGGCATCGCCCTTGACCGTGCGGTCGGCGGTGACGACCACCTTGTTGCTGACCGGGTCGACGGCCCATGAGGTGCCGGGGATCGTGGCCTTGCCGGTCAGGGTCTGCCGGGCCGACTTCAGCTCGGCGAGCGAGTTCTGCACGATTCTCGCCGTGCCGCCCGCCTGCCGCACCTGCTCGGCGGCGGCCTCGTCGACCACGTTCATCACGAGGTTCTTGCGGGAGGCGTCGTAGTAGGCGCCCGCCGCGTCGGCGCCCAGGTCCTTGCCCAGACCGGTGGCGAGCTTTCCGGCCGCCGCCGCGTCGAGCGTCCGCGCGGTGAACTGCGGTACGTCGTCGCTGGCGTTCGCACTCTGGAACGTCACTCCTGCTGCGACCAGGGCGACCACGGCCGATCCGGCCAGCACTGCGCGCTTCCTGGACATGCGTCGATGCTTCAACTTCGACCTCCTGTGGGGCCGCGCGCGGATGATGTGGGGTCGCCCGTACGCGGAGGATGGGGCGCCCACTATTCCCACCGGGCAGTTAGCACACAAGGTCGACTTCAGGACGCACACACGACACCACCGGTTCGGGTGCGCCACGTTCACCTTCGCCAGGTCAGGGCTCGGCGATTCCATCTGCGAACACCCGGTGCGACCATCCGGTCGGCAGCGGGTGAGGACTAGTCCTGTCCGGTATTCGTCCCTGCGGGTCCGATTCCCGACCCGCCCCGGGGGCGCGCACCGTTTCGCGCCCACTCCGTGCGCCCAGATTCTCCCCACGCGCCATGCCGCGATCGCCTCTGATGGGTCATCATCGGATGGTGCGGGGAAAGCCGGGCACGTCGTGTCCGCAGGAATCGCGAGGAGGCACGGAGTGCGCAGTCGGGTGCGCGCGGCCGACGGGCGGCAACTGGTGGTGGAGCGTCTGGGGGATCCTCGCGGCAGACCGGTCTTCCTGCTGCACGGGATGCCCGGCAGCAGACTGGGTCCGGCGCCGCGCGGCATGGTGCTGTACCAGCGCAAGACACAGCTGATCACCTACGACCGGCCGGGATACGGCGACTCCGACCGACTGCCGGGCAGATGCGTCGCCGACGCCGTCCAGGACGTACGGGCCATCGCGGACCACATCGGGCTCGACCGGTTCGCCGTGGTGGGCCGGTCCGGCGGCGCTTCGCACGCACTGGCCTGCGCCGCGCTGATGCCCGAGCGGGTCACGCGTACCGCCGCCCTGGTCGGACTGGCCCCCCGGGACGCCGACGGCCTCGACTGGTTCGAGGGGATGGCCCCCTCCAATGTGCTGGCGTACACCACGGCCCGGTCCGATCCGGACGGGCTCGCGGAGTCGTTCATCTCGCGGTCCGCCGTGATCAGGAAAAATCCGGTGCGCCTGATCGACGATCTGCGCCGGGAGCTGACCGACTCCGACCGGATGGTGGTCAACGACGCCGGCGTGCGCACCATGCTGTTGCGCAACTACCGTGAAGGGCTGCGCACTTCGGCGTACGGATGGATCGACGACGCGCTCGCGTTCAGTCACCCGTGGGGGTTCGACCCGGCCGCCATCACCGGTCCGGTGCTGCTGTGGCACGGTGAGAAGGACGTGTTCTCACCGGTCGGGCACACCCGCTGGCTCGCGAGCCGCATCCCGGGCGCCACCGTCGTGGTGGAACCGGCGGCCGCGCACTTCGACGCGCTGCACGCACTCCCCCGCATCCTCACCTGGCTGCTGGACACGTCCAGAAACTGAGCCCCGGGAGCGGCGGGAGCGTCCGGCGGGCTGCCGGACGCTCCCGTTCGCGTCACACCGCCTGCGGTTCCAGCTCGCGCTGGAACCGGCGGTCGTCCCGGGCGATCCGGGTGAGCGGATGCTCGTCCCCGAGCTGCCGGGCCAGCTCCTCGACCGTCTCCGCCCTGACGTGGAGCGCCTCGTCCTTGCGCCCCATCGCACCGAGGGTGACCGCCATGTTCGACTTCATGGCCAGCGTCTCCGGGTGGTGTGCGCCCAGCACGTCCCGGAACTGCACCGCCAGCGACCGTTCGGTCTTCAGCACCAGGTCGATATCGCCGCTCTCCGCCGTGGCGTTCGCCAGGTTCATCACGCTGAACAGCGTGTTGGGGTGCTCCCGCCCGTACACCTCGCGCATCGAGGCGACCACCCGGGTCAGCACCTGCTCCGCCTCCTCCGCCGCACCGGTCCCCCAGAGGTAGACGCCCAGGTTGTTCAGGGCGGCGAGGGTGTACGGGTGTTTCTCGCCCGGCACCTTCATGTACTGGTCGACGACCTCCTGGGCGGTGGTCCTGGCCTCGGCCGCCTCGCCGGCCGCGAACAGGTCGGCCGCCAGATTGAGGTCACAGGCCAGCCACTCCGGGTTGGCGGAGGTGTACTTGGCCCGGTACCGGGCCCTGGTCGCGACCGTGAGCCGGCGGGCGTCCTCCAGTCTGCCCGCCCGGCGCAGCGAGACCGCCAGACTCTTGGCCGCGCTGAGCGTGCCGGGGAAGGACCGGCCGAGCGTGGCCTTGTAGCTGTCGTACGTACGGCTGAGGATGCTGACCGAGTCCTCGTACCGGCCGACGTCGCGCAGGTCACGGGCCAGGTTCATGGCCGAGGAGAGGCTGTACGGGTGTTCCTCGCCGAGCACCTCCCGGCGCCGGTCGAAGACGTCCTGGTCGATCTCGCGGGCCTTGGCGTACTGGCCGATGGACCGCAGGGTGAACGCCAGGTTGTTGGCCGCGGCCAGGGCCCTGGGGTGCGAGTCGTGGAAGATCTGGTTGAACCCGTCGGTGGCCTCGGTCGCCAGCTCGATCGCCCTGGTGTACTGGCCGAGCGTGCCGAGGTCCGTGGCCAGGCTGCTGGTGCTCATGTACGTGTGCGGGTGCTCCGGACCCAGCACCTCCCGCTGCATCGCCAGGGTGATCTCGTCGAGCTCCATGGCCTCCACGTAACGGCCGCGCGAGCGGTAGATGTTGGAGAGGTGGAAGCAGAGGTAGAGGTACTGGATGTCCCGCTCCCCCAGCGTCTCGCGCCAGATCTCGCGCAGCTCCTCGCAGAGCGTGGTGGCCGTCCTGAAGTCACCGCGCTTCCACAGGTAGCGCACTCGGTCGATCAGAAGCCTGCGGGCCTCGGGTTCCTTGCAGTTGCGGGCGTCGGACGGGCCCAGGTGCGGCCATATCGTGGCGAACTGCGGCCAGTTGGCGGGGTTGTCGATCGGCTCGTCGTCGTCCGGCCTGGCACCGGCCAGGATGCGGTGGACGGCGTGCCGGGCGTCCCGCTGCTCCTCCTCGGTGAGCTGGGCCCGGATGACGGCCTGGACGAGCCGGTGCACCTGGATGGAGTTGGAGACCTGGTCGACCTTGGCGAGGGCGAACCGGCCGATCTCCCGGATGACGCGGCCCAGCACCAGCTTCTCCTGGAGCGAGGCGTCGTACGGCTTCAGCGCCTCGATCATCTCCTTGCTGTACAGCAGGTTCCCGGAGATCGGCTCGGGGGCGAAGAAGGCGCAGAGCTGGAGCAGCCGCACCGCGGCGGGTGAGCGCTCCTTGAGGCGTTGGATGGAGATGTTCCAGGTCGCGGCGACCGGCTCGGGGTATCCGGCCGGCTGGTTGAGCGCCAGGACCTCCGGGGCCTGCTGGGCCAGCTGCTCCAGGTAGGTGTCGATCGGGGTGGCGGTCTCCGCGATCCACGCCGCGGCCTGTTCGACGGCGAGCGGGAGGTCTCCGACCGCGGTGGCCACCTGGGCGGCGTCCTCGTCGCTCAGGCCCGGGGCCCGGCGCTGGAGGTGCTCGATGGACTCCTCGCGCAGGAAGACGTCGACGGGCAGCGCGTCGCCGTGCTGGGACCATGCCTGGTTGCGGGAGGTGACCAGGATGTGGCCGGAGCCGCCCTGCGGGAAGTAGCGCCGGAGCCGTTCCGGATCGTCGGCGTTGTCGAAGACGAGCAGCCAGCGGTCCGAGGGCACCCCGCGGCGCAGCAGGTCGACGGCCTCCTGGGAGGCGGCGGCCATGTCGTCGCCGCCCTGGGCGCCGAGCCGGACGGCGAGTTCGGCGAGCCCGGCGACGACATCGTCGGTCTGCTCGGACGATATCCACCAGACCAGGTCGTAGTCGGCCATGAACCGGTGCACGTACTCCAGGGCGACCTGGGTCTTGCCGACGCCGCCGAGTCCGTACAGGGTCTGCGGCTGCGGCAGCACGACGGCCATACCACCGCCGAGCTGGTCGCGCATCCGTTCCAGGACCAGGGAGCGGCCGGTGAAGCCGGGGTTGCGCGGCGGGGCGTTCCAGATCCGGGGGACGGTGCCGGGGAAGCGGGGGCCGGGCGAGACGGCGTCGGTGAGCTGCACGGGCCGGTCCAGGGCGCGTAACAGGGCGGCGGTGGCGTGCACTTCGTCGAGCCGGAACAGGTCGACGGGGTTGCGGTCGATGTAGGGCGCGGACAGTCGTACGTCACCGACCCTGAGCGGCAGTAGATGGCGCCGGCCGCCGCCCGGGTCCTCGGCGACGGCCCGGTCCCAGAGGTTCACCGCGCGCTGCGACTTGAGGTAAGCGCTGGAGAGGAGGACCACGGTCCGTACGGCGTTCTCCGTGGTGACGGTCGTGGCGTCCTGGGGGCCCCGCTCGGCGGACACGTCGCGGGGTACGACGCGGAAGCCGGCCCGGGTGAGGACGGACTCGATCCAGTCGGCCCACATCCGGTTCTCCGCCACATAGCTGAGGAAGAGATCGGCGGGCAGCGCGGGCCTGCGCCGGGTGAACGCGTCCCGGATGCGCAGCCGCACCTCTTCCCCGACGGGGGGCATCGACGTGATCTGCTGGTCCGTGATGACGGAGACGAGCCGTTCGAAGGCGGAGAGGAGGGAGTTGCTGAGCCCCGCCTCGTCGCCGAAGGTGGCCAGGGTCTCCTCGTACGCGTAGTAGGGGCGGTACGGGATCTCCACCGCACCCCAGTAGGCGGTGAGTTCGTCGCCCGACAGGTCGCGCGGCAGGCGGTCGAACTTCAGCCGGGCCAGCGCCCGTCCGGCGTCCGCCTTCTCCTTCTCGCCCTCGTCGATCCGCATCGGGACGGGGAAGATGGAGATGGGACGGCCGGTGTACCGCTCGGAGATCTGACGGGCGACGGAGGCGGCGCCGTCGATGGACTGGTCGCTGAGGGTGAAGCAGTCGACGAGGACGTCGGGCAGGTGGACGGTGCAGATGTCGGCGATGTCGCTGAGGCCGGTGCGGCTGTCGATGAGGACGTAGTCGTAGTTGGCCTTCATGTCGTCGCGCAGGGCGTCGAAGAAGTGGCCGCCGCCGAGCCGGTCGTAGAAGTTGTCCCAGTCGAAGGTGGAGACGGTCGCGGAGTACTCGCGGTTCTGCCGTCCGGCGGAGACGAAGTCGAGCGTGCCGCCGTGCGGGAACTCCCAGCCGAGCGCCTCGGGGGTGAGCGAGACCGCGTGCGGCTGGATCCGCGCGTAGTCGCGGTGCCAGTCGTCGGCCCGCTGCACCGGACTGGTCGCGGCCCAGGCGTACTCGGTGATCAGGTCGATGACGCCGGTCGTGGCGCCGAGCGTCGACGGGTCGAGGAAGGGGTGGAAGAACCGGTGGAGTCCGGGGGCCTCCAGGTCCCAGTCGACAGCCAGTACCCGCTTGCCGTTGGCGGCGAGAATCCAGGCGGTGTTGGCCAGGGCCATGGTGCGCCCGGTACCGCCCTTGTACGAGTAGAAGGTGACGATGCGCCCGTCACGACTGGCCGTCATCCGTGTCCTCCGCATCCGTCGCAGCGTCATGTGTCTCGGGGATGTACTGGGTCTGCGCCATCGGTCCCATCAGGCGAGTCCGTTCGGTGGGTCCTCCGCCGCCGGTGGCGGGCAGGTAGACGGCCGCGTGTCTCAGGTACTGCTGGGCGGCCACCTCGACCACCTGCGGCAGGATCTGGCCGAACGCCTCCATGCTCGGTACGCCCTTGGCCGCTGCGCGGCAGTAGGCCCGGCCCTGGCGCATCTTGGTGGGCATGGTCCGCTCCAGCTTGGCGGTCAGTTCGGCCTCCGCGGCCCTGCTCTCGTGGTCGTCGCGGTTCCACGGCACGACCATGGTGACCCAGGGGCGGTTCTCGGCGTCGAAGGCGGCGAGCCGCCGGCACCGGTCCTCGTCCTGGAGCGCCCAGCGGTCGACGAGGAGGATCTCCGGGGTGGTCGGGGGCTGTTTGCCGACCGGGAGGCCGGCCTCCTCGTCGAAGGAGGCGATGGTGGCCTGGTAGTTGAGGGAGCGCACGAGGTCCTCGGCGACATAGGCCAGGGGCCGTGCGGCGTCCGGGTGGTAGGGGTTCCAGTCCTGCGGGTTGTCGCCGTAGTAGTCGGCGTTGCGCCCCTCGGGCAGGTCGTGGCGGGTGGCGGCGGCGATGGTCACCTGCATGGGGCGGGGGCCGCCTGCCCCACTGCTCGGCGAGCCGAAGGCGCTGGGTGCCAGCCGGTAGTCCACGGGGCGGCCGGTTCCGATCCGTACCGTGTCGGCGACGCTGACGATGCGTTTGGCGAGCTCGTACACCGCACGCTCGTACTCCTCGTTGAAGAGTTTGAGCTTGATCAGCCCGTACAGTCCGTCGCTGACGTAACGGTCCCCGAAGTCACGGTGGTTGAACTGTAATCGCTCGGCCGGTCCGGGCAGTTGGCTGGGCGGCACCGGCACCCAGAGCGCCGGGACGATCGCTTCGGCGCTCTGGTTGTGGCGGGCGCGGTGATGAATGGCGCGCTGGGCGAACGCGTACCACTCCTTGCCGCACATCTCGCTGGCGAAGTAACGCGGCGAGAACAGCGGTACGAACACCCGGCAGGTGGCGAGCACCTCACCGAGCCGTTCCGACCAGCCCTCGCCGGAACGTATCTCGCGGTCGATGAAGCCCGCGGGCGCGCCCGCGGGCAGATCGGTCATGGCCATCACATGGCCACAGAGATCCTGGAAGAGCCGCTCGACCCACATGTCGGGGTCCGTGCCACCGCCGTACCCCGGTGTGTGGGCGTAGCTCAAGAAGAAGTACGGCCGATGGTCCGCCGCTCGCTGCTGCGTCGTCGCGTGCACACGACCCCCGTCCTGTGTGAGCACCCGCACCCGAGGAGTGAAGAGAATGCGAGCGAATTCATCATTCCGGAGCGGACCTTGCTCCACCCCCATGACGTTCGGTCAATCAACGCCACTTTTCAGTCATCTGTTCCCAGGCCCTGACGGTCACACTCCTGATCGAATGCGGTCTGCGACTGTTCCTCCCGGTTGTCCCGAGTCTGCGCACACCCTCCCCATCGAACCGGAATGCGATATTCAGAATTCTTTTCGCATCAGAGCCAGGAGCCGTTTCCCGCCGATGGTGAGTTCGGCGGCCCCTTCCAGCGTGTCGAGCGCCTGCGGAACGCCGTCCCGGTACCGGGGGTCGAATGCCGCGAGCGCCAGCCGTTCATAGGCAGCGGCCAGCAGCCCGGAAAACGGAACGAATTCTTCCTTCCAGGGCATTCGATGTTCCCAGGAGCCGTCCGCCGCGTAAAGATCCGCGACGTCCACAAGTGCCCGGAACCTCGCCCGCCGCACGCCGCGCAGCAGCGTGAGCGCCAGCGTGCCGGCGTCCTCGTCCGCCCCGATGCCGAGTGCGCCGTAACCGTGCCGCCCCACCGAGGGCTCCCCCGGCGCCGAGCCGGTGAGCGGGGTGAAGGTGAGCGGACCGTCGAGCGACCCCGCACCGTGCGCGGGAGCCCGCTCCTCGATCAGCGCCCAGGCCTCGGTGAGCGCGTCCCCCAGACGGCCGGCCGCCGCCGCGCCGAGCGTGGCCGCCGCGGGGGCGTCGAAGCAGTCCCGGTACGGGTCCAGGTCGTCGATCAGGAAGCCGTGGCCCGGGAACGGAGCGCCCGGCAGGGCGAACCCGCGCACCGGCAGCCAGCCGGGTTCGGCAGCGTCGGCCCGCCGGATCCGACGCTCGGCCGAAGCGGCGTCGGCACCCACCAGGAAGCCGTCCCCGGCCGCACGCACCAGCACGGTGCCGCGCTCCCCCGGCCCGGCGACCGTCAGCCGGCCCAGGGTGGGCAGCACGAGCGCGCCGTCCCGGTAGGGCGCCGGCACCCGCAGGTCGAGGCCGGCCCGCACGGCGGCCGCGGCGAGAAGGGTCCGCAGACCGTCCGCGGCGCGGGAGGCCGCCCCCCTCCGGCCCTCGTGCAGGGCGTCCAGCGCGTCGAGCAGCCAGGTGCGCGTGAACGGATGGGCGAGCACGCCGTCCAGCCCCCGGGCGCCTTCCTCCGAGCCCTCCAGGACGGCCGCCAGCTCCCAGGCCCCCGCCCACCGCTCCCCGCCCGCGCCGTCCAGGTCCGCGTGCAGCCGCGCCAGCAGGGTGCGGGTCAGGTCCTCCTGGGCCGCGAGCAGTTCGGCCGGACCGGCCACCTCGGGAGCCACGGCGTCGGCGGGCGTACGGGCCTCGATGCCGCGCACCAGGGCGGCGAGGTCGTGGCAGTACACGGACGGGTTGTCGAAGCCCTCATCGGCGCCCGCGGAACTGTAGCGATGGGTGTACAGGCCTCCACCGCACGACCGTACGACGGGGCAGCGCCGGCACGTCTCACTGACACCGTCCAGGCCGAGCTGCCTGGCCCGCACCCCGGGGTGCGCGGCGACCTCGTCGAAGGCGTGCGCGAAGACGTCGAAGCCGGTGTCCGCCGCGCCCTCGTAGGCGCTCTTCAGCGAATCGACCTGCTCCAGGCTGCCGTCGGTCTCCACGACGACGAGGTCGGTCGGCGCGAGACCGAGCGACTCGGTGAGGCTGGGGCCGCCGTCGAGCGTCGAGGCGACCGAGGAGAAGATCCGCACCGGCACCGGGCGCCCCTGCTCCTGCCAGCGGTCGAAGACCGCGAGGAGCCAGTCGGCGTAGGCGGTGGGCGATCCGTCCGGCCGCGGCGGCGGGTCGTCCCAGGTGGCGTGGGGCAGCAGGAAGTCGATGAGCGGCGGTTCGAGCTCCGTGAGTGCGTCGAGCACCGCGACCGGGTCGTTCTCGATGTCGACCGTGCACAGGAGGCCGAGGTTGAGGTGGCGGTAGCGCTCCTGCCGCAGGAGCTCGACGGCCTTGAGCACCAGGGGGTGGCTGCTGCGCCCGTCGGAGAAGCGGCGGTGCCGGTCGTTGGCCGCGCGGTCGCCGTCGAGGGAGATGCCCACCTTGACGTCGTACTCGCTGAAGAGGTCGAGATAGCGCGGGCTGAGCTGCAGGCCGTTGGTGTGGATCCGGAGATCGAGGGCGGCGATGCCGTCGAAGGCGGAGGTCAGCTCTTCGCAGATGCGCCGCAGCCGGGCGGGGCCCGCCAGCAGAGGCTCCCCTCCGTGCAGGATTACTGACACGGAGGGCAGTGCGTGTGTCTTGGCATGCTCAGCCAGCCGCTGAGCAGTCCGGAAAATGACTTCGTCAGAGATTGTTTTCGGACGGGTTCGCCAGCTCTGATCGGCATGTTCGTAGACATAGCAATGGTCACAGGCAAGATCGCACCTGCTGTGAACCTTGAGGACTACTTCACGGAAAGGGACCAGGGGTCCTGTCATTCCACCAGTCTAGCCAGCACGGAAGGGTGTTCCGGCAGACCGGCCGTCCCGGCGGAGTGATCCGTTGGAGGGGATCAGAGGGAGGAGTTGAAGGTGGATGCCTGGCTGGGGCGACCGGCGGAGGCTACATGCACCCGACCGAGCTTCCTGGCTGCTTCGCCACCACGCGCGTCGATCGCGGCGAGCGGCACACGGCTCTTCTTCGCAACGGCGAAGGAGAGGGAGGATTCAGTGGTCTTCACGGCCGTCCTTGAGGGGTTCGTTCCGATGGAATGGTTCCGGACAGGAAACCAGCGTTGGTACCTGCACCATTGCAGTGTCCGGCGGCACGACTTTACTCTCATGGCCTCGGTTGGCAACTGAGGACGCCCACTTGGAACACGAGCGTCACACGGGACCTGCCCCGATCGATCGGAACGACAGATTCCGCCATCAGGGTGACGACATAACCGCAGACGGGAGTGAACATGACGGCGATTCCCGGACCACTGCAGAGCATGGTCTTCAGGAACGCTGATCTGCCGGAGCTCTTTCACCACACGGACGCCATTGCGATCGCCCGTCAGCGGGAGTCGGTGAATACCACGCGGTGGCAGCTCATCCTGCTGGTCGGGGGCACCGTACCGGCCGCGCTGCCCTGGCGCGCGGAGGTTGCCGGGACGCTCCAACTCACCGACTTCGCGGCAGTGTTGGCCTACCTCGGCGTCCTGGTCACCACCTACCTCACCTCCCGGCGGAAAGCAAAGTCGCATTGGCAACTCAATCGCTCGGCGGCGGAGTTCATCAAATCGATGTGCTGGCGTTACTCGGTGCATGGCTCACCTTTCGATACCGGCACACAGCACCCCGAAGCGGTGTTCGCCAACCGGCTCGAAGAAGGGCTCCAGGAGCTCCGCAAGGTGGGCTGGGCCGACCCCCGGGACCGGACGGCCGATTCCGGCGGGCTCATCACCGATTCCATGCGCGCATTACGGGAGAAGGCATTCACCGTCCGCAAGGAAACCTATGTACGTGACCGGCTGATCGAACAGCGCAGCTGGTATCGCAGACGCCAGGAGGTGTCCCGGCGGGCCACCCTGGTCTGGTCGACCACCATCGCCGCGCTGACGGCGCTCGCTCTGCTCCTCGCCCTGTTCAGGGCCTTCTCGGCCGGCCAGTCCTTCGCGCTGACCGGAACCCTTTCCGCCGCGGCCGCGGCCTGCCTCGCCTGGGCCGAGATGCGCCGCCACCATCCGCTGATCTCGGCCCACTCCCTCGTGGAGAAGGACCTGGAGTCCATGCAGATAGCGATGGAGACGACGCTGAACGAGCGCCAGTGGCCGCGTGCGGTGTTCGAGACCGAGCGCATCGTCTCCCCCCAGCACACCGACTGGCTCGCCCGGCACCAGATGTGACGGCCCCGGCGGCCGGCCCGCGGGGGCGGGCCGTCGGACCACACGGCCGGCCGTCGCCCGTGACGGCCGGTCAGCTCCGTTCGACCCCGTCGCGCCAGATCACCGTGACGGGGCGGCCCAGGCCCCGGGCGTACGTCACGATGTCCCCCGTGCCGCCCAGGCCGCGGGCGGGGCGGCCGTCCCACACGGCGATCAGCCGGTCGCAGTGGTCGGCGATGTACGCGCCGGCGGCGTAGTACGCCTCGTCGGTGGAGTGCGGGTAGTCCAGCCTGACCTCGCGCACGGCGCGGGCCTTGAGTGCCCGGTAGCGGGCGAGTTCGTCCCCGTCGGCGAAACAGTCCTCGTAGTCGCCGCTGGGGATGACCACGGTCAGCTGGGCGCCGTGGGCGAGGGCGAGGTCGGCGAAGAGCTGGTCCGCCCCGACGGCCAGGCTGGAGAGCGCCTCCACCGAGCCGTCGCACCCGTGGAACGCCGCGCGCATCGACGCCAGCACGTGGTCGTGGGCTTCCTGCGGAATGCTGCGGTGACCGGTCACTCCGATGCGTTTCACGGACCTGGAACCCCCTGGGGTGTCTGCCGGGGGTTCCCGGAGGGCATCCCTCCGGGAGGCGCAGCATCCGCCCCCGTTGCTCCTGCGTGACGTCCTGTGTCACATGCTCTCAAAAGCCGCGGGGTCAGCGGGAGCCCCCGCCCACAATTCGGGCGGGGGCTCGGCGTGTTCGACTTGCGCTTTCGAGGGACGGGCCGGTTCCGGGGGACAGAACCGGCCACCCGGCGTGTCAGTAGATGCTGACGCCGTACGCGCTGAGTGCCTCGGTGACCGGCTGGAAGAAGGTCGTCCCACCGGAACTGCAGTTGCCGCTGCCGCCCGAGGTGAGTCCGATCGCCCTGGAGCCGGAGTAGAGCGGACCGCCGGAGTCGCCCCCCTCCGCGCACACGTTCGTCTTGATCATGCCGTAGACGATGTCGCCGCCGCCATAGTTGACCGTGGCGTTGAGTGCGGAGACGGTGCCGCTGTGGATGCCGGTGGTGGAGCCCCGGCGGGTGACGGACATCCCGACCGTGGCGTTGGCCGCGCTGGTGATGTCGACGCTGCCGACGGTGCCGGCGTGGGCGACGGAGGCATTGTCGTACCGGACCAGACCGTAGTCGTTGGTCGGGAAGCTGGAGCCGACCGTCGGGCCGATGTAGGTGGAGTTGGAGGAGTTGGTGTACCAGGGCGGGTTGCCGTCGGTGCAGTGACCGGCGGTCAGGAAGTAGTACGTACTGCCGCTGCGGACGTTGAACCCGAGGGAGCAGCGCCAGCCCGGTGCGTAGATGGCGTCACCCCCGGAGAGCAGCTTGCTGAACTTCCCGGAGGTGCGCTCGATGCGCAGGGCGCCCGCGTTGACGCCCGCCGAGTCCTTGATCTGCTGGATCTCCGCGGCGGAGACCGTGCTGTCGGCCGTGACCACGACCTTCTTCGTGACGGGGTCGACGTTCCATGCCGTCCCGGCCACGTCGGCACCGAGGACGGCCTCGCTCGCGGCGGAGAGCTGGTTCGCGCTGTACGTTCCGGTGGAGCTGGCCTGGGCGCTGGGGACGGTCAGTGCGGCGACCGCCACGAGACCTGCGGCTATTCCGATGGCCCTGCTGCGTCTCGCGGCAGTGCTGAGGGGGGTGGTGCGCTTGATCCTCACTTGTTTCCTCCCGAGGAGGTCGGGGGCCCGCCTGTGGGGTGGTCGGGCCCGTGAGGCGCAGTCAGGGTGCGGCGGGCCCGTCCGAAAATCGAACATGCCGTGCCCCTGACAAGCGCTGCTCGGGAGTATTCAAGGCGTCAACTTCCGGCGCAAGGGCGCCTTTTGGCCTGAGCTTGCGTGGCTGCCCACTCCCCCACCCATGTGTCCGGCCCCGGCGGACGACGTCCGCCGGGGCCGGAAGCGGCCGGTTGAGGTGCTGGTTCAGCCGTCGATCCTGCGCCGCTCCCCGGCCTCGACGGCGACGGGCAGGGTGTTGCCCGGCGGCGGGAAGGGGCAGATGAAGTGGTCCGCGAATGCGCAGGGCGGCAGCAGCGCGCGGTTGAGGTCGACCGTCACCGAGCCGTCCTGTGCCGGGGCCGCGGGCCGCAGGAACCGGAAGCGGTAGCTCGTTCCCCCGCTGGTGGCGTCGGCGAAGACCGCCCAGAGCGAGCCGTCGCTCTCCACGGCGACCTGGAGCGCGTGCCGGGTGCCGTCCAGCGTGAAGGCGATCTCCCCGGCGAGTCCCAGCCCACGTTCGACACCGTCGGCGTTCTCGACCCGGACGGTGCGGGAGGTGTCGTACGGACGGAAGCGGCCCGGCACCGCCCAGCGCGGATCGTACGGTGTGGCCTCGATGGCGCGGAAGGCCCGGCGCGCAGCGGAGTCCGGGTCGAAGTCCCTGACCGCCCACAGGCCTTCGCGACTGAGCATGACGAGCCTGCGCTCACCGTGCGCCACCCGGGAACCTTCGATCGGGCCGCGGTCGGCGCCGAGCCCGACCTGGCCGGTGAACGGCTTCCCGTCGACGCTCAGCCCGTCCTCGGGGCCGGCGGTGAGCACCACCTCGTCGCCGTCCTCCCGCCAGTGGCCCGGGACGGCCGGAATTCGACCTTCCGGGTGATCGGAGAGCCAGTGGGTGCCGGTGAGGGAGAGCGGCCCGTACGGAGCGGCGACCGTGGCGGTCCGCTCCTGGTGCCAGTGGTTCCAGTCCCGTACTGCCTGTTGCTGCGCGTCCGTGCTCATGCGGTCAACCCTTCCACACCGGCTCGGACCGCCCCTTGACCGAAGCCGCGACCCGCCACCGGGTCAGCAGCTGCAGTCGCACCCGCAGCAGTCGCAGCCGTCACAGCAGTCCCCGCAGTTGCTGCAGCAGTCGCAGGCGTCGCAGCAGTCGCCGCAGTCGCATTTGCTGCACAGTCCTTCGCGCCGCTGATGGCTCCACGGGTCGTCGAAGGTGCCGCAGCACATCTGGCAGGTGCAGGCGAGCCCCGCCCACACGAGACACCCCACGATGAGCCCCCGCCGGTCGCGCGGGGGCTCGGGCGGCGGCGGACCGAAGGGGCCGGACGGGCCCGTGGGCGCGTACGGATTGCCCGGGGGCGGCCCGAACGACCCCGCGGGGCGCCCTCCTGACGGGTGGCCGGCTTCGGTCAGGAGCCCGCCTCCCTGATGGGAGCAGACGTCCGTGGCGAACGCCCGGTCAACCGAGCGCCGCAGTTCGTGCGCCAGGAGCACATGGGCGAGCTTGTCGTCGGCGAATTCCGCGTCACGCAGCGCCAGCCGCACGCCCCGCAGCGCGTCGTCGCACAGCCGACGGGCCTCGGCGCGCGAGGTTCCGGTCGCCGTGAGCGGGTTCCAGGCACCCGACGCCGCGTCAGCTTCCTGGTCCTCCACGGCATCCAGCAGATGTGCGAGACGCCCGAAGAGCCTCCCGGCCTCCGCGAGCGGCTCGGCGTTCCGCGGCTTGCCCGCGAGCACGGCGGTGTGCGCGAAGGCGGCGGCGGTGGCGGTCTCGGTGGGCTCGGTGACCGTCAGCAGCGGGGTGCCGGGCCCCGCGAGCAACTCGATGCCGGTCTGCCGGTCGACGGCGTCGACGAGCAACGCGGTGTCGAAGCCGAGCTGTGCGCCGGTGCGGGCCCCGGCCCGGTCCCAGCCCGCGGCCACCCTGCGCGCGGCCGCGGCCACCGGGCGACGCGCCAACAGGCCGTCCCGGTCGGCCACGTGGTCGCGCACCTTGGCGGAGGCCAGCACCAGCGAGACGGCGGCCGCGAGCCTGGCGCCCTCACCGCGCGCGACCGGGGCGGTGCGCATGGCGCGGAGCGGGCAGGGGCCGGCGGTGCGCCGCTGCGCCGGGGTGCGCTCGGTCTGAGCCTCCGTCAGGACCGAGACGATCAGACCGTCATAGTTCGTGACGATACGGGCGAACTGTCCGTGATCGGAGCGAAGTGCCAGACAGAGCCCGCAGAGATGAGCCATCCACTCGGCCTTGAGCCCCTCCGACAGGCGGTGAGTGCAGGGCCTCACGATTCCGAACACGGCCATCCCCCGGTAGTCGTTCAGTTGTGCGGGGCGCTCGGGCGCCTGCGCGACGTGCATCGTATCGAGTGACCCGTTCACCCGTACGCCCCCCATGTCACCCATACGGACCGGAAGGCCATATTTTCCTACCGTCAGGCCCCTTATGCAGGAGGAACCTTGACGAATCGCCACATCTTCTGCACCAGTACCGTCACGAAAGCCCTGCGCGCCGCGTATCCCCTTGGCGCACGATCCGCATGATGGACGACGATAGGGATACGAAAGACATGCGGAACACCAAGGAACCGCGGTGAGAGGAGGCGTCCATGGGATCGGTGCGCAAGGCGAGTGCCTGGCTGGGCCTCGTAGAGGACAACGACGAGCGGTACTACGACGACGACGAGTACGCCGAAGGTGCACGGACCGGGACGGGTCAGGCCTGGGTGACCGATCCGCGGGTGCGGGTGGTCTCGGAGGCGGCCGAGGAGACGGGCCGCCGGATCGCCACGGTGACCCCGGACAGCTTCCGGGACGCCCGGAGCATCGGCGAGCTCTTCCGGGACGGCGTCCCGGTGATCATGAATCTCACGTCCATGGACTCCGCCGACGCCAAGCGCGTGGTGGACTTCGCCGCAGGACTGATCTTCGGGCTGCGCGGGTCGATCGACCGCGTGGCCACCCGGGTCTTCCTGCTGACCCCCGCCAACACCCAGGTCGTCAACGGCGAAGCCGCCGGCCGGCCGGCCGACGGCTTCTTCAACCAGAGCTGAGCGGGGGCTCACGGCGGTTTGGTCGCGGTCCCGGGTCTACCGGAACGCGTCCAGGCCGGTGAGCGCCTTGCCCAGCACCAGCTGGTGCATCTCCACGGTTCCCTCGTAGGTGAGCACCGACTCCAGATTCGTCGCGTGACGCATCACCGGGTACTCCAGGGAGATCCCGTTCGCGCCGAGGATCGTGCGCGAGGTGCGGCAGATCTCGATGGCCTCCCGCACGTTGTTCAGCTTTCCGAAACTGACCTGCTCCGGACGGAGCCTGCCCGCGTCCATCCGACGGCCGAGGTGGTGGGCGAGCAGGATGCCCTTGTGCAGTTCGACGGCCATGTCGGCGAGCTTGGCCTGGGTGAGCTGGAAGCCGCCGATCGGCTTCCCGAACTGCTCACGCGTCCTCGCGTAGTCGACGGCCGCCTCGAAGCTGGACCGGGCGGCGCCCATCGCTCCCCAGACGATGCCGTAGCGGGCATGGCTGAGGCAGCTGAGCGGGCCGCGCAGTCCCGTGACCTCCGGCAGCACGGCGTCGGCCGGCAGCCGCACCTCGTCCAGGATCAGCTCGCTGGTGACCGAGGCGCGCAGGGACCACTTGTGCCTGATCTCCGGCGCGGAGAAGCCGGGGGCGTCGGTGGGCACCACGAATCCGCGGATGCCGCTGCCCGCGGTGCCCTCGTCGGTCTGCGCCCAGACCACGGCGACCCCGGCGACCGAACCGTTGGTGATCCACATCTTGCGGCCACTGAGGACCCAGTCCTCGCCGTCGCGTTTGGCGTACGTCCGCATGCCCGCGGGATCGGAGCCGTGGTCCGGTTCGGTGAGCCCGAAGCAGCCGATGATCTCGCCGGCCGCCATGCCGGGCAGCCAGCGCTGCTTCTGCTCCTCGGAGCCGAAGCGGTGGATGGCGTACATGGCGAGGGAGCCCTGTACGGAGACGAGCGAGCGGATCCCGGAGTCGGCGGCCTCCAGCTCCAGACAGGCCAGCCCGTACTGGACGGCGGTGGCGCCCGCGCAGCCGTAGCCCCGCAGGGACATGCCCAGCGCCCCGAGCGAACCGAGCTCGCGGGCCAGTTCGCGGATGCCGGGCAGCTCGCCGTTCTCGTACCACTCGGCGATGTGCGGAAGGACCCGGTCGGCGGCCCAGACCCGGACGGTGTCGCGGATCGCGAGATCCTCGGCGCCCAGGAGATCGTCGATGCCGATCGGGTCACGGGGGTCGAAGGGCGGGAGTTTCGAGGACGGAGCGGTGGACATGAGGGGGTGCCTCCGGCGGCTCGCACGGTACCGATGTCGGTGGGGAGCGCCGAAAACTAGCAGTGTTAGTTACGGCGCCGTGCCGACGTTACGACTCAGTGTGCCGCGCGTCCAGAGCCCGTCGCCTCGGCAGGCGCCCGCCGCGCGGGCACCCGGAGGAGCACCTCGGGCCGCTCCTGGACCGGCAGATCGCGGGCCCCCGACGGGTTCCGCGCATCCGGGGCCTCCGGTGCCTCTTCGTCGTCCGCCGGCTTGCGCGGTTCGCAGAGCAGTGGCGGGCAGTCCATCACCCGGGGCAGCTTCAGCGCGGCGAGCGCCCCGAGCAGCAGCAGGCCCGCGCTGACCAGCAGGGTGAGGTGCAGCCCGTCGACGAAGGCGTTCCGGGCGGTGGAGCGTAGTACGGCTCCGAGCGGACCGCCGAGCTGCGCGGCGACCTGGTAGGCCTCACCGAGGGAGTGCGAGGCGGCGGCGCCCGCGGAGGCGGGGACGCCCTCTTCGGGGAGCCTGGCCAGACCGGGGGCGTACGCGGCGTTCATCACGCTGCCGAGCAGGGCGATCCCCATCCCGGCACCCAGCTGGTACGAGGTCTCGCCTATCGCGGCGGCCCCGCCGGCCCGGTCGGCCGGTGCCTCGCTGAGCATGGACTCGTACGCGCCGAAGAGCGTGGACTGCAGGCCGAAGCCGAGCACGACGAAGGACACGGTCAGCAGGCCGGGCCGGTCGTGCTGGCCCATCGCGGTCAGCATCAGGACCGCGGCCGCCGTCAGGACGAAGCCCCACCCGACCATTCTGCGCGGCCCGACCCGGCGCAGGGTGTACGAGCCGGTGGCCCCCGCGGCCATGGCGGCGAAGGTGAGCGGCAGCAGTCGCAGACCGGTCTCCAGCGGGCTGAGGCCGAGGACCAGCTGGAGGTACTGGACGGCTATCAGCTCCAGGCCCACCAGGGCCAGCATGGCGAGGACGATGCAGCCCACCGCGGTGGAGAAGGCGGGCCTGGCGAACATCCCGATGTCGATCAGCGGATGCGTCCGGCGCCTCTGGCGGCGGACGAACGCGGCCAGCAGCGCGGCACCCGCCAGCAGCGGCACCAGCGTGCCCAGGACCAGCAGCCCCTCGCCGGTGCCCGCGCGTTTCACGCCGAGAACCACACCGAGGACACCGGCGGCGGCCATCAGCGCACCGAACACGTCCCAGGGCCCGTCGGCGCTGCCTCGGGACTCCGGGAGCAGCAGCCGGCCGACCGGCAGGATCAGGGCCATCAGCGGGATGTTGATCAGGAAGACCGAGCCCCACCAGAAGTGCTCGACGAGGAAGCCGCCGATGACCGGGCCGGTGGCGGCGCCGACGGCGGCCACGGCGGACCAGACACCGATGGCCACGGCCCGCTCACGGCGGTCGGGAAAGACCTGCCGGAGAATCGACAGGGTCGCCGGCATGATCATCGCGCCGCCGACGCCGAGCAGGGCACGGGCCGCTATGAGCACGCCCGCGCTGTCGGCCATGGCGGCGACGGCGGAGGCGACCCCGAAGAGCGCGTAGCCGAGCAGCAGGACGCGCCGGCGGCCGACCCGGTCACCGAGTGTCCCGAAGAGGATCAGCAGGGACGCGCAGACCAGCGGGTAGACGTCCACGATCCACAGGAGACCGACGGCGCTGGGCCGCAGGTCCTCGGTGACGGCGGGGACGGCGACGTGCAGCACGGTCGCGTCGAGCGCCACGAGCAGCAGACTGAGGCAGAGGACGACCAGGACGACCCATCGATTGGCACCGTCGGCGGCTTCTCGCAGACGGATTCGGGCTGTGGTCGTCCCGGACATGCATCTACCTCCCAAAAGGTCCCTCGCGCTCGGCAGGCCCCCGGGGGATTCAGCGTCCGCTGCCCCTCGGGCCCGGCATCGACGGGCGAGTGATCCGTCAGCGTACGCGAGTTCGGCAGTGCTACACGTGGCCCATCTCATACCCGCCGACGGCGTCGAGTGTGTCGTACGCCACTGCGGCCACGCGCCCCGCCCCCCTCCGCGACGCCACCCGGACCTGCGACAACCGGCCGCCCGCCGCACGGACGGAGGGCTCCGGAGGCCGCGAGGTCCCTCCCGGGGGTGCCGGGCGAAGGCGTCCGGTAACCGGACCGATACCGTCCGTTCGGCCCAGCGGGAGCCGGGGGCGCATTCCCTTCGCCGTCGGGTACACCTTTCGCATAAATTACCGAATGCAGTTACGGAAAGCCCGCCGAAGAAAGGGAACGAAAGGAATCCAGGGTTCTCGGAAACTCCGAAAATCAGCTCGGACTGAGACATAGTCCACATCACATCGTCATCACGAAGCGCCCGGATCGACCGGGCCACCCACTCACTCGCTGTAACGTCGATTGGGTGCGTACCGACATCTTTGCCCGTCTGGACCGGGAGCCGGAACCGCCGAAGATAGAGACACCGCGGATGAGCCGTCACCGCATCGCGCTCTTCGGCGGAACGTTGGCGTTCTATCTGGCCATCGTCATCGCCGTGCTCGTGTCGTCCTGGCTGGTGACCCTGGACTGGAAGGTCATGCTCTTCCGGCCTTACCAGCAGTGGCCCGGCATCCACGCCTTCCTCGACTACTACGTGGTCCTCGGCCAGCGCGGGCCGACGGCGGTCATGGTCGCCTGCTGGCTGGGCTGGCGCTCCTGGCGGCAGCACACCCTGCGGCCCCTGCTGACGCTGGGCGCCTCGCTCCTGCTGCTCAACGTGACGGTGGGCGCGGTCAAGATCGGTCTCGGCCGGCTCGGCCCGCACTACGCGACGCAGATCGGATCGGCGGAGCTCTTCGCCGGCGGCGATATATTTCCCTCGGGCCACACCGCCAACGCCGTCGTGACCTGGGGAATCCTCGCCTACCTGGCCGCCACTCCGCGCGCCAGGCGCTATCTGTCGGCCATGTCCGCGCTCGTCTCCCTCGGGGTCGGCCTGACGACGGTCTACCTCGGAACGCACTGGCTCAGCGACGTGGTGCTCGGCTGGGCGGCGGGTCTGCTGATCCTCCTGGGCCTGCCCTGGGTGGAACCGCTGATCACCCGGGCCGAGAACTGGATCTTCGCTGCCCGCGAGTGGCTGAGCGCGCGCGGCAGGACCGCGGCACCGGAGCCCGTCATCCCCCGCCCCGTGCCGGCCGCCCCGGTCGCCACCGGGGCCGCGGCACAGGGCCCTGCCCGCGAGCCCGCCGGCACCGGTGGGCCGACGGCGGTGGCCACGGCCACCGGCAGCCGCCCCCGGGCGCACACCGCGCCACCCGCACACCCGGGCCATCCCGCGCGCCCCGAGCGGCCCCCGATCGCGCCGGCCGGCAGCCGCCGCCCGCCGCACGCGGACCGCACACCGCGCGGGGGCACCGCCCCGGCCCGGCCGGTGGCCGGCGGCTGACCCCGCCGGGCCCGGGGACTGCGCACCCGGCCGCCCGCCCGCATGACGGAAGGCCCCGACCGGAGTCGGGGCCTTCCGTCATGCGGGGGCAGGGGCCGGGCGGTCCTCAGCCGGTCCAGCAGCGCCTGACGACGCCTGCCTCGACCTCGAAGTTGATCCGGCCGCTCTGGAACTCCATGGTGATGACGGTGCCCGGCGGCAGGGCTCTGACCGTGGCCCAGCCGCGCTCCCGGGCCCGCCGTTCGGCGGACTCGGCGGCGAGGCCGACGTAGGTCCCGGGGGTGTCGTCGGGCTGGGCGGGAGGAGTCGGTACGGGTGCCATGCCTCTCACCGTAGGCGGCTCCCGCCCCCTGCGGAAGCCGGGGCGGTCCCCGCCGCACGGCATCCTCACGTACCTCGCCGGTCACACTTGTGTCACAGGATCACTACACGTGTTCTCTCCCGAGTCATTCGTTCGGACGTATGACTCGGCATAGGACACACAGTAATCACACAGGCCGGGAAACGATCGCCGAAGCGAGCCGGAATAGTTCGGAAAACCAGCCCAATGACCACCGCCGGGTGACGTCGCTTTCTCACCGGAATGACCACCCGCGAATGAACACACCACCGGGAATTCATCCTTCCTTATCGCACCCTTATCCCGAGGTGACGATATCCACACCATCTCACCACCACCCTCACCCCGCCCCCGTTCCGCCCGTATAGCGCACGCCCGGGCCGTCCGCATTACGACCCCCGCCCGGCGAGGCGGACAGTCGACGCGCGTGCCCGATCGCGGCCGCCGAGCACACCCCCGCCCCCTCTCGTCAGGCCCGACCCGCGTCGCCCCCACGGCGCCCCGCCGGATGGCTCGCGTGTGTGGTACACGCTTCCGTTTGCCCGGTTTTGTCCAGTCATCTTCGAGCCGACCCTGCCGCGCGGTTCGATTCCGTTCCCCTTCCCGCGTGACCCCGGCAGCGGCTCATCCGTTGTCTTCTTCATGAGCCGGGAACCGCCCGGCGCACGTACCGAGTCCGAGGAGCCACCCGTGCCGCGCATGCTCGACGTCAGCGAGGACGTACGCGCCGAGATCGGCGACGCCGAAGCCGACCGGCTGCTCGTCGGCGACAACGCCCCCGGCAGTTACGACTGCACCTCCTGCCGCACTCCCGGCGACTCCGAGCAGGAGCGCACCAGCACGGTGCTGTTCGTCGGCGACGAGACCGCCGTCCTCGCCTTCGCCCACGCGACCTGCATCCCCTCGCAGGTGGTCCAGGTCGCCGAGGAACAGCTGCAGGGAGCCGTGCGCAGCATCACCGGCAGCGAGCAGGAGGCCCCGGACCGGCTGACGCCCGAGCAGGCGGTGCTCGGGATCACCAGCGGTCTCGTCCTGATCGACGACGAACTCCACCCGGCCCTGGTCGTCGAGCCGACCGGGGCGATCTCCCGGCCCGGCACCGACGGCAGCGCCGGCGACGAGTTCCTCCAGCTGCTGCTGGAGCAGGGCTTCCGTCCGGTCCACCGGATGGACCAGGTCCCCGAGGTGCTGCACGGCTGGTCGATCCTGCTCGCCATGGGGCAGCTGCACGCGGTGCTCCAGCCGGGCACGGGTGGCGGAGCCCCCGTGGCCTGGTGGCAGGCCCACGCGCCCCTCCAGGTCACCGAGGGCTGGCGGACCGCGGCCAACAAGTCGCAGACCGTGCTGGTCTACGCCGCCCCGGCCGGTTCGATCGGCCAGCAGCCCCGCGAGGACCTGCTGCGCGACGCCCTGGAGAAGGCCGCGGCCGGCGGGTTCCTGGTCGCGGCCGCCATGCCGCTGGCGGGGACCTGATCATGGCCGGCGCTCCCGCACACCGGCGGCGAACAGCTATTTCTCCCGCGGGCCCGCATCCCACGGACGGCGGGGTCGTTGGCACATACGTGCACTCATACGACCCCTCCCACCAGCGTCCGAGCCCGATCCCTGCCATGCGTCCCGCGCAGGACCCATCGGGCGGCCCGTCCCACACCCCGATCTACGACGCGCTGTACTCCGAGTACCGCAGGTCGTTCAGGGCGCTGCCGGGTGATCGCAGTGGTGAGGAGAGTCTGGGCCTGCCGGCCTTCGGGGCCGGGTTCTTCGGCTCCCGTGCCCCGCTGAGCGTCCACTCGTCGCACTCCGGGAGCGGCGGGGCGGGAAGTGCCGCCGGTGGCACGGGCGCGCACGGGAGCGGCTCCAGCGGCCACACCGGGGGCCTCGGCTCGTGGCAGCGGGTCGGACGGCACGCGGGAGGGGGCAGGCCCGCGGCCCTGCCGCCGGGCTCGCGGGGGGCCTGACCGCACGACGCACGGCAGAGCCCCGGACCGCTCGTCGAACGAGCGGTCCGGGGCTCTGCCGTGTCCGGCGCTGTGCGCGCCCGTGGAGCGCCGCCCCGGCGTCCTACGCACGGGACGGCGTCACCCGGTCGGCTACTTGTTGCGGCCGCGCTTCTCGCGGACCCGCACCGAGATGTGGATCGGCGTGCCCTCGAAGCCGAACTCCTCACGCAGCCGGCGCTCGACGAACCGGCGGTAGCCGTGCTCCAGGAAGCCGGAGGCGAAGAGCACGAAGCGCGGCGGCTTGGTGCCCGCCTGGGTGCCGAAGAGGATGCGCGGCTGCTTGCCACCACGGATGGGGTGCGGGTGGGAGGCGACGATCTCGCCGAGGAACGCGTTCAGCCGGCCCGTCGGAACACGGGTCTCCCAGCCTTCCAGCGCGGTCTCGATCGCCGGGACCAGCTTCTCCATGTGGCGGCCGGTGAGGGCCGAGACGTTGACCCGGGGGGCCCACGCGACCTGCGCGAGCTCCGTCTCGATCTCGCGCTCCAGGTAGTAGCGGCGCTCCTCGTCGAGCGTGTCCCACTTGTTGAAGGCGACGACGATCGCACGCCCGGCCTCGACGGCCATCGTGACGATGCGCTGGTCCTGGACGCTGATCGACTCGCTGGAGTCGATCAGGATCACGGCGACCTCGGCCTTCTCCACGGCGGCCGCCGTACGCAGCGAGGCGTAGTAGTCCGCGCCCTCCTGGAGGTGGACCCGGCGCCGGATACCGGCCGTGTCGATGAACTTCCAGGTGATGCCGCCGAGCGTGATCAGCTCGTCGACCGGGTCACGGGTGGTGCCGGCCAGCTCGTTGACGACGACACGGTCCTCGTTGGCCACCTTGTTCAGCAGCGAGGACTTGCCGACGTTCGGACGGCCGATCAGGGCGATGCGGCGCGGGCCGCCGATCGCCGTGCCGAACGACTGCGCCGGGGCCTCGGGGAGCGCCTCCAGCACGGCGTCCAGCATGTCGCCGGTGCCGCGGCCGTGCAGCGAGGAGACGGGGTGCGGCTGGCCGAGGCCGAGCGACCAGAGCGCCGTGGCGTCCGCCTCTCCGCTCTGCCCGTCGACCTTGTTGGCGCAGAGCACGACCGGCTTGCCGGACCGGCGCAACAGCTTGACGACGGCCTCGTCGGTGTCGGTGGCGCCGACCGTGGAGTCGACCACGAAGACGACCGCGTCGGCCATCTCGATGGCGTACTCGGCCTGGGCGGCGACGGAGGCGTCCAGCCCGAGCACGTCCTGCTCCCAGCCGCCGGTGTCGACGACCTTGAAGCGGCGGCCCGCCCATTCGGCCTCGTAGCTGACGCGGTCACGCGTGACGCCGGGCTTGTCCTGGACCACGGCCTCACGACGGCCGATGATCCGGTTCACCAGCGTCGACTTGCCGACGTTCGGACGGCCGACGACGGCGAGCGCCGGCAGCGGGCCGTGCCCGGCCGCGCCGATGGCACCCTCGACGTCCTCGGGGTCGAACCCCTCCTGCGCGGCGAGCTCCATGAACTCCGCGTACTCGGCATCGCCAAGTGCTCCGTGCTCGTGGTCCGAGCCGCCGGAGTGAATCTGGTCGTTCATGAAGTCCGTTCCTCTTTGCATCATCATCGATGGACCACGCAGCACGCGCCGTCCACTACTCACGTCTTATCCCGTGCGCCCGGTGAGGCGCCTGGCCTGCTCCAGGTGGCCGGTCAGCCGTCCCTGGATGCGCACCGTCGCCTCGTCGAGCGCCTTGCGCGTCCGTCTGCCGCTGCCGCCCGCCCGTCGCCCGCCACCACCCGTGTACGAGCTTCGCACGCCCTCTTGCGCGTCGAACGCTTCGCCGAAGACGACATCGACGCGGCTGCGCAACGGCGGCAGTGCTGATATCAACCGTCCGCGGCGCTCAGTGCTTCCCAGTACGGCCACGGGCACGATCGGCGCCCCGCTGCGCACCGCGAAGTACGCGAGTCCGGCGCGCAGCGAGGCGAAGTCTCCTTCGCCCCTGGTGCCCTCGGGGAAGATCCCGAGCACCCCGCCGTCCTCCAGCACGCCGAGGGCGTGGGTGATGGCGGTGCGGTCGACGGTCGTACGGTCCACCTTCAGCTGACCGATTCCGCGCAGGAACGGGTCCAGGGGGCCGACGAACGCCTCTTTCTTGATCAGGAAGTGGACGGGCCGGGGCGCGGTGCCCATCAGCATCGGCCCGTCGACGTTGTGCGAGTGGTTCACCGCGAGTATGACGGGTCCGGAGGCGGGAACCCGCCACGCGCCGAGGACGCGGGGCTTGAAGAGCCCGTACATCAGCCCGATCCCGATGCCGCGTCCGACCGCCGCTCCGCGCAGCGTGGGCGCGCCCGTGGCAGGTGTCACTTCGCGGCCTGCTTCTCCCCGACGAGGGTGACGACGCACTCGATGACCTGCTGGAGGGTCAGCTCGGTGGTGTCCACCTCGACCGCGTCGTCCGCCTTGGCGAGCGGCGAGGTCTTGCGGCCGGAGTCTGCGGCGTCCCGCTTGATCAGCGCCTCCTTGGTGGCGGCGAGATCGGAGCCCTTGACCTCGCCGCTGCGGCGGGCCGCACGGGCCTCGGGCGAGGCGGTCAGGAAGATCTTGATGTCGGCGTCGGGCAGCACGGTCGTGCCGATGTCGCGGCCCTCGACCACGATGCCCCTCTCCGCTCCGGCGGCGATGGTGCGCTGCAGCTCGGTGATCCGGGTGCGCACCTCGGGGACGGCGCTGACGGCGCTGACCTTGGAGGTGACCTCCTGGGTACGGATCGGGCCGGAGGCGTCCTCGCCGTCGACCGTGATCGTCGGGCCCATGGGGTCGGTGCCGGAGACGATGACCGGCTTGGCGGCCGCGGTCGCCACCTCCATCGCGTCGTGCACGTCGATCCCGTTGTTCAGCATCCACCAGGTGATCGCCCGGTACTGGGCACCGGTGTCCAGGTAGCTCAGGCCGAGCTGGGCGGCGACGGCCTTGGACGTGCTGGACTTGCCGGTGCCGGAGGGGCCGTCGATGGCGACGATCACTGCGGCCGGGGCGGTCCGGGCGGCGGCGCTTACGGTTTCCACGGTGGTGGACACCTTCCTGGTACACGGGGCGGGCGGGACGGGACGCGTGAACCCGCCCCGCACAAGGTTACCGAGTGTCGGGACGGGCCCGACCACCCCTGTGGACAAGTGCCTCCCGGCCCGGTGTCCCAAGGGCCGGAGCGGGGGTCATGGCCGGATCGACCAGCCCCGCTCGCGCAGGGCCGCGCTCAGCGCGGGGGCCGCGCTCGGTTCGACCATGAGCTGGACGAGGCCCGCCTGCTGCCCGGTGGCGTGCTCGATCCGTACGTCCTCGACGTTGACCCCGGCCCGGCCCGCGTCCGCGAAGATCCCGGCCAGCTCGCCGGGTCGGTCGCTGATGAGGACGGCCACGACCTCGTACGAGGCGGGGGCGGCGCCGTGCTTCCCCGGCACCCTGACCCGGCCGGCGTTGCCGCGGCGCAGGACGTCCTGGATGCCTTCGGTGCCCTCCCGCCGTTTGTCCTCGTCGGCGGACTGGAGCCCGCGCAGTGCCCGTACGGTCTCCTCCAGGTCCGCGGCGACGCCGGCGAGGACGTCGGCGACGGGGCCGGGGTTGGCGGACAGGATCTCCACCCACATCCGGGGGTCGGAGGCCGCGATCCTGGTGACGTCCCTGATCCCCTGGCCGCACAGGCGCACGGCGGTCTCGTCGGCCTCCTCCAGGCGGGCGGCGACCATCGACGAGATCAGCTGCGGGGTGTGGGAGACGAGGGCGACGGCCCGGTCGTGGGCGTCGGCGTCCATGACGACCGGGACCGCGCGGCAGAGCGCGACCAGCTCCAGCGCGAGGTTGAGGACCTCGGTGCCGGTGTCCCGGGTGGGCGTGAGGACCCAGGGGCGGCCCTCGAACAGGTCGGCGGTGGCGGCGAGCGGGCCCGAGCGCTCCTTGCCGGCCATGGGATGCGTGCCGATGTAGGGCGTGAGGTCGATGCCGAGCGCTTCCAGCTCGCGGCGCGGTCCGCCCTTGACGCTCGCGACGTCGAGGTAGCCGCGGGCGACACCGGTGCTCATCGCGGTGGCGAGCACGGTCGCGGTGTGGGCCGGCGGCACGGCGACGACCGCCAGGTCGACTCGGCCCTCGGGCGGCTCGTCCGTACCGGCTCCCAGGGCGGCCGCCGTACGGGCCGACTCCGGGTCGTGGTCGACGAGGTGCACCTTGATGCCGCGCCCGGCGAGGGCGAGGGCGGCGGAAGTGCCGACGAGGCCCGTTCCGATGACGACGGCGGTTCTCACTGGGCGATGTCCTTGCGGAGGGCGGCGGTGGCGCCGAGGTAGACGTGGGCGATCTCGGCCTTCGCGAGATACGTCTCGACATGGGCGAGGACCCGGACCACCCGGGGCATGGCGCCGTTGATGTCCAGCTCCTGGGCGCAGATCAGCGGTACGTCGACGATGCCGATGCCGCGCGCCGCGGCGGCCGGGAAGTCGCAGTGCAGATCGGGGGTGGCCGTGAACCAGATGCTGATCAGATCGTCCGCGACCAGGCTGTTGCGCTCCAGGACGGCCGTGAGCAGGGCGCTGACCTGCTCGTCCATGTGCCCGGCCTCGTCCCGCTCCAGCTGGACGGCTCCGCGGACCGCTCGTACCGCCACGTCGTGCTCCTTGCCTGTGCCTGTCGCGTCTGCGCTTGCGTTTCAGCCTAGAGGGGCGGTGCCGTCCCGCGCCCGGGTGCCCTGTCCGTGAGACGCGGCGGCGACGCGGGCCCGGGCAGGACGCGTACCCTCCCCGCATGATCTCCCCCGGCGACGAGGCCCTGGTCCGCGACCACACGGTCTACTCCTGCGTGATGGGCTCGCGCGCCTTCGGGCTCGCCACGGACGGCAGCGACACCGACCGGCGCGGGGTGTTCCTCGCCCCGACCCCGCTGTTCTGGCGGTTCGACAAGCCTCCGACGCACGTGGACGGACCGGCCGAGGAGCAGTTCTCCTGGGAGCTGGAGCGGTTCTGCGAACTGGCGCTGCGGGCCAACCCCAATGTGCTGGAGTGCCTGCACTCGCCCCTGGTGGAGCGGATCGACGCGACGGGCCGGGAACTGCTGTCGCTGCGCGGGGCGTTCCTGTCCCGGCAGGCCCATCAGACTTTCGTACGGTACGCGCTGGGGCAGCGGCGGAAGCTGGAGGCGGACATCCGTCAGTACGGGGCGCCGCGCTGGAAGCACGCGATGCATCTGCTGCGGCTGCTGGCGAGCTGCCGTGACCTGCTGCGTACGGGAGAGCTCACGATCGACGTGGGCGCGGCCCGGGACGAACTGCTGGCGGTCAAGCGGGGCGAGGTGGCCTGGCCGGAGGTCGAGCGGCGGATGGCGGGACTGGCCGAGGAGAACGACGACGCCGCCGCCGTCTCACCCCTGCCGGCCCAGCCGGACCGGGCGCGGGTCGAGGACTTCCTGATCCGCGCCCGACGGGCGTCGGCCCTGGCGGCCGGGGCGGCGGGTTCAGCCGGCTGAGGCGGGGGCGGCCCAGCCGGCCGAGGCCGGGGCGAGGCGCGCCCGTACCACCAGTTCGTGCAGTGCGTCGAAGCCGCTCGCCCCGTCCGGGAGCACCGAGTCCGCCTCGGCGACGTCGAGCGTCCGGTGCAGCGTCTCGATGTCCCGGAGCACTGCCGCCCGGTCCACCCCCTCCGCTCCCCCGTGTTCGGCCGCGGCCTTGGTCGTGATGAGCCCGGGGAGGTAGGAGGGCGCGGACACCAGGGCGAGCAGCGTCGGCAGATGCGCCAGCACCTCGCCCCTGCGCATCAGGTGGATGCCGGTGAGCAGCGCCCGGAAGGTGTAGAGAAGCGGCTTCAGCTCGCCGGTCCTCTCGAAGAGCCGCCACTGGGTGTGGGCGAATCCGCGGTAGTGGTGGGCATGGTTGCGGGTGAGGACGCCGGGCGCGAGCGCCACCAGTTCCGCGTGCAGGGCCGTCGTGTGCACGACCAGGGGCGAGAGCAGCTGCTCCAGGACGTACCCGTTCGGCTTCAGCATGAGCCGGACGAATTTGGACCGACCGGCAATTGGGGGGTGGGTGAAGGAGTGGGGCTGGGTGCGTGCAGCTGCAAGGCGGAGGATTGAGGCAACGCGGAGCGTTGATGATTGACGACAACGCCGCAGGTGTGCACACCCAGCCCCGCGACGCCGCCCCCCAATTGCCGGTCGGTCCGAGGCAGGTCGTGGGTGACCAGGTCCATCTCCATCCCGTCGTCGTCCCACATGCGTGAGCGGGTCTCCTCGGGCTCCCGGAGTCCGACGAGGTCCTCCGCGGGCAGGACGTGGACCCCCCGCAGGTCCACATCCGAGTCCCGGGAGGGGAACCCGTACAGATGCGCCCCGGAGACCGTGGCGAACAGCAGCGGGTGACGTTCCCCGGCGATGACGGGGGCGAGATCGGTGACCGGCAGTCCGCCCTCCCGGAGGAGTGTGGTGTGTGTACGCATGCTCAAGCGTCCCAGAGCGCCCCCAGTGACAGGAGGTCGCTCCGGTACTCGATCCGCTCCGACCATTCCTTGGGCCAGGCCGCCGAGCCCAGGTGCGCCCCGGCCAGCGCGCCGGTCAGGCAGCCGAGGGAGTCCGAGTCGCCCCGGGTGCAGGCGGCCCGGCGCAGGGCGGTGACGGGTTCGTCGGGGAAGAGCAGGAAGCAGTGCAGGGCGGTGGCGAGGGCCTCCTCGGCGATCCAGCCGTCGCCGGTGGTCTCGCAGGGGTCGGTCTCCGGGGACGGGTGGCGCAGGGCGGCCTGGACCCGGGCCAGGGCGGTGAGGCACTCGTCCCAGCCGCGCTGGATGTACGTCTCCGGGGAGGAGTCGCCCGCGTGCCGCCAGAGGTCGCCGAGCCAGCGGGTGAGGTAGCGGTTGCTGTTCTCGTACGCGTAGCTGCGCAGCTGTCCGATCAGGCCCATCGGCTCCGCGCCCTGCGCCAGCAGGTGGACCGCGCGGGCCGTCAGGTCGGACGCGGCCAGAGCGGTCGGGTGTCCGTGGGTGAGGGCGGCCTGGAGCTGGGCGGCGCCGGCGCGCTGCTCCTCGCTCAGGCCGGGGACGAGTCCGACGGGGGCGACGCGCATGTTGGCGCCGCACCCCTTGGAACCGGTCTGGCTGGCCTCCTGCCAGAGCCGGTCGCTGTCGAGCATCCGGCAGGCGGTCATGCAGGTGCGGCCGGGGGCGCGGTTGTTGTCGGGCGAGTGGTACCAGTCGACGAACTCGTCGCGCACCGGTCGCGCGAGGCGCGGCGGGGTGAGCAGTCCGCGGTCCATGGCGGTGCGGATTCCGCGCCCGAGGGCCAGGGTCATCTGGGTGTCGTCGGTGACGATCGCCGGCTTCGGCAGCCGCATCTGGCGCCACGGCCCGCACTTGGCGAGGATCGACGGGACGTTGTTGAACTCGGTCGGGAAGCCCAGCGCGTCGCCGAGCGCGAGCCCGGTCAGCGCGCCGGTGGCGGCCTGTTTGGTGAGGGTCCTGGTCACGATCACGTGCTTCTTCCTTCCGGTCGCAGCAGTGGGGGGTGCAGGGCGGTGGCGGCACCCGCCCGGTGGAGGGCGGCCGGCTTTCCCCGTCCGCCGGTGCGGCGCGGTGGTCCCTCCACGGCCTGGACGAAGCCGGGTGTGGTGAGGACCTTGCGCCGGAAGTTGGGCCGGTCCAGCTCGACGCCCCAGACCGTCTCGTACACCTGCTGGAGCTCCCCCAGGGTGAATTCGGGCGGGCAGAACGCGGTGGCCAGGCAGGTGTACTCGAGTTTGGCGCCGATCCTGGCGCGGGCGTCGGCGAGGATGCGGTCGTGGTCGAAGGCGAGCGTGCCGAGCTGTCCGGCGTCCCACCACCGGGCACCGGCCGCGTCGCCGCCGCCGCGCGGTTCGGGCAGGTCGGGGACGAGTGCCGCGTAGGCGACGGAGACGACTCGCATCCTCGGGTCGCGGTCCGGGTCGCTGTAGGTGCGCAGTTGCTCCAGGTGGAGCGACGGGACGGTGTCCTCGGTCAGCCCCGTCTCCTCGGCCAGTTCCCTGCGGGCCGCGGTCCCGGCGGACTCCCGGGGCAGCACGAAGCCGCCGGGCAGCGCCCAGTGGCCCTTGTAGGGTTCCTCGCCGCGTTCGACGAGCAGGACGTGCAGCCGGGACTCGCGGACGGTGAAGACCGCGAGGTCGACGGTGACGGCGAACGGCTCGAAGGCGTGCGGGTCGTAGCCCTCGGGTGCGGCGGCGTTCATCGTCGCTCCGGGAGGGGCGCGGCGAAGTGCCAGCCGTCGGCGAGCAGGGCGTCGACGGCCGCGACGGCGGCGGCCAGCCGTTGGGGCCGGCTGCCGGTGATCTCGGTGAACGTCCTTCCGGTACGGGTGAGTTCGGCCCGGAAGCGGTCGGTCATCCAGGGTCTCAGCTCCTCTCCGTCGCGCAGTCCGTCGTCCTCGAAGGCGACGCCCTCGTGGTCGGTGAGCAGCCACAGGTGATGCGAAACCCGGTCGGCGGTCCGCTCGACGAGGGGGTTGCGGCCACCGACGTACCGCTCGTGCCACACGGTCGTGGCGAAGGAGTCCGTGTCGCAGATCAGCAGCGGGGAGCCCGTGCGGGCCGCGGCCTCCTCGCGGGCGTTCTGGGTCTCGGCGATGAGGGGGAAGTCGTGGGTGGTGAAGGAGACGTCCTCCCACTGGGCCTCGGGCCAGCGGCTGCGCAGCGCGGCGAGCTTCCGCTCACTGAACTCGCGTCCGTACTCGGCCACGTAGCCGGTGTGCGCCCAGACGCCGCCGCGCTGCCGGTAGTGCGCGGCGAGGTCGCGGGCCAGGGTGGTGGTGCCGGTGGACTCCGCGCCGAGGACGACGACCCGGCGGGTGAGCGCCGCCCGGACCGGAGGTTCGAGGAAGTCCCAGCAGCCGGCCGGGTCCGCGCGGACGGCGGTGCCGGAGACCGGGAAGACGGTACGGCCGGGGTCCACGCAGACGGACTCGGCGCCGAAGCGGCGGGCCAGTTCGTCCCCGTACGACTCCGAGGTGAAGACGGCGTCCACGGGCTCGGGCACGGCCCCGGTGAAGACGGCCATGTGGGCGTCCCAGATCGCCGGGTCCTGGAGATCCATCCGGGTGTCGTCGACGGCGCCCACCACCGTCACGTCCGGATGCACCTCGCGCATCCAGGCGACCCGGTGGGCGAGGGAGACGGATTCCACCGAGGCGGCGCAGACCAGCACGGTGAGCCGCTCGCAGCGGTCCCGGGCGGTGCGGACGAGGTGGTGGTGGCCGGCGTGCGGCGGGTAGAACTTCCCGAGCACGAGACCGTGCGCGAAACGCTTCATGCCAGGGCCTCCACGGGCTCCGTGGTGCGGACGGTGAGGTCCCGCCTCCAGTTGCGCAGGCCGATCAGGCACAGCGCCAGGAAGCCCACGTACAGCAGCGAGGTCAGATAGAGCTCCTTGTACGCGTACAGCGGGATGTAGACCACGTCGGCGGCGATCCACAGCCACCACGACTCGACCAGCTTCCTGCACTGCCCGTACGTCGCCGCGAGCGACAGGGCGGTGGTCAGGGCGTCCCAGAAGGGCACCGTCGAGTCGGTGGCCCGGTCGAGCAGGACGGTCAGCGCGAGGGTCCCCACCGCCCCTGCCACGAGCAGCCAGGTCCACTCGGTGCGGGTCGTGCGCCGCACCGGCAGGCCGTCCGTCCCTGGTCCACCCCCGTGGGTCCAGGTCCACCAGCCGTACGTGGCAAGGGCGATGAAGACGATCTGGAGGCCCGCGTCCGCGTAGAGACCGGACTGGGCGAACAGCAGGATGAAGAAGACGTTGTTGGTGATGCCGATCGGCCAGTTGGCGAGGTGCTGGCGGGCCACGAGCCAGACGCACAGCGCGCCGCTGCCGAAGCCCAGCACCTCGGTCCAGCTGACCGGGGTGTCCAGAACCGTCACCAGGGGTTGCCGCAGGGGATCGAGTACATCCGCGAGACTCACGCCCGCCTCCTTAATGGTCACTCTGACTATAAAGGCAGAACGGGGGCAGCAAAAGGCCCGCGGCCGGTTCCTGTTCGAAAATCGAAATTCAGGAACCGGCCGCGGGCCGTGAGCGGTGCGGTCCGCGGAACCCGCGGACCCGCGGGTGGTCTACAGACCGACCTCGCGCATGAGCATGCCCACTTCGGTGTTGGTGAGCCGGCGCAGCCAGCCCGACTTCTGGTCGCCCAGCGGGATCGGCCCGAAGGACGTCCGCACCAGCCGCTCGACGGGGAAGCCCGCCTCGGCCAGCATCCGGCGGACGATGTGCTTGCGGCCCTCGTGGAGGGTCACCTCGACGAGGTAGTTCTTGCCGGTGTTCTCGACGACGCGGAAGTGGTCGGCGCGGGCGTACCCGTCCTCCAGCTGGATGCCGTCCTTGAGCCGCTTGCCCAGGTCACGCGGGAGCGGGCCCTGGATGGCGGCGAGGTAGGTCTTCTTCACGCCGTACTTCGGGTGGGTCAGGCGATGGGCCAGCTCACCGTGGTTGGTGAGCATGATGATGCCCTCCGTCTCGGTGTCCAGCCGCCCGACGTGGAAGAGACGCGTCTCACGGTTGGTGACGTAGTCACCGAGGCACTGACGGCCGTCCGGGTCCTCCATCGAGGAGACGACGCCGGCCGGCTTGTTCAGCGCGAAGAAGAGGTACGACTGGGTGGCGACGGTCAGACCGTCGACCTTGATCTCGTCGTGGTGCACGTCGACGCGCTTGCCCTGCTCGACGACGATCTCGCCGTTCACCTCGACGCGGGACTGCTCGATGAGCTCCTCGCACGCGCGGCGCGAGCCCATGCCGGCCCGGGCGAGGACCTTCTGCAGCCGCTCGCCCTCCTGCTCGGCGCCGGGGTGGGTCTTGGGCGTCTTGATCTCGGGCTTGTCCGCGTACCTGTCACGGTTGCGCTGCTCGATCTTGGCCTCGAGCTCGCGGGGGCGTGCCGGAGCACCGTACGGGGCACGCCGGCCGCTGCTCCGGGAACCGCTCGTCGCGGCCTTGGGGCCGCCCTTGGCGCCACCGCGGGCCGAGGCGCCGCGGCCCTTGCGGGTGCCGCCGTCGCCGCCGGGCTTGTCGTTGCCCACGTCGTAGCGCCGCTCCTCGGGACGGGGACGGCGGGGACGCTGGTCCTGCTGGTCGTCGCGCTCGGAGCCGGAGACCCGCGGGTTGGGGTTGCTGTTCCTGCCGGTGCCGGTGTTGTTCCTGGCGCCGCCGCTCCTGCCGCCGCCGGCGCTGCTCCTGCCGCCCGCGCCGCCGCTCCTGCCGCCGCCGCTGCCGCTGTTCCTGCCGCTGCCGCCGCTGCTGCCGCTGTTCCTGCCGCCGCCGCCGCTGCTGCTGCCGCTGCTGCCGCTGTTCCTGCCACTGCTTCGCATCAAAAGTCCGTCTTGTCGTCTGCGTGAGTATCCGGGGTGTCCGGTGCGTCCGGATCGAACGACGGCACACCCTCTAGCGTCTCAGCCTCGATCGCGTCCGCCTCGGGGAGGAAGGGCGCGAGCTCCGGGAGCTCATCCAGGCCACGCAGGCCCATCCGCTCCAGAAAGTAGTTCGTCGTCCTGTACAGGATCGCACCTGTTTCGGGTTCCGCGCCCGCTTCCTCTACCAGACCCCTCTGGAGCAGGGTCCGCATGACACCGTCACAGTTCACTCCTCGCACCGCGGAGACCCTCGACCGGCTCACCGGCTGCCGGTACGCGACGACCGCGAGGGTCTCCAGCGCCGCCTGCGTCAGACGGGCGTGCTGGCCGTCCAGGACGAAGCCCTCGACCGCCGGCGCGTACTCCGGGCGCGTGTAGAAGCGCCAGCCGCCCGCGACCAGCCTGAGGTCGAAACCGCGGCGCTGGACGGTGTACTCGTCGGCCAGTTCCCGCAGCGCGTCGGCCACGGCCCGTCGGGGCCGCTCCAGCACCTTGGCCAGGTGCTCCTCGGTCGCGGGCTCGTCCACGACCATCAGGACAGCCTCCAGGGCGGGCTTCAGGTCGAGGTCCGCCACGACGGCGGTGGCTGTGACGTCCTGCTCACTCATGCCTTCACATCCTGCCGCTCGTCCCGCACGTCCGGTGCCTCCTGGTCGAACTCGTCCGTCACCACGGGTTCGGCCCCCTGCTCCCCCACCCAGCGCACCATGAGCTCCCCCAGCGCCTCGTCCTGGTCCAGCGCCACGGCCTTCTCCCGGTAGAGCTCCAGCAGCGCGAGGAAGCGGGCGACGACGGTGAGCGTGTCCGGGGCGTCCTCGGTCAGCACCCGGAAGCTGAGCTCCCCCACCTCCCGCACCCGGTCCATCACGATCCCGGCCTGCTCGCGCACGCTGACCAGCGGGGCGTGGATGTGGTCGATGTAGACCTGCGGCCTGGGTTTCGGCTGCATCGCCTTCACGGCGAGCCGGGCGAAGCCCTCGGCCCCGATGCTGATCACGACGTCGGGCAGCAGTTCGGCGTGGTGCGCCTCCAGCCCGACGGTACGGGGGTAGCGCAGGCCCTCGGATTCGAGGCGGGCGCTGAAGATCTCGGCGATGCGCTTGTACGCGCGGTACTGCAGCAGCCGCGCGAACAGCAGGTCCCTGGCCTCCAGGAGCGCCAGATCGCCCTCGTCCTCCACCTCGGCGGCGGGCAGCAGCCGGGCGGCCTTCAGATCGAGGAGCGTCGCGGCGACGACCAGGAACTCGGTGGTCTGGTCGAGGTCCCAGTCCGGCCCCATGGCCCGGATGTGGACCATGAACTCGTCGGTGACCTTGGACAGTGCGACCTCGGTCACATCCAGCTTGTGCTTGGAGATGAGCTGGAGCAGGAGATCGAACGGCCCCTCGAAGTTCGCCAGCCGGACGGTGAAACGCCCGTCGTCGGGGGCGGCAGCGGGGACGGGGGCGGGATCCGAGGCGACGGGCCCGGCTGCCGGGGCCTCGTCCACCACCGGATCCGGGGGAGGACCGTCCGCGCCCGGCCCGTCCCCGGGCACGGGTCCGCCGCCCGGCCCGCGGCCCAGGGGGCGGCGGGAGGTACGGGCGGGCTGGTCGGGTGTCGGCATGGAGTTCCAGGGTGCGACGGTACGTGGACAGCGCCGGCGGGCGGCGGCCCGTACAGGACGGGACGGGCCGCACCGCTCGGCCCGCGGCCGCCCTCCGGGCAGGCTACCGGCGCCGCACCGCTCAGCGGCCGCGCAGCCGCCGTACGAGGATGCTCGCGTCGCCGCGTGACTCCAGGTCCGCGAGGACCACGGCGACGGCCTCACGGACGATCCGTCCGCGGTCGACGGCCAGGCCGTGCTCGCCGCGCAGCACGAGCCGCGCGTGTTCGAGGTCCATCAGCTCCTCGGCGGAGACGTAGACCGTGATCTTCTCGTCGTGGCGCTCCCGGCCGCTGGGCCGCCGGTTCGCACCGCGTCCACCGCCGCGTCTGCGCTGCTGCTGGACGACGGGGGCGGGAACCGGTTCCTGCGAGGACGGCGGCTGCGGACGGCGCCCGGCCTGCGCGGCCACCGCGACACGGTCGTTCTCGCCGCCGCGGCTGCGCGAGTCGCCGACGCCGGGGTCGGTGCCCGCCGCGGAGTGCTCCTCCCGCGAGGAGGGGGCTGCGGGTGCGGAGGCCTCGGGGCCCTCCCCCGGCGCGTCGGCACCGGCATCCCCTTCGCCGGCCGGAGCCGGTACCCGGGCCTCGCCGTTCGCCTTGCGCCGTCGCTCCGCGGGGGACGAGGACTGCAGCCCCATCCCCCCGGTGGTACGGAACAGTTCGTCGGCCCCGGGCAGACTCACTCGGCGTGACACCGGGCGAGCACCTCCCTGGCGAGCTGGCGATAGGCGGCGGCACCGACCGAGTTGGAGGCGTACGTCGTGATGGGCTCACCGGCGACCGTGGTCTCCGGGAAGCGGACCGTGCGCCCGATGACCGTGTGGTAGACGTGGTCGTCGAAGGCCTCGACGACGCGCGCGAGGACCTCACGGCTGTGCACCGTACGGGAGTCGTACATGGTGGCGAGGATGCCGTCGAGCTCCAGCTCCGGGTTCAGCCGCTCCTGGACCTTCTCGATGGTCTCGGTGAGCAGTGCCACACCACGCAGCGCGAAGAACTCGCACTCGAGCGGGACTATCACCTTGTGCGCGGCGGTCAGCGCGTTCACGGTGAGCAGGCCGAGTGAGGGCTGACAGTCGATCACGATGTAGTCGTAGTCGGCCATCAGCGGCTTCAGGGCGCGCTGGAGCGTGGACTCGCGGGCCACCTCGCTGACCAGCTGGACCTCGGCGGCCGACAGGTCGATGTTGCTCGGCAGCAGGTCCATGTTGGGCACGGCGGTCTTCAGGAGGACCTCGTCGGCCGCCATGCCCCGCTCCATGAGCAGGTTGTAGACCGTGAGGTCGAGCTCCATGGGGTTGACGCCGAGGCCGACCGACAGGGCTCCCTGCGGGTCGAAGTCGACGAGCAGGACGCGCCGGCCGTACTCCGCGAGCGCGGCACCCAGGTTGATGGTCGACGTGGTCTTGCCGACGCCGCCCTTCTGGTTGCACATCGCGATGATCTTCGCGGGACCGTGATCGGTCAACGGGCCCGGGATCGGGAAGTAGGGCAGGGGCCGGCCGGTCGGGCCGATCCGCTCACGGCGTTGCCGGGCGGCGTCGGGCGCGAGGGTGGCCGCGTACTCCGGATCGGGCTCGTACTCGGCGTCTGGGTCGTAGAAGTGCCCCTGGGGCGCTTCGTCGAAGTCGGCGAAGTGGGCGGTGTCCCGGCCACTCTCGTTGCCGGCCATGGCGTTCACGTGTAGGCCGTCCATCATCTGGGGGGCTGTCGTCATGTGCTGGTGGGTGGCGAAGGTGCGGACAGCGACGGAGCCGACAGCCTCCAGCCCGTTCGGGCTCTGGCCCCGCGCCGGCATCCCTGGATGAACACCCCCGGGAGTAAATGTCGACTCATTCACAAGTCGTCTTACCTCCTTGGACGTGACCAGGAAACTTATCGATAGGTCAGCGTGGCACCATGCCGACGATTGGCGACTCTATGGCGTGTCACCGCTCCGCAGCAACACAATCCGCCGGACCCGGCCCGTTGTGTCGGCAATCGAACGCCCCTCTGTCAAGGGCGCGCAGCCCCCCGGGAGCACTTTCCGCGGGGGCACGAATCGGTTGAAGGGTTACGTTCGAGGCGAGTTGCGCGGGGCTTCCAGGAGGCCCCGCACACGTCCGGCCGGACCTTGCTCGGCAAGGTCCGGCCGGACGCACGAGGTTGACGGGAGACGTTGACCGTCAGCCGAGGAGCGTGCTCAGTTCGACGTGGTCAAGGCCGTGCGCCTCGGCCACCTCACGGTAAACGACCTGCCCGTCATGGGTGTTGAGGCCCTTGGCGAGCGCTGTGTCACGACGCAGCGCCTCGACCCAGCCACGGTTCGCGAGCTCCACGATGTAGGGCAGCGTCGCGTTGGTGAGGGCGTACGTAGAGGTGTTGGGGACGGCGCCCGGCATGTTCGCGACGCAGTAGAAGACCGAGCCGTGAACCATGAAGGTCGGCTCGGCGTGCGTCGTCGGGTGCGAGTCCTCGAAGCAACCACCCTGATCAATTGCAATGTCGACAAGTACACTTCCGGGCTTCATCTTGGCGACGAGCTCGTTGGTGACCAGCTTCGGGGCCTTCGCGCCGGGGATCAGGACGGCACCGACGACGAGGTCGGCCTCGACGACGGCCTTCTCCAGCTCGAAGGCGTTGGAGACGACGGTCTGCACCTTGGTGCCGAAGATCTTGTCGGCCTCGCGGAGCTTGTTGATGTCCCTGTCGAGCAGCGTGACGTGGAAGCCCAGACCGACGGCGATCTGCGTGGCGTTCCAGCCGGAGACGCCGCCGCCGATGACGACGGCCTTGCCGGCCGCCGTACCCGGGACGCCGCCGGGCAGCACACCGCGGCCGCCCACCGAACGCATGAGGTGGTAGGCGCCGACCTGCGGGGCCAGCCGGCCCGCGACCTCGGACATCGGGGCGAGCAGCGGCAGCGCGCGGTTCGCGGTCTCGACGGTCTCGTAGGCGATGGCGGTGGTGCCGGACTCCAGCAGCGCGTCGGTGCACGCGCGGGAGGCGGCGAGGTGCAGGTACGTGAAGAGGGTCTGGCCCTTGCGGAGGCGGTGGTACTCCTCGGCGACCGGCTCCTTGACCTTCAGCAGCAGGTCCGCGGTGGCCCAGACCTCGTCGGCGGTGGGCAGGATCTGCGCCCCGGCCGCGACGTACTCCGCGTCCGTGATGGAGGAGCCGGCCCCGGCGTTCTCCTCGACGACGACCTGGTGGCCGTGGCGGACGAGCTCGTGCACACCGGCAGGCGTGATCGCCACGCGGAACTCGTTGTTCTTGACTTCGCGGGGGATGCCGACCTTCACGTCGATCACGGTCCTTGGCTCAGAGGGTTATCCGGGCATAGCTGTACATACCCGCATAGACGCAGCGTAAATGGAGACACCGCGAACACCCGCGGCAGAGCCAGTTTAATGAAGGGCTTCTCGCTGTCTAGCCTTACAAAGCATTAATTTTCTGTCGCCGCACTACGGATTTCGTAGGCTGCACCCTCCTCGCCCAGCAATCTCTCAGCCGCGCCCCTGTGCAGCCCGGCGGCTGCGGGGTCTCCGAGGCGGTCGAGGGTGTCGGCCAGCCGGAGCTCCAGCGCGGCCTGCAGCCGTACGTCCTTGGCCCGGCGCGCCCACTCCACGGCCTCGCGGCACGTCTGCAGCGACTCGTGCGGACGGCCCGCGTACTCCTGGACCCGGGCGACCTCGCTGAGCGCCCGCGCCTGGGCGGGCAGATCGCCGAGCCGGCGGTGGGCGGCGGCCGCGGCCCGCCAGTTCCGCAGCGCCTCGCCGTACCGGCCGGCATACGTGTGGACGGTCCCGAGCCGTCCGTAGAGCCGTGCCTCGTCGGCCCGCTCGCCCTGGGTGAGCCGCTGGGCGAGCGCCCGTCCGTACCAGTCGGAGGCCCGGTGGAAGTCGCCCAGCTCCGCATAGGCGCCCCCTACGGATTCCATCGCGCGACCGGTGGCGTAGGGATCCTTCGCGGCCCGTCCGGCGTCCAGTGCGGCCCGGTAGCGCGCGAGCGCCTCCCGGGTCCGGCCGGTACCCGCGTCCAGATCGGCGAGGTTCAGGAGCGCGGCCGCCCGCTCCCGGGGCAGATCGCGCCGCTCCGCGACGGCCAGCACCAGGGCGTGCAGTCCGTAGAGCTCGGGGGCGGCGGCCTCGGTTCCCTCGTGCGCGGCCAGCGCCCGCACCAGGGCGGCCACCAGCCTCCTCGCCAGGGTGTCGAGTTCACCGTCCTCGACGGCGATCCGGGCGGAGGCGACCAGGGCGGGCCTGCGCATCCGCAGCCAGGCGGCGGCCGCCTCGGGGCCGGGGAACCGCAAGGAGCGCGGCAGCCCGGCGAGCTTGCGCCGGGCCGGGGAGCCCTCCGGTTCGGTGACCGCCCGGCAGGACTGGAGCAGGCGCACGGTGCGCTCCAGCATCCGGGCCCGGGCAAGCTGGATCTCGGCCGGGCGGTCCCGGTCCTCCAGCAGCGCCCGCAGCAGCGCCGCGAGGCAGCCGGGCACCTCGTACTGCGGCTGCTCGGCCCCGTCGCCGCGCAGCAGTCCCAGCCGCACGAAGTCGTCGAGGGTGGTCCGGGCGGCCGAGACGGAACAGCCGGCGAGGGCCGAGGCGGTGTGGGCGTCGGCGAGCCCGGCCGGGGCGAGGGAGAGCAGACGCAGTATCCGGGCGGCGGTCTGCGGCAGGGAGTCATGGACCAGCCGGAAGGCGCGGGCCAGCGGGCGGGCGCCGGTGGACTGGCCGGTGTCGTCCGGCAGCTCCCGCAGTTGCTTGGTGACATCGGCGACCGAGGCCGTCGGACGGGTGGCCAGCCAGCCACCGATCATGACCAGTGCGGCGGGCTGTCCACCGCACTCCTCCGCCAGCGCCTCGGCCGTCAGCGGGTCGACGGTGATCCTGACGTCGCCGATCGCCCGGGCGAGCAGTTCGACGGCGGAGCCCGCCTCCAGGCCCCCGATGGTGCACGGCCGGACGCCGGGGATGCCGGTCAGCGGTCCCTGCGCGGTGGCGATGACGAGGCAGTCCGGGTTGTCCGGCAGCAGCGGGTCGACCTGTTCGGCGTCGAGCGCGTCGTCGAGCAGGAGCAGGACGCTGCGTACGGCGAGCGCCTCGCGGACCATCTCGGACAGTTCGTCCGCGTCCGCGCCGGGTGGTCCGCTCACGCCGAGACCGCGCAGGAGTTCGCGCGCGGCGCGTTCGGCGGGGACGGGCGTGCCGCCCGCTTCGGTGAGCCGGACGCGGACCTGTCCGTCCGGGTAGCCGCCCTCGGCGAGCAGTCGGCGGGCGAGCTCCCGGGCCAGTGCGCTGCGACCGGAACCGGGGCGTCCGGCGATCAGCAGGACCCGGGCCCGGCCGCTCCCGCGACCGGCCATGGTGTCCAGTCCGGCCCGTTCGATATCGGCCCGGAGTTCCTTCAACTCGCGCTCACGGCCGAAGAATCGGGGTGGTTCGACGGTGGCCGGCTCCTCGGTCCCCGCTGCCTCGGCCGGGCCGCTGGTGTCCACCGCCTGATCCGTCACGGGCCACGCTCCACTTCGCTGCACGCGTCGCCCTCCGGGACTCCGGTCAGGGCATTCAGAGCGTAGTTCAGGCGGGTGGGCGAACCGGGTGGAGCGCGACGGGGAGGTCCCCCGATCGGATCAGCATTTTGTCCGATCGGGGGACCTGGGCGAGTGTCGGCACGGGACCGGGCGAGCGGCTCCCCCGAGACTCCGACGAGCCGTCAGGCCTCGAACGGCCGGGCGGGCCAGGGCGCCTCGGCGGCCCGCAGCGAGTCGGTCCCGTCACCCGCGAGCACCGTCGCGAGCGAGAGCACCCCCACCACCAGGCAGCTGTTGTGCAGGTCCCCGGCGAGGGCACCCCGCACGAGCTCCTGGAGCGGCACCCGGGCCAGCTCCATGTCGGCCTCCTCCTCGGAGACGGCGAAGCGCTCGCCGTCCGCTTCGGAGATGTTCCTGGCGAGGAAGATCCGTACGGCTTCGTCGGAGCCGCCGGGCGAGGTGTAGAGGTCGGTCAGCACCCGCCAGTCCTCGGCCTTGACGTACGCCTCCTCGTAGAGCTCGCGCTGAGCGGCGTGCAGCGGGTTCTCGCCGGGGACGTCGAGGAGCCCGGCCGGAATCTCCCACAGCTTGTGGCGCACCGGGTGGCGGTACTGGCGCAGCACGAGGACGCGGTTCTCGTCGTCCAGCGCGAGCACGGCGACCGAGCCGGGGTGGACCTGGTAGTCGCGGCGCGCGACCGTGCCGTCGGGCATCTCCACGTCGTCGGTGCGGACGCTGGTCTTTTTGCCCCGGAACGGAGTCTCGGTCGCGGTGACCGGCCATTCCTCGGGCGTGTCCTGGAAACCCATCTACGTCCTCCCACAAAAAACAGTGACCGGGGTACGCGTCCTCGAAGGATGCGTACCCCGGTCAACCGTAACGCCTGCGGGGATGCCGTTACTTGACCGGCTCGGCGCCCGTCTTGCGTGCGACGGCCGCCTTCACCAGGCCCGCGAAGAGCGGGTGCGGGCGGGTCGGGCGGGAGCGGAGCTCCGGGTGCGCCTGCGTGGCGACCAGGTAGGGGTGGACCTCGCGCGGGTACTCGACGTACTCGACGAGCTTGTTGTCCGGCGAGGTGCCGGAGAAGACCAGACCGGCCTTCTTCTCCAGCTCGGCGCGGTAGGAGTTGTTGACCTCGTAGCGGTGACGGTGGCGCTCGTCCACGTACGGCTGGCCGTCGTACGCCTCACGGACCAGCGAGCCCTCGGCGAGCTTGGCCGGGTACAGACCGAGGCGCATGGTGCCGCCCAGGTCGCCCGCGCCCTCGACGTACGCCAGCTGCTCCTCCATCGTCGAGATGACGGGGTGGGAGGTGGCGGCGTCGAACTCGGTGGAGTTGGCGTCGGGGATCTCGGCGAGGTTGCGCGCCGCCTCGATCACGATGCACTGCAGGCCCAGGCACAGGCCGAGCAGCGGCACCTTGTTCTCGCGGGCGTACTGGATGGCGCCGACCTTGCCGATGACACCGCGCTCGCCGAAGCCGCCGGGGATGCAGACGGCGTCCACGTCGCCGAGCTGCTTCTTGGCTCCGGCCGGGGTCTTGCAGTCGTCGGAGGCGACCCACTTGACCTTGACGCGGGCCTTGTTGGCGAAGCCGCCGGCCCGGATGGCCTCGGTGACCGAGAGGTAGGCGTCGGGCAGGTCGATGTACTTGCCGACCAGCGCGACGGTGACCTCGTGGTCGGGGTTGTGGACGCGGTCCAGCAGGTCGCCCCAGGTGGTCCAGTCGACGTCGCGGAACGGCAGGTCGAGCTTGCGCACGACGTAGGCGTCCAGACCCTCGGAGTGCAGCACCTTCGGGATGTCGTAGATCGACTTCGCGTCGGGGCAGGCCACCACGGCGGCCTCGTCGACGTCGCACATCAGCGAGATCTTGCGCTTGATGGCGGTCGGCACCTCGCGGTCGGCGCGGAGCACGATGGCGTCCGGCTGGATACCGATGTTGCGCAGGGCCGCGACCGAGTGCTGGGTGGGCTTGGTCTTCAGCTCGCCGGACGGGCCGATGTAGGGCAGCAGCGAGATGTGCACGACGAAGACGTTGTCCCGGCCGACCTCGTGGCGGACCTGGCGGACGGTCTCCAGGAACGGCAGCGACTCGATGTCGCCGACCGTGCCGCCGACCTCCGTGATGACGACGTCGACGTCGTCGGTGGCCATGCGGCGGATGCGGTGCTTGATCTCGTTGGTGATGTGCGGGATGACCTGCACGGTGTCACCGAGGTACTCGCCGCGCCGCTCCTTGGCGATGACCGTCGAGTAGACCTGGCCGGTGGTGACGTTGGCGGAGCCGTCGAGGTCCACGTCGAGGAAGCGCTCGTAGTGGCCGATGTCCAGGTCGGTCTCGGCGCCGTCGTTGGTGACGAACACCTCGCCGTGCTGGAACGGGTTCATCGTGCCCGGGTCGACGTTCAGGTACGGGTCGAGCTTCTGCATGGTGACCCGGAGGCCGCGCGCCTTGAGCAGGGCACCGAGGCTGGAGGCAGTCAGACCCTTGCCGAGGGAAGAGGCGACACCCCCGGTGACGAAGATGTGCTTGGTCGTCGTGGATGTGGGCTGCATAGCCAAAGGGGGCTCCCGTGGTCGCGATTCTGAGGTGCGTGCCGGCGTACCCGTCCGGAGAATCCGGAGGTGCCGTCGCTGCGGTTCGGGGGCCTCGTCTGCTGTCGCTGACGACCACCGTCCACGGGCTACCAGGGTAACAGCGACGAAGAGAGCCTGCTTCCGGCCACTCCCGGCACATGTAGGTCACGGGATCACCGCACGTCTCTCACACCCCACCCGTTCGGCTCACTTCGGTTGTCAAGTGCGTCGCGCGGATCACCCGGGTGCGTCGTATCCTGCTCGGACACTCGCTCCGGGCGAGGTAAGAGCTCGCAGGTCCCCCACATCAACCCCTAGCAACGACCTCTTGACCCGCAGTAAGCGCCCTACGGGGCGACATGGCCGTTCGACTGGAGATGCACGTGGCCGGGCGCATCGAGGATTACGCACTCATCGGAGACATGCAGACCGCCGCCCTGGTCTGCCGGGACGGCACAGCCGACTGGCTGTGCCTGCCCCGCTTCGATTCACACGCCGTCTTCGCGGGACTGCTGGGCACCGAGGAGCATGGCTTCTGGCGCCTGGGACCGGCCCGCGCGGAGGGCGCACAGCCGCCGCCGGCGGACCGTCGCCGCTATCGCGGGGACTCACTGATCCTGGAATCGGAATGGGACACGCCGCGCGGCACGGTCAGAGTGACCGATTTCATGCCGCCGCGCGACGGCGCGCCCCAGCTGATCCGGATCGTGGAGGGGATCAGCGGCCGGGTGCCGATGCGCTCGGAGCTGCGGATGCGGTTCAGCTACGGGCGCGTCACCCCGTGGGTGCACAAGGTGGACGGCCGTACGGTCGCCGTCGCGGGCCCCGACTCGGTCTGGTACGACACCCCTGCCGAGACGTACGGCGAGAACCTGACGACGTACTCCGACTTCACCGTCGCCCCCGGTGACCGGATCGCGTTCACCATCAGCTGGCAGCCCTCGCACCGCGAGCCGCCCGCGCTCCCCGACCCGGAGGGCTCGCTTGAGGCCACCGCGGACTTCTGGCGCGAGTGGGTCGAGCAGTGCACGTACCACGGTCCCTACCGCGAGGCCGTGGTCCGCTCGCTGATCACCCTGAAGGCCCTGACGTACGCGCCGACCGGCGGCATCGTCGCCGCGCCGACCACCTCCCTGCCGGAGGACATCGGCGGCTCCCGCAACTGGGACTACCGCTACACCTGGCTGCGCGACGCCGCGATCACCCTCTCCTCGCTGCTGCGCACGGGCTACCGGGAGGAGGCCCGCGCCTGGCGCGAGTGGCTGCTGCGGGCGGTCGCCGGCGACCCCGAGAACCTCCAGATCATGTACGGCATCGCGGGCGAGCGGGAGCTGGGCGAGGCCGAGCTGGAGTGGCTGCCGGGTTACGAGAACTCCGGCCCGGTCCGGGTCGGCAACGGCGCAGCGGGCCAGCTCCAGCTGGACGTGTACGGCGAGGTCACCGAGGCCCTGCACCTCGCGCACATGACGGGGCTGACCCGTAACGACTACGCGACCGGTCTCCAGCTCAAGCTGATCGAGTACCTGGAGAAGCACTGGGACGAGCCGGACGAGGGCATCTGGGAGGTGCGCGGTCCGCGCCGGCACTTCGTGCACTCCAAGGTGATGGCCTGGGTGGCGGTCGACCGGACGATCAAGCTGATCGAGTCCGGTGACACGGACGGGCCGCTGGAGAAGTGGCGCGAGCTGCGCGACGACATCCACCGCGACGTCTGCGACCGGGGCTACGACCCGGAGCGCAACACCTTCACCCAGTCCTACGGGTCGAAGGAACTGGACGCCTCCCTGCTGCTGATCCCGCAGATGGGGTTCCTGCCGCCCGACGACAAGCGGGTCATCGGCACGATCGAGGCGATCCAGCGGGAGCTGTCCACCGAGGACGGCTTCGTGCTCCGCTATCCCACCTCGGGTGACAACGCGGGGGTGGACGGCCTGGAGGGCGACGAGGGCGCGTTCCTGGCGTGCTCGTTCTGGCTGGCGGACGACCTGGCGATGATCGGGCGGGTCGACGAGGCCCGTCAGCTGTTCGAGCGCCTGCTGTCCCTGCGCAACGACCTGGGCCTGCTGGCCGAGGAGTGGGACGCGCGGCTGCAGCGCCAGGTGGGCAACTTCCCGCAGGCGTTCAGCCATGTGCCGCTGATCGACACGGCGCTGCGGCTGACGGCGAGCGGGGCGTACGTGGGCTGACGGACCGGGCCGCGGTGGGCCGGGGAAGGCTCACCGCGGCGTCGCCCGTCCGGTACGTCCGGTAGGTGAGGCGGCTGAGTGGGCCCCGCCGCACGGGGCCCACTCCGCCGTCTCGGGTCGGCCGCGGGCCGTACGCGGGTCACCCGGCGCTCGCCACCACCCCACGCTCGCCACCGATGCGCGCCGACTCGATGAGGCCCCGTGCCGGCCCCCGCGTCTCAGCCGGTCGCCGTCTCCCGCCCCGTCACGACCGGGCGGCCCTCCGAGGGCAGCCCCCACTCGCTCCAGGAGCCGTCGTACACCGCCAGGTCGCGGTACCCGGCCAGCGCGGCGCCCAGCGTCAGCACACAGGCGGTGACACCCGATCCGCAGCTGAAGAGCAGCCTTTCCCGGCCCTGCGCCGGACCGGTGAAAGCGGCCCGCAGTTCCGCCCCGGTGCGCATCCGGCCCTCCTGCTGGATCTCGCCGAAAGGCAGGTTGACCGCCCCGGGCATATGGCCGCCGCGCAGGCCCGCGCGCGGCTCGGGGGCCGTACCGTCGAAGCGTCCCCGGGTCCGGGCGTCGAAGACGGCGGACGCCGGGTCGGCGAGGGCCGCCGCCACCTCGTCGGCCCCCACGAACATCCCCGCGCGCGGCACGGCCGTGAAGTCGCCGCGCTCGGCGGGCGCCGCGGGCGCGCCGCTCTCCATCGGCAGACCGGCGGCCGCCCATCCGGGCAGCCCCCCGTCGAGCACCGCGACCCGGTCGAAGCCCATCGCCCGGAGCATCCACCAGGCGCGGGCGCTGGAGTAGATGCCCACGGCGTCGTAGACCACGACCGTGTCGCCGTCGTGGAGGCCCAGGGAGCGCAGCTCCTGTGTGAACCGGGCGGCATCGGGCATCGTGTGGGGCAGCGGAGCCGTGGGGTCGCAGAGCGCACCGTCGATGTCGAACGGCCGCGCCCCCACGATCCGCCGCGGGGAGCCCCGGTGCGTACCGACGGAGGCGTCAAGCACCAGCAGCCCCGGCGAGCCGAGCCGTCCGGCGAGCCAGTCGGGGTCGACGAGCGGCCCGAACAGGGGCTCCTCGTACGGCGGCGCGTCGGCGCCCATGGTTCCTCCACTCGTCCGGGTACAGGATTTTCAAGATCGCAGCGGGCCCGGCCCCTGTCAACGGCCTGCCGCCCCGACGACGCCCCCGGCGCTTCGGGCCGGTACCTTCCTGACCAGGGCGACCGCAACCGCGTGACGCGCCCGGTCCGACCGACGCGAAGCGCGAGGCCAGTGCCAGTGGAGAACCGAGGCGGCATCACCGTGCAGCGAGCCCTTGAGCTGCCGGGGCTGCGCAGCGGACTCCCCGAGGTGGTCATCGGCGCCGACCGGCTCGGCCGCACCGTGCGCTGGGTGCACGCGGGCGAGGTCCCCAACATCGCCTCGCTGCTCAAGGGCGGTGAGCTGCTCCTCACCACCGGTCTGGGGCTCGGCACCCGCCCCGCCGAGCAGCGCGCGTTCGTCCGCCGGCTCGCCGAGCGCGGCATCGCCGCCCTCGTGGTGGAGCTCGGCCCGCGCTTCAGCAGGCTGCCGTCCTCGATCGTGGACGCCGCCCGCTCAGCCGGACTGCCGCTGGTACAGCTCCACCGCGAGGTGCCGTTCGTGACGGTGACGGAGGAGATCCACACCGAGATCGTCAACGGTCACTACGCGCTCCTGCGGCAGGCCGAGGAGGTGCACCGGCGCTGCACCCAGGCGCTGCTCGGTGGCGGCGGGGTGCCCCAGGTGCTCGGCATCCTGGCGGATTTCACGGCCAACCCGGTCTTCCTGGAGACGGCGGACGGACAGCTGCTGTACGCGGCGGGCACCGAGTCGGGCCCGGTCTCCGCCGATCCGCTCCAGGTCTGGGACGGGATGCGCGGCGGCCGGGCGGCCCGCGAGTCGCCTCCCGTCGGGGCCCTGCTGGTGGACGTGCCGGGCGGGGGCCCTGGGAGCGGTTCGGTACGCGCCAGGCTGGTCCTGCTGGCGGTGGACGGGCCGCTGGTGCCGGTGCACCGGATGGCGGCGGAGCGGGCGGCGGGTCTCCTCGCGGTGGTGCTGATGCAGGCCCGTCAGGACGAGGAGCTCGCGGCGCGGGGCCGTGGCGATTTCCTCACCGATCTCGCGGAGGGCCGGATCGCCCCCGAGGACGCGCCCGCCCAGGCCCGCGTCCTCGGCTTCAGGCCGGGCGAGATGCCACTGCTGCCCGTGGTGATGCGGCTCGCCCCCGAGCTCTCCCCCTCCGGTAACTGGGCACTGCTGGCGCGCGCGGTCCTGGAGGAGCTGTCGTCGGTGGGGGTGCCGGTGCTGCTCGGGGTGCGGCCGGTGGAGGGCCGGGTGCCGCTGCTGCTGGGGCTGCGCACGGAGACGGAGCGTACGGCGGTGGCCGACCGGGTCGCAGCCGCGCTGCGGACCGGGGTGGAGCGGGCCGGTCTGGAACGGGCGGGTTCCCATCCCCCCGTCGTGGTGGTCGGGGTGGCGGGCGGCTGGGCTGCGGCCGGGGCAGGATTGCGGCACGCGGCGGAGACGGCCACGGCGGCTCAGGGGCTCGGCGACCGGCTCTGGTACGACGCCCGCCGGCTCGACATCGATCTGCTCCTGTGGCGGCTTCGGGACCATCCGGATCTGGCGGCGTTCGTCGAGCGGGCCATCGGTCCGCTGCGCGATCACGACCGCACCTCGCGCCCGCCGCTGCTGCCCACACTGGAGACCTATCTGGCCCATGCGGGCCGCAAGGCGGAGACCGCGCGCGAACTGCATCTGAACCGGCAGACGCTGTACAACCGCCTGGCCCGCATCGGTGAGCTGCTCGGCACCGATCTGGATGACCCGCAGGCCGTCCTGGCCCTGAGCCTGGCCCTGCGCGCCCGCCGCCACGCCACGTGAACCCCGGCGTCAGCGGGTACGGTCCACCCCGAGCGGCTGCACCAACTCGTCGTACACGCTGAGGACTTGGGCGATCGTGTCGTCCTCGGTCGGCCAACTCGCCGCCTGCTGGAGGCCGGCGGCGGCCAGCCGGTCCCGTTCCGCCGGATCGGCGAGCAGCCGGGCCACGGCCCGGGCGAGCGCCTCCGCGTTCCCGTACGGCACGAGTTCCGCCGCGTTCCCCACGAGTTCGGGCACCCCGCCGACCGCGGTGGCCACCAGCGGCACACCGATCCGCAGGGCCTCCTGCGCCAGCACCGAACGCGCCTCCCAGCGGCTGGGCAGAACGACCAGGTCGGCGGCGGCGAGGAGTTCGGGGACATCGGTGCGGCTGCCGATCAGCGAGACGGGCAGGTCCTCGACCTTGATCCGGCGCCGCAACATCGCCCGCTCCCGCCCCTCGCCCGCGATGACCAGCAGGGGTACGGGGTCGAGCCGGCGCCACATCCGTGCCGCGTCGAGCAGGGTGCCGTACCCGTGATGCGGCACGAGGCTGCCCACGGCCATGATCAACGGCCGCTCCACCGCGCCGAGTTCGGCTCGCACCTTGCCTTCGGGCACCGCAGCGGGGTCGCGTGGGACGGGTACGGCGACGGGCGCGAGACGGGCGTCGCGCGCGCCGCGGCGCCGGGCCCGGTCGACCAGGTCCGACGAGACGCCGAGCACCACCGCCGCCGACCGGGCGACCCTTCGCTCCAGCAGGTGCAGCAGCCGGCGACGCGCACCCTCGGCGTGGGCCCGGGTGTGCCAGGTGACGACCAGCGGGATCCGGCGGCCACCGAGCGCCAGGGCGGCCCGCACGGCGGCGTGCAGCCCGTGCGCGTGCACCACGTCGGCTCCCGCGCAGGCAGCCCGCAGCGCGGCGAGGGCGGCGGGGTCGCTGCGCCGCGGTACGGGCGCGAACCCGGCCCCCGTCGCCGAGAACGCGTAGGCGCGGTCCAGCGCGGCCGGAGCGCAGACGGTGACCTGTACACCTCGTGCGATCAGTCCGGCGGCCAGCGAGCCGACATGGGCGCTGCTGCCCGCGCTGCCGCCGCCCAGCACTTGGACCGTCCGCAGCTGTGACACGTTGATTGGCTCCCGGGGCTCCCGAGTCGGGGTGGCGGCGTCACCCGCGACCGTACGTACACCGCCAAGGATGCCAGTCCGTACGCACGTTCCGGCACGGCCGGCCCGGTACGCCCGGGGCGCACCGCGACAAACCGGGCGTGGAGCACCACTCGCACGGGTGAATTCCCCGAGGCTCCGGGCATCCCGGAATCAGCCCCCTGGAACCGCCGCCGCGCAGGCCCTAAACGTCGGCCCGCGCCGTGGCCAGCAGCTCCTCCGCGTGCGCCCGGGCCGTCTCCGAGTCCTCCTGGCCCGCGAGCATCCGGGACAGCTCCCGCACCCGGTCCTCGCCCTCCAGGACCGTGACGCCGCTCCTGGTCACCGAGCCGTCCACGGTCTTCTCGACCAGCAGCTGCCGGTCGGCGAACGCGGCCACCTGGGGCAGGTGGGTGACGACCACGACCTGGGCCGACCTGGCGAGCTTCGCCAGCCGGCGCCCGACCTCGACGGCCGCCTTGCCGCCGACGCCCGCGTCGACCTCGTCGAACAGGTAGGTGGGCACGGGGTCGGAGCCGGCGAAGACCACCTCGACAGCGAGCATCACCCGGGACAGTTCACCGCCCGAGGCGCCCTTGGCGATCGGACGGGGCTGGGCGCCGGGGTGCGGGGCCAGCAGGAGTTCGACCTCGTCGGCGCCGGACGGCCCGTAGGTCACGTTGCGTCCGCCGATCTCGATACCGGACGCCTCGTCCGCCGACTCGGTCTGCCGGATGTCGAAGGAGACACGGGCGTGCGGCATGGCGAGGGAGGCGAGTTCCGCGGTCACCGCTTCGGCGAAGAGCGCGGCGGCCTCCGTACGGGCATCGCTCAATGCCTGGCCGAGGACCGAGAGTTCGGCACGCAGCGCGTCCCGCTCCGCGGTCAGTTCACCGATCCGGTCGTCGTCGCCCTCCAGCTCGCTCAGCCGGGCCACCCCGTCCTCGGCCCAGGCCAGCACGGCGGCGATGTCCGCGCCGTACTTGCGGGTGAGGCCCGTGAGCGCGGCCCGTCGTTCCTCGACCGCGGCGAGCCGCAGCGGATCGGAGTCCAGCTGGTCGGCGTACCCGGACAGTTCGACCGCGACGTCGGCGAGCAGGATGGAGATCTCGCCCACCCGCTCGGCGAGTGCGGCGAGCGCCGGGTCGTGGGCACGCACCCCGTCAAGGGCCTGCCCGGCGGCTGCGACGATCGTCGTCGCGTCGACGGCCTCCTGGTCCTCGGGGTTGCCGGCCAGCGCGGTGTGCGCGAGGGCGGCGGCGGAGGCCAGCGCGTCGGCGTGGCCGAGGCGCTGGGCCTCGGCGGCGAGCTCGGTGTCCTCGCCGGGCAGCGGTTCGACGGCGGCGATCTCGTTGAGCCCGAAACGCAGCAGATCGGCTTCCTGGGCGCGTTCGCGGGCGCGCGTCGTCAGCTCGTCCAGCTCACCGGCGACCTCGCGCAGCCGCCGGTAGGCCGCCGCGTACGTGGCGTGGGGCACGGCGACGCCGTCGCCCGCGTACCGGTCCAGGGCCTGCCGCTGCCGGGCCGGCTTGAGCAGCCCCTGCTGGTCGGTCTGGCCGTGCACGGCGACGAGTTCGTCGGCGAGCTCGGCCAGCACGCCCACCGGCACCGATCTGCCGCCGAGATGGGCGCGGGAGCGCCCTTCCGCGGAAACGGTACGGCTGATGAGCAGCGCACCGTCCTCGATCTCGGCCCCGGCCTCCTCGGCCCGCAACGCCGCGGCATCGCCCTCGGCCACCGTGATCCGGCCCTCGACGACAGCGGCCTTGGCACCGATCCGCACCAGGGCGGGATCGGCGCGTCCGCCGAGCAGCAGCCCCAGGCTGGTGACGACCATGGTCTTACCCGCGCCGGTCTCACCGGTCACCGCGGTGAAACCGGGTGACAGTTCCACCACCGCGTCGTCGATGACTCCGAGCGACCGTATCCGCATCTCCTCCAACACGCACATGACCATACGAGGTTTCGTGGCCCGCGCGCACACGGGCCGGGGTCGGGTCGTCGGATCCACCGGTACGGGAGCCTGCCGGGGTCAGTGCGGGGCGCCCCGCCACCCCGACACCGGCAGGGCGAACTTGGCGACCAGCCGGTCCGTGAACGACGCCTGGTGCAGCCGGGCGAGCCGTACGGGCACAGCACCGCGCCGGACCTCGACGCGCGCGCCCGCGGGCAGCTCCACGGTCCTGCGCCCGTCGCACCACAGCACCCCGTGCGGGGTGTGCGGCTGGACCTCGACGGCGAGCACCGAGGTCGGCGAGGTCACCAGCGGCTTGGCGAACAGCGCGTGGGCGCTGATCGGGACCATCAGGAGCGCCTCGACCTCGGGCCAGACGACAGGGCCGCCGGCCGAGAAGGCGTACGCGGTGGAGCCGGTCGGCGTCGCGCACACGATGCCGTCACAGCCGAAGCCGGTCACGGGCCGGCCGTCGATCTCCAGCACGACCTCCAGCATCCGCTCCGGCGAGACCTTCTGGACGGCCGCCTCGTTGAGCGCCCAGTCGGTGTGGACGATGGCGCCGTTGCTGTGCACGAGGACGTCGATCGTCATGCGCTCCTCGACGGTGTACGCGCGGGTGACGACCCGGTCGACCACCTTGTCGAGGTCGTCGCGCTCGGCCTCGGCGAGGAAACCGACCCGGCCGAGGTTGACGCCCAGCATCGGGACGCCGGAGGCACGCGAGAGTTCCGCACCCCGCAGCAGCGTCCCGTCGCCGCCGAGCACGATCAGCAGCTCACAGCCGTTGACCGCCTCGGGCGTGGTGTCGGTGACCGTCTCGACGGACGGCGGCAGCGGCAGATCGGCCGCCTCGTGGGCCAGGACCCGTACACCCAGGCCGCTGCGGAGCAGCCCCTGGACGACGAGCTCGGCACTGCGGATCGCGGCCGGACGGCCGGTATGTGCCAAGAGAAAGACTGTTCGTGCCGCATTCGTCGTCAACGAGGCCCCTCCGCCACTGCACGGTCGACATCTGCGGGATCAAGTTCCGGTGCTCCGGCCCGCAGCCACAGAAAGTACTCGACGTTCCCCGACGGCCCGGGCAACGGGCTCGCCGTCACACCCCGCACGCCCAGGCCCAGGGCCCAGGCCCGGCGGGCCACCTCGCGTACCGCTTCGGCGCGCAGCTCGGGGCTGCGCACCACACCGCCGCTGCCGAGACGCTCCTTGCCGACCTCGAACTGGGGCTTGACCATGAGGACCAGGTCGGCGTCGGGGGCGGCGCAACGCGCCAGGGCGGGCAGCACGAGGCCGAGCGGGATGAACGACAGGTCGCCCACCACCAGGTCCACCGCCTCGCCGTCGATCGCGTCCAGGGTCAGTTCCCGCACGTTGGTACGGTCCTTGACGGTGACGCGTTCATCGGACTGGAGCGACCAGGCGAGCTGCCCGTAGCCGACGTCCACGGCCACGACACGGGCCGCTCCGGCCCGCAGCAGCACATCGGTGAACCCACCGGTCGACGCCCCGGCGTCCAGTGCCCGCCGTCCCTCCACCTTCAGCCCGAGGGGGACGAAGGCGGCGAGGGCGCCGGCCAGCTTGTGGCCGCCCCGCGAGACGTACTCGGGGTCGCTGTCGTCCTTGGTGACGACGAGGGCGGCACTCGTCTCGACCTGGGTGGCCGGTTTGGTCGCGGTGTTGCCGCCGACGGTCACCCGTCCTGCGGCGATCAGCTGGCTGGCGTGCTCGCGTGAGCGGGCGAGCTTTCGGCGTACCAGCTCGGCGTCGAGGCGGCGACGGGCCACTCCTGCCACGTTCGGTTCAGCTCCTGTTGTCGTACGAGTGGGGGGACGGGGGCATCGGTGCGGGCCGGGCGTCCAGCGCGGTCAGCGCGTCGCGCAGGCCACGGTGTACATCCTCGTACACCTCGATGTGTCCGTCCGCCGCGAGATGGTCCACGTCGGCCAGACGCTCCAGGTGCGCGTCCACGCCGGCGTCGCCCGTGGGCGCGCGCACGGCCCCGAGGGGCGCCGGGGCGGCAGGCTCGTGCGACACCGCGGGGGGCGGCTCCTGCGGGGCGTCCTGCGGCATCCTGCCGGGCGCGGTCCCGGCGGCCGTCTCCGGCGCCGGCGTCGAGTCGCTCATGCGGGAAACGCTACCGCGAAGGGCTGCGGTACCGTCGGTCACGATGGCGACCTTGACGGAGTGCCGCAGCGCGCTCGACAGACTTTCCGACAACCTCGCGGGGGCCGACGGCGATGTGCGCGGCGCGGCGGCACTCGACCGTTCCCTCAGCTGCCACATCAAGGACCTCGACGTGACGTTCACCGGACGACTCACCGACGGCCGGATCCGGGTCCTGGACACGGTCGAGGGACCTCCCCGGGACAAGGCGGAGATCCGGCTCGCGATGACCGGGGACGATCTGGTGGCGATGGTGAACGGCGAACTGAACTTCGCCAAGGCATGGGGCTCGGGCCGAGTCCGCCTGGAGGCGGGCTTCCGCGACCTGCTGAAACTCAGATCGCTGCTCTAGCGCGGCTGCGACGCCGGCCGTACGGAGCCCGTCCGGCGCTGGAGGACGAGGCGTGGCCGCGGGTCACGCGCCCCCGGACACCGATGCCCGCGGCCCCCGCACCCGCGCGGCCGGCACCACCAGTGGCGTCCCCGTCTCCGGATCGGAGATCACCTGGCACCGCAGCCCGAACACCCGCTCCACGAGCTCCGCGGTGACGATCTCCCCGGGCGGGCCCTCCGCGACGATCTCGCCCTCCCGCATGGCGATGAGATGGGTGGCGTAGCGCGCGGCATGGTTCAGGTCGTGCAGGACCGCCACCAGCGTGCGCCCCTGCGTCTCGTGCAGTTCCGCACACAGGTCGAGCACATCGATCTGGTGCTGGATGTCGAGGTACGTGGTCGGCTCGTCGAGCAGCAGGAGCGGCGTCTGCTGGGCGAGCGCCATCGCTATCCAGACCCGCTGGCGCTGACCGCCGGACAATTCGTCGACATAGCGATCACCCAGCGTGCCGACGCCGGTCGACGCCATCGATTCCTCGACAATGCGTTCGTCCTCGGGTGACCACTGCCGGAGCAGCCCCTGGTGCGGGTAGCGCCCCCGGGCCACGAGGTCCGCCACCGTGATGCCCTCAGGTGCGATGGAGGACTGGGGCAGCAGCCCCAGAGTCCTGGCGACCTTCTTCGCCGGCATGCCGTGAATCGACTCCCCGTCCAGCAGCACACGGCCCCGGGCCGGCTTCATCATCCGGGAGAGCGCCCGCAGCAGCGTCGACTTCCCGCAGGCGTTGGGGCCGACGATCACGGTGAACGAGTGGTCGGGGATCTCGACCGAGAGGTTCTCCGCGATGACCCGCTGGTCGTAGCCGAGGGTCACCGAGTCCGCGGTGAGGCGCTGCATGGTCGTACTCCGGGGGTGGGTCGGATCGGTTTCGGTGAGCGAAATAGGTCTTGTCCGGAGTTCCGCCGCGACGCCGCGGGGGAACTCCCGACAGGGCCTAGGGGCGGCGGGAGCGGTGCCGGACGCCCCTTCCGGGCCCCGTGGGCGGGCTCTCATATCCGGCCCGCCTTGCGCTCGGACACCAGGAGCCACAGCAGATAACAACCACCGAGCACCCCGGTGACGACGCCGACGGGCAGTTGCCGGTCGCCGAACGCCTCCAGCGAGACCCAGTCGGCCACGAGGAGGAGCGCCGCCCCCATGAAGGTCGCGGCCACCAGGTTGGGGCCGGTGGAGCGGGTGAGCCGGCGGGCGAGTTGCGGGGCGCTCAGCGAAACGAACGCGATCGGCCCCGCCGCGGCCGTCGCGACGGCGACGAGCAGCACGGCGGCGCCCATCAGGACGAGCCGGGTGCGTTCGACCCGCACCCCGAGCGCGTACGCGGCGTCGTCGCCCATCTCCATCACCCGCAGCGCGGGCCCGTGCCCGAACACCAGCGGGAGCAACACGGCACACACCACGAGCAGGGGCCAGACCTGCGCCCAGTCCCGGCCGTCGAGCGAGCCGGTCATCCAGACGACGGCTCGGGTCGCGTCGACCAGGTCGGCCTTGGTGATCAGGTACTGGGTCGCGGCGGTGAGCATGGCGGCGGCGCCGACCCCCACCAGGACGAGCCGGAATCCGTGGACGCCGCGCTTCCACGCCAGCAGGTAGACGGCGACCCCGGTCAGCAGACCGCCGACCACCGCGCCGCCCGCGACGGCGGCCGCACCGCCCTGGAAGAGGACGATCACGGTGAGCGCCCCGACGGTGGCGCCCTGGCCAAACCCGAGCACGTCGGGGCTGCCGAGGGGGTTGCGCGAGATGGTCTGGAAGACGGCGCCGCCGGCGCCGAGCGCCGCGCCGACCAGGAGTCCCACGAGCACCCGCGGCAGGCGCAGGTCCGTGACGATGAACTCCTGCTGGAAGGTGCCGTGTCCGAAGAGCGTGGTGACGACCTCGCCCGGCGTCATCGAGAAGTCACCGCTGCCGATGAGGACGACGGCCGTACCCGCCGCCGCGGCGGCGAGCAGCAGGATGACGAGGGAGGCCCGGGCGTGAATCCGGAACGAGTACCCGCCGGCCGTCCGCACGGCCCGCACCGACCGCGCCGTCCCCGCGGCCTCCGCCGGCGTCTGCTCCTTGGTGGCCTTCACAGCTGGGACATCCTCTTGCGTCGTACGAGGTGGATGAAGACGGGTCCGCCGATCAGCGCGGTGACGATGCCGACCTGCAGTTCGGACGGGCGGGCGACGATCCGGCCGACCACGTCCGCGCCGAGCAGGAGCACCGGGGAGAGCACGGCCGCGTACGGCAGGATCCACCGCATGTCGGGGCCGGTGATCGAGCGCACCAGGTGCGGGATCATCAGCCCGATGAAGACGATCGGCCCGCACGCGGCTGTCGCGGCGCCGCACAGGAGGGTGACGGCGAGCATCGCGAGGACCCGGGTCCGGGTCAGGTGGGCGCCGAGTGCCCGCGCCGTATCGTCGCCCATCTCCAGTGCGTTGAGCGGCCGCGCGATCAGGAGGGTGAGCAGCACGCCGAGCGCGATGAACGGCCACACCTTGCCGACGGTCTCCGTGTTCGCGGAGGCCAGCGAGCCGACGGTCCAGAACCGCAACCGGTCCAGTGCCGCCGAATCCAGCAGCTGTACGGCGTTCACGTAGCCGTACAGCGCTGCCGTGACGGCCGTGCCCGCCAGCGCGAGCCGTACGGGATTGGCGGACCGGCTGCCGCCGAGCAGGTACACGGCGACCGAGACGATCGCGGCCCCGGCGAAGGCGAACCAGACGTACCCGGTGAGCGAGGTGACGCCGAAGAAGCTGATGGCGGAGACGACCGCCGCCGACGCCCCCGCGTTGACCCCGAGCAGCCCCGGCTCGGCCAGCGGGTTGCGGGTCAGCGCCTGCATCACGGCCCCGGCGAGTCCGAGCGCGGCACCGACGATCAGCCCGAGCACGGTCCTGGGGATACGTACCTTCCGTACGAGGACGTCGTCGGCGCTCCCCGAGTAGTGGAACAGACCGTGCCACACATCGGCGAGCGGCAGCCCCTTGGCGCCGATCGCGATACTCGCGAGGCACACGAGCACCAGGGCGGCCGACGCCACCACGAGACCTGCGGCGCGTGCCGCATGGCGCCCGGGGGGCGCGGCGCTGTCCGACGCGGCTATCGGGCCTGCGCTCGGCTTCGGAGGACTCTCAACCAACACGCGGTTAGGTTAGCCTAGCCAACTATGAGCTCAGCCCTCCAGGGGCGGCGAACGGTGCATGGTGCGGGCTGACCCGGCCGCCGACGACGCTTCGCCCTACAGCCCGAGCCGGGCCACCGCCTTCCCCGCGTCCAGCGCGCACGAACCGTCTCCGGCGTGCGACCACGCGGCCGCGCACAGCGCCCGCAGACCGTCGAGCGCGTCCCCGTCCCCGTCCAGCACCAGCGCCTCACCGCGTACGGAGGCCGTCCAGCCGCCGCAGGCGTACGCCTCGTCCGTCCGCGTCACCTCGGGCTGCCCCGTCAGCAGACCACGCAGGTCGGCGTCCACGTATGTCGGCCGGTGCTCGGGCACCGCGGCCACCAGCCGCGCCGCGTCCGTCACCCCGGTGAGCACCAGCAGGGAGTCCACTCCCCCGTTGAACGCCCCTTCGATGTCCGTGTCGAGCCGGTCACCGACCACCAGCGGCCGCTCGGCCCCGGTCCGCAGGACCGTCTCTCGGTGCATCGGCGGCAGCGGCTTGCCCGCCACCTGCGGCTCGGCCCCGGTGGCGATCCGTACGACCTCGACGGCCGCGCCGTTGCCCGGCGCGATCCCCCGGGCGCCCGGGATCGTCAGATCCGTATTGGACGCGAACCACGGCAGCCCGCGATTGATCGCGTACGAGGCCTCGGCGAACCGGCCCCACGCCATGTCGGGCCCGCCGTACCCCTGCACCACCGCGACCGGGTCGTCGTCCGCCGACTCCACCGGCTCCAGCCCCCGTTCACGCAGCGCCACCCGCAGCCCCTCGCCCCCGATCACCAGCACCCGCGCCCCGGCCGGCAGCTGATCGGCGACCAGCCGGGCCACGGCCTGCGCCGACGTGATCACATCGGCGGCCTCGGCGGGCACCCCCAGCTCCGTCAGGTGCTCCGCCACCGCTGCCGGGGTCCGCAGCGCGTTGTTGGTGACGTACGCCAGGTGCATCCCACCGTCCCGCGCGGTGCCGAGCGCGTCGACGGCATGGTCGATGGCCTGCCCGCCCGCGTACACCACCCCGTCGAGATCGAGCAGCGCCGTGTCGTACGCCTCGCTCAGCGCGGTGCTGCTCCCGCTCGGCCTGGTCCTGCTCGCCTGACTCATATCCCGCGCTCCTCATCGCCTGCGTATCCCCCGATCATCGCGCATCCCGGACCCGCGCATACGATGCGGAAATGCACACACGAGGCTCGGCGGACCAAGGACTGCGGCTGACTCCGTTCCGTGGACTGCGCTACGTCCCCGAGCAGGTCGGCAGTCTCGCCGCGGTGACCTCGCCCCCGTACGACGTCGTCGTACGGCCCGATGGGCTGCTCCACCTCGAATCGGCGGATCCGCACAACATCGTCCGCCTGATCCTGCCCCAGGCCGACTCCGCGGCCGCCCGGCACGAGCAGGCCGCCGCGACCCTCAACCGCTGGCTGGCCGAGGGGGTCCTGGCCCCCGACCCGGAACCGACGCTGTACGTGTACGAGCAGAGCGACGGCGACATCCTCCAGCGCGGTGTCATCGGCGCCCTGGCGCTCTCGGAACCCGCCGACGGCATCGTGCTCCCGCACGAGGACGTGATGGCCCATGTCGTCGAGGACCGCGCCGATCTGATGCGGACCACCGCCGCGCATCTCGAACCTCTGCTGCTGACCTACCGCAGCGAGGGCGACGCCACGGGCGCGACCGCGGTCATCGAGCGGACCGTCCACCGCCCTCCGCTGCTCGCCACCACCACCGAGGACGGCTACAGCCACCGGCTGTGGGCGGTCACCGACACCTCCGACCGTGCGGAGATCGAAACGGACCTGGCCGGCCGCCAGGCCCTCATCGCCGACGGCCACCACCGCTGGGCCACGTATCTGCGGCTCCAGCGGGAGCACACCGTCCCGGGGCCCTGGGACTTCGGGCTGGTCCTCCTGGTCGACACGGCCCGCTATCCGCTCCGCGTCCGCTCCATCCACCGGCTGCTGCACGGCCTGCCCGTCCCCGACGCGCTGGCCTCGCTCGACGGTCTGTTCCGTGTCCGCGCCGTCGAGGGCCCGCTCCCCCACGCCCTGGACGTACTGGCCGGGGCGGCGGCCGAGAGCAACGCCTTCCTGCTCGCGGGCGACGGCGGCTTCCATCTGATCGACCGCCCGGACGAAGCCCTCCTGACCCGTACCGTTCCCACGGACCGGCCGGCCGCCTGGCGCACCCTCGACGCGACGGTCCTGCACTCGGTCCTGCTCGACCACGTGTGGCGGATTCCCGACGACCCGGCCCGCATCGCCTACATCCACGACACGGAGGCAGCCGTCGAACAGGCCGAGCGCCACGGCTCCACCGCGGTGCTGATGCATCCGGTGCGCGAAGAGGTCGTACGGGACCTGGCCCGGCAGGGCGTCACCATGCCGCGCAAGTCGACCTCCTTCGGCCCCAAGCCGGCCACGGGCCTGGTCCTGCGCAGCCTGGCCCTCGGCTGAGCCCTCCCTCCCGAACGCAGAAGAGGGCGGCACCCCATGGGGTGCCGCCCTCTTCCTATGCGTTACGCCTTGACGGGACCGTCGTCCTCGTCCTCGTCCTCGTCCTCGTCGTCGTCCTCGTCGTCGATGTCGTCGTCCGCATCGACCACGACCGGCGCCTCGGCACCCGCAGGTGCGGCGTCGTCGTCGTCACCGAGAGCGTCGACGAACTCGACACCGTCCAGTTCGGCGAGGCGGTCCGACGCGTCCGTGGAGCCGTCCTTGTCCGCCTCCAGGGCCTTCCCGAACCACTCACGCGCCTCGTCCTCGCGTCCTGCGGCCAGCAGCGCGTCGGCGTACGCGTACCGCAGACGCGGCGTCCACGGGTGCACGGCGCTCGACGCGAGCTCGGAGCTCTGCAGCGTCACGATGGCGGCGTCGATCTGCCCCATGTCCCTGCGGGCCCCGGCGGCGACGAGACGCATCTCGACCTGCCCGGCCTTGTCCAGCTTCTGGACCTCGGGCTCACCTGCCATGGCCATGGCGCGCTCGGGACGCCCGAGGCCGCGCTCGCAGTCGGCCATGACCGGCCACAGCTCCACGGAACCGGTCATCCGCCGGGACGCGCGGAACTCCGCCAGCGCCTCGGCGTACTTCTGGGTGGCGTAGGCGGCGAAGCCGGCGGCCTCCCGCACGGCGGCCACACGCGAGGCCAGCCGCAGGGCGATGCGCGAGTACGCGTATGCCTGCTCGGGATCCTCGTCAAGGAGACGGGCCACCATGACCAGGTTCCTGGCCACGTCCTCGGCCAGCGTCTTCGGGAGGCTCATCAGCTCCTGGCGGACGTCCTTGTCGATCTCGTGACCGGTGACGTCCTCAGGGATCGGAAGCCGCTTGATGGGCTCACGGTCCCGGTCATCCCGCCGCTCGTAACCACCGCGGTCGTCGCGCCCGCGGTAGCCGCCCCGATCGCGATCGTCCCGCTGCCCACGGAACGCACCGCCGGAGGAACCGCCACGGTTGTCGTCCCGACGGAAGCCACCACCGGACGAACCACCACGGCTGTCGTCACGACGGAACCCGCCACCGGAGGAACCACCACGGCTGTCGTCACGACGGCTGTCATCGCGGCGGAAGCCGCCGCTGCGGTTGTCGTCGTCGCGGCGCGGGCCACGCGGCCGGTCGTCACGGCGCTCGAACCCACCGCTGGGACGCCCACCACGGTCATCGTCCCGACGCGGAGCCCGATCATCACGACGGAAGCCACCACCGGAGGAGCCACCACGGTCATCGTCCCGACGCGGAGCCCGGTCATCGCGACGGAAGCCACCGCCGGAGGAACCACCACGGCTGTCGTCACGACGGAAGCCACCACCGGACGAACCGCCACGGCTGTCATCGCGACGGAAGCCACCACCGGAGGAACCACCACGGCTGTCGTCACGACGGAACCCGCCACCGGACGAACCGCCACGGCTGTCGTCACGACGGCTGTCATCGCGGCGGAAGCCGCCGCTGCGGTTGTCGTCGTCGCGGCGCGGGCCACGCGGCCGGTCGTCACGGCGCTCGAACCCACCGCTGGGACGCGCACCACGGTCATCGTCCCGACGCGGAGCCCGGTCATCGCGACGGAACCCGCCACCGGAGGAGCCGCCACGGCTGTCGTCACGACGGAAGCCACCACCGGACGAACCACCACGGCTGTCGTCACGACGGAACCCACCACCGGACGAACCACCACGGCTGTCGTCACGACGGAACCCACCACCGGACGAACCACCACGGCTGTCGTCACGGCGCTCGAACCCGCCGCTGGGACGCCCACCACGGTCATCGTCCCGACGCGGAGCCCGATCATCACGACGGAACCCGCCACCGGACGAACCGCCACGGTTGTCGTCCCGACGGAACCCGCCACCGGACGAACCACCACGATTGTCATCGCGACGGAAGCCGCCACCGGACGAACCGCCACGGCTGTCATCGCGACGGAAGCCACCACCGGACGAACCACCACGGCTGTCATCGCGACGGAACCCGCCACCGGACGAACCACCACGGCTGTCGTCACGACGCGGCGCACGATCCCGGTTGTCGCGGTCGTCACGACGGAAGCCGCCGCCACCGCTGGTCGGCCGGCTGTCGTCTCGACGGGCGCCGCCACTGCTGGTGGGCCGGCTGTCATCGCGCCGATTTCCGCCGCGGTCGTTGTCACGACGCTGGCCGCCTGACCGGTCGTCACGACCGCCGCTGAAGCCGCCCCGGTCACCGCCGTCCCGGCGACGCGGCTCGCGCTCCGAACGATCGTCGGGAGAGTTGGTGGACATCGGTGGTGCTCCTGTCATCGGGTACTACAGACATTCTCGCGCAGCCGGACACCCGACGCGCTTCGGAAAAACAAAAGGACCCTTGGTCCCAGCGTTGAACGCTGGGACCAAGGGTCCTTCAAAGATTGTTCGGCGGCGTCCTACTCTCCCACAGGGTCCCCCCTGCAGTACCATCGGCGCTGAAAGGCTTAGCTTCCGGGTTCGGAATGTAACCGGGCG